>CAVXNM010000041.1:0-237547 GCA_963763115.1 uncultured Gammaproteobacteria bacterium
GTTCTTGAAACCGGAAACAAGCATAAACAGTAGCTTACTGTGGTTAGGCCACGATATTACCTGAAAATACCTAGATACATGGGATAGAGCAAAACGCGTTGTATAGAAGCGTAATGTAAATTATTATTGCGCACATGTACTTGCGTGTCTCAAAGCAAAAGCGTGCCGACGGCTCACAGATCTCCCACCTCCAGTTCGCCGAAAGCGCCTGGGACCCTGCCAACAAACGATCCCAAGTGCGTATCGTCTACAACTTCGGCCGCGCGGAAGACCCCCAGGTTATCGAGCGGCTGCGCCGCTTGGCCAACAGCATTCTCAAGCGTTGCGCCCCGGAAGAGATTGTTGCCCATGACCCCCGTTGGCAGTTGGTGAATGCCTGGCCCTATGGCGATCTGTATGTGCTTGAGGCTTTATGGCAGCGACTGGGCATCGCGGAGGTCATCGCCGAGGTCGTCGGGCGGCGCAAATTGGATTTTCCGGTAGAACGCGCCCTGTTTGCGATGGTCGCCAATCGGGCCTGTGCGGGTAGCTCGAAGCTCTACTGCTATGAGCAATGGCTGCAGGAGGATGTGCAGATTGCCGGGACAGAACAGCTGCAACTGCATCACTTGTACCGGGCAATGGATTTTCTGGAAGAGAACAAAGAGGCGATTGAAGAGCGCCTCTATTATCGTCTGGCGGATTTGCTCAATCTCGATGTGGATCTGGTGTTCTATGATACGACCTCACTGCATTTCGAGATTGATGAAGCCGACGCTGTGGCGCAGCATGGCAGCCAGCAGGCGGGCGGAAAGGCCTATCCGGCCCTGAGGAAGCGGGGCAAGTCGAAAAATGGACGTGACGATGCCCCGCAGCTGGTGATCGGGCTGGCGGTCACGCGGGATGGTTTTCCGGTGCGCCATTGGGTGTTCCCCGGCAACACGGTAGATGTGACCACGGTAAAACAGGTCAAGGCGGATCTGAAGGGTTGGCAGCTCAACCGCTGTCTGTTTGTCGGGGATGCCGGCATGGTCTCTGCGGCGAACCTGAAGACCCTGAGCCGGGGTGGTGGACGCTATATCCTGTGCATGCCCATCCACCGGGGTGGCGAGATTGCCGAGGCGGTACTGACCCGGCCGGGACGCTATCAGACGGTGGCAGAGAATCTCCAGGTGAAAGAGGTCTGGGTGGGTGAAGGGGAGCGGCGCCGACGCTATGTGGTCTGCCATAACCCCCAGGAGGCGGCCCGTCAGCATCAGCATCGCCACCAGGTGTTGAAGGAGCTTGAAGCGGAACTGCAAACCCTGCGCCACACCGCGGGCGAGCCACACAGCAAACGGATCTGTCAGTTGCGCGCCAGTGGCCGCTACGGCTCCTATATCCGCTTGACCAAGACCGGCAAGGCGGTGATCGACAAGGCCACCATCCGCGCCAAGGAACGTCTGGATGGCAAGTTCGTGGTACACAGCAACGACGACACACTGAGCGCGGAGGATATGGCGCTGGGTTACAAGCAGCTCCAGCGGGTGGAGGAGGCCTGGCGCACCCTCAAGAGCGGGATCCGGTTACGTCCGGTCTATCATTGGACGCCCCATCGCATTTGCGCCCACGTCAGTCTGAGCGTGCTGGCCTTGCTGCTGGAGCGGGTGGCCGAGCATCACTGTAACGATACCTGGCGCAACATCCGCGATGATCTGAAACAGATAAAACTGGCGCAATTGTTGAGCCCAAACGGGACGGTCTGGCAGGTCACCGAACCCCAGAAAAACGCAGCCAATCGATTGAAATTACTGAAAATCAAGAAACCCCCACCCATCCTTCAAGCCGACTGAAAACCTAGATACACGGCCATTTCCTTGTATGGTCGTATCTCCTTGTATTTGCATGTTAAATCGGACTCTTGTATCTAGGATGTGTCAAAGTCGGGCCTGGGTCTTTCCTCTGTTTGCCGGTTGAGCATGTTCTCGACCTGTTGTTTGAATGCGCCTGAGCCAAGCACCAATTCCTGGTTTACGGTATGACGAATGGCATGCAGTTGGTCCGGCGCGATGTGGGCTGAGAACAGTGCCCGGTAGGCGTGGCATCGCGTTGACTGGTCTTGTCCAAGCTGCCTGTACAGGGTGTGGCTGATGATCGCCGGGTCGGTTTTTCCCTCGGCGTTATGCGGGTAACTCGACCATGCATAATCCGCAGGATGCGCGACCATCTGCGCCCGGAGCGGGTTGAGCTCGATATAGCGCATGCAGGTCAGTAGATACGATTCCGTATCGATCAGGCCGGCCTTGTAACGGCCTTCCCATAGTGTGCCGGTCCGATGGCAGGTCCGGTTGATTGTTCTGACATACCGCTGGGCGAGACGCTGCATCATGAAGGAAATCCCCGAGGATTGCTGCGGCGTTGCCAGCAGGTGTACATGATTGGTCATCAGGACATAGGCGTGCACATGGCATTCATACCGTGAGGCGGCCTCCTGCAGTAATTTCAGGTACAGTCGGCAGTCCGCCGGCGAGTAAAAACAGGCTTGCCGGTCCAGGCCGCGCTGAATGATGTGCTGTGTATGTCCCGGCAGGGTGAAGCGTGGCTTTCTTCCCATTGCTGTTCCTTGCAGTTGCCGAACCGATACCGCAATGGTGAGCGCCGGGAATTGAGGGGTATAGAGGAAAAGTCTGAATCTATATTAGGAAATAACGTGCTCTGACACCGTTTCCGTGCTCTGAATATCCGAATCGCTGACTTCCCTTTCAGAAACCCCACCGTGTTGGCGACACTGAACTTTGGAGGAATCATCAACAGCATGTGGATATGATCCCGCATCGCATACCCTTCCACTAACTCCAATCCACCTTGACGACATAACTCCCGAAAAATCCCACCAATTTCCTTCCGCAACACCCCGTAGATCGCCTGCTTGCGATATTTCGGGACAAAGACAATGTGATATCTGCAATAATGCTTGACGTGAGCTTGGCTCTGCCAGTCTCTCATTTTGGCCTCCTGTTAGAACTTGCCGGTTCAAAGGGAGGCCATTTTCTTACTCCGCACGCCGCAACGGCAGAGCCCTGTCAAGTCTCACCGCCAAAGGCGGTGGTTTACCTAGATTCAATTATGGATGGCGCAGCATATGCCATTGAGTCAACACCCATTCAATCGATTAGCCTTGAGGAGTACCAGGAATGTCCAAATCCAGATTCAAGCCAGTTACCCTCGCCGCTGTACTGACCGGACTGTGTCCGGTGATACTTTCATCACCGGTATACGCAACGACCATGCAGAAAGGAGTGACAGCGGTCCTCGGCAAGGACATCACCCGGCGCGAGGAAGACATTATCTCGACGGCCGGCGTGAAGGTACTGCGCCATATTGCCCAGGCGCGTTCCGATATCCATGCAAAAGATACCGAAGGCGCAAATACCGAGCTTGACCAGACCGGTAAGCTGCTCGACATCATCCAGGAGGCATTGCCGACGACCAAGGTCAAAGACCTGATCTGGGTCGCGAAAAAACACCTGGAGTACGAAGACCCGCAGGAGGTACTACCGGATCTGGTTCCGATTTTTACCTCACTCGATGAATTGATCGGTGTCATGCCGGTCGATGTGCCGAAAAAGCACCTCGAACAGGCCAGGGAACATCTCAAGTCGGGTGACAAGGAGAAGGCCAGTGAGGCGCTCGATGCGACAGACACGGCATTGCAGTACATCGAAATTGACTTGCCCCTGAGCACCACGCGTCAGTTGGTCGCCCAGGCCAGGAATTCCCTTGACAAGGGAAGGCCGGATGACGCCGACATGGCGTTAAAGTCGGCTGAAGACAGTGTTGTCTACTTGTCTCTCGCCATCGAACAACCGTTGTTCTCAGCTAAATCGCTGTTGTGGCAGACGGTGCTTGATGTAGAAGCCGGACACAACGATCAGGCGAAAGCTGATCTTCAGGGTGCCATCGGTTATCTGGAGACTGCCGGTCAGTCCGATGAGAGGCCTACGCGAGAAGCCGCGGAACAACTCCTTGAGCAGGCCAGACAAATGCAGGAGGATTTGAATAATGGTGGTGATGTCGGTGTAAAAATCCACCATTTGTGGCAACGTGCCCAGGCATTTGCCGATCGCAGTGTGGAATACGTCGCAGCTGGCTGGGCACGGTACCGCGCCGAGAATGTACTCAAGGCCGATCTGATCGAAGCGCGGCTGCATCTTGCCAACGCCAGGATCGATCTCTTTACCGGACATGAGACATCGCAGGCCAGGCAGGAACTCGATACTTCCCTTCGCTATCTCGAAAAAGCTGCTGCAAAGACGCAGCAGGGAAACGGAGAGCAAATCCATGCGAAGCGGATCGACGCAATACGCAGCGCCATCAAGGATCTGGGTACGGATCACTCCACAGCGAAACAAGCCGGTTACCTGGCAGTGGAGCATCAAGTGAGTGACATGATTCACTCGCTGTCAGCAAGGGGTGAGGCCAGGTGGCTTGATGCGCCCGATGAATACAACAAGTATGGTGTTGCAGAGGAAATACGCGCGGTTAATGCATACAACAAGGGTGGCATCGATGCGGAGATACGCACGCTAGAATCACCTTCGGGTCCGCCCGAAAGGAACTGCCAGGTCGTCGCCGAGAAAGTGCGTGAATCATTGAAGAATCCCAACGCCGGGCCATCGGGAATTGCGGTGCCTTGCAACAGGCTCGGCTTGGAATTTGCCGCGGCTGTTCGTTGCAAATCCGGCAGGCTGCAGGTCAAGTGTCAATGACGACACAATATTTGGGCTCAGAGTAAAAACTCATGCGAAGAGCAAAGAAATCAAAGGGGTCTGACCCCATTGATTGGAGCCGGGTGCCGCTCCAGAGCCAACCAGGCGATTGCCAGGACAATCAGGGTAAAGGCGGCATTGACGAGGAAGACGACCTGAAAGTCATTGGTCATGCTGAACAGGGTGCTGCATACGGCCATGCCGACGGTCGCGCCGAGCAACTGGGCGGACATGGCGATACCGCCGGCCTCGCCACGCTTGATCGGCGCGACCGCGTTCATCACCGCGCGTTGCGGCGGCACGAACACGAAAGCCATCGAAAGGCCCCAGAAAAGCAGGCCGGGAAACAGTAAGGCATAGCTGTTCCACGAGATCGCGACGCCAATCCATGCGAGGCCCGCGAGCATTAGGATGAGTCCGCCCAGCGAAGCCTCGCGGGCGCCGAAACGATCCGCCGTGTACCCGGCAAGGGGGGCCGTGAATGGCTGCGGCGCGACGGTTGGCAGCAACGCCAGGCCGGCCATGAGCGGCGTCATGCTGAGAATGTCCTGAAGATACATCGCGCCAAAAATAAATACCGCCATCTTGGTGAACTGGGCGGAGAAGATCACCAGGTTGCAGGCGGTGAAGCCTGGGCTGGCGAACAGATTGACGTCGATCAGCGGCGCGGGCGTTCGCCGCTCGATGAATACGAAACCTGTGAGAAAAGCGACGCCGATGATGAGGAGCAGCAGAATCGCCGGGTCGGTCCATCCCCATTGCGGTCCCTCCATGACGACGTAGATGAGCATGCCCAGCCCGCCGACGAGCAGTACCAGACCAGTCCTGTCAATACGCTCCGCTGGACCGTCCCGCACCGGTTCGATCCATGCGGCCGATACAATCAACGTCATGAGCAGGACGATCGGCGGATTGATCCAGAAAATCCAGCGTCACGACGCGACATCGGTAAGGAATCCACCGACCAACGGACCAAGTGCCAGGAATACGGTTCCAATCGCACCGGCCATGCCGATCGCCAGGCCGCGTTGTTGTTCCGTAAAGGCAATCGTCAGCATCGCCAGCGAGCCGGGAAAAATGATCGCAGCACCGGCACCTTGAACAGCGCGGGCGGTGATCAGCCAGTCACCGCTTTCGGCGAAACCGCACGCCAGCGAGGCAAGGCCAAAGATGAGCAGACCGGTATTCATGATCCGCTTGTGTCCGGCGATGTCGCCCAGCTTGCCGGCCGCCGCCGCCAAGCCGGCCAGCACGAGCATGTAGACGTTGACGACCCAATGGGACGCGACCTCCGACATATCAAGGTCGGCCTGGATAGTGGGCAGGGCGACTCCGATCACCGTCTCGTCGAGCAGGATGACGCCAAGGATGGCGCCCATCGCGGCGAGGACCCACCAGCGGCGATTTTGATCATTGATACCGAACATGGCGCCGCCTCCAGTGGACTGTCCCAACATTATGAACAACGATCGGTCCGTAATTAAAAGCTATACCCGCGTGTTGCATCTGATCTCCGGTTTGGCCCGGACTATGCTCAGGACGGCGGTACCGACGAGCGAAATATAGGGGCCGGATACATTTTTCAGACAAAAAATGTATCCGGCCCCTTTTGTCGCGATTCATGCTTAAGGTACGATGACATCAAGGTCATCTGGAAAACTCACCGGGCCTTTGTATCGCTCCCGGATGATGCGAACCGTTTCATCCTTGCGATCGATGGTCCTTCGCATCAGATGTGACAGCACAAGTTGCTTCACACCGGCCTCGGCCGCAATCTCTCCGATATAGCCTGGCTTCATGTGCAAATTCGCTGCAACTCCGGTGGCGCCTTCTGGTATCGCGTTGTGCGCAACGAGGATATCCGACGCATGTGCGAGCGCAGGCATCCTGCCCAGACTGCCGTTCATATCACCGGTAAAGCTGATCACACAACCCGCGATCTCGACCCGGTAAGCCAGAGCCGGCAATGACCCATGATGAACCGATACCGCCTTCACATTGTAATCGGCAGATTCGTAAACCGTTCGTATACCGAGATCCTGCTCTGACCAGGGTATTGTGTGCGGTACGATCTTGTAATCACTCGGTAAGTCGGGATCAATGTATGCACTGAGGTAGGGATACACGCCCGTCCCGGACCCCAACATACGTTCGGCGAAAGCATCTGCCGACGGCAACAGCTCGTTCCCGCTCGGACCGACGATATGGAGCGGTGTATTGCGGGTAGTGAAATAACTGCCCTTGATGTACGCAGGAAAATCGGCACTGTGATCGACGTGGAAATGGGTAAACAGGATCAGCTCGACATCCTCGAAGCCTGCACCGCTTTTCTCGAAGCGCTGCACTGTGCCGGGACCCGTGTCGATGATGATCCTCGCCTTATCGTCCAGCCAGATGAGGTAGCCTGTCGAAGCATTCTCATCGAACAGTTCCGGGCCTCGGGAGCCCAGCATCTGTAACGACACCCTGTCGGAATCACAGGCCGCATTGACCACCGGGCTAAACGATGTGAAGCAGAGAACCACCAGAACCGATATCGTTATTCTCATGTTTGAATATGCTGAGTACCTAAGGAATAACGGGCAGCCGTTAGCATTACCTGTGACAGATCCAGTATAAGCCAATCCAGTAAAGGGGCCGGATACATTATTCATTCCGGGGATTTTCCGGGTCTGCCTCGCCGGCCTGTCCCCGTTTTGACCGCCAGGGCGCGTTCAATCTCATTCCTGAATCGATCATTTCCGAATAATAGGGGACAGACCACGTTTTCCAGGTTTTTTTCTTGGCTGATGTCGGGCTGGTCTTCCGGAATCAATGGGGTCAGACTCGATTGATTCGTAGGGTAATAGGGGACAGACCACGATTTCCTTGTGTTTGTTCGTTGTTGTCTGACTGATATTTCTGTTAGTAGGTCATGGGTTGCTGGTTGCAGTACAGGATGTATTGCAGAGATAAGGAGGTCACGGATACCGCGACATGCACGTCTGGCCGTGGATGGTATTCCCTAATACATCATACAGAGAGGGAATAACCGGCAAGCAGTAATCGTGGTCTGTCCCATATTTCCAATCGTGGTCTGTCCCATATTTCCACTTATTGGCATGTGATGACTCGATTAATGGGGCCGGATACATTTATTATTTGTTACGCTAATTATCTGACCATTAGTAACAGACCGCTTTCGCTTCATCAACTGGCCCGCCCACGACCCAATAGTCATCTATCTTTCTCCACTCCTTTCCAGATCGGGCATGCATATTACGTAGCATCAGATTCTTGATATCGGTGAGTACTGGAAGCGTTTCAGCAAAATAAGCGTGTGCAGGAAAATCTTCGGGAATAGTTGAAACTATGTTATCGATTCCAGGTACAGTGACCTGGGGCGTTCTTCCACAACCGACGCGTGGATAAGCATGAACAAAGTCAGAGGCGCCCACTGCATAATCATAAGGGGACAAATAGACGGTGATTCGGTCAGCTACCTGAAGGTAATTAGGTGCCAGTTGTGCAAATAGGTCTTTATCAACGTCCGCCGCAGCGAGAATAATCTGGCCAAAGTGCACAGCGTTATTGCTGGCGGCTCCCATGACACTGGAAGTCACAACCCGCAAGAGAGCCCGGTTACCCATGCTATGAACGATGATGTGAATCTTTCGCCCTGGAGCTGCATGCGCCACGTCATTGAGAAAAGAGCGTAGATAGATTTCATTCGTATCGATAGTTGCTTCGTCAACGGTGTATTCAAGAGTGTGGTTTCTTGCTGCCCATGAGAACAAGAACATATTGTTGGGTGGCACACCTAAGTCGGAACCAAGTTGAGCTGCGCGCTTTGCGGCGTCGACGAAGGTATTGTTATATCCATGAATGAAGACGAGGACATAGGAATTGTCCGGCCCCATGACGGGTGGAAGGTTGTCCTCCACCACATTAATGAATTGAGATTCATCTGGAACAACATAGACATTCCGAACAACGAGCTCGGGATCATGGCCGGTTAGATTTCCGATTCGTGTCCCGAGGGAGCCTATGTGATGGTTCTTCGGAATCGAGACCAGCACACGACCATAATGTAAGGCGTTATCTCGTTGATCCGTATAATCGTTACCATTTGCCGTTGGCTTTCTTGTGGTGCCGAACCAGACCGGATAATCGGAGGCAAACTGCGTAGGACCTGGGGCAAGTGGAATTTCAGGTGTTCCAGGTGGGTAGTAATTATCTGGCTCAATCGCAGCAGATTTCACAGCCGCGTTTTGAGCGGCACAACCCGCCAGAATTGCTGGGACAAAGATCGCGATCATCCTAAGGACATTTTTAATCATTGCCCGCCTCTCTTTAATATTGGTGATACTCGGTGCTCAGGTTTGATCTTTACGTCCTAACCGTGAATATTTGTTGTTCCCATTTGGGGACAATAGGGGACAGACAATAGGGGACAGACAATAGGGGACAGACCACGATTTCCCGTTAGATAAAACGTGGTCTGTCCTTTGTTTTATTCCGATACCTTTAACCCATCAGTCTTCCTTGACTTGCAACTGCGCGCGATGCATATCGAAATCGTCGGGTGACAGGTACTGCAGGACATCCTTTCCGTCCGCGTTGAGGACGAGGTCCAGGCCAAGCTCGGGGTAGAGCAGGTGCTGTTCCTGTGCGCTGACCGGCAGGACCTCGGCGGGTATGCCGAAGCGTGCACGGGTGATCTCTTCGTCAAGGTCGAAGGTCGGCATGAAGGTGATCGCCCGAACGGCAGCACGTCGGGCTATTGTCAGGTCACCTTCGTCCAAGAGCAGCCTATGTGTGCCATCTTTGCGACGGGCGCGCATTTGCATGGAAGCCAGGGTGTCCGGCTCGATATCCGCCACCAGAATAAGCTTGCCCTCGATCAGGCCGGCGGTATAGTGGCTGTAGTACACCTCCAGGGAACCGGTTTCGCCCGGTGGGGCGATAATTGCCATCTCGTTGTCGTCGCCCAGTTTAGCCATCGCCACGCCCAGCGTTGTTTGCCCGGGCACTATGCCGAATACGCGCGTAGTTCCATTTGGCAGCCGTTCGATCTGCCAGGGGAAACCAGTGACGAGCTCACTGTCGTTTTGTGTGTCGTTACTGCATGCCGTCAGCCCGGTCACGACAAGCAGAACGGTCAGCCAGATAAACTGGTTTGGATACATTGTTCATATAATAGAATGATAGAGGACAGATCACGATTTCCCGCTGTTGTGTTGGTCATTGTCTGACTGAACTTCCTGTCAATGCGAGCCAGTTAAAGAATAATAGGGGGCAGACCACGATTATCCGGCCATTCGTCTGACTGACACCAGTTGTTGGAATAATGGGGAATAATAGGAATAATAGGGGACAGACCACGATTACCTTGTGTATGTTCGTTGTTGTCTGACACATCTTCCTGTTAGTAGGTCATGGTTGCTGGTTGCAGTACAGGATGTACTGCACGGATAAGGAGGTCACGGATACCGCGACATGCACGTCTGGCCGTGGATGGTATTCCCTGGCACATCATACAGAGTGGGAATAACCGGCAAGCAGTAATCGTGGTCTGTCCCCTATTTCCCATTGACCGCAGGTTACTCAGGCAGCCTGGTCTCGGGATTTTGTTCCTTCGTGTCCGGCTGTTGCAGTACCACGATCACTCGAGGCTTCTGGCCATAGGGACTGCCCCAGTAGGGACTGTAAGGACGGTACCGGTAGTGCCACGAGTCATCATTATCGTTATCGAATACCTTGTCGGCCCACCACGAGGGATTCATCAGATCCCAGATATCATCCCGTGCCTGGGCGGTCTGGGTTGGTACTGTTCCCCAAAAGAACGCTGCGGCAGCGAATACAACCACGGTTCTCTTTAGCATCTTGATATCTCACGACGGCAAGTAATGGATGCGAAGTATATTACCATATTCTTATATATAAATCCATCCAAAACCGCAACGATCAGAATAATAGGGGACAGACCACGTTTTTAGTGGTCTGTCCCCTATTTCCTGATATAAGCAGGAAATGTACTCTGGCACCGTTTTCGCTCACCCTAAAATCTCAGGTACAGCCTGGATGAGAATGTAAAATGCAAAACATCACATCATTACGCTTGCGTTATTTCCCCTTTCCTGGCCGGGCAGGTGCCATTCGCGATGCCTTGAACATCGGCAAGGTGGCATTTGAAGATGACTTCGTTCCGCCGGAGCAATTCCGTGAGCGCCGGGCCTCGGGCGAATTTCCGTTTGGCGGGCTGCCCGTGCTGGATGTGGAAACAACCGCCGAAAAGTGCTGTTCAGCGCAAAGTAACGCGATCCTGAGGTTTGCCGGGCGTTTAGCCGGCTTGTATCCTGTCGACGATCTGATCCAGGCATTGAAAGTAGATGAAGCGATGGATGTCGGTGAAGATATCAATCAGCTCATCGGGCCGAGTCTTCATGAGAATGATGTGCAGAAAAAGATGGCCATGCGCAAGGAACTGGCTGAGAAAACCTTGCCGGAGTGGGCGACGTACCTCGAGCGTCTGCTCATCAGTAATGACAGCACCGGTTTTATCGTTGGCAATGCACTGACTGTCGCAGACCTCAAGCTCTACTGGATCGTGGACTGGCTCACGAGTGGCATACTCGACGGCATCCCGACGGACTTGTTTGACGCCTATACGAATATATCGTCCTGGCGCAAAAACGTTACAGAGGTTCGTGAGTTCCGCTTGAAAGGTTGACTGTAATAGGGGGCAGACCACGATTGCTGGGGCGGTTAGATCTGTATAGGTCTGATTATATCGTGGTCTGTCCCCGATTTTTTCCGACCTCTATATTTCAACGGCATGTTAAAAACCCAGCACCGTGATGAGGGCATACAGCATCCGTATAACTGTCGCCGCATGCGGGTCAACATTGATAACCCGCCCGTTGGCACGAACCTCCACGCCCTGTCCCTTCTTCAGACGTCTGGCCTGCTCCAGTCCGGCTGTGCTCAGCCTGGCTGTAACCAGGACGTTGGGTGGTAACTCCCTGATGCGGTATTCACCCGGCAGGTCCGTGGTTTGCACCTCGATTTTCGGTATCTTTTCGTTGCTGGCGACGAGGTGAAGTATGTGCACATCTGACAGCGTCGCTGTTCCGGCCGGGACGCTGAATTCCACCAACGGCTGGGGATTATCACCGGTATTCGCCAGCTTGAAATCAAACCACGTGGCACAGTTGTCCAGGGTCACGCCCTTCAGCGGTTTACCGAAGCTGTTGCACATGGAGAAAGAGGTATTGACCGAGTAGCTTACCTCGTCGTCTGAGCTGGTGATAACAGCCAATACGGGCAACCCCAGGACGATGACCGGCAGTCCAATCCTGATCAGCAGGGCGAACCCCAGGCGTTGCCGTATCCAGTCGATGCCCTGTATCAGTGTCACCAGCAGCTTTCGCATGCGCCGTCAGTGCCTTCGGAAATCAGGAATTAAAGGGGGCAGTGACAATTGAGCCTTATTACCGATTGTCACTAATAATAAAAGGAGACAGACCATGATTTCTTTTCACACAAACGTGGTCTGTCCCCTTTTCCCCTTTTCCCCGAGAGCAGCCCTACTAAAAGGTTAACTATAATGCCTGGGTATGGCGAATTCCTACTCAGGATTTGAGAGGTATCCAAAGAAGACCGTAGCAATGTTGTTCCCAGCCTATCGATCAAGCGCGGCAGGGGCAGGGGTCTACCGATGCTCCTGGCTCGGTCAAAGGCGATTGCTTGGAAACGATTGGAGAAACGATAGAGAGGGGCTGAATATGAAGAAATCTTCAGAGCTGGGATGGTCGAGACGACAAGTGTTAGGGTTGGGACTGACAGCCACTGCTGCCACCGTCCTGGGAGGTGGCCTGGAGATTCTTACTCCGTCGGTGGCGCAAGCCAAGTCCACGCTCAGCCCGATCGCCGCACTAGACAAATTAATGGTGGGTAATAAACGGTTTACCTCCGGGCGCATGATTTCCCACGAACAGGACCTCGCGATTCTCAAGCAAAAAACAGAAGGAAAGCAGGAGCCGTTCGCTGCTGTACTTTCCTGTGCGGATTCGCGGGTTCCAGTCGAGCTCGTTTTTGATCAGAGCATTGGGCAGCTATTTGTGACCCGGGTTGCAGGAAATATGATCACACCTGAAATCATCGGCAGTCTGGAATATGGCGCCGCAGTCTTGGGCACCATGGTGATTCTGGTGATGGGTCACTCCAATTGTGGAGCTGTGAAAGCGACAATCGAAGGCAAGGATGTGCCTGGACAGATCAGCTCACTTTTTCCGCACATTCAACCGGCCGTCGATCAGGCCGGTTCAAACCTCGAAGCGGCCATTATGGCCAATGCGAAGATCCAGGCCACGCTATTGCGGGAGTCATCAACCGTAATTTCCGGGCTGGTGAAGGCAGGCAGTTTGAAGGTTGTAGCGGGATACTACGATCTTGGCACTGGGGCGGTGACACTGGTGGAGTAGGCAGCGGTGAATAATAGGGGACAGACCACGATTTCTCAGTCATTTGTCTGACTGATCTCCCTGTCTATGCGCGATAGGTTACCGGTGGCAGTCCGGGTCGCCTATGGACAAGGAGGTCACCGATGCCGCGACGCGCGCGCCTGGCCGTGGCGGGCATTCCCTGGCATATCATTCAACGGGGCAATAACCGGCAGGCCTGTTTTTTCGCCACAGCAGACTACCAGCGTTACCTGCAGGACCTGGGTCAGCAGGCCGGGAAGTTCGGCTGCCTGATCCATGCCTATTGCCTGATGACTAACCATGTGCACCTGCTGGTCACGCCCGAGCGTGCTGACAGTGCCGGCCTGATGATGAAGCACCTGGGGCAGCGCTATGTCCAGTACATCAATCGTACCTGGCGGCGCTCCGGGACCTTGTGGGAAGGTCGGTTCCGTTCCTGCCTTGCGCAGAAGGAAACGTATGTGCTGGTCTGTTACCGGTATATCGAACTGAATCCCGTCCGGGCCGGCATGGTGGATCATCCTGCCGGGTACGCCTGGTCAAGCTACCGTTCAAACGGGCAGGGCATGAATAATGCGTTGCTCGATCCACATCCGCTCTACAGGGCGCTGGGTCAGACAAGGGAGGCTCGTTGCAGGCACTACCGGGATTTGTTCCGTGCGCACCTTGAGCCGGCCTTGATCGATGAGATCAGGCAGGCAACCAACGGTAACTATGTGCTCGGAGACGCGCGGTTCAGCGGGGAAATCGAGGCCATGCTGCGGCGTCGCGTCACACCGGGCAAGGCGGGCAGGCCGGTAAAGGATTAGCGGAAATCGTGGTCTGTCCCCTATTTTCCGGAATCAAGGCTTGCACAGCGGCCTGTTGTCCGGATTCTCCACGGCATCAACGACAGCCTGCACGAAGGCCTGAAGTTCGACCATGTCCAGGCAGTGGTGCAGCCGGTTCGCCAGTTCGGGCGTGATGCGCACCATGCCGATTCTACCATCGCTGCACTGAAACTGGATGCCCACCAGGTGAACGGCATCCGGGGAATCATCTTGCTCGTCGGCAATTCTGGCACTTTCTTCCAGCAGCAGGTCGTACTGCTCGTCTATCTTGTCCTGCATGTCATCATCGATGTCCTCTTCAATGAGCACGAGCAACTCTTCTCCGTCTCCGGAGGTTCGGTAGTCGATGCCATTGTTATCCAGCCATGAGGTGAAACGGTTTCTGAGCCGTTCCGCGAACAATACATATTCGAGCATAGTGCGTTAGCCTAATTGGGAAAGAATTAAAGGTATCAGAACACATATTATCGTTAACAGGTAAAAGGGTGTCAGAGCACATCTTCCCCTACTATTTCTTAGCGCCACTGGTTTTTTGGTCGACCCTAAATATCTCACAAGAACAGCGAACCGCCCTCCCTCAAAACGGCCACAGGCTCCAGCCGCTGTTGAGTTCTTCTTCGCACTGCGCCAGCTGGGTGTGGTAGCGCCTGGCGCGGTTGTCCACCTGGTGCGCGACTTTGATGAGCCAGGGTTTCTTTTCATAGGTCTTGCGCTTGTAGCCGCCCTGTCCCTCGTGGTAGGCCAGGTACTGGCTGTAGGCGTCCCACCGGGAGATGCCGAGCATGCGGTGGCTCATGTTGCCGTACCAGGCGATGAAGTCCACGGCATCAGCAAAGTCGTCGCGGTCGGCGAAGCGATTGCCGGTTTTCTCCCGGTACCAGTCCCAGGTGTCGTCCTTGGCCTGGGCATAGCCGTAGGCGGATGACACCCGTCCCCAGGGGATGACCCACAGCAGGTAGTCGCGCGGCGGCTTGGCGTCATCCACGAACTTCGATTCCTGGTAGACGATGGCGAGCTGCACATGAATCGGCACGCCCCAGTGTTCGTAAGCGCGTTTGGCGTCTTTGTACCAGCCGCCCTTGTCGTCGAAGATGTCGCAGCTGTCGTTGAGATTGCGCGGCGGGCTGGTGGAGCAGGACCACAACGCCGCCACCGCCAGCAATGCGGCAAGCGCAATGCGGAAATATCTACGGCGGGTGTGTTTGCGCATGCTGGTGAGATTACATCAAAAGATAAACAGTAATAACAGCGAATCAAAGAAAGGGATCAGACTCGATTGCTTCGTCAACAGGGCCATCTGAATAATGGCGTCTGACACCATTGATCTCACGATCCGTCGGGCAACCTGCCGGAGTTCAAATACTGCCACCCTCGGCCGGCGATCTTCGGCCACACGGACATCAGATCGGTTGGCGACAAGAATCGCCAGCGCGGATGTGACGCGGACATAAGGTTGCCAGCGCACATGATTGGCCTATATTTACGGGGATGGTGTTCCGGCGTCCTGTCTTCCGGACCTGGATGCCCGGCGGGAGGGAAGGACCATGATGCAGTTTGAGCAACGATTCATTCAGGCGCTGCATGTCCTGCGACATCATCGCCTGCATGCCCCGCATCGACCCATCCACGAGGTCTATCAGTCGTCGACGATCAACGCCCTGCTGGAGGGGGTCTACGACGGCGACATGACCTACGGCCAGCTCAGGCGGCACGGGGACTTCGGTATCGGAACCTTCAATGCCCTCGATGGCGAGATGATCGGCTTTGACGGTCGTTTCTGGCAGATCACGGGGGACGGGCGTGCCCATCCCGTACCGGACGAATATCAAACGCCGTTCGCCACCGTACTGTTCTTCAACCCGCGCATTCAGCAGACGCTTGATGATCCGCTCGATTACGCCGGCCTGTGTGCCTTACTGGACGGCGAACTCGCAAGCGCCAACCTGTTTTACGCAATACGCGTTGATGGTCGATTCCGCCACGTTCGCACCCGCAGCGTGCCCCGGCAATCGAAACCGTATCCACCACTCACCACCGTCACGGAAGACCAGCCGTGCTTCGATCTGCATGCGGTATCCGGGACGCTGGCGGGGTTCCGGTTCCCGGCGTTCGCGGAGGGCATGAACGTGCCCGGTTACCACCTGCATTTCCTTAGCGAGGACCGCCGGGCTGGCGGGCATGTGCTGGCGCTCGAACTCGAAAGCGGCCGGCTCGCCATCGACGATACCTCGAATTTTCACATCGAATTGCCGACCGACGGGGCTTTTCTCGCGGCCGAGCTCGGCGGGGACCGGGCCGAAGATGTCAAGAAGGTCGAGAAATAACAAAGGAATCAAAGGGGTCAGACTCGATTGATTCGTCAATATTGCGTCTGATCAATGGAGTCTGACCCCTTTGATTTAAACCCGCTTCATGGCGAGTGTCAGGCCGTCGGCGATGGGAATCAGGCTGATGTCCACGCGATCATCCCGGTACAGCACCTCGTTGAACGCGCGGATGGCGCGGGTGTCTGTATCCTGACAGGCCGGATCGGCAACCTGACCGGACCAGAGCGTGTTGTCGACGGCGATCAGGCCGCCGGGACGCAGCAGCGTCAGCGCGCGCTCGTAGTAGCCACCATAGTTTTCCTTGTCGGCGTCGATAAAGGCAAAGTCGAAGCTGTCTGACTCGCCGTTAGCTATCAGGGCATCCAGCGTTTCCAGCGCCGGCGCCAGTCGCAGTTCGATCCGCTCACTCAGCCCGGCCTCCTTCCAGTAGCGTTGCGCCACTGCCGTCCAGGTTTCGTCGATATCGCAGGCCACCAGCCTGCCGTCGGCGGGCAGTGCACTGGCAACACACAAGGCGCTGTAGCCAGTGAAAACGCCGATTTCCAGCGCCTTGCGCGCACCGATCAGTTTCACCAGCAGCGCCATCAGCTGCCCCTGTTCCGGCGCAATCTGCAACCGTGCCATTTCGTCGCGAGCGGTCTCCTGGCGCAGCTGCTGTTGCAGCGGGTCTTCCCGCAGTGAGACGCTCAGCAGGTAACGATACAGCGTATCGGACAGTGTGAAAGTACTGTTGGACATGGCGGGTATCAGACTAGGGTAAAAGGTGTCAGAGATAAAGGGGGCGGATACAGTTTTAATAATGCGTGAAAATAAATCTGTCACCTTTTTTGCAGCAAGGGTAGTGACGCGGCTATCATCGAGAGTCCCGGATGCAGTTCAGAAAATGTATCCGGCCCCTTTAAGGAGGCATGATTCATGCAATATCGCAAACTCGGCAACACCGAACTCGAGGTCAGCGTTATCTGCCTGGGTACCATGACCTGGGGGGAACAGAACACCCGGGCCGAGGCCTTCGAGCAGATGGACTATGCGTTCGCGCAGGGCGTGAACTTCTTCGACACCGCGGAGCTGTACCCGATCCCACCGCGCTCGGCTACCTACGGACAGACCGAGGCGATCATCGGCGACTGGCTGAAACGGACCGGCAACCGCGACCGGGTCGTGCTGGCCAGCAAGATCGCGGGTCCCGGGGTGGGCTGGATCGACCACATCCGCGAGGGTCGGACGGGTTTCAACCGGGAACACCTGCAGGCGGCGCTGGATGGCAGCCTGCAGCGCCTGCAGGTCGACTGCATCGACCTATATCAGCTGCACTGGCCGGAAAGAAACACGAATTTCTTCGGCAAGTTGGGATTCGAACCCGGGGACGAGAACGAATTAACTCCCGTTGCCGAGACGCTCACGGTGCTGCAGGAATTCGTGCAGGCCGGCAAGATCCACCACGTCGGCCTTTCCAACGAGACCCCATGGGGCATCATGCGCTTCCTGCAGGTCGCCGAACAACTGGACCTGCCGCGCGTGGTCACGGTGCAGAACCCCTACAGCCTGCTGAACCGTTCCTATGAAGTCGGCGCCGCCGAGGTGTCATGGCGCGAACACTGCGGCCTGCTGGCCTATTCCCCGCTGGGCTTCGGCGTGCTGTCCGGCAAGTACCTGAACGGTGCCCGCCCGCCGGGGGCGCGGCTGACCCTGTACCCGGACTATATGCGCTACAACAGTCCGGCCGCTGAAAAAGCCACTGCGGATTACGCCGAACTGGCTCGCGCTCACGGCCTCGACTGCGCGCAGATGGCACTGGCCTTTGCGAACAGCCGGCCGTTTCTCACCAGTACCATCATCGGGGCCACGATGATGGAGCAGCTGCGCAGCAACATCGCCAGCATTGATCTGGAACTCTCCCCCGAGGTGCTGGAGGGGATACAGGCCATCCACGAGGCGTATCCCAATCCCAGTCCCTGATGAGAAAAACGGGATCAGAGTACAATCAGTTCCAATATGTCCGGCCCCTTTGTTCTTCAGAGTGCCCTGTGGTGATGCCCAAAGCACTTCGTGGGGCAGGCTCTCGAGAAGATACTGACCCATGTGCAGGAAAAGCTTAGCTCGGCTCCAGTAGGTCTGCGCCCGGCAAGCCAGGCGCCACCGGCTGAGCTGTTTGGCTGACACCCTCAAACACTTTATCCCATTGCAATGACACTGACCCAAAGGGGAGAGCCAGGACTCCCGTTGATCTGATGCCCCGGGGTAGCTGGCACGTTGTACAGGCGAGAGCGAAGGGTTGGATAGTGAGTGCGGAATGACGCAGGATTTCGGGGTGGTGACAGGGCGCAGGTCTCTTCGTTACCTGTGGATGATCCCTTGACGAGTCCTTGACGAGTCATCAAAGGGCGTTAATTCTGCCTATACTCCGCGAGAGGTGCTGCGGAAGGCGGGGCCCGACGTTGGAATTACCGACGATTCGGTTGGGGCATTGCAATCAATGTCCTCAATCAGGGTTGAGGCCCTGCCTTTCGCTGTGGCATGGTCGTTATAATCAATGGGGAGCGAATGAAGGCAATACAGGAAACACAGGAAACACAGCGCCGGCAAACCGCCGACCCGAAGACCGTGATTTGCTGCTTTTGATATTGCACGCTGCAGGCGGCGATAATCGCCGTACCGAATATGATGAGCATAAAGACGAGGAATGACCAGGTGTAGTAATGCATGCCGAGAAAGGGCGCACCGTAGCTTCCCGTGCCCGGCACGATATGCAGACTGATCTGGCGCAGTGCGACGGTTCTGCCGAACAAGACGCTGATGATCATGAGGGAGTAGTGAGCCGGTTTCGGTCCCCTGACCACGTTGAGCATGAGACCGCACAGCACAGCATCGGCAGCAATCCGCTGCAGCAGGTACAACGGACAGGGTAATTCGTCCTGCTAGCGGAGGTCGAGGTAGCCGTCCGGCGCCAGGCTGGTCGCCAGCATCACCGTGTTGATGTCCTGGTGCTCGATCCAGGTGGCGGAGCGCTGCTGCGCCGGATCGAGCCAGAACGCCTCGATGTCGCCGGCCAGCGGCAGGTACTGCTTGAGCACCTCGAGCTGCGCACGCTGACCCGGGGTGGCAGCCTGCATGCGTTCCACGGCGTGCAGGCCAATCGCCAGCCCGAACTCGCGAAACGCCAACCGGTACCGGGCCGGCAGTTGCAGATCGCCGCCCCGGATGTAAAGGGCCAGTCCGCTGCGTGCGGCGTCGAGCAGGCGGTCGAACAGGTGCGGCTCGACCTCGGTGCCCTGCTGCGAGAGTTGCTGCACCCGCCAGGCGTCGACCAGCAGCCCGCCGATTCCCAGCGGGTCGTCGGTGGCCCAGTTGCCGAGACGCACCATCGCCGCGTATGCGCGGTTTTCTTCCGCCAGGTCCGGTTGCGTCGACGCCCGTGAGGCGGCGGTGGCACGCAGCTCCAGGGTGGTGATGTAGCCATCCAGCGGGTCGTGCTGGCCCATGGACGCGACCAGCGGGCGTGACAGATCGATACTCATCTTCCAGTGCATGCGACGCGTCGGCAGCGGTGGTGCGGGCACGTAGGTGAACGCGCGGAACGCGGTCGCGTCGAGTTCGCGCGCCCACTGGTTGTAACGCGCCTCACCGATGGCGCGCGCGACCTGATCGAGGGCGTGCATCCAGCGTGTCAGGTAGTGGAAGTACTGGCCGTCGCGGTCCCACTCGCGGCGTTCGTCGAGCGGCTCGCCGGGCGCCCGCTCCGGCAGGGGTTTGCCGATGCGCAGCCCGCCGGCGGTGGGATGCGCTTCGCCTTCAGCTTCTCCCAGTCCACTGATCCAGCCGTGGCGGTGATCGTCGGCGCGATGCCGGCCGAGGGTGTGGTGCACCTGCTCGACCAGCGCCAGCGCGCGCTCCCGGTGGGCCCGGTTGCGGGTCGCGCGCGCCAGGCCGAGGTAATTGCATACCGCGAACGCATCGGTCCACAGGTAGCGCCGCGGCGGCTGGCCGGCGTCCGCCCGGGTGTGCGCGGCGAATTGTTCCATCAGTCGGACGGCGGTTTCGATGCGCGGTTCGGACATGGTTGCAGGCCCCGGTTGAATGCCTGCCGCGTCCACCGCGACAGCGGCAAACACGCTGACGAACAGGCAGCGATGTAAAACCCGGCCAGGAAGCATAGTGTACTCATAGCACAGGGGACTGGAATCTGCGCAGCGGCGCCCAGAAAAGTGGTCAGTACCCTTTTTCTTACCTCCATGTCTCCCCAGCAGAAATGGGGCCGGATAGATTTTCCCGGGCGGGGTATTTGCCTGGGTCGGAAAATGTCTCCGGTCCTCTGTTGGTGAGGTGCCAGGTCATTAATGTGTAAAAGGAATTCAGTGCCACGCTGGCGGTGGAGCAACGTGGGTATGCCGTCCGTAATACTTGACTAAAACAGTCAGTAATAATAATATTAGAACACGCTAAATATCTGATATAGGAGGTTGCCATGCGTAATCTGATTCCTGACTTTCCTGCCGACGGCGTCGTGACCGTGAACCGGGTGATTCTCAAGGACGGATACACGGTCGACGACCTTCAGGAGCGGGTCGCCATGCTGTGCGAGAACGTTAAGACCTACCACTCCGACACCGGATTCGTGGGAGGCTTCGTCGTCCTGAACAGCGGCGACATCTCCAATGAAGGCTCGACCATCGGCCAGGCGGTCACCAGTCCGCTGAAGGACCGCGAGGCGCTGATCGTGACGTTCTGGCGTTCGTTCGAGGACCACGAGCGTTCACATCGCAGCAAGACTTTCCAGCCGCTGTTCCGTGACGTTCTGTCATTGTGCGAGAACGGCAACGAGGAAATTGCCTACGAAATGCTGTGGTCGGGCAAGGCCTACAGCCCGGACGAGGCGCAGCGCGCCCGCGAGGCGAAGGAAAAGTACGCCGCGTGAGTGCGGTAATATCGGGGCCGGATACAATCTTCTCTTCAAAGGTATCCGGTCCCTTTTCATCTGTTATCACGTCCCGCAAAATGTCTGCTGAACGACTTCATCCGGTTCCGGGGGCAGCATATAGGCGTCCATTCCCGCCTGGCGCTGCCAGGGTTTTTGCAGCACCGCATGCAGCTCATGAAACACGGAATAATCATCATGATCTTCTGCCGCCCTGATGGCGGCTTCTATTCGGTGGTTTCTCGGGATAAACACGGGATTGATCGCCTGCATCCGCGTCTGGCGTGTGGCATCGTCGCTGCCTTCCTGGCGCAGGCGTGCACGCCATTGTTGAGCCCAGTGATCGAATGGTTCCGGGTCGCCGAACAGGGCACGCACGTTGCCATCCTGCTCCGATGAGTCATTTTCCAGCGTCGATAGATAATAGAACGTGAGGGTGAAGTCCGCCCTGTTGGCGTTCATGATCTCGAACAGGTCGTTGATCAGTGCCTTGTCATCGTCGAGGCGGGTCTGCAGGCCGGTTTTCGCGCGCATCCCGTCCAGCCAGAAATGCGTGTATAGGGGTGCATACTCATTCAGTGCCGCCTGCGCGGCCTCGACGGCGGCCTCGGGGCTGTCCGCCAGCAGTGGGAGGAGTGTTTCCGCCAGGCGCGTCAGGTTCCACAGCCCGATATTCGGCTGGTTGTTGTAGGCATATCGCCCGTAGCGATCGATCGAGCTGTACACCTGGTCATGGGCATAATGATCCATGAACGCGCAGGGGCCGTAGTCGATGGTCTCGCCCGCAACCGACATGTTGTCGGTGTTCATCACGCCATGGATAAAGCCGAACTGCATCCACTGCGCGATCAGCGCGGCCTGCCGGTCGATAATGGCCTCAAACAGGGCTAGGCAGGGATTCGGTTCGTCGCGGCACCCGGGATAATGCTGTTCGATGACATAATCGGCCAGCCGTGTCACGGCGGCCAGATTGTTTCTCGAGGAAAAAAACTCGAAGGTGCCGACCCGCACGAAGCTTCTGGCGGTACGGGTAATGACACCGCCGGGCAACATTTCCTGCCTGGCGACCTGCTCGCCCGTCGTCACCGCGGCCAGTGCGCGCGTGGTCGGCACACCGAGTTTTGCCATGGCCTCGCTGACCAGGTATTCGCGCAGTACCGGTCCCAGTGCGGCGCGTCCGTCACCGCCGCGCGAGAAGGCCGTGCGCCCGGTCCCTTTCAGGTGGATGTCGTGGTGAACGCCGTCCAGGCCGGCAACCTGGCCGAGCAGGATCGCGCGGCCGTCCCCCAGTTGCGGAACGAAGTGTCCGAACTGGTGGCCGGCATATGCCATGGCCAGCGGCTCGGCACCCTCGGGGACGCGATTGCCGGCAAGGATGGCGGTAACCTCGGGTGAGTTCAGACAGGTGTCCGACAACCCGAGTGCATCGCTCAGTGCCTGATTGAAAACTATCAGTGCCGGATTAGAAACAGGCGAGGGTGTGGTTCTGGCGTAAAAGTCGTTGCCCAGGTTAACGTAGGTGTTGTTGAAGGGGATTGGTTTCAAAGGTCGCTACTGGCTGGATTGAATAATGCGGAATCAGCAGGGGAGACCCGGTCGATTCGTCAAAGGTTAAGTTTCCCACAGGCGGTTGTCATATGCAGCCTCACAAATAACAAGGTTCAGATACGAGTTTTCCCTGATACAAGCTAAAAAAAAAACAGGATCTGAACCCCATTACCACCGTTTCTGAATATGGTGACGTGTCCCCTTATCGGTTCCGACGCCGCCAAGTGGCGGGGGGAGCACCCATGCGGCGTTTGAAGGCGCGGGCAAAGGCGGCTTCGGCTTGATAACCGATATCCTGCGCGATCCGGGGTATGTATTTGCTGGTGTTGAGCAACTCCTGGGCCGCCACCTGGATGCGCCAGCCGGCCAGGTACTGCATCGGCGCTACGCCGATGATCTGCGTGAATCGATCCGTCAGCGCCGATCGCGACAGCCCCACTTCCCGTCCCAGTTTATCGACGGTCCAGGGATCACCCGGCCGTCGGTGCAGTATCGCCAGGGCCCGTGATACGAAGGGATCCCTGAGACCGGCCAGCCAGCCGGTCTGCCCTTCGGGCAGCGACTCCGCATATCGACGTATCGCCTCGACGAACAGCGGTTCGGAGAGTTTCGCGAACACGGTTTCCGAGCCCATGCGCCCCGCCGCGATCTCGTCTGCCGCGTAGCTGAAGGTGTTGCGGATCCACCCCGCGGACGGACCCTCGCGGTAGTCCAGCTTAAGCAGGGCGGGCAAGGCGCGGATGACGGGATTTGCTTGCAGGTTCTCTCCGTCAAGGAAGCCGCACACGATCCGCGTCCGTTCACCGTCCCCGCCGAGCCTGATCATCGCCAGTCCCCCGTCGGCCGGAAGCTGGACGATCGCCGCGCTCGGTGTGGGCGGGAGCCGCAGATCACCTCCGAGCAGGTGGGCGTCGTTGCGGGGCAGCAGGACAAGGCTGCCGGGATCCAGTTCGCACGGGGGCTCATCGGCCACCTGCACGCGCAGATGTCCTTCGATCACGTAGTGATAGGGGATGATCTCCGCGCTCTCGCCGAGAAACGAGGCGCACATGCCGGGTTCGATCTGCGAACTCAGGCACCAGGGTTCCGAGAATTCCGCGCCTGAGAGGGGCCGGATACATTTCAGTCCGATGAGTTCTTTGGTTTGCCATGCCGGCGAATGCCCGGTCTGACATCCTGTCCAGCGCAAATCAACGGGGGTCGGAATCGATTGATTTGTCGAATTTCAGAAAATGTATCCGGTCCCGTTTTGTAGTCGGTATCAGACGCGATTCCCTGGCCGAGTCCACCCCGCCGACCTGAGCTACATCATCGACTGCAGATAGTTTTCCAGCCCGACCTTGTCGATCAGCTCGAGCTGGGTTTCCAGCCAGTCGATGTGTTCTTCCTCGCTCGCCAGGATGTCGGCAAACAGGGTCCGTGAAACGTAGTCGCCCCTGGACTCGCAGTAGGCAATTGCTTCGATCAACAGGGTGTGAGAATTCTGCTCCAGTTTCAGATCGTTCCCCAGCATCTCCCGGGCATCCTCGCCGATCATGAGCTTGCCGATGTCCTGCAGGTTAGGCAGTCCTTCCAGAAACAGGATGCGTTCGATGAGGCTGTCGGCGTGCTTCATCTCATCGACGGATTCTTCGTATTCTTGCTCGTTCAGCTTGCCGAACCCCCAGTTGCCGTACATGCGCGCATGCAGGAAATACTGGTTGATCGCGGTGAGTTCGTTTCTGAGCACCGCGTTAAGGTATTCAATCGCTTTGCTGTCTCCTTTCATGGATCTGCCTCCGGGTACGGGTCATTATGGAATTGGCTGGCTTGCCCGTGTATGCGGGTTGCAGGCTGGACGTGTTGAGTCGTTCCGAAACTCGGGCGAGCTTAACACCATCGACAACCGGGTACAATGACTAACCCACTGATATAGAAGTTATTAATATTCTACCAGCGAAGATAGTAGTATGCCAAAAACGATTGACAATGATTCTCATTTGTAATTGAATAGGAATCATTCGTACAACTGTCAGGATGCACACCATGTATGTCTGTCTCTGTAAAGCGGTAACCGATCGGGAGATCCGCAACGCGGTCGCAGAAGGTACGCGGACGATGCACGGCCTGCGCAAACAACTCGGTTGCACCGGCCAGTGCGGCAAATGCGGGCCACAGGTGCGCGCGATCCTGGACGAGGGGATCTCGGTCCAGTGCGCTCTGGCAATGCCCGCGCTCGCCTTGTCACAATAAGCGGCCCGCCACCCCACCAAATGGGGCCGGATACATTTTCGGTCCGATGATTTACCGGGTCTGCCCCGCAGGTGGGTGTCAGATCACATTTTTCCGTAATATTCAGCGGTGAAGGGGGCAGTACCCTTTTCCCTCTTACAATCCAGACCATCGGCAGAACGCAAGCCATCGATCTGTGGCTGTTGTTGCCGCTGGGCCAGGGTGTAATCGGTTGCTAACCAGGTCCGGGTCGCCGAATGATGGCTGAGCACGATAGTCGCGCTGCTGATCATCAAGCGGTCTGTCAATGAGCCACAGAAGATGCCCGTCGTGACGTCCGGGTGAAAACGAAGCCGCCCGCCGAAACAGAAACCTATTCTGCACACGGGTGGCAATCATGAAGCAGTATCTGCTTGCGTTCGCCTTGTTGACAGAAGTGGCCTTGAGCCATGCGGTGACAGCCGGGACAAACTGGTGGAACGGAGAAACTGTCGTCAGCGGCGAACGCCGGACCGAGCTCGCTTCCAGGGGCTACACCTTTTTCGCCTATTACAACGCCATTACGGCGAGCAACGTCTAGGGCGGCATCCATCAGGACAGCGACTATGCGCAGGACATCTATTTCGGGACCGAACTCGACCTGGAGCGCCTGCTCGGCTGGAAGGGGACGACCTTCAGGCTGACCGGTATCGATCGTGCCGGCACCAGCATCGACGAGAATGTCGGCGGTATCTACAGTGTCATGCAGCTGGTCGGCGGTCAGACGTACTTTCTCTACGCCGCCAGTCTCGAGAAGCAGTGGTGGGACGATTAGTTGTCCCTCAAGTTCGGGAGGATCACGGCGACGGGGTCGCCTTTATACGGCTTCTACCTCCCCGGTGGTAGCGGTGACATTCCGAACGCCACCGTGCTCGGGATCCAGTTTGGCGCTTCCTTTTTGAGAAAAAAGAAGATCAACGGTGTTGGAGCTCTTATGGCTCTGACCACTTGTAAGTCCGTCGGATGACTCGGCTAAAAGGGTGGTCTGCCTGGCTGTCCAGCAAGCCTCAATTAATAGTCTATGCCGATTGAAAATTGTAAAGCTGCGTTGAATCGTTTTATGATCGAACTCGAAGTTCGCCTGTTGGACCACGGATGAATAACAGCAATTACACAGAGTTATCTACAGGCTCGAACATGACATCTAAAACGCCACTCGTCCATCGCAATATGGTGGTTCCCTTCGTGTTGTTGATCACCTGCTTTGCCGCCTGGGGTGTTGCGGCCAATATGACCGATCCCCTGGTCAAGGTGTTCAGCAAGATTTTCACGATGAGTACACTGCAGTCTGCGTTTGTGCAGTTCTGCTATTACGGCGCTTATTTCTGTCTGGCCCTGCCGGCGGCGTTTATCAACCGGCGCTTTTCCTACAAGACCGGTGTGCTCACCGGGCTGGGTCTTGCGGCATCCGGAGCGTTACTGTTCTACCCGGCGAGTCTCGCCATGACCTACGGCTTCTTTCTGCTGGCCCTGTTTGTGCTCGCGGCCGGCCTGTCGATCCTGGAGACGTCGGCAAACCCGTTCGTCATCGCCATGGGACCGGAGAGCAACGCGACCCGTCGCCTGAACCTGGCGCAGGCCTTTAACCCGGTCGGCACCAATATCGGGGTGCTGCTGGCCGCGACGCTGATCCTGCCAAATCTGCATGTGGCAACGGGCGAAGAGCGCGCAGCGATGACAGTCGAGGCGCTGCGAGCCATACAGTCTGCGGAACTGAACGCGGTCATGACCCCGTATGTCACCATGGCCTTCGTCCTGGTGCTGATCTGGGTTGGCATCGCGCTGACCCGGATGCCCACTGCGCGTGAAGTGGCGGAGCACGGTCATGTTGAGGTCCATTTCGGCGCAACGCTTGGACGCTTGCTGCAAAACCGGCACTACAGGTTCTGTGTCGTCGCGCAGTTCTTCAACGTCGCGGCGCAGACCTGCACCTGGACCTTCACGATTCAGTATGTGCAGGACGCGATCGGCGGGGACGAGGCCAATGCCGGGCAGTATCTGCAATACAGCCTGCTCGTCTTTCTGGTTTCGCGATTCATCATGACCTGGGCCCTGGGATACGTGCGTCCCGCCCGTTTGCTCATGGTCATGGCGCTTGCCGGTATCGCTTTGTGCACCAATGCAGTCTTTAACTCCGGTCTTTCCGGCGTCTGGGCGATCGTCATGATATCGGCGTGCCTGTCGCTCATGTTCCCGACCATCTATGGGGTCGCGCTCCACGGCCTGGGAGAAGACACGAAGTTCGGAGCGGCCGGCCTGGTGATGGCGATTCTCGGCGGTGCATTGATGCCGCTGGTCCAGGGCGCGCTGATCGACCGCTTCGGCGCCGCGACCTCCTATATCACGCCCGCGACCTGTTTCCTGGTCGTCGCCGCCTACGGCTGGTTCGACCTGGCATCAGCGACACGCAAGGGTATCGTGCATCCGTAGCGCCGGTCCACTGCGTAAACTCATCACCCGGAACGGACCCCATGTACCCGATTGTCGTAGCAACGATCATATGGACGGGGTTTTTCAACAAGCGGCTAGTGCGGCGTAGACCAGGCAATATACAATGAGCTTTAACAGCTCCCTCATCATGTGAAAAAGGGGCCGCCCATTAGCCGACTCCTTTTTTCGGGCTTGACAGCCATACACTCCTCTGAAAAACTCGGGCTCATGTTAACCGGATCACTGCGCCCCACGATTGCCTGCCTGCGCCGACTGCCCGAGTGGCGAGTGGCGTCGTGCCCGTGTGGCGCCTTGAAGGGAGTATCCGTCCGGTAACCGGTTCAGTAACCCCGATCATCGAAGGCCGCACGGTTCCGACCCTGCGGCCTTTTTCGTTTTCGGGGTTTGAGTACGAGGCAGGGGCATGCCAGCAGCGTTCGATGTTCAGCAAAGAGAGGTAACCCGGGTGTCCATACCCATGGCCTATATTGGCGTCATTATCATCTGGTCCACCACGCCGCTGGCGATCCAGTGGAGCGGCGACGGTGTCGGCTATCTGTTCGGCATCACCAGCCGCATGATCCTGGGCATGCTGGTCGGCCTGATGGTCGCCGGCCTGTTCAGTATCCCGCTGCCCTGGCATGCCGGTGCGCGCCGCACCTACCTGGCCGCCGGTCTGGGGATATTCTTCGCCATGACCTCGGTGTACTGGTCCTCGCAGTTCATTCCCTCCGGCTGGATCTCGGTGCTGTTCGGTCTCGCGCCCATCGTGACCGGCCTGCTGGCGACCTTCCTGCTTGCCGAGCGGGCACTGGATGCCGCGCGACTCGCCGGCATGCTGCTCGGGCTGGCCGGACTGGCGATCATGCTGCTGGGTTCGCAGCGACTCGGTCCGCACGCCGTGTGGGGGATCGCCGGCATGGTGTTTTCGGTGACCACCTATTCGACAAGCGCCGTGGCCGTCAAGCGCATCGGCGCGGACGTTCCGGCGCTGGCCACCACCATCGGCGGACTGATGGTCGCGGTGCCGCTGCTGGTGTCGCTGTACCTCCTCAACGGAGAGTCGTTGCCGGCGGCGGTGCCGACGCGGGCGCTGCTGTCGATTGTCTACCTGGGCCTGATCGGCTCGGTGCTGGGCTTCGCCCTCTACTATTACGTGCTGCGGCACGTGGAGGCGACCCGTGTCGCATTGATCACGCTGGTCACGCCGGTGCTGGCGCTGATGCTGGGGCACCTGCTGAACGGCGAGGCCCTGCAACCCGAGGTCGTGCTCGGCACCGCGGCCATCCTCTCCGGCCTGCTGATGTTCGAGTACGGTCAGGCGGCCGCCAAATGGGTCCGCGATACCCTGATGGGGTGAACAACCGTCAAGGGGCAGACCACCGGTTATACTTGTCGGAGACAGACCACGAGGTGAATAACCCGGAATACTCCGGGCCGGAAGGAGCATAAGCTGGAGCGGCGCATTTACTTTCTGGCGGGAGACACATTGTCCAACACCGTCATGGGCATGGCCGCCGCGTGGCTGGCAAGCGCGATGGTCGATCCGTCCTGGCCCATGTCGGCCGCCATGTTCGCGGGCATGCTCGCCGGCATGGGACCGGGGCTGCTGCTGATGCCGGTATTCGTGGGCCTGTTCGGCGCGATGGAGGTCATGCTGCCCGTCATGCTGACGGCGATGCTGGCCGGCATGGTGTTCGGAATGGCGGGCGCGGTGCAGGCACCGGCTGCCCCGGCGGTGCTCCTCGGCGGTGGATCCATCGGCCTCCTGGTCCTGTTGCTGACCTATGCCGTGGATGCCTGCCTGCGCGGCAGGCGTCTGTGATGGAAACGTCGACGCAGCGGAAGTGGGACTTCTCCGCCGGTTTCTATGACCTGCTAGCCTACGGTCCCGAGCGGCGCTGGGCGCCCTGCAAGCGGAAGCTGTTTGCCCACATGCAGGGCAAGGTGTTGTTTGTTGCTGTGGGCACCGGGCAGGATATCCCGTTCTTCCCGCCCGGGCGTGACATCGTCGGCATCGACATCAGCCCGCGCATGCTGGCGAAGGCGAGGGAGCGTGCCGCGGACTATGTCGGTTCACTGGAGCTGCGTTTGATGGACATCCATGCGCTCGAATTCTTCGACCACAGTTTCGACCAGGTGGTGACCTCCTGCACCTTCTGCTCGGTGCCGGATCCGGTCGCGGGACTCATCGCCCTGCGCCGGGTGCTGAAGCCGGGCGGTGAGCTGTACATGTTCGAGCATACCGGCAGCCACGTGTTCCCGTTCAACCTGATGCTGAATGTCATGACACCACTCTGGAAGCCCATCGGCCCGGAGATGAACCGCGATACGGTCGCCAACGTGCAAAAGGCCGGTTTCGAAATCCGCCAGGTCAACAATATCTATCTCGATGTCGTCAAGACCATTATCGCCACCTCACCGGCCTGAGCGGGCCGCGGGGATGCGTGCGTGAAAAGGGGACAAATTGACGCATAAAATTGGGGCTCCTATTGTGTTCCTTTTGTCGGGTTTTCATACTGGCGCTATTGCGCGATAGTTGACCTATGGTCCAGCTCCCCACCGTCTCCGAGGCCAACACCCGCGATGAGTTCACGGCCACCCCGGTCGGCGACTACGAACTGCTCGACTTCGGTGCCGGGCGTAAACTGGAACGCTGGGGTGCGTACTCGGTCGACCGGCCGGACCGCCTGGCCCGGGGGAAACCCGCGTCGCTGCCCTGGACGGCGGACTGGACCTGGTTCGGAGACCCCGGCCAGCCGGGCCGCTGGGAACCGGCCTGCGACGGCCTGCTCCGGGAGTGGACGGTGCGGATCGGCGACCAGAGCGTGCCCTGCCGCCTGGACGCGCACGGCCGCGTCGGTTTGCAGGGGCGCGACATCCCGTGCGCCGCCTGGGTGCGCCGGCGCCTCGAGGGCTGCTACGACATTGAGGACCTGCGCGTACTCAATCTCTTCGGCGGCAACGGCTTCGTCACGGCGCAGGCGCTGAAAGCCGGCGCGACGGTGGTGCACGTCGATGCCGGCGAGGAGATGCTCGCGCTGGCGCGTGCCACGGCCGGCGAGCACAACGTCGAGTATGTGCACGAGAACGTCATGGACTATGTCGAGGACCTGCTGCGCCGGCAGCAGCGCTTCGACCTGATCGTGCTGCCCGTGCCACCGCTCGGCCATGGCCCGAAGCGCCAGCTCTGGGACCGCGAGGTGGACATGCCGAAGCTGGTCAGGTATCTGCCGCGGCTGATCACGGATGACTGCCTCGGCGTCTGGTTGTCCACCGATGGCGGGGCGATCACCTGGAAGGCCGAAGGACTGGGGCAGCTGCTGCGCGAAGTGCTGCCCGGCTGCACCATTGAACCCCTGCACCTGGGCGTGGCGAGCGCCGATGGGCGCGTGCTGCCAGCAGGCGTGGCCGCTCGCTGGTACGACGAGACGGAATTCCTGCAGACCGGCGGCATGCCGCTGACGGCCGCGCAGCTCGAGGAGCGCCTCGATGTCCACATGGTGTCGCTCGGCGCCGCCGAGGCGCCGGCGCGGGAACTGGCGGAGTTTCCGCGCGCGCGCCAGGATTTCGTGCTGCACTGGGTCGGCGTCGTCGGGCGCAGCAGCCACGGCATGGCGTTCAATTTCGTCGCGCATGTGTGCCGCGCGCTGCGTCTGATGGACGAGGCCGGCGTGGAGGCCTGGCTGCTGCACTGCATGGATATCTACGACACCCGCGGCCTGTATCCGGCCGTGGCCGCATTCAAGGACGTGGAATCGTTCGCGCGCGAGCATCAGTCGCGCACTACCGGCCTGGCCTTCGAGGAAGTCGCCGGCGTGCTGGAGGCTTTTATCCACGGCCTGAACGGGAGGCGCCTCAAGATCGCCTGCGATGAACAGCCCTGGACGGATACCGAGACCCTGCACCTGCCGGCCTCGGTCAGCCGGTTCGAGACGCGCGAGGAGAATTTCCAGCTCTACAAGGCGATGGTGGTGCACCAGTGGGCGCAGACCTGGTACGGCACCTGGCGGGTAGCGCTGGACGGAGAGCAGGCGCGCTACCCGGATGACCAGCAGGCGCTCACGCGTTTCCATGCCCTGGAAACCCTGCGCCTGGATGCCCGCATCCGTACCGCGCTGCCGGGGGTGTACCGTCAGCTGCGGCCATTGCGCGAGCACACCGACCGTCATCTGGACGACGTCTGGCGGGCCGCAGCCGCGAAGCTGGAACACCCCGACGCCACGGTGAAGGACAGCCTCGCGTTGCTCCCCGGCCTCATCGCCGCCCCGCAGCCGCCGCCGGCGTTCTACCAGGGGGTGCTGCGCCCGGACGCGGTGGAGCAGGTGCGCCGCGCGCGCATCGAGGCGGACAGCCAGTCCTTCCGGCTGGGCCTGCTGCGCATGCAGAAGGAACTGGAAACGCCGGCCGACGCGGGAGACGAACCCGGAGTGAAGGAGAGCGAAGGCGGCGAAAAGCGCCTGCCGTTCGAGTTGCGCAAGGTGCCGGCGGAGGAGATGCCGGACGGCTTTACCTTCGAGATCGAACTGGACGGGCGGCCGCTACCGCCGCCCGATAACGTCAAGGGTACGATGGCGTCCATCCTGCAGGACCTCGGGGACATCCCCGAGGACTATCTGTACGCGGCGGGCGATGGCGCGTATTTCGCGGGCGATGCCGGCGAGCGTAGCGCCGAGGATGTCTGGAAGGGCACCTACCACGAGGAAGGTGCCTTTCTCTACAACGAGTGGGATTACGAGCGCCAGCACTACCGCAAGAACTGGGCGGTGCTGCGCGAACTGGAGGTCACACCGCGCCACGACAGCTTCGTCGCGGACACGCTGGTGAAGTACCGCGGACTGGCCGCCGCGCTGCGGCGCACCTTCGAGGCGCTGCGTGGCGAGGACAAGCTGCTGAAGAAACAGCCCTACGGGGAGAACATCGACATCGATGCGCTGGTCGAGGCCTGGGCGGACACCCGCATCGGCCGGGAAATGCCCGACCGGCTGTTCACCAAGATGCACAAGCTGGAGCGCAACATTGCGGTGATGTTCATGGTGGACATGAGCGGCTCGACCAAGGGCTGGATCAACGAGGCCGAACGCGAGGCGCTGGTGCTGCTGTGCGAGTCGCTGGAGACGCTCGGCGACCGCTACGCGATCTACGGCTTTTCCGGGATCACGCGCAAGCGCTGCGAGGTCTACCGCATCAAGGGCTTCGACGATCCCTACAGCGACAAGGTCAGGGCGCGCATCAGCGGCATCACCCCGAAGGACTACACCCGCATGGGGGTGACCATCCGCCACCTGACCCGTCTGCTGAACGAGGTGGAGGCGCGCACCAAACTGCTGGTCACGCTCTCCGACGGCAAGCCGGATGACTACGACACCTACCGTGGCGCCTACGGCATCGAGGATACGCGCCAGGCCCTGATCGAGGCCAAGCGCAACGGCATCCACGCCTTCTGCATCACCATAGACACCGAGGCGCGGGACTACCTTCCGCATATGTACGGGGCGGTGAACTACACGGTGATCGACGAGGTGCGCAAGCTGCCGCTGAAGGTCTCGGACATCTACCGGCGGCTGACGACCTGAACGCCGGTGGTGTCGTGAAGACTCTGAGAAATGCAGGAAATCTGGAATAAACGGTCAATTTGAACGAAGCGTTAATGTTGTTGCCAGATATTGCGAGCACAACACGGTCGGACGGCCGCTCACGGCGATTGGACGACTGGCGGTGTCAAACCGTATATCAATGAGTGACACAGTGAGGGGTATCCATGATCTTTCGTCAACTGTTCGAATCGCAGTCCAGTACCTACACCTACCTGCTCGGTGATCCGGCAAGCGGGCAGGCGCTGCTCATCGATCCGGTGATCGAGACCGCCGATCGGGATCTGGCGCTCGTACAGGAACTGGGCCTGACGCTGGCCTGCACGCTGGAGACCCATGTGCATGCCGACCATCTCACGGCCGCCTACCGGCTCAAGGAACTGGCCGGCTCGCACATCGCCGGCCCGGCGCACGACCGGCTGCATTGCCGGGATATTTGGGTGGAGGACGGCGTGCTGTTCGAACTTGGCGCCATCAGCCTGCTGCCGCTGTTCACGCCCGGACACACCGCCACACATTACTGTTACCTGCAGCAGCAGGGTGATACCGCACGGGTGTTCACCGGCGATGCCCTGCTGATCGACGGTTGCGGGCGCACCGATTTTCAGGGCGGCGATGCCGCGTCGCTGTATCGCTCCATCCGCGAGCGGTTGTTCACCCTGCCGGAGGACACGCTGGCCTATCCGGGGCACGACTATAATGGCCGTTGCGTGTCCACCATCCGCCAGGAGCAGGACCGCAATCCGCGCCTCGGAGGCAACCGCCCGCTGGAGGAGTTCGTGAACCTCATGCATGGTCTGGAGCTGCCTTACCCCAGGCGCATGGACCTGGCGGTGCCGGCCAACGAGTTGTGCGGTGACTGCCCGGCCGAGGTGCCGACGGGTTTCATCGGCTATTGCGAATCCCTGCGGCAGGGATAGGAAGCCCCTCCGGTCCGGCGATTCGGGGACTTTTCACTGATGAATCAACACCTGCCAGCGGGCTTATCATAAAGGACACGAGCATCTTAACTCCCTGATTAACAACATTGTTATGTAAATAATAATATTGTAATATACAGCCAGGACCGGATCAGTGGAGGTGATACATGCATTTCGAGAACTGGATGGTGACCGCTGTCGTCGTCGTGCTCATCACGTTGGTCATGGTGGTGGTGGGTCTGTTGTCGCTGGTGTGCCATTCACTCTGCCAGCGGCTGGAGAAATGCGGCGAGCGGGGAGAGTGGCCATGCCGGTCGTGAACCTGGAGATGCACAGGCCGCGCCTCCCCGGCGAGGAAACCCTGTCACGCGCGGATGCCACGCGCCTGCTTGCGGGTGGCGGGCAGCTGCTGGATGTTCGTTTACCCGAAGAGTCCGGCCGTGATGCCATGCCCGGCGCGCTGAACCTGCCGGCGGATGCTCTCTGCTATGAATACCGGCGGCTCAACAAGCGGCGTCCGGTCATTCTGTACTGCACCAGCCACTTTCATTGCACCCGCATCGCCAGCCTGCTGGCGGGAGAAGGGTTCTCGGATATCTATCACCTGTCCGTGCATTGAGGCCGACTTTACCGCCTTGATTGCGGTAGCGGACGTTTCGAATGCGCCCGTGGCGCATATTTCACTCTGTAGAGCAGGGTTGCCCGCGAATTCAGTTGAATATGCCGCGTCCTGTTCGCGGGCGAGACCGCTTCTGCGACAGAAGCTGCGGGCACCGATGTCCCGGTCTCCTGACGCTGATCGCGCGGGCGATGCCTGCGGATCTCCCGGCCGTTTCAGCCGTCTCGCCTGCGCTTTTTGGGTGCGCCAGACCACCGAATGGCACGAAGCATGGTGCAATTTAGTGCGGTATCGGGCTGTTCCGGCGAACCGATGGCCAGCCAGAAAAACCCAAGTGACTGTATTATCTGGAATCAAATGAAATTGGCATAATCCCTGCCTTGAAATACGGCAAAGCCCCGTAATCCACCGAGGGACAGGCTTAACGACGAGCCGGTACGGGGGGGCTTCAACAGGCTTCGCAGCCGACGCGGGCTGCAACTACGGACAACGGCGTCCGTTCGGATCGGGAATCTGTTCCCGGACCGGGCGGACGTTTTTTTTTGATCGGCATACCTGAAGAGGTGGTTTACATGAGCAATGCAAAACCGGTTTCACCGCAGGGACGCAGAAAAATCTTCAAGCTGCTCGGCCTCGGCCTGCTGGGCCTGGCGCTGACCACATCCCCGGCTGTTGCCGAGCCGGGCGCGCCGGAAAAAGAGGACCTGAAATTCGGTTTCATCAAGCTGACCGATATGGCCCCCCTGGCGATCGCCTACGAAAAGGGCTTCTTCGAGGACGAGGGACTCTACGTGCAGCTCGAGGCACAGGCCAACTGGAAGGTGCTGCTCGACGGCGTCATCGACGGGCAGCTGGATGGTGCCCATATGCTGGCAGGCCAGCCCCTGGCCGCCACGATCGGTTTCGGCACCGAGGCGCATATCGTCACGCCGTTTTCCATGGATCTGAACGGCAACGGCATCACGGTCTCCAATGAAGTCTGGAAGATGATGAAAGCGCACGTACCGAAAACGCAGGACGGGCTTCCGCAGCATCCGATCAAGGCCGACTACCTCAAGCCGGTGGTGGACGAATTCAAGGCGAAGGGCAAGCCCTTCAAAATGGGCATGGTCTTTCCGGTGTCCACGCACAACTATGAGCTGCGTTACTGGCTCGCGGCCGGCGGTATTCATCCCGGCTATTACGCGCCGCGGAAGGGCGACATTTCCGGCACCATCGATGCGGACGCCCTGCTGTCCGTCACTCCGCCACCGCAAATGCCTGCCACCCTGGAGGCTGGAACGATCTACGGCTATTGCGTGGGCGAGCCCTGGAACCAGCAGGCGGTGTTCAAGGGTATCGGCGTGCCGGTGATCACCGACTACGAGATCTGGAAGAACAATCCGGAGAAAGTATTCGGGCTGACCCGGGAATTCACCGAAAAGTACCCCAACACGACACTACGCATCGTCAAGGCGCTGATTCGCGCGGGCAAGTGGCTCGACGAAAACGACAACGCCAATCGTCCGGAGGCGGTGAAGATCCTGTCCCGGCCCAATTATGTCGGCGCCGATTACGAAGTGATCGCCAACTCCATGACCGGTACCTTCGAATACGAGAAAGGCGACAAGCGCTCGGTGCCGGATTTCAACGTGTTCTTCCGCTATTACGCCACCTACCCTTACTACTCGGATGCGGTCTGGTATCTGACGCAGATGCGCCGCTGGGGCCAGATTCCGGAGCAGAAGTCCGACGCCTGGTACGCCGAGACGGCCAGCAAGGTCTACCGCCCGGACATCTACCGCAAGGCGGCCGAAGCGCTGATAGCCGAAGGCAGGATGACGCCCGCGGATTTCCCGGACTTCGCTACCGAAACGGGCTTTCGTCCGCCGCAGACGCAGTTCATCGACGGGATCACCTTCGACGGCACCAGGCCCAACGCCTACCTGGAGCAGTTCAAGATTGGCCTGAAGGGCAAGGATCAGATCTAAACCGACCGGAGGCAAGGAGAACCCAGTAATGAAATCGGCATCCCCAACAACGTTCAACCCGGCTGTCCGGGATCGCATCCGGGAATATTTCGCCGGCGACCAGGTGAACGCGCACTTCGCCAGCTTCGCCCGAAGCGTGATCATTCCCGGGCTCGCATTCATGGTGTTCCTGATGCTGTGGTCCGTCGGCGCGAAGCACGTGGAAACCTCGCTGGGACAGCTGCCGGGTCCGGCGAAAGTCTGGGAGCAGGCCGTGAGCCTGTATAAAGAGCACCGGGAGGAGCGCGGCCGGGAGTCGGACTTCAACGAGCGCATGCAGAAACGCCTGGACAAGGCGATCGCCGCCGGCAAGCCACAGCAAGACCTCGACAGGATCGAGGGTCGGCGCTACACGGGCGTGCCGACCTTCCTCGATCAGATCCTTACCAGCCTCGTGACGGTCGCCACCGGTTTTCTGCTGGCTTCGATCGTCGCCATCCCGATCGGCATCGTGTGCGGCATGAGTCCGACCATGTACCAGGCGCTCAATCCCATCATCCAGGTGTTCAAGCCGGTTTCGCCGCTGGCCTGGCTGCCGCTGGTCACCATGGTGGTGTCGGCGCTTTACGTAACCGACGACCCGTTGTTCGGAAAATCGTTTCTGACATCGGCCATCACGGTGACCCTGTGCTGCCTGTGGCCGACGCTAATCAACACCACGGTCGGCGTATCGAGCGTGAGCAGGGATTTGCTCAACGTGAGCCGGGTGCTGCGCCTCAACTGGTTCACCAAGACCGTAAAGATCGTGCTGCCCTCGGCCATGCCGATGATGTTCACCGGGCTGCGGCTGTCGCTCGGCATTGGCTGGATGGTGCTGATCGCCGCCGAGATGCTGGCGCAGAACCCGGGACTCGGCAAGTTCGTATGGGACGAATTCCAGAACGGCAGTTCCAACTCGCTGGCCCGGATCATGGTCGCCGTACTGGTGATCGGGGTGATCGGTTTCGCGCTCGATCGCGGCATGCTGATGCTGCAGCGCGCGGTGAGCTGGGACAAGAACGCGGTGCTGCGTTGATCGGGCGCCAGGAGACTTCATCATGAATGCCTATCTGAACATCGACCATGTCAGCATCACCTTCCCCACGGACAAGGGACCGCTGAATGTTCTCAACGGCATCAACCTGGCTGTCCAGCAGAGCGAGTTCATCACCCTGATCGGCCACTCCGGCTGCGGCAAGTCAACGGTGCTCAACATCGTCGCCGGCCTGCTGCAGGCGACCGGGGGCGGCGTGGTGCTGGAAGGCAGGGAAGTGACCGAGCCGGGCCCCGATCGGGCCGTGGTGTTCCAGAATCACTCGCTGCTCCCCTGGCTTTCGGTCTACGACAACGTGCGTCTGGCGGTCAACCAGGTCTTCAAGAAGACGAAGTCCCGGCACGAGCGCGATGAATGGACGCGCCATAACCTCGAGCTGGTCCATATGTCGCATGCGCTGGACCGCAAGCCGGACGAGATCTCGGGTGGCATGAAGCAGCGCGTCGGCATCGCCCGCGCGCTCGCCATGGAGCCGAAGGTCCTGTTGATGGACGAACCGTTCGGTGCGCTCGACTCCCTCACCCGGACACACATGCAGGATTCCCTGATGGAGATCCACGGCCGGCTCAACAACACCGTGATCATGATCACCCATGACGTGGACGAGGCGGTCCTGTTGTCGGACCGAATCGTCATGATGACTAACGGGCCATCGGCCACTGTCGGGCAGATTCTGGAAGTCAATCTGGAACGTCCCCGCGACCGGCTGGCGCTTGCCGAGGATCCGGCCTACAACCACTATCGTGCCGAGGTGGTGAAGTTTCTGCACGAGCGCCACCGGAATCCGGCGAAGTCCCTGGATAACGAACCCGACGCGGCGGCTACGCGCGCCAGGGTCTACCACCTGCCCGCGCGCAAGGTCTCCGCCGCGGCGAAGCCCACCCGTCACCTCGAGAAAGCGCAGCTCGCGCTGGGCTTTATTCCCCTGACGGACTGTGCCCCCCTGATCGTCGCCCGGGAGAAGGGCTTTTTCGCACGGCACGGACTGTTTGTCGAGCTTTCACGCGAATCGTCCTGGGCCAACATCCGCGACAAGGTGTGCACCGGGATGCTGGATGGCGCCCAGATGCTGGCGGCGATGCCACTCGCTAACGCTCTGGACAACCACCATTGCCAGCCGATGGTCACGGCATTGAGTCTGGACCTCAACGGCAACGCCATTACCGTCTCCAGGGAACTCTACGGACGGATGCTCGCCACCGGCACGGGCGAGCTCGACACGGCGCCCGGTTCGGCCCGGGCGCTCAAGCGGGTCATCGAACACGATCGCGCGGCGAACCGTCCGAAATTGACCTTCGCGGTGGTCTATCCCGAGTCGTCCCACAACTATCTGTTGCGCTACTGGATGGCCGACGCGGGCATCGATCCGGACGACGACGTGCGCCTGACCGTGGTCCCGCCGCCGCAGGTCGTGCATTACCTGCGGGCCGGGCTGATCACAGGCTACTGCGTGGGGGAACCCTGGAACACCCATGCGGTCTCCCTGGGGCTGGGCCGCACCCTGATCACCAGCCATGACATCTGGAACAACCATCCGGAAAAGGTCTTCGCGGTCACCCGGACGTGGGCGCAAAGCAACCCGAATACCCACCAGGCCGTCGTTACCGCCCTGCTCGAAGCCTGCATCTGGCTCGACGATCCGGCGAACCGGCGGGAAACCTGCGAACTGCTCAGCCAGGGGCGCTATGTCAACGCACCGGTCGACAGCCTGGAGAAGTCACTCACCGGCACCCTGCAGTTTTCCTCCGACGAGCAGCCCCGGGCGGCGCCGGATTACAACGTCTTTCATCGCTATGCGGCCAACTTCCCCTGGCGTTCGCATGCCGTGTGGTTCCTCTCGCAGATGGTTCGCTGGGGACAGCTGGACGAGACGATCAATCCCGAGACTATCGCCAACGCGGTCTACCGTCCGGAGGTGTTCCGCGCCGCGGCCAGGGAACTGCACCTTCTCTGCCCGCAAGCGGATTACAAGGTCGAGGGCCTGCACGAGAGCGGCTGGACATTGAGGCACGGCGAGGAGGCACTCGCGATGGGGTCCGACCTGTTCATGGACGGGCGCCGCTTCGACCCCGCCGGGTTTCGGGACTATGTAGCGGGCTTCGCGATCAGGCGGTTCCCGGCAGGGGAAACCGGACAGGCCAGGACGCCCGTTCTGGCGGAAACCGCAATTTGAAGTTGGCACGGCGACGAGGAGTCCGGGACTTCCGCGTGCCACCTAACCGTCGAGAGGCAGACGAAATGAAACAGAAGCTTGTGTTGGTGGGCAATGGCATGGCCGGGATGCGGGCACTGGAGGAGCTGCTGAAGATAGATCCGGAGCTCTATGACATCACGGTATTCGGCGCCGAGCCGCACCCCAATTACAACCGCATCATGCTGTCACCGGTGCTGGCCGGCGAGAAGACCATCGACGACATCGTGCTCAACACGCGCGAGTGGTATGCCGGACACGGGATCGATCTGATGACGGGAGACCCCGTCGTCGCGATCGACCGGGTACGGCACGAGGTCAGGACCGCGGCAGGTGTCACTCGGCCATACGATCGCCTGTTGCTCGCAACCGGCTCCAATCCCTTCATCATTCCCGTGCCAGGGTCGGACAAGCCGGGCGTTATCGGTTTTCGCGACATCGCCGATGTCGAGACCATGCTGGCTGCGGCGCGCAGCCACGGGAAAGCCGTGGTGATCGGCGGCGGCCTGCTCGGCCTGGAGGCGGCCAACGGTCTGCTGAAGAACGGCATGGAGGTGACGGTCGTGCATCTCCTGGATATCCTGATGGAGCGCCAGCTCGACAAGCCCGCAGCGGGTTTGCTCAAGGCCGCACTCGAACAGCGGGGTCTAACGCTTCCTCATGGAGGCGCAGACCGCCGCCATTCTCGGCGACGAGCGTGTGACCGCGGTGCAATTCGCCGACGGAACGGAAGTCGCCGCCGACCTGGTGGTGATGGCGGTGGGCATCCGTCCGAATATCGCCCTGGCGCAGCAGGCCGGCATTTATTGCGAGCGCGGCGTGTTGGTCAACGACACCATGCAGACCTTCGATCCGCGTATCTACGCGGTGGGCGAATGCGTGCAGCATCGGGGCACCTGCTACGGCCTGGTGGCTCCGCTGTTCGAACAGGCCAAGGTCTGCGCGAATCACCTGGCGCACATGGGCATCGCCCGCTACGAGGGTTCGGTCACTTCCACCAAGCTCAAGGTGACCGGCATCGACCTGTTCTCCGCCGGCGAATTCACCGAGGACGAGGGCGACGAGACCCTGGTGCTGCAGGACCCGGGACAAGGCATCTACAAGAAGCTGGTGATCCGCGACAGCCGGGTGAAGGGCGCGGTGCTGTACGGCGACACCATGGACGGCAGCTGGTACTTCCAGTTGCTGCGCGAGGGCACGGACATTTCCGCCTTCCGCAACACGATGCTTTTCGGACAGCACGACCTGGGTGATGCGGGACACGGCGACAGCAAGGTGCTGGCACTGCCCGATTCCGCCGAGGTCTGCGGCTGCAACGGGGTGTGCAAGGGCGAGATCACAGACGCGATCGTGAAGAAGGGCCTGTTCACGCTGGAAGAGGTGCGCGCCCATACCAAGGCCTCCAGCTCCTGCGGTTCCTGCACCGGGCTGGTGGAAGCGCTGCTGGCGAACACCGTGGGCGAGGGCTACTCCGCCGCCCCGAGCAAGAAGCCATTGTGCGGCTGCACCGGGCACAGTCACGACGAGGTAGTCCATGCGATCCGGGACGAGCGTCTCAGGGACATGCGCACCGTGTTCGAGTACCTGAACTGGAAGACGCCGGACGGCTGCCACGTGTGCCGGCCCGCGCTCAACTACTACCTGCTGGCAACCTGGCCGGGCGAGTACGCCGATGACGCGCAGTCGCGCTTCATCAACGAGCGCGCCCACGGCAACATCCAGAAGGACGGCACCTATTCCGTGGTGCCGCGGATGTTCGGCGGCCTGTGCACGCCGGCCGAACTGCGCGCCATTGCAGACGTCGCGGAGAAGTTCCAGGTTCCGGAGATGAAAGTCACCGGCGGCCAGCGTATCGACCTGTTCGGCATCAGGAAGGAGGACCTGCCCGCGGTATGGACCGACCTCAGTGCCGCCGGGCTGATATCCGGACATGCCTACGGCAAGGCCATGCGCACCGTGAAGACCTGCGTCGGCGCCCAGTGGTGCCGTTTCGGCACCCAGGACTCGACCGGTCTCGGCGTCAAGCTCGAACAGCTCACCTGGGGTTCCTGGATGCCGCACAAGTTCAAACTGGCGGTGTCGGGCTGTCCGCGTAACTGCGCCGAGGCGACCATCAAGGACTTTGGTGTCGTGTGCGTGGACTCCGGCTACGAGCTGCACGTCGGCGGAAACGGCGGCATCAAGGTACGCGTCACCGATCTGCTGTGCAAGGTCGCCACCGAGGCGGAGGTGCTCGAGTACTGCGGCGCCTTCACCCAGTTGTACCGGGAAGAGGCGCACTATCTCGAGCGCACCGCACCCTGGGTCGAGAGGGTCGGACTGAACTCGATCAGGCAGCGCGTCGTCGAGGATGCGGATAACCGCAAGGCCCTGTACGAACGCTTCAGGCACTCGCAGCAGTTTGCCCAGGTCGATCCCTGGGCCGAGCGCGCCCGGGGCGCCGATGCGAACGAATTCACCCCGCTGTCGCTCAAGGCCGTCGGCTGAGTGTCGTACGCCGTCAACACCAACGCATGCCGCAGAGGTTTTGATCAATGAACATATGGACCGAAATAGCCAGACTCGAAGACATCCCCCGCCTCGGTGCACGGGTGCTCAGGACCGACACCCTGGATATTGCCATCTTCCGCACGGCCACGGACCAGGTGTTTGCACTCAGGGACAGCTGTCCGCACAAGGGCGGACCGTTGTCACAGGGCATCGTGCACGGCGGCACCGTCACCTGTCCGCTGCACAACTGGAAAATCGATCTGGCCAGCGGTGAAGCCCAGGGGCCGGACGAGGGCTGCGCGCACAGCTATCCGGTGAAAGTCGAGAACGGCGTGGTCTACCTCGCCTTCAACGCCGAGGAAGCGGTGGCCTGATGATGTCTATTGCGTTCAGGGAGCGCGGGATAGAGACGGACCTGCCCGGTTGTCCGCTGAACGCCGCCCGGGACCCTGAACCGGCCGCGCGGCCAGCGGCCCGCGCCGGCATAACCCTGCCGCGCAAGCCCGGGCTCGACGCCTGAGACGGAACGACGGGCGGCTGCGAACCGGGCGCATGGCATCGACAGTCACCAGAACCACGTGCCCGTACTGCGGCGTCGGTTGCGGCATCGAGGTCGTCCAGGAGCCCGGCGCGGCGCTCAGGCTGCGGGGCGACAAGTCCCACCCGGCGAACCTCGGGCGACTGTGTTCCAAGGGTTCCGCACTGGGCGAGACGCTCGATCTGGAGGGGCGCCTGCTGCACCCCATGGTCGCAGGGCAACGGGTGGGCTGGGAGCAGGCCCTCGATACCGTTGCCAACCGTTTTGCCGGAATCATCGAACGGCACGGGCCGGACGCGGTCGCCTTCTACGTCTCCGGGCAACTGCTGACGGAAGACTATTACGTCGCCAACAAGCTGATGAAGGGCTTCATCGGTTCCGCGAACATCGACACCAACTCCCGCCTGTGCATGGCCTCGTCCGTGGCGGGTCACAAGCGCGCCTTCGGGTCGGATACGGTCTCCGGCTGTTACGAAGACTGGGAACAGGCAGACCTGCTAGTCCTCACTGGATCGAACACGGCCTGGTGTCACCCGGTGTTGTATCAGCGTGCGTATGCGGCTAAGCAGGCACGGCCGCAGATGCGGGTGGTGGTGATCGATCCGCGACGCACGGCGACCTGCGATATCGCCGACCTGCACCTGGCGCTCAAGCCGGGCACGGACGCGATCCTGTTCAGCGGACTGCTCGCGTGGCTGTACCAGCAGGGCCACGGCGACGCGCGCTTCGTGGCCGAGCACACCGAAGGTCTGCACGAGGCGCTGGAACTCGCGGCCTGGTATGCACCGACGCCGGCCGCCGTCGCGCAGCATTGCGGACTGGATGTGTCCGATGTCGAGACGTTCTTCCGGCTGTTCGCACGCACTGAACGCACCGTGACCGTCTACTCGCAAGGCATCAACCAGTCATCGAGCGGCACGGACAAGGTCAACGTCATTATCAACTGCCATCTGCTGACGGGTCGCATCGGCTGGCCGGGGATGGGCCCGTTTTCCGTTACCGGGCAGCCCAACGCCATGGGCGGGCGCGAGGTGGGCGCGCTGGCCAACCAGCTGGCGGCGCACATGGAACTCGACAATCCCCGGCACCTCGACCGGGTGGGCCGTTTCTGGAACGCCGCACGCCTGGCCAGCGGTCCCGGCCTGAAAGCGGTGGACCTGTTCCGCGCCGTGGAGCGGGGCGAGGTCAGGGCGCTGTGGATCATGGCGACCAACCCGGCGGTCAGCATGCCCGATGCGAACCAGGTGCGGCGGGCTCTGGGCACCTGCGAGTTTCTGGTGGTGTCCGACTGCATGGCAAAGACCGACACCTCGGTGCATGCGGATGTCCTGCTGCCGGCCCTTGCCTGGGGCGAGAAGGAAGGCACGGTGACCAATTCCGAGCGCCGCATCTCGCGGCAGCGAGTGTTCCTCGATACCCCGGGTGAGGCCCGGCCTGACTGGTGGATCCTGAGCGCCTTCGCGAAGCGCCTGGGGTACGCCGGATTCGACTATTGCAGCGCCCACGAGGTATTCATCGAGCATGCGCAACTCTCGGCCTTCGAAAATAACGGTGAGCGGGATTTCGATCTGTCCGGACTCGCCGCGCTTTCCGCGGCGGAGTACGACACGCTGGCACCTGTGCAGTGGCCCGTAACCTCGGGTGAAACAAGCGCCCGGACACGGCTGTTCGGCAATGGCGGGTTCTTCACGCCGGGCCGCCGTGCGCGCTTCGTCGCGGTCACGCCACGCCCGCCCGGCAGGGGCACCTCAAGCGAGTATCCGCTGGTGCTCAACACCGGACGGGTGCGGGATCAGTGGCACACCATGACGCGCACCGGAAAGTCGCCGCGGCTTTCCGGCCATGTGGTGGAACCCTATGCGGAACTGCACCCGTTCGACGCGCGACTGCGCGGCATCGCGGACGGCGAGCTGGTGCGGGTGACCAGCCGGTGGGGGGGGCGTTGCTGCGCGCCCGGGTCGGGGAGGCGCAGCGCCGCGGCAGCGTGTTTGCGCCCATGCACTGGAACGATCAGTTCGCCAGTGCGGCAAGAGTGGACGGCATGGTGAACCCGTTCCAGGACCCGCAGTCGGGACAGCCGGAGTTCAAGCATACCCCGGTCCAGGTGGCGGCCTACCGCTCTGCCTGGTATGGCTTTGTCCTGTCAAGGCACGCCGTGGACACCGGGGCCGCGTCCTACTGGGTACGCAGCCGCCGCCAGGGTCTGTGGCACTACGAACTGGCGGGCGAGGAGCTGGCCGGCGACTGGGCCGTCTGCGCCCGCGGGATGCTGCAGGCCGACGCGGATGCTGCCCAATGGAGCGAGATGTTCGACTCGGCGCAGCAATCCTACCGGGGCGCCCGTTTCCTTGCCGGCCGGCTCGACAGCTGCGTATTCATCGGTCCGGATCACCGCCTGCCGCCGCGTGACTGGCTGATCGAGCTGTTCACACGCGACGCGATCGGCGGCCGCGACCGCCTCCGCGTGCTGGCGGGCACGCCGGTGGCCGGGCAGGAAGATGCCGGGCGCATCGTCTGTTCTTGTTTCGGCGTGGGTGTGAACACCCTGTGCACGGCGATCCGGGATTTCGGCCTGCGCTCGCCGGAGCAGATCGGTGAGCGTCTGCAGGCCGGCACCAACTGTGGGTCCTGTGTACCCGAACTGCGCGCGCTGATCGGGGAAGTCACGAAGGTAGCCGGTTGAGCATAAGCCGGACTGCATGGCCTCGCGGAACAAGGGTGCCGCCCGGGACTGACTCACCGGCGTTCAGTACCTCTTGTATGGCAGGAACTTTCCACTCATGACGATATGTACCCGGTTGCCATTGGGATTCGGCTCCCGGGTGATATCCATGGAAAAGTCGATGTCGCTCATGATGCCGTCGCCGAATTCCTCGTGGATCAACTCCTTGATGGTGGTGCCGTACATGTTCACCAGTTCGTAGAAGCGATAGATGAGCGGATCGGTGGGCACCGTGGTGGGCGATGAGCCTTTGTAGGGCACCACCTGCAGCATGTCGATCGCCTCGGCGGGCAGGTCCAGTAGCACTCCCACCTTGCCGGCCTGCTCGGGTGTCAGGGTCATCTGTCCCATGAGAGCGGCCGTGGTCCACTCCTTGCTCTGGCCGGTGGCCTCGGCCAATTGCGCCCACTTGAGCTGCTTGCGGCGCTTGCTGGTGAGGATGAGCTGGGTGACTTCATCGCGAATCATGGCAATTTCCTTGCAATGGAATTGTGTAGGTATGACATCAATGCTTTGACTAGGAGCCTGTCCGAGTAGTCATGTTGCTACTGTGGCGGCGTGGAATCTGTCCATTTTCACGATCCTTATCGTCAAATAGAACCCGCTTTCTCCTCTAACGATCGAAAAACTGTCCTCGATATCCCACTCGCCTCGCTACGCACAGATTACTCGGACAGGCTCCTAGATCGGTCATGGCGGTCAGATGACTGCAGGGTGCTTGCACAGCACTACGATGAGGGCCACGGCCAGAAGAAAGGAAACCGTCTTCCAAAACACGGCCGGGTTCCGCTCCATCAGGGGTGGCCGGGTTTTTCTCAGGAATTCCTGGTTCGGATGGTGCAGGTCGTACACGAATTCGGACAATTCCTCGTAACGCTGACAGGGGTCGGGATGCACGGCTTTCCGGATGGCCTCGTCTACCCAGACGGGAATCAGCCGTTTTTCATCTCGCGCAGACGCATAATTGAGCTTGCGTTGCGCGGTTCTGGTGCGGAATTTGGACACCTGGGTGCCGTATGGCAGCCTGCCCGTGAGCATCTGATAGGCAATCACGCCAAGGGAAAAGATGTCCGAGCGAGAGGTGCCGTTTTCACCCAGGAAGTACTCGGGGGCCGAATATTGTTCCGTGCCCAGGATGGGCGCCGGACCGTTCGATGCGTTCATCTCCAGGAGGCCGGCCACCTGGGTGGAACCGAAGTCAATAATCTTCACCGTGCCGGCTACGTCGATCATGATGTTTTCCGGCCGGAGGTCCTGGTGCAGCATTTCCAGCCGGTGGAAGGCCTGCAGGCCCCTGGCGATCTGCGCGATGATGCCACGGATGGTTTTCAGATCCGGTTTCGGGTTGTCGCTCATCCACTGGGCCAGGGTCTGGCCCTCGATGAATTCCGTGGCGATATACAGGTAGTTGCGTTTCCGGGTCAAGGCGCAGGGCTTCAGCACATGCGCGCTGTTGATGCGCCGGGCGATCCATTCCTCCATGAGGAAGCGTTCCAGATAGGCCGGGTCCTCCCGCTGGTCGATGGAAGGCGTCTTGATGACGACCTTTTCGCCGGTTTCGCCCTCCACCGCCAGATAGGCGTGGCTGCGGTTGCTGGCATGGATCTGCCGGATGATCCTGTAGCCGTCGAATTCCATCCGGGCATCCAGGGCCGGCGGAAAGGGCAGTTCGGTGAGCTGCTGGCAGATCTCGCTGGCGGCCTGGCCGGGCAAGGACTCGATGCGCAGGATCTGGATCGTCAGGTTGTCTTCGCTGCCTTGCGCAAAGGCCTCATCGACGATGCTTTTCGCGGCCACATCCAGGTCATGCGCATGTTCGTTGACCGCCTGGATGATGGCTCGGGATGCGGCGTGTTCATAAACCCCGTCGGTTGCCAATACAAAGATATCGCCCTGCTCAACCGGCAGGGTCTGGTAATCGATCTCGATCTGCTGATTGATCCCCAGGGCACGGCCCAGATAGCTCTTTTCGCGGGACACCCGTAAACGATGGTCTTCGGTCAGTTGCTCCAGTGTGTTGCCACGCAAGCGGTAGATGCGTGCGTCGCCCACATGAAACAGGTGCGCCGTGGCGGACTTGATGACCATGGCGCTGAAGGTGCAGACGTAGCCCTTGTCCTTGTCGTAACGGTATTGGCTTTGCCGGGTCTGGGCATGCAGCCAGGAATTGGTCGCATACAGCACACGTTGCGCGGATTGCTTGACCGACCAGGCCTCGGAGGTGCAGAAATAATCAGCCAGGAAACCGTTCACGGCGGTTTGGCTGGCCAGGTGGCTGACGTCGCTGCTGCTGATGCCGTCGGCCAGTGCAATGGCGATCCCCTTGGAACTCAGCTGCGGTTCATTCGGGATGTAAATGCCGTGGAAATCCTGATTGATCTCCTTGCGGCCCTTGTCGGAATGTTGGCCTACGGCTGTTTTCAATGCGCTGGACATGTTCATCATAAGAGCCCGGTTCCGTGCGGAACCGGGCTCTGTAAATTACGCGCCGATCAAGCTAGGGTGCGCTGCGGCGCGGTTCCGACGTGAATGCGCTGCGGCGCGGTCCTGACGTGGGTGCTGTAAAGGGTCAGCCCGGTGAATGCAAGACCGCCGACCAGGTTGCCCAGCGCCGTCGGGTATCTCGTTCCAGATGAAATAATCCGTGATCGAGAAATTGCCGCCCATGCATCATCGCCGGACGGGAACAGGAACATGTTCACCACCGAGTGCTCGAACGCCATGGCGAAGAACAGCATGATCGGCATCCACATGGCGATGACCTTGCCGGTGACCGAGGTGGAGATCATGGCGCCGACCACGCCCATGGACACCATCCAGTTGCACAACATGCCCCGGATGAAGATGGTGAACCATGCCGGCGATACCCCATTTCGCATAGCCCAGGGTACGGGCCTCACCGATATTCGCGATCTTGGTGCCCACGGGTCCGGGATCGGTGGAGAAACCGAAGGTGAAGACGAACGCCATCATCACGGCCACGGTCAGGGCGCCCGCGAAGTTGCCCACGAATACCAGGCCCCAGTTGCGCAGAACACCGCCCGCGTTGACGCCGGGCCGCTTGTCGAGCAAGGCCAGAGGCGTCAGCACGAACACGCCGGTTAGCAGGTCGAAACCCATCAGATACAGCATGCAGAAGCCGACCGGAAACAGAATGGCGCCGATCAATGGAGAGCCGGTCTGGACGGCGATGGTGATCGCAAACACGGCCGCCAGCGCGAGGATGGCACCGGCCATATAGGCGCGGATCAATGTATCCCGGGTGGACATGTAGATTTTGGATTCACCCGAATCCACCATCTTTGTGACAAATTCTGAAGGCAGCAAATAAGCCATGATCATTCCCCTTGCGTTCAAGAAAAAAACAAAAAAAAAGCGCCCACCCCCGCGCCTCTGAACACGAGGACACGGAAATGGACGCCTTTATCCATTCAACTGCGCGACGAGCGTATCACCGCGCTTCCGCCAAGCCGCCGTTAGCCTGACACGAAGTGATGAGCACGAACCATGCCATAGTAAAACATCCGCCTGTAAGCAGTGATTGCGGACTTTTTAGTCGGATGGGAGACTATTTCTGCCCCGGGATAGTGCGCACCGGGCGCGGATTGGTCCGCGTTGGTGCGGATTCAAGAGAACATGGCGAGTGCCAGGGCTGACTCGGCGACATCCACGAGGCGCCGATTCTGATCCATGGACGCCGTCCGCAATTTCTTGTAGGCGGCGTCTTCGGTGAGATTGAAGCGCGCCATCAGAATCCCTTTTGCGCGTTCGATGGTCTTGCGCTCATGGAGCGCCCGGCGTGTCGACTCCAGTTCGTTCTCCATGCTGGCCAGCCGCTGGCACTGCGCCTGAAGCACGTCAATGATCGACTGTCCGTGATGTATTCCCCCGTCATCCGGGGGCATGAAACTCAGCGCCTGCTCGACAGGGACTTCCGGGTCAAAGAAGCGGTCGATGAGCCCGGCCCTGGCCGGTGGATTCGCGCGCAGCATGTTGAGCAATCCTTCGGAATCCAGCAGGTCGCTTTCCGCCTCGGCGATGAGCTTCGCGCAACGTGCCTGAAGCCTGTCGACCAGGGTGCATTGCAATGACCACGCCCCGGCCAGGCGTTCACTGCAGCATTCAAACCAGGTGTCGCTCAGGTTGGGGTCCAGAGCCGCCCCTGGCCTGGTGCTGCAGAGCACACGACGCAGGCGCTCCAACCGGGCGACGAAAGGCGCATTCTGAATTGCAAGCCATTGCGCCACCACCGGCTCCTCGGCGAATTCGCCGAACACCTGAAAATTACGCTCCTGGGCATCAATCAGATGCAAAATCCTTTGCTGATGCGCCCCGTCGCAAATCCCGGACGCAAAGGACAAGGCGCCGACGGCACGCTCCTGACCTGCCAACTCCTTGCCTTGAACAAAGTTGAACAGTGCCACCAGCAACACCGATATACCCGGATCGATCGCGGCGTCGGCCACTTCAAAGATCAACGAGACCAATCCCGCGATCAGGCGACTGAAAGCGGCTACCGCCTCACCTGCCGGGAGTTGGAGATCACCAATGCGCTGCCTGAGCTCGGGCAATGCATCCAACCCAAGGAGAACCCAGGCCATCAGGGAAATAAGCTTCGCGTTGGTGAAGGCGACCTGTTCGAGTTGTGCCTCGAAAATGGTGCGCAGGCGGTGCTCGACAGTCTCGGATTCCTTCACCATTTTCAGGCGTGTCGAAGCAAATCTCCTGCCTGATGAGGCCAGGAAAATGCTCGTGGCGCCACGCTCAGCCTGGAGCACGTGAATCAGATGTCCAATGACGCCAACGAGTTGCGCATTCGAGGCCAAACGCTGCAAGGCTTCGATTTCATGCTGCTTGGCAAGCAAGACAATATCGGGTACAGATAACGCCATACAATGCAGATTCCGGAAGAAGACTTGGCTTTTTAACGCAAAAACTGCGCCAAGTTGACTGCGCCGTGTTTTCAGCAGTCGTTTGCTCCAAGGTGGATGCATGGGTATGAATACACCCGGCAAGGCTCCTGCACCCCTTACTTTTGATTTTTCGCCTGTTTTTCCGAGTCTTTTCCGTCGGCCGGCTGGTTGGCGTGGACGTCATCATCATCCATGAGTATCCGGTGGGCCGGTCCTTCGAGGTCGTCAAACTGGCCGGAACGCACCGCCCAGAAAAACGCCCATACGATTCCGCCGACCAGGACCAGCGACAGGGGGATAAGCAGGAAGATGATCTCCATGGTGCAGTTTTCTCAGACAGGCTGGCTTGACGGCTTGCCGGGTTGGGGCTGCCGGCGCCGGCTGCCGCCGCGAGTCAGGCGCAGGGCATTCAGCACCACCAGCAGGGAACTCGAGGACATGCCGACAGCTGCCATCCAGGGGGCGACATAACCGAGCGCCGCTGCCGGCAGGGCGACGAGGTTATACGCGAGGGCCCAGGCCAGGTTTTGTCGGATGATGCGCATGGCCTTCTGTGCGATGTGCAGGCCCTCGGCCAAGGTGCCGAGCTGTTCGCAGAGCAGGACCATGTCGGCGCTGGCGCGACTGATATAGGCCGCGCCATGCATGGCGATGGAGATATCGGCCGCGGCCAGCACTGGCGCATCGTTGATGCCATCGCCGACCATGGCCACGATCGCGCCCTCGCGTTGCAGAGCCTGTACCCGCTCCAGTTTGTCCTGTGGTTTCATGCCAGCGCAGAACGACTCGATGCCTACCTCGTCGGCTACCTGCCTGACCGAGGACAGGTTGTCGCCGCTCAACAGCAGGACCTGTTTTCCCGCCTGCCGCAGCGCCGCGACCGTCGCACGTGCATCGGGCCGGGTTTCGTCGTGCAGGACGATTTCGGCGTGGATGCGCTGCGCATCGGCCAGCAGGATCGTGATTCCGGTCGGGTCCTTCAGGGTGTCCAGACCCGATTTATCGAGTGCTTGCGCACAGTGCCGGGTGATGAAATCGCGGTTGCCGATGAAATACCGTGTGTCGTCGATGCGGCCGCTGACGCCGGCGCCGGGATGATTGGCCAGCTCGCGGACCGCCGGATGTTCTCCGGCGGCGGCCTTGCCGAGTGCCTTGCCGAGCGGATGCTCCGACTGGCTCTCCAGTGCGGCGGCGATAGCCAGCACCTCCGCCCGGTCGAGCCCGGACAGCGGATGTATCGCGGTGATGGCCGGCTCGCCCCGGGTCAGCGTGCCGGTCTTGTCGAACACGACATGGGTGCAGCGCGCCAGGGTTTCCAGGCGGTTGCCGCGTGCGGACAACAGGCCGCTGGAGAGCATGGCGCCGGTGGCGGCGCTGATGGCGGTGGGGGTGGCGAGCGACAGGGCGCAGGGGCAGGTGACGACCAGCACGGAGACCACGATGGGCAGCCAGGATTCGGGCGCCGCCTGCCACCAGTACAGGCCGACGAGAGCGGCCAGCAGCAACACCCCGCCGACGAACCAGGCGGCGGTGCGGTCCGCCAGCCGGGTGATGGCGGGCTTCTCGTTCTGCGCCCGTTCCAGCAGGCGCATGATCTGCGCGAGCACCGTTTCCACGCCGACCCGCGTGACGAGCAGGCGCAGCGGACTCTCGGTATTGATGCTGCCGCCGATCAGCTCGTCGCCGGCCACCTTGCGCAACGGGGTGCTTTCACCGGTCAGCAGCGCCTCGTTCACCGACGAGCTGCCCGCCTCCAGGCGGCCATCGGCCGGGATGACCTCGCCCGGCTTCACCAGCACCCGGTCACCGGGCTCGAGCTGTGCGACCGGGACCACCTCGTGAGTTTCCCTGCCATTGTCGGTCACCAGCCGCGTCGCCATCGCCGGCAGGGCCTGGTTGAGGCGTTCCGCCATATCGGCGCCGTGCCGGCGCGCCATCATTTCGAAATAACGGCTGACGAGCAGGAAAAAGACAAACATCGTCACCGAGTCGTAATACACCTCGCCGCGTCCGGTCCAGGTGGCATGCAGGCTGCCCCCGAAGGCCACGAGGATGCCGAGGGCGACCGGGACATCCATGCCGATGCTGGCATTGCGCAGGTCGCGCCACGCCCCGCGCAGGAACGGCGCGGCGGAATAGAGCAGGACCGGAAGCGTCAACCCCAGTTCGATCCAGCGGAAGAAAATGCGGAAATCCGTTTCCATGCCCGACCACGCGCCAACATAGAGCGTGACGGAGAACATCATCACCTGCATACCCAGCACACCGGCGACGCCCAGGCGGCGCAGGTGGGTGCGCCGTTCCCGTTCGAGCGCCGCCTGCTGTTGCAGCGGATCGTAGGGATGAGCGCTGTAGCCGATGGCGCGGATCGCCTGCAGGATCTCGCTCAGCCGGATGCGTGACTCGTCCCAGCGGATCTGCGCGCGATGGGTCGCATAGTTGATCTGTACCTCGACGACGCCGGGCAGCTGCGCGATGTGCCGCTCATTGAGCCAGATGCAGGCGGCGCAGGTGATGCCTTCCATGATCAGCGCGGCCTCGCGGAGATTGCCCGCTTCCACCCGTACGAAGCTCTTCTGGACCTCCGGATGATCGTACACGCGGGTCTGTTCGATAAAATCCGGGACCAGTTCGCGGCCGGTGGGCGCGCTGCCGGTGCGGTAGCGGTAGAAATCGGTGTGGCCCGCGGCGATGATGGCGCGCGCCACCGCCTGGCAGCCGTAGCAGCACATCGGTTCCTCGCGACCCATGATCTCGACCCGCAGGTCCAGCCCCGGCGGCACCGGCAGGCCGCAGTGGAAACAGCAGCGCGCGGCATCCGCTGCATCGGGTTCGGGCTGCCGGGGTGGGACAGGTTGAGGGGAATCCACGATCGTTTCCGGTGTTGGAAGCCGCGCCTGCGGCGGTTGCTGCCGGTCAATGACAGCTTCATAGCATAACGCAACGCCGGTGAAAGGAGAGCGTTCAGCATGGTTACGCGGTCCGGTTCCCGGGTCTGGGTAAAGTCCTAGGGCCTGTTAACACTTGTATGGTCGTCGCGACGGAGGCCATTTTTTCGCAAGACAAGGCAGCGCGAGTGCCGTGTAGTCAGGCTACACAAGCGAGCGCTAACGCAGGATTGCGGGAAAATGGCCCCGTCCCTTCGGGTTGCGCCTGAAATCAGGCCATGCGGCGTTGCTCGTCGTTCATTTAGTACCACTAAACTTCGCTCCTCGCGCCTTGCCTGGCCTGATTTCAGGCAGCAACGCGGCGATCATACAAGTGTTAACAGGCCCTAGTATTCCGCGGCCGTGGTTACGGGAATGGCGTTTCATTAATTCAGGATGAATTGATATAGATCAAACAGGGCCCTGGTGGATTGCAGAATAATCCCCGACTGTCATCGCCTGCCAGGCAATGACGCATCATCCGGCGGGTCGTTGATGTGCAACGATGCGGTCGGGGTGGCTGGTGACCGCGGTTATTTTTGACCTGGTGCTCGTGAACCGGACGGCCGTCCCGTCCATCCGGGCAACTCCCGATTGAGCGTATTGCCTTGCCGGGCAGGGCGTAGTCGGCGCGCGCGCGAAATCGATCAGGCGCCGCCGCGTTGTATAACTACAGGTAGATTGACTCGACAGACAACAGACAGGAAACTACCGCACGACCGGTAGTCGGCGAGGGAGAAAAAACCAATGATCCTAAAACATGTGTGGGGCTTGTTTGTGAATCCGAAACGCGAATGGGAAGCGATTCGGGACGATGAATGTACCATAGGCAAGTGTTACGCCATCCATGTTCTGATCCTCGCGGCCATCCCGGCCCTCTCCGGGTTCATCGGAACAACCCAGATCGGCTGGCAACTCGGCGTCGGTGATCCGGTCAAACTCACCCTGGAGAGCGCGGCGCTGATCGCGGTGCTTTACTACCTGGCCATGCTGGTCGGGGTCTATACCATCGGCTGGATGATCCACTGGATGTCCGGCACCTACGGCGCCAAGGTCATGCTTTCACAGTGCGTGGTACTGGCGGCCTATACTGCGACGCCCCTGTTTCTCATCGGCATCATGGAGCTCTATCCCATACTCTGGCTCAACATGGTGCTCGGCCTCCCGGCGCTGGCGTACAGCATCTACCTGCTCTACACCGGCGTTCCGATCATGATGGGTATATCGGAAGAGCGCGGCTTCCTGTTCTCGAGCGCCGTGCTCGCCTTTGGGCTGGTGGCATTCGTCGCGCTGCTCGCCGTGACCGCCATCCTTTGGGGGATGGGGCTGGAGCCGCAGTTTACTCATTGATTTCATTGTCTTTCCATTAACGCATCCGCAAACACGTAAGGGAGGTCGGCATGACCGATCAGCAAACCTACAACTACACGGTCGTCAGGCAATTCGCCATCATGACCATCGTCTGGGGGATCGTCGGCATGCTGGTGGGCGTACTGATCGCCGCCCAGCTGGCCTGGCCGGCATTGAACTTCGATATCCCCTGGTTGACGTTCGGCCGCTTGCGGCCGCTGCATACCAACGCGGTGATCTTCGCCTTTGGCGGCTCGGCCCTGTTTGCCACCTCCTACTATGTGGTGCAGCGCACCTGCCATGTGCGTCTGATCAGCGACAAGCTGGCGGCCTTCACCTTCTGGGGCTGGCAGCTGATCATCGTCGCCGCGGCCATCACCCTGCCGCTCGGTATCACGACCAGCAAGGAATACGCCGAGCTGGAGTGGCCGATCGACATCCTGATCACCCTCGTCTGGGTGGTCTACGCGGTGGTGTTTTTCGGCACCATCGCCAAGCGCAAGGTGAAGCATATCTACGTCGCCAACTGGTTCTACGGCGCCTATATCATCACCATCGCGCTGCTGCACGTATTCAACAGCGCCGAGGTGCCGGTGACGCTGTTCAAATCCTATTCCGCCTATGCCGGGGTGCAGGACGCCATGGTGCAGTGGTGGTATGGCCACAACGCGGTGGGCTTCTTCCTGACGGCCGGTTTCCTCGGCATGATGTACTACTTCATTCCCAAGCAGGCAGGGCGCCCGGTGTATTCCTATCGCCTCTCGGTGGTGCACTTCTGGGCGCTTATCTTCACCTACATCTGGGCCGGGCCGCATCATCTGCATTACACCGCGCTGCCTGACTGGGCCCAGTCGCTCGGTATGGTGATGTCGCTGATTCTGCTGGCGCCCTCCTGGGGCGGCATGATCAACGGCATCATGACCCTGTCCGGGGCGTGGGATAAACTGCGCACCGACCCGGTGCTGCGACTGCTGATTGTCTCGGTATCCTTCTATGGCATGTCCACCTTCGAGGGACCGATGATGTCCATCAAAACGGTAAATGCGCTGTCGCATTACACCGACTGGACCATCGGTCACGTACATTCCGGTGCGCTCGGCTGGGTGGCGCTCATTTCCATGGGCAGCATGTACTACCTCATTCCACGCCTGTTCGATCGCGAGCTCTACAGTCTCAAGCTGGTCGAGGTGCATTTCTGGACCTCCACCATCGGCATCGTGCTGTACATCAGCTCCATGTGGGTGGCCGGCATCATGCAGGGTCTGATGTGGCGCGCCACCAACACTGACGGCACGCTGACCTACAGCTTCGTGGAAACCGTCCAGGCCATGCATCCCTATTACATCGTGCGCTTCCTGGGCGGTGCGTTCTTCCTGTTCGGTACGCTGGTCATGGCGGTCAACCTGTGGAAGACCATCGCGGGCGCCAAGCCCGCCGTCGGCACCATCCCGGCACCGGCCGCAGCTCATTAAGGAGACACATGATGGCGACAGGACATGACAAGATTGAAAAGAACATCGGCCTGATGATCGTGCTGATCCTGGCCGTGGTTTCCATTGGCGGACTGGTGGAGATCGTGCCGCTGTTCTTCCAGCAGACCACCACCGAACCGGTGGCCGGCCTCAAGCCCTACTCGGCGTTGCGGCTCACCGGACGGGATGTCTATGTGCGGGAAGGCTGCTATCTCTGTCATTCGCAGATGATCCGTCCGTTCCGGGCCGAGACCGAGCGCTACGGCCACTATTCGGTGGCCGGTGAATACGTCTACGACCACCCCTTCCAGTGGGGTTCCAAGCGTACCGGTCCGGACCTTGCCCGCGTCGGCGGCCGCTACAGTGACGAGTGGCACCGTGTGCACCTGAACAACCCGCGCGATGTCGTTCCCGAATCGATCATGCCCGGTTACCCGTGGCTGGCGGAAACTCCGGCAGACGCGAAGGATATCAGCAAGAAGATGGAGGTCATGCGCCTGCTGGGTTCGCCCTACACCGACGAACAGATCGCCAACGCTCCGAAGGAACTGGAAGGCAAGACCGAACAGGATGCACTGATAGCCTATCTGCAGGGTCTGGGTACGGCGATCAAGACCCGGAGATGAGGGCATGATTTTTACGCTGATTGATTCGATCTGGACCATCGTTGTCATGGTCGTGTTTGTAGGCATCGTCCTGTGGGCCTGGAGCAGCAAGCGCGCCCGGGACTTCGACGAGGCGGCGAATCTCCCCTTTACCGAGGACAAGCCTGTGACTAGAGAAAAAATTACCAAGGAGAATAACCATGGCTGATTTCACCAGCAGCTTCTGGAACTGGTACATCATCATCCCGACGCTCGGCGGGATACTCGGCTGCTTTCTCCTGGTGCGCTGGCTTTCCCGGGGCTCCTTGAAAGCGGGCGAGAAGGCCGAGAGCATGGGCCATGTCTGGGACGAGAACCTCGAGGAACTCAACAATCCCCTGCCCAGCTGGTGGCTGAAACTGTTTTACATCACCATGGTGTTCGGACTGATCTACCTGGTTCTGTATCCCGGCCTGGGGAGTTTTCCGGGGTTGCTGGGATGGTCTTCGGCCGACCAGTATCAGCGCGAGGTGGATCTCGCCGACGCAAGTTACGGGCCGCTGTTCAGCAAGTACAGCGAAATGCCCATCATTGCGGTGGCTGCTGACCCCGAAGCCCACAAGATGGGTGAGCGGTTGTTCGTCAATTACTGCTCCGTCTGCCACGGTTCGGATGCCCGCGGCGCGCGCGGCTTCCCCAACCTGCGTGATAACGACTGGCTGTACGGCGGTTCCCCCGACCAGATCGAGCAGAGCATCCTCAACGGGCGTAACGGTGTGATGCCCGCCTGGAAGGATGCGCTCGGCGGCGATGAGGGTGTTGCCGATACGGTGCAGTATGTGTTGAGCCTGAGCGGCCGCAATGTAGACCAGGAAGCGGCGGAGCGCGGCAAGAAAAAGTTCCAGACGTTCTGTGTGGCGTGCCACGGGGCCGACGGCAAGGGAAACCAGATGCTGGGCGCTCCCAACCTGACCGACAACATCTGGCTGTACGGCGGCTCGGAAAAGGCCATCACCGAGACCATCGCCAATGGACGTAACGGGCAAATGCCGGCGCACAAGGAATTCCTGGGTCCGGACAAGGTCCATCTGCTGGCCGCCTATGTCTACGGCCTGTCCACCGGAGAGCAGCCCGGGCAGGAGTAGCGCGAGCTGCCCATTGTCTGTGGCACGGCTGCAGGAACCGACTCATGGCGGAAAAGAAAATACCCGGGATTCAGAAGTGCATTGCAGTACTCTGGCCGTCGTTCCTGGTGGCCGTCGTGGCCACCGGGGCATTCTTTTCCGCCTTCGATCCTCGCGATCTGTATCCGTTCGATACCGACATCGACGTCAGTCCGCTGGGGATCTATACCATCGGGTTCTTTATTTTCTGGCTGATCACCGCGGTGTCCGGTCTCGGCACTCTCTATTTCGCAGTTACCAACTGCATGCGACAAAACCGGGGTAACCGGGAACTCTAAGGGCGGTACCATGACAGCCCCTGATTCAAAAGGGCGTTCTAAAGCAGGTCGTACCGACGAGCAGGTCGAACAGTCCCTCTATGCCAAGCGCGAGAAAATCTATCCGCGCGAGGTGCACGGCCTGTTCGCGCGACTGCGGACACTCGGTGTCGTGGGTCTGCTTGGCATCTACTACCTCACTCCGTGGCTGCGCTGGGACGGGTCCCAGGCGATCCTGCTGGATCTGCCGGCACGCAAGTTCCATATCTTCTCACTCACCCTGTGGCCCCAGGATTTCATCTATCTGGCGTTCCTGCTGATCATCGCCGGACTGACGCTGTTCTTCGTGACGGCCCTGGCGGGGCGCGTCTGGTGCGGCTATGCCTGTCCCCAGACGGTGTGGACCGAAGCGTTTCTGTGGATCGAGCGCAAGGTCGAGGGCGATCGCATGAGACAGCAGAAGCTGGATGCGATGCCCATGAATGCGCGCAAGTTCCGCATCAAGGCGACCAAGCAGCTCCTGTGGCTGCTGTTCGCGGGCTGGACGGGGTTCACCTTCGTCGGTTATTTCACGCCCATCATCGACCTGGGGGAGCGACTGCTGACCTTCAGTCTCGGCCCCTGGGAGACCTTCTGGGTCCTCTTCTACGGCTTTGCCACCTACGGCAATGCCGGGTTCATGCGCGAGCAGGTGTGCAAGTACATGTGTCCCTACGCGCGCTTCCAGAGCGCCATGTTCGACAATGACACCTTGATCGTGTCCTACCTTCCCGAGCGCGGCGAACCGCGTGGCTCGCGCAAGCGCAGCACCGACTACAAGGCGCAGGGCCTGGGCGACTGCATCGACTGCACCCTGTGCGTTCAGGTCTGCCCGACCGGCATCGACATCCGCGACGGACTGCAATATGAATGCATCGCCTGTTCGGCCTGCATCGATGCCTGCAACGACGTGATGGACAAGATGGGCTATCCCAGGGGCCTGATCACCTACACCACGGAAAATGCCATGCGCGGCGGCCGCTCGCATATCCTGCGACCCCGTGTCGTGGTCTATGCGTTGCTGCTGCTGGCTATCATGTCCATCTTCGCCTGGTCCCTCAGCCAGCGCAGCACGCTGGGACTGGATGTCATTCGGGATCGTAACCGCCTCTACCGGGAGACCGATGAGGGGCGGATCGAAAACGTCTATATCCTGAAGATCATCAATATGGACGACAAGGGACACGCCTTCAAGCTGCACGTCGAGGGTATAGAGGATCTTGAACTGTTCATCGACGCCAGGCGGATCTGGGTCGATGCGGGGGAGGTACTGGAACTGCCGGTGCGCCTGCGGGTGGAGGAAGACGAGTTGCACGAACGCAGCAACAAGGTGACCTTCAAGCTGGTCGCAACCGACGATCCCGGTCTCAAGGCACGCGAAGAAGCGCGTTTCCTGGGGCCCTGACCCGGATTCCTTGCCGGGCGGCCCGGAACGTTCCTGTTTTATTGGGGTGTAGCGATGGCGCTGAACAACCGGAGAACAGCCTGTGTTCCGAAGAGGCCTGTTTCGACCCGGGCTGATGCTCAGGTGCCCGCATTCCTGATCCCTGTCTGAAATCCAGGTTAATCATTATGCACAACAACAGTCTTGCACAGCAAAAGCCCTGGTACGTACAGCCCTGGGTGTGGCTGCTGATCGCAGTGCCGGCGACGGCGGTGATCGTCGGCATGGTTTTGCTCTATTTCTCCATTACCACCAATGACGGGCTGGTCGTCGATGACTATTACACGCGCGGCAAGGCCATCAACCTCGACCTGGCGCGTGATCGGGCGGCGCAGGCCCACCGGCTCGAGGCTCGCTTCGACATCGATATGACCCGAAATCGCGTAACCCTCATGCTCAAATCGCGTGACTATGTGCCGCCGCCCGAGATGAAGCTTTCGATTCTGCATCCCACGCGACCGCATCATGACCAGCAGGTCATGCTGGAACAGGTCGGCGAGGGGCAGTATGCGGCGGCCATCGGCGAACTTGCCCGGGGCAAGTGGTATCTCCAGCTGGAGGCGGATGACTGGCGCCTGTCCGGAAGGATGCAGATGCCGTTGACCGCGCCGGTCGTGCTGTCCCCTCGCTACACGGATGAGAACCTCGGGCCATAGCAGGCCTGCGCTCCAGGGTATTTGCGAGGTTTCTGATAACCCCGGGAGCCGAACCGAAGGGCTGTTAGTAAAGCCCAAAATCAGGTAATAGCCACGGAACCACGGAATCACACAGAAAGATTTTTGAATGATCTTATAGTCCGTGTTTTTCCGTGTGCTCCCGTGGCCATGTGTGTTTTTGTACAGGCGTTATTCCAAAAGCCAGGTGACAGTAACAGGTGAGTCCTTCCTTCCTTCCTCTTCGGAGATTTTCAGCAAGGCGATCCGCGTGAATATGGAACTGACACTACCGGCGGCGTTTCTGGTGGGCCTGCTGGGCGGGGTGCACTGCGTGGGCATGTGCAGCGGCATTGTGGGAGCCCTGAGCAGCGGGCTCGCCCCCGGCATACGCCTGTCGCGCTGGCGTTTTCTATCGGCACTGCTCGCCTATAACGGCGGACGTATCATCAGCTATGGCCTTGCCGGGCTGCTGCTCGGATTGCTGGGGCAGCAGGTCGGCGCCCTGAAAATCTTCGGGTCTTTTCCGGTCGGCAGGGTGGTCGGCGGCGTCTTCATGATCCTGTTCGGTTTCTACCTGGCCGGATGGTGGCGCGTCTTGCTGGTGCTGGAAAAAGCCGGCGCGCACCTCTGGAAACATGTCGAACCCCTGGGGCGGCGTTTTATCCCGGTACAGGGCAGCGGCCAGGCGTTCATGCTGGGACTGGTCTGGGGCTGGCTGCCCTGCGGCATGGTCTATGCTGTGCTGGCGCTTGCGCTGGCGAGCGGCAGCGTGCTTTATGGCGGGCTGGTCATGCTGGTATTCGGCCTGGGCACTCTGCCCCTGATGGTGAGCATGGGTTTTGCGATCGGCACGCTGACGCGCGTATTGCAGAGGCGTATACTGCGCACCCTTGCCGGGGTCACGGTCATGATGTTCGGCCTCTATACCCTGGTACTGGCACCGCCCATGCATGAGCATCACGGACAAGCGTCGCCGGATGGGTCGGCTGCCAGTGCCCCCGCACGGCACCAGAACCATGGGCGTATGGAATCCATGCCACCCTGAGCCGCAGGACTCCCGTGTACCCGCATCCGGGCTTGCCGGCATAATATTAGAAACACAATATATAGTGTTTAACTGTTGCGCTGCCCGATTCGTTGATCATCTGTATTGACATCGTAAAAAATTTGTTAACTATATGTAATATATTTATATATTTTACATTTCAAATCAGGCTTGACAGCTCCTTCTCGCGCGCATAATCTTCGGGCCCTGCACACAACATCTTGTGTTTGTGACCGGATACCCGGAATGCGGTATTCGACTCATGCAGGGACCCGACAAACATGTTTGACCAACAAGAAATTATACTCAGGAGGAGGGGATCAAACGCCATGACCACCACTGCACATCTCAAAGCGGTACCTGCCAGCGCCGCCCGGATACCCATGCAACCGGCTTCCCAGGATATCTGGGAGAAGAAATACCGGCTGCAGGCAAAAGACGGCACGCCGGTCGATCTGACCATCGACGATACCTACCAGCGCGTGGCGCGCGCGCTGGCCGATGTCGAGACCACGTCGGAACTGCGCGAGACCTGGTACCGGGAGTTCCTCTGGGCCCTGCGGCACGGCGCGATCCCGGCCGGGCGCATTATCTCCAATGCCGGCGCCCGGGAACACAAGCCGTCCACCTCCACCATCAACTGCACCGTGTCCGGCACCATCGCCGATTCCATGAACGATATTCTGGAGAAGGTGCATGAGGCCGGGCTGACGCTGAAGGCCGGCTGTGGCATCGGCTATGAGTTTTCCACGCTGCGTCCCCGCGGGGCCTATGTCTCCGGCGCCGGCGCCTACACCTCCGGCCCGCTGTCCTTCATGGATATCTACGACAAGATGTGTTTCACCGTGTCGTCCGCCGGCGGCCGGCGTGGCGCGCAAATGGCGACCTTTGATGTCGGCCACCCGGATGTGATGGACTTCATCCGTGCCAAGCGCGAGGACGGCCGCCTGCGGCAGTTCAACCTGTCATTGCTGGTCAGCCAGGAGTTCATGGATGCCGTCAGGAACGACGCCGACTGGCAACTCGCGTTTCCCATCAACCGCCAGGAGCTGGATGGCGGTATCGATCTGAACGATTCACAGCGGGTGATCTGGCGGGAGTGGCCCGTGCAGGGCGATTACATCACCAACAATGCCGGACTGGTGGCCTGCAAGGTTTACAAGACCGTGCCGGCGCGGCGCCTGTGGAACATGATCATGAGTTCGACCTACGATTTTGCCGAACCGGGCTTCATCCTGATCGACAAGGTCAACGAGATGAACAATAACTGGTTCTGCGAGAATATCCGCGCCACCAATCCCTGCGGCGAGCAGCCGCTGCCGCCCTATGGCGCCTGCCTGCTGGGCTCGATTAACCTGACCAAGTTTGTGCGCGATCCGTTTATGGACAAGGCGGAATTCGACTGGAAGGAATTCCGCAAGGTGGTGGCCGTCTTCACCCGCATGCTGGACAACGTCGTCGAGATCAACGGGCTGCCGCTGGAGGAACAGCGCAGCGAGATCACGCGCAAGCGCCGCCACGGCATGGGTTTTCTGGGCCTCGGCTCCACGGTTACGATGCTGTGCATGAAGTACGGCGGGGAGGACTCGGTGCAGTTCACCGAGCGCGTCAGTCGTGAACTGGCGCTGACCGGCTGGCAGGTGGCGCTCGACCTGGCCAGGGAGAAGGGTCAGGCGCCGATCATGGACGAGGACTTCGAAGTCACCGGGGAGATGCTGCGCAAGCGGCCCGAGATGCGTCGCGACGGTTACCTGCCCGGCGACAGGGTGAAGGGCAGGGTGCTGCACGCGAAGTACAGCCGTTACATGCAGCGTCTGGCCGAAGTGGCGCCCGAACTGGTGTCTGAACTGGCGGAGAACGGCGCCCGTTTCACCCATCACAGCTCCATCGCACCGACCGGCACCATATCGCTGTCACTGGCCAACAATGCCAGCAATGGCATCGAACCCAGTTTCGCGCACCATTATTTCCGCAATGTGATCCGCGAAGGCAAGAAGAGCAAGGAAAAAGTTGACGTGTTCTCGTTCGAGCTGCTGGCCTTCCGGGAGCTGGTTAATTCGCAGGCCAGCGCCAGCATGGAAGGCGGAGGCGATGCGCTGCCGGATTATTTCATTGCCGCCGACAACGTCACGCCGAAGCAGCATGTCGATATCCAGGCGGCGGCGCAGAAGTGGGTGGATTCCTCGATTTCCAAGACGGCCAATGTGCCGACGGACTATCCCTTCGAGGACTTCAAGGGTATCTACCTGTATGCCTACCAGAAGGAGCTGAAGGGCTGCACGACATTCCGCTTCAACCCGGAGGCCTTCCAGGGCGTGCTGGTCAAGGAGAAGGATCTGGAAAAGACCACCTATGAATTCACGCTGGAGGACGGCACGGTGGTGAGCCTCAGGGGCAATGAAGAGGTGGAGTATGACGGCGAGATCCATACGGCCGCCAATCTCTACGATGCCCTCAAGGAAGGGTACTACGGGAAATTCTGATCAACAGGACGCAACCAGACACGCAGGAGCCGCCCATGGCAACCAGAATCGAGAAAAAAATCATCAGTTACGGCGTCAGGAAGGACGAGCCACAGGAAGCCGTGAAACCAGCGGCTGCCAATGAACCGAAAGCCGCTGCACTGGCGCAGGACAAGGTTGTTCAGCTGCACGAGAAGCTGAAACGCCCGGAGATGCTGATCGGTTCGACCTACAAGGTCAAGACGCCGCTCTCGGAGCATGCCCTTTATGTCACCATCAATGACATCATCCTCAATGCCGGCACGGAACACGAACTGCGGCGGCCCTTCGAGATATTCATCAACTCGAAGAACATGGACCACTTCCAGTGGATCGTGGCCCTGACGCGTATTGTCTCGGCGGTTTTCCGCAAGGGGGGAGACGTCACCTTCCTGGTGGAGGAGCTGCGTTCGGTATTCGATCCGCGCGGCGGCTATTTCAAGAAGGGCGGCAAGTACATGCCCTCGCTGGTGGCGGAGATCGGGGATGCCATTGAATGCCACATGCGCATGATCGGGCTGATGAAGGATGACACCCTGGACGAGCATCAGAAGAAACTCGTGGCCGAGAAGCGCGCCCAGTATGAATCGGCGCTCGAGACCGCCGAGTCCGGGGATAGCGGCGATTTTCCCAAGGGCTCCCAGCTGTGCGGCAAGTGCCAGACCCGGGCGGTGATCCAGATGGACGGTTGTCTCACCTGTCTGAACTGCGGCGATTCCAAGTGCGGATGATATCCGCTTGTTGATTGCCGGCGTGCAATCCGCTATATATGGTACAGTATACACACTCCTGCACCGTTGAAGCGGGCAGGGGAATAACAATAAGTTACGCCAAAGGGGTTAAAACCCTGGCGGAGGAGATGCGGCATGTTTCTGCAACAAAGGCCTATTCCAGGCTATTGGTACAGCAATCTGTTGGGTCAGCTGATTCAGGTCAGGGCCATTCTGTATATTTCCGGTAAACGCACCCGTATCGCGCTGGAAGACATCCACGGCAAGCGCAGTCATGTCGATGTGGTCAGCTGGCGGGACATGGACCTCGTGCTGCATTCCCCGGTGATTGAACAGCGGCACGCCATGCGGGATTACTGACTCCTGTGCTTCGGCCGCGCCGTTCAGGTCGTGGCCATGAGCGCCATGATGCGTTGCACGGCGATGCCGAGGTCATCGGGCACTTGCCCGTCGGGCGTATGCGGCAGGGTGTCGCCTGTGTACGCTGCCAGCCCCTTGCTGACAAGCATGTCATGAAAGGCCGTGAAATCGCGCGTCTGGGTGATGATGTGCAGGCGAAAAAGTATCCTTGCCAAACCCCGGCGCAGCCTGCCGCCGGGGCTGCCGTTTTCCGGCTTGAACATCCAGCGTATGAATGCGCGTCTTGACTGGTCGAGTGCGCCCAGCGAACTCACCGGCAACGGGAAGATGGCCAGCGGCTTGCGCAGGCGGATGACCTCCACCATCATGGAAATGCTGTCACCGGTGACTACGAAACCGTCGGCAAGTCCCAGCAGGCCCCGGTAGGGGTTGGCGGCGTCGGCCGCCGACCAGGCGAAGAGTCGGGCTCCTGCCGGCAGGCCCGCCCGCAATGCCGCGACAACGTCGGGCGGTGTGCGCCGGCTGGTGGTGATATACGGCGTGCCGCCGGTTTCCCCGATGATCCGTTCGATGTAGTCCAGCAGGCTACGGGTGATCGAGGGGTTGAATACAAACGGACCGGTGGGCCCGCCGATCAGAAAGGCGATCAGCGGGCGGGGTAGTTCCCGCAGGCGCGGTTCCCACTCAGCGGCGGCCTGCGCGATCTGGGTCTCGTCGACACGCATCAACGGCAGCGAAATCGCCTGCAGGTTGGTCAGTGGCGGAAACTGGTTTTCGGCGCTGTAGATGACCAGGTCATAATCATCCGGGCTGGTCGAGGGTTTGCCCAGCAGCACGATGCGGGTGTGCCCTCCGGATTGTTTGCGGATCCACAAGGCGACATTGGCCGGCCTGCGGCCGCTGGTCAGGATCAGGTCGGGCCACGGGGGTTCCAGCGGGTCCGAGCGCCCGCGGTCGATATGATAGAGCGTCGGGCCGACCTTCGGTTTCCCCAGAATGAAGGGATCGAGCACCTGGATATGCTTGTCTGTGCATACCCAGGGCAGGGCTTGCTCTATGGCTCTGACCTGGGCATTGTCCCCCGGCTTGTCACCCAGTACGACCCAGACGCCGGGTGCGGCCTTGCCGGTCGTGGAAGTGATGTCAGCGGGCGTGATATCGGACTGCATTCAGGCGTCGGGGTCAGAAAAATATCTGGGCCCGGGCGTCGCGGGTCGCTGCTGCCGCTCAGGCGCTGGCACTGCTCTTCGCAACGTGGCTGCCGGACGGCAGGTAACCGAACGTCGGCGACAGACGTGACATCATCAACTCCTCGAGTTCGGCCACCTGTTCCGCAGTGAAATATTCGGCGTAGCCCCCCACCTTGCCGCGCCGCACCTTGAAGCTGTCCGGGTCGCCGGCATTGCGCAGCGTCATGCCGCCACGACGGAAAAAGCCGCTGCTTTCCAGCTTGCGCAGGTTGTCGAAGCCACCGAAACTGACCGCTTCCCCGATTTCCGCATCGCTGAACGTTTCACCCATCAGGCCGGTGATCTGTTTCAGGGTGGCGGCGGGGGTGGTGCGCAGATCCTCGTAGCGCACCAGCAGGGGGTGCTCGAGTTCTTCCAGATTGCGCTCCCAGGTGTTCAGGTAGTCGATCAGGAAGGGCAGGCCGATATCGCTGTGGCGCACGAAATCCCACATCGATATTGTGCGCCGGTCAATCGGGTGCGCGATGAAGTGGTTGATCAGTTCCTGCTTGTGGGCGGACTGGCGCTTCGTGAACTGGAAAAACCAGGACACGGCGATATCTATCGGATTGCGCGCCAGAAACATCACCGGTTTGTGGCGCAACGGCGCATCCGCTGCGCCGGCCGCCAGCACCCCGCCGACACTGCCTTCGTAGCTGTAGTAACCGTTGGTGGCGGCCAGACGCGGAATGGCCGGATTGCGCAGGGCCAGCTCGTCGGAGCCGATCAGCTCCGAAGGCTTGAGATCATAGCGAACCTGATAGAGCCGGGCTATCATGACCTTGAGCCAGGTATTGCCGCTCTTGGGGTGTCCGATGATGATCAGTCCGGCGCGGTTGGCGATGGCGAGTTCCAGGCGGGAGAGCAGCCGTTCGCGCAGCGTGACCCGCCACGGACGCGGCAATAGCGCCGTCGGCACCAGGATGGCCCATTTTTTGACACCGTCGCGAACTGTGATCATGGTGTTTTCCGGCATGGCTGCAGGCATGGACAGGGTATGCCGGGGGGGAACCGTTCCAGCACTGAAGACGCCGCGATTCTGCCCCAACCGTCCGGCAAGTGCAATGCGACCGGGGTGACCGGTCCCGTTCCCGCCAGGGGAGCGTGCAACCGGGAATCCTCAACGCCAGTGGCTGAAGTCACGCGCCAGGAGTCCGGATAATTTCGCGACATCCTCCGCGAAATACTCACGCAGCGTCGCGCGCATCTCCTCCGTCAGGATCTGGCGCTGCTTGCTGTCGCGAGAGTTCAGGGTCTTGATGCGCTTGCGCAGGCCCTTCAGACGTTTCAGCATCCTCGCATCGCTGATGGCCAGCAGGCGGAAGGCCCAGGACGGCGGGTTCATCACGAACTGTTGCAGCCACCGGGACTTGAAACCGCTGGTACCGCGCTTGCGCTTGAACTTTACCTGTCCGTCGTCGTCGACCCCGATGAATGCCAGGGCGCGCAGGTAAACGGCGCGCGGGTCCTGGATGAAATCATCGAACACGATGACATGACAACGCTCGCGACCGGCGACCTCGAACAGGCGTTCGAGATGCATGCCGAGTTTGCCGAGGATGCCGTACTGCAGCAGTCGTGCATCACGGCAGCGTTTCGGAATTCGCTGCCCCGCCGCACGGCTGGCCTGCAGATCCCATGCCCTGGCGAAATCCTCTTCATCCTCATCGAGCTGGAAGAGCATACGACTGTGATAGGAACGCATCATCTCCACCGGATTTCTCACCAGCACGATGAATTTCGCGCGCGGATCGAAGGCCAGAACCCGCCGGATCGCATCCGGCTCGTAGAGGTAGGACACCGAGCCATCGCCGATGGCCTGGTGATCGGCGTTCAGATCATGGTGGTAGCGGAGAGGTACTGCTGTCGCAGATCGCTCTCGCTCACCCCGGGACGAGGTTCGAGAAAGAAATGGGGCTCCTTGGGCTTGGAAAAACTGATGCGGGGATTTCCCGCCAGGGCCTTGCTGACCGCTGTGGTGCCGCAGCGGGGCGCGCCCACCACGAAAAAGCCGGGGGGGAATTCAGTAATCCTTTCCTTGCCGGTATCCGCGCTATAACCGAAACCCTCGATCTCCGCGATACAGCGCGGCGTGGGTTTGCTTTTCGGGTGACGGAGTGATTTACGCAATGTATTCAGCATGAGTGACTGTCGGCATGTCTGGCCAAGTTTGCGGCATTATAGGCATATTGGCCCCGCCGGACATCCCGCCGGGGGGTGGAGATCAGGGACGCCTCGCATCCTTGGGCCAGCGTCGCTTCGAGCACAGCCAGTCCTGGGGCTGTTCCCTGATCCAGGCCTCGAATAATTTGTTGAGTTGACGGGTCATATCGAGAATTTTCTGCTCCTCATCCGTGATTCCCGTGGAGGCGGTGATTGATGGTTCGAAGCTTACGCGGAAGCGGGCCTTCCCGAGGCGCTGCACCCGGATCGGTACAAGGTCGCAGTGGTAGCGCAGCGCCAGCCGTGCCGGGGTGGTCGAGGTGTTCATATCCAGCCCGAAGAACGGCACCGGTTCGCCCGAATCGACCCGTTGGTCAACCAGCAGCCCGATGGATCTGCTCTTGCCGAGTTCGCGCACCAGAGTGCGGATGCTGCCATCCCGCGGCAACATGTTTACGCCCATGCGTGCGCGCGCCTTGTAGAGCATGCGATCCAGCATGGGATTCTGCAAGGGGGTATAGAGCACGCTGACGGGGATGCCCAGCCGTATCGCCGAGGCGAGCGGTATTTCCCAGTTTGCCAGGTGGGCGCTGACGAAGACCGCCGCTTTGCCGGTATGCTGAAACACCGGGCTGTCGTTGTTGATGGCGATTTCGAGCCGATCGGGTTCGCCCGCCGCTGCATAGGCCCGCAGATGCGGGTATTCGGCCAGCACCGCCCCGACGTTGCCCCAGATTTTCCGGATCAATGCCTCGATCTCGCCCGCGGATTTATCCGGGAAGGCGAGGGTAAGGTTGCGCCGGAAAATCCGTGTTTTGTCCAGACGGGGTCCGATGGCGCGAAATAGCCGGCGACCCAGGGCGGAGGCGCGCTCAGGCGACAGCAGCCGGCTGATGCCAAGGAGGACCCCGAATGCCCCCGCCTCGACGGCCCACAGGAGGCGCTGCAGCGAGGGCAGCCGCTTCACTGCCTTGTTGAACGAATTCCCCAGTATCAGTCGGGCCATGTCAGTTGATCCGGTAAGTCGTTGTGGTCAGGACAAATCGCCCGCGGCGGTGGTACCGCCATGTCGCCGCGTTTGCCCGTGTGAGAACGCGACCGGCAAATCCTAACACGGCGCTCACCCCCGGAATTGACCTGTGTCAATACGGTAGACTGATGCTCTCGTGGTAGAATCCCCCACTTCGATGAACGGGTTACCGCCCCCGCGACAGCAGCGGATGGCGGGCAGCGAGAGGTGTTACGGGTATGCAAAATTGCGTTTTCATACAGGCTAATCACAAGCAATGGCTCGGTGCGCTGATCGCGCAATATGCCCTGCGGCGTAATTCCTCCCATAACGACCGGTTCGATGTCAGAATCATGAATTACAAGGATTATCCGTTCATGAGCGCCCGCGAGGGCGAGCTGTTTCTGCGTGACGGCGACAGGCGTCCATGGGTCAGCGACGATCTGCAGTCCTTCACCCCGACGCGTTTCATGCCGCCGGAATTGATGGGCTACCAGGGCCGCTCGGTTGTCATCGATCCCGATGTATTCGCCGTGGCTGACGTCTGGGAGCTGCTGTCGAGAGACATGCAGGGGCATGCCATCCTGTGCCGGCCCAAGTCCGGCAACAAGGGCAAGCATGGCTGCCTCGCCACCAGTGTCATGTTGCTGGACAATGCCAAACTCACGCACTGGAAGGTCGAACAGCAGTTCAACGAAATGTTCGAGTTCAAGCGCGATTACATGAAATGGGTCTGTCTCAAATACGAGGATCCGGACACCATCGGTCTGTTCGAGAACGAGTGGAACGACTTCGACCACCTCACGGAAAAGACACGGATGCTGCACAACACCAAGCGCAGGACCCAGCCCTGGAAAACCGGGCTTCCGGTTGATTTTCGCCCGGCCGACACCTTCCGGCTGTTTCCGCCGAGACACTGGATTCGCCGTTCCCGCCGCGCATTGTTCGGTGATTACCGCTTTACGGGACATTACAAGTCACATCCTGATCGCCGGCAGGAGCAATATTTCTTCGGCCTGGTGCGGGAATGCCTCGACAAGGGGGTTTTCGGCGAAGACCTGCTGCGGGAGGAGATGGCCAGGAACCACCTGCGTCACGACGCTATCGAGGTGCTCAAGCGCACCCCGCCGCTCGCGGCGTAAAGAAACCCGCCTGCCCCGCGCGTGAGTTTGCAGGTCAGCTGCCGCCGGTCTGTGCCCCCTGCGGTGTCGCCGCTGCCGGCTCCGCGGTCGGTGAATGGTAGCCGTAATAGGGAGACAGGGTTGAGTTAACCAGGGCCTCGATCCTGGCCACCTGGTCGTCATCGAAATAATCCCGGTAGCCGCCGACCTTGGCGCGCCTGACCTTGTAGGTGTTGGGGTTGTCGCGGTCCTTGGGGACCATGCGGCCGCCGCTCAGCCAGAAGGTTTTCTTCTGCTCCATCTTTTTCATGTTTTCATAGGACGAGAATTCGATCGCCTCGCGAATCTCGGCGTCCGTGCCGGGTGTGCCCATGAATTCCAGCAACTCCTGCAGCGTCTCCTCCGCCCGCGTTCGCAGGTCCTCGTAGCGCAGCAGGAAAAATCCCTTCATGCACGAGCGTTCCCCGGCCCATAGATTCATGAAGTCGATGATCTTCGGCAGTCCGGCATCCGGGTCCATGACGAAGTCGAACATCGAGACTTCATCGCCCTCGCCCGGGTATTTGTTGAGGATTTTCTTGTTGGGTTTCATGCGGTACTGCCACTGGAAGAACTGGGAGACGGCCACATCGCGCGGATCGCGCGCCAGCAGCACCACCTTGTGGCCATAGAAGTCCGCCTTGGAGTCGGCGTTGCCCGTGTAGTCCTTGATGTAATTGTCGTGGGTGAAAAAGATCTTCGGGATGGCCCGGTTCATGTAGTGCAGATTATCGAAGCCGATCAGCGCCCGCTGGGGGAGCTTGTGCTTGACCTGATAGAGGCGCGAGATCATGACCCGCAGCCAGGTGCGGCCGCTCTTTCCGAACGAGACGATGACGATATCCGCCTGATGCAGCCGTTGTAGCTGCTCGCGCCCCCGCAGCCAGCGCTCGGCGCGGGTCTTGCGTTCCTCGGGAGCGAAAAACAGCGCCCCGCGCAACAGCCTGCGTGAGGTCTTCTTCCACACGGATCTAAATAATTGCCTGCCGGCGTGCAGCACATTGAGCATTGTTCTGGGTCCTGATAGTGAATATCCGGGCGCGTAGTCGGCGCGGCGCTCCGTCTATTGTATGATTCGGGCGATGCGTTTCATCACCCGGGTAGAGAGCCTGTCGATTTGCTGAGTATAGCGGGCCATTCGGCTGGGCTTCACGAAATTCATCTGCAGCATGCGGCGTTCGCCGATGAACTGCTTGTGGCCATGCCAGGAGTGATCGCTGCGCCTGAAGGCGAGCAGGGTGCCGCCGTTGGGCGTCACCTCGGCCGCATAATTCTCGATATCCGTGGCGGAACGCAGCAGCCGCAGCTGGCCGCCGTTATCGGCCCAGTCGGTGTTGAAATAGACCAGCACCGTGATCAGCTTGCTCCAGTGGTCGGTATGAATGTTACCGTCGCTCGCCTCGCAGTACTTGCGCACGGTAATGGTGGTAATGGCGTGATCGAGATTGATGCCGAATTTGGCGCCAATGCGCCCGACAAACGCCGGGCTGTTGAGCTCATCGATCAGGGCACGGAAACCCGGACCGTAATGCAGGGCCTCCAGGTCCTTGTTTCCCGCCGTGCTGATCTTGGGATAATCGCGATTGGCAGTCGCCAGCCCCTCGGCTGTCAGAAACCCCGGCACCACCAGATAATCAAACGGGTCCCGGTTAAGGGAAACAGCATCGAGGGCAGCAAGATTGAAGTATGACATGGCGGACATCCGGGTAGTTAACTGCTGTCGCGGGCGGTCGTCAGATCACGCAAGCAACCGGCAGGCCACAAGTTTATCAAAGCCAAGCAATTGAAGCGATGGGCAAAAGTACCAGCCACCGGCCGTGCGGTCCTTGAGCTGCATCAAGTTCGACCGTCGTTTGGATACGGCCAAAAGCCGCAGGAATTGGTTTACACTACAGCACCTTGATGACATGTCGGCGTGTGGAGGGTGCAGTGTCGCTGCAAGGAACCGCCACTGTCCACCGATCCAGCGAGAGAACAGCCGAAAACTATGCATGACGTATGGCCGACTATCAGCCGGGAGTTGATCCTGCTCCCGCTTTTTTTTCTGCCCAGAAAAAAGCGCATCGACATCGACCGCTGGCTGCGCGGTCGTGAGGAGCACCGCAAGCTGCAGCTGGCGGATTATGTGCTGATGTCCTGGGGAAAGAGCGGGCGCACCTGGCTGCGGGTCATGATGTCACGATTCTACCAGGGCAAGTTCGACCTCCCGGCGAAGCAGATGCTGGGTTTCGATAATTATTACCGCATGAATGTCGCCGTTCCCCGGATCTTCTTTACCCACGGCAACTATCTCAGGAACTACACCGGCGACTGGGACACCAAGGTCGATTTCTATGGCAAGAAAATCATCATGCTGGTGCGCGATCCGCGTGATGTGGCCGTCTCCCAGTTCTTCCAGTGGAAGTACCGCATGAAACGCAACAAAAAGGCGCTTAACTGGTATCCACCACACGGCGCCGACGTATCCCTCTACGATTTTGTCATGAACGTGGATGCCGGGCTGCCCTGCATCATCGAATTCTTCAATACCTGGGCGAGGGAACTGCCCCGGGTCAAGGCCAGCATGGTCATCCGCTATGAGGACATGCGCAAGGACCCCGCCGCCGTGCTCAAACTCCTGTTCGCGTTCCTGGGGACTCCGGGTAGCGACGCCGAGATACAGGATGCCGTCGATTTCGCGGCCTACGAGAATATGAAACAGCTCGAGGAGAAAAATGCCTTTCGTTCCAGCGGCGCCCGCTTGGTTCCTGGCAATAAATCGAATCCAGATTCCTACAAGGTGAGACGCGCCAAGGTCGGCGGCTACCGGGATTATTTCGATGACGAACAGCTGGCGCGGATCGAGGCACTGTTCGAGGAGCGGATGACCCCGGAGTTTGGCTACAAGGGCAGTTCCTGACACGAGCATCCGTGGCAGCAGGCGTTGAATCCATGTACCTGAAACACTTCAATCTTAGCGAACGGCCGTTCTCGATCACGCCGGATCCGCGGTTTCTCTACATGAGCGACCGCCATCGCGAGGCGCTGGCCCACCTGCTCTACGGGTTGGGCGAGGGCGGAGGGTTCGTTCAGCTTACCGGCGAGGTGGGTACCGGCAAGACCACCATCTGCCGCTGTCTGCTGGAGCAGATTCCCGAGAATGTGGATGTCGCGCTGGTGCTCAATCCCAAGGTAACGGCCGAGGAACTGATCGCCACGGTATGCGATGAGCTGGGAGTGGCTTACCCGGCCAGGATACATAGTATCAAGACGCTCACCGATGTCCTCAATCGCCATCTGCTGGACGCCTATGCGCACGGCCGGCGTACCGTCTTGATCATCGACGAGGCCCAGAACCTGAGTTCCGATGTGCTGGAACAGGTCAGGCTGCTCACCAATCTCGAGACGCCGACCCGGAAACTTCTCCAGATCATCCTGATCGGACAGCCGGAACTGCGTGCGCTGCTGGCGCGCCCGGAAATGCGCCAGCTGGCGCAGCGCGTCACGGCACGTTACCACCTGGAACCGATCGCGCAGCAGGAAGTCAGCGGCTATATACAGCATCGCCTGCAGATCTGCGGGGCATCACACATCGTTTTCAACAAGCGAACCGTCGATCTCATCCGGCGTCTTTCCGGGGGCATCCCGCGTCTCATCAACGTGTTGTGCGATCGCTCGCTGCTGGGAGCCTACGTGGAGGGTAAATCGCAGGTTGACAGAGAGATCGTGAAGAAGGCGGCACGGGAAGTGCTGGCGGAGGATGCGGAGCTTTCCGACATGCGGCGTTGGGTTGTTCCCGTGCTGGCTGGCCTCGCGGGTGCTCTGCTGGTCGCTGTGGTTCTTTATTATCACCCCTGGCAGTGGATGAATATCCGTGCGGCATTCTTCGACGACAGGGAGACATCGTCGCCGGTACCCGCGACACCCGCCGCGCCGGGGCCGGATCGTGCCACGACAGCGACTGAGATGCCGGTACCATCCACCGTCAACGTCCCGGCTGCCGGCAAAAGCGATCCTGCGCCCCCGATGACCGGGATGCAGAACGGATTATCGCTGGGATCGCTGCTTGCCGCGGCGGATGCTTCCTATTACCGGAGCGCCTGGGCAGCGCTGCTGGCCCAGTGGTCGATCGCTCTGCCGAGCGAGATAAAGCCTGATTTCTGCAATTTCGTCTACAGCAACGGTATGCGCTGTTCATTCGACACCGGTACCTGGGCCACTCTGCGATTCTATGACAGGCCGGTGATACTCAAGCTCGACACTGCGGACGGTCAGCGTGTACCGGTTGTGTTGCGGCACCTGGATGATGCCGTTGCCGAACTGGTTGTCGGGGATCAGATCTTCAGGGCGCCAACAGAACAGGTCGACCAATTCTGGCATGGTGACTATATCCTGCTGTTGCAGGCACCGCCGAACGGGTCCATGAACATGAAGGCAGGGTTCACGGGCCCGGACGTCGGCTGGCTGCGTGAACAGATTGAACACATCCAGGGCGTCGACCTGGCGTCGTCAAGTCCCTTGTATTTCGATGACGGGTTGCGCCAGCATGTGCTGGATTTTCAGCGCAGCAATGGGCTTGCGACCGACGGCATTGTCGGAAAAAATACCCTCATCCGGTTGAACTCGCAGTCAGGCAATCCCGGCGTTCCCAGACTGGTGCGCACATCCTCCTGAGCAGACAAGCCATGTCCTATATCCTAGACGCGTTGAAGAAAGCCGACCAAGAGCGGGCCGCCGGTAATGTACCGGACCTGGAAACCGTGCACCGGCACGAGCCGACGGTGCGCAAGCACTATCGCTGGCTCTGGATACTCGCCGCGTTGTTCATGTTCAACGGGGTGCTGGTGGCGTTACTGGCGACACGTCATGACGCCGGTGTCGGTGGGGACGCGCCCGGTCGCCGCGCTGCCCCGGATGACCGCGTTACCGCCATGCCCGATACTGCACGCTCGCGTCCGCCGGCAGTGATCGCTCCCGAGGTGCGCAAGGCACCTTCCCGGGTCGTCAGAACCGCACCGCAGGTGCAGGAACGCCCTCAGGTCGCTGTGACCCGACCGGTATTCCCGCAGGCAGCGCCGGCGACCGTGCAGGATCAAGCTGCCGTACCCCCGGTGGCCATCGTCCCGCCGACTCCCGTCACGGCGCCACCGTCCACGCCTTCGACTGCGTCCGCGGGCAAGCTACCGGAGTGGGATGAACTGTCACTTGATTTTCGCAGCGGCTTCTCGATGCCGCACATGGATGTGCACGTTTACGACACGGACCCGCAGCGGCGTTTTATATTGGTTAACCTGCAGAAATTCCGTGAAGGGGACCGGTTGCCGAACGGTGCAGTGATCGAAAAGATCCTTCCTGATGGCATCCAGTTGTCTTATCAGGGAACACGTTTTCACTACGCGAAGTAACGGCTGCGGGCGGGTCTCAGTCCAGAGCCCTGCCCGAGGAGATTTCATCGGCGGTTGCTTTGCGTACAGCCTGAACCTCGATCTCGAACACCAGTGACTGTCCGGCCAGCGGGTGATTGCCATCGAGATGGGCGACCCCGTCGCTGATATCGACGACAAGGAAGCGGACTTCCTCCCCGTCTTCGCCTCGGCCCACGACGCTGCCACCAACCTCGATTTGCTCGCCTGGCGGAAAATCCTGCAGCGATACCTGGCAAAGCAGCTCGACCCTGCGTCTCCCAAAGGCATCGTCAGGCAGCAGTCTGACCGTGATGATATCCCCTGTGCGGTGATTTTCCAGCGCCTGTTCGAGTTTCGGGAAGAGTATTCCGGAACCGTGCAGGTATTTGACGGGCGGGCTGGTTGCCTCGCGTATGACAACTCCCTGGTCGCTGGCAAGGGAATACTGCATGGTGATGACCGTGTTGTTGGTAATCGGTTGCTTGTCTGTCATGGATGTTTCCAGGGCGTATGGCCCGACTTTCGCGGCAATCGGGTGCAGTGCTGGGTATCCATTATACGTGAACTTGCGGACGTCGATTGAGTCGAAGGCAGTAGTGCGTGATGGGCTTATTAGCCCAGCGGCGATTGCCGCGACAGGCGCGTCTGCCTGTCCGTGGCTGAATGTTTTCAGCCATGGTAGCCTGCAGGGGCGGCGTAACTTCAAACTCCATACAGGTGAATGAATGATCGGAAGACTTCAGCAGATACTGAGAAAACATATCGGCCAGGGGGAAGTGTCCCAGGATGATGATGGTCCGGAATTGCAGCTGGCCACGGCAACCCTGCTCATGGAAGTGGCGCGTGCTGATAACAGGATCTCCGAGGAAGAACGCCAGGATGTCAGGCGCCTGATTGAAGATCACTATGCGCTGTCACCCGAGGTGACGCAGGATATTGCGTCGTCAGCTGAAAGTAACGCGCAGCATTCGACGTCCCTTTATCCATTTACACGCCTGATCAACCATTCCTGCAGTCCTGAAGAGAAGGTGCGGATCATCGGCATGTTATGGCGGGTGACCTGTGCTGACGGACGCGTGGATGAACACGAAGAATACCTGGTGAGAAAGATTGCGGACCTGCTCTATGTGCCGCACCGGGAGTACATTCGGATGAAGCTGGAGGTTATCGACGGGCAGGTTGCTGAAAGTCCGGAGTTCCCCCGCGGCGACGGAACGCTGATCAATCAGAAAGAATAAAACGGGGCCACGAACGTGGCCCCATGTGCATGAGGTCAGGCCATTGCCTTGAGGTTCTTCAGGGGTAATACCTTAACCACATTGCGCGCCGGCTTGGCCTTGAACATCATCTCTTCACCGGTGAACGGATTGGTGCCCTTGCGAGCCCTGGTTGCAGGCTTGTGAATCGTCTTGATCTTCATCAGGCCGGGAATCGTGCACACGCCAACCCCGCCTTTCTTGAGGTGGCCATTGATGATGGTGCCGAGAGTATCAAATACGGCGATGACCTGTTTCTTGCTAAGCCCGGTGTCATCGGCAATCGCACTCATCATTGCTGACTTGGTCATTGCATCCTTGATGACGGGTACCCGTTTTGCGGGTGCCGCCTTCTTTGCTACCTTCTTTTTCGCAGTCGATCTCTTTTTGACAGCCATTCGATTTCGCTCCTCTTGGGGTGGTTGGTAATCCAGCACGCGTAAGATAGCACAATAAATAAAATGTTAAAGGATTTTTGAATTCAGCAAATGCCTTGTATAGCAGTGTTTTTGAGCATTCATTATTCCTGGCATGTACTCTCGCTCGCCGGAATCCCCGCATATTTGATTATTTTTTCCATGGCGAATACTGCAGCCGGCTGAGTTGCGGCAATGCACGCGTGAGGAAGATTGTCCGGGACGACGGCGGGCATTTCGTGGTGTGAATGCGTGTAGCCCGGTATTTGCAGTGTTTCTGCGTTCCAGTCAGTGGACGACCGGTCCCGCTTTGGCGGTATTCTCCACGTCGGCGGACTTGCCTATGTCGGTCGCCGGTGATGCATGGTGAAGGATCATGTGCCAGCCGCGACCGTTGAACCGGTAGACGTTGGTGGCGATCACCGGCGGCTGTTGCCTGCCTGCAATGGTGATATTTTCATAGAGGATGTGTATGGCCAGCTGGTCTGTCTGGAAGCGCTTGATGTGAGCCAGCCTGAACTGCATGCGTTTCCCTCCGGAGAGCATCCTGCGCCAGCTATTACCGACCGCCTTCGGACCCATGAGCCTTTCTCCGAGTGGATGTATGCATTCGATATCAACATCCGGGCTCCATACAGCCATCATTTCCACGTAGTCAGCATTCTCGAATGCCGTGTAGAAGGCCGTCTCTGTTGCCTGTGCGCTGGGGAATCCTGTGAGTGCCATCGAGTTCTCGGATCGTGTTATTTAACTGCATGATATAGAAAGAAAATATCGCTTGCAAGCCCGGTCGTGCAGCACCGCACACGATCAGGATGGCAATTCCAGCACACGCCGGGTTCCATCTGTTTCCGGGTCGCAGGAGCGGGCCATGCACATGCGGCCGCGAATTACCGGCACTCTATCCCGGCCAATAACACATCTGCCAGGGGAGCGCCCGTCATTCTAAATTCCATGCCCCTGCAGCCGATAAGCAGAGAGCGGCGAAGGACCGCGTCCGGACTTTTTTTGCATGGCTATACAATCGCCGGCAGGCGCAGCGGATACAGGATATGAGTGCAGCGACAAAGCATGTAGATAAGAAAAGCTTGCAGGAACTGGTGCCACTGAATGCGCTCTCGGAAACGAGCTTTACGGAAATCGCACCAAAAATCATCATAGAGGAGGTGCGCTCCGGTCACTATCTGTTCCGCAAGGGCGACCACGACAACCAGTTTGTCTATCTTCTTTATGGCAAGGTCGACCTGATCGACGGACACAGTAAGGTCACGGGTGAGGTCGTGGCCGGGACTGACATCAGTCGCTATCCCGTTGCCAATCAGCAGCCCCGCCCGCTATCCGCGCGCGCCGTGACCAGGGTCGTTGTTGCCCGAGTCGATTCGGTGCTGCTCGACGCATTTCTTAATTTTGACCACACTTCCGTCGAAGAAGCGATGGAGATCGACGCCGACGATAACGAGGACTGGATGACCCGCATCCTGCAGTCCGAGGCCTTCATCAGGATACCACCGGCGGTTATCCAGCGCCTGATCATCAGTATGCAACCTTTCCCGGTTAGTGCGGGTGATGTTGTCATTCGCCAGGGTGAGGAGGGCGATTTTTTCTATTCCATCCATAAGGGGCGCTGCGCTGTGACTCGCAGGGAGTCACCGGACGGCAAGGACCTGCTGCTGTCCGAATTGTCAGCCGGGGACTTCTTCGGCGAGGAGTCGCTTCTGTCGGCAAGCACGCGTAATGCGAGTATTACCATGTTGACGGATGGTTTGCTGATGCGCCTGGGCAAGAAGGATTTTGTTGAACTGCTGCAAAAACCCCTGGTTAAGAGCATTAGTTATAAAGAAGCGGCCACAATGGTAGACGAAGGCGCCGTCTGGATCGATGTCAGATCGGCAGAGGAATATGAGTGCAATGCATTCGAGGACAGCGTGAATATCCCGCTGACAGAATTACGGGAGCAGATCCCGGAACTGGTATTTAATGCGAAATACATCATCTGCTGCGATACCGGGCATCGAAGTATATCTGCTGCATTTGTTCTAAGTCACAAGGGTTTCGAAGCCTATGTGCTGGATGGCGGGCTTAATGGACTGCCGATGGCTGCTGATGCACGGCCGCAACACGGAAGACCGGACTCATCACGGCTTGCTGCGAACGATCCCCGGCAGAGTGCGGAAATCATTGCTTTCAGCCAGAACAATGAGTGGGGGGGAGAGGATGGCGGTGGTGCTGCCGCTGCCGCGGAGTCGCAAATGCCCGGTGGAGATGCGGATGCGTTATCCGGTGATCAGCAGGTTGAACTCGAGGTTCTGCGCGCCGAGGTTGATGCGTTGCAGCAGGCGGATCTGCTGCGGCAGAAAACCGAAGACCGGTTGACTGAACTCCAGTCCGAACACGGGCGCCTGCAGGATGCCATCAATGAATCGAACCGGATGGTTTCCGCGCTGCAGTCCCGGCTGGAGGCTGCGACAGGGGAGAAAGACCTGTTGCAGGAGCAGTACGACGCATCGCTGAATTCCCATGCGGAGCAGCTTGACCGCCTGAAGCGCGAACTCGGACAGTCAACAGTGCTGGTGGACAGCCTGCAGTCGGAAATTAACGCCGCTGAACGGGACAGGCAGCAGCTGCGGGAACTGCTGGCTTCTGCAGAGGCGGATCGAGATACCCGCACTGCCGGGCTGGAAGAGGAGATTTACCGGATTACACATCATAGGGATGCCCTGCAGGCAGAGATTGATACGCTCAGGGAGCGTGTGACCCGCTACGATGAGGATCGTGCATCATTCAGTAATGAGCAATGCCAGCTGCAGGAAAATTTACAGGGTGAACTATCGCAAGCGCAGCTTCGAATCGAGTCGCTGCATGCGGACCTGCTGCAGAAAGCGCAACAACATGACGACTTCGAGGCCAGTCTGCAGGACCAGCAGCGTACAGTCGAGGCACTGAACAAGGAACTGGCCGGAGCCCGGCAGCAGATTGCTCAACTGGAAGCCGAAATAACGGCAAAGCGGGAGCAGGCCCACGAGCTGGATGGAGGTTCCAGCACCGAGCTGGCGCAACGGCTCGAGGAACTGGAGAGTTTGCGCGGTGAACTTGCCCTTGCGCGGCAACACGGCAGCGAATTGTCCGACAGAATCGCCGGTGATGAAGACAAGTCCCGGAATATCCAGCAACAACTCGTAGAACTGGCGGCAGTACATGAAGAGCAGAAGGCCGAATTCAGCCGCCTGACAGAAGAATTGCAGCAGCAACTTGATGCCACGCTCGCGGAAAAACAGGTGTTGGGTGAACAGCTCGACTCTTTGAAACAGGATACGGAGAGTTTGCGTGGCGAGAGCGAGCAGACCCTGTTACAGAGCAAGGAACAGTTTGACCTGATCGAGCAACTGACTGCTGACAGGCAAGCAGCCGACGAGGCGCTGGTTCGCTTGCAGGATGAATGGAATGCCGAGCGCAGCGCCTTGAAGAACGAGATCGAGTCGGGCAGCATGCGGCTTTGCGACCTTCAGGCCCGACTCGATCAGGCTGCCGAGGACGCCGGTCGCGAGAAGCTGGGGCTGCAGGAGGAATTGCAATCACGTCTTGATGCTCATCGCGAACAACTTGAACAACAGGACCGCCTTCAGAAAGAACTGCAACAGGAACTGACCCGCACAACAGAGGCTCAGCAGACTCTGCAAGCCGAGCGCGACGACCTGCAGACCAGACTGCATGAACACTTGCAGGAGAGCACGGCGCAGCAGCAGAAGTTCGAGGAACTGAATGCCACGGTTGAATCGTTGAGAAGCGCTGAAGATGGAAAGTCGCAGGCGCTCAGCACGCAACTTGAGAGCGAACGCCAGAGAGCGGACGAAGCGGATTCGAGGATCAGCGAGCAGATGTCGCAGCTCGAATCACTGCGCGCGGAACTGTCAGTCCAGAAGGAAAGGGATACCGGGCTGGTTGTGGATATCGAAGTTCTGCAGAAGCAGGGTGAGGAACTGCGGGAGGAGCTGCATCAGGCGGAAGAGCGTTTCAGGGCGCGTGATCTGGAGAGTCAGGAAGCGCTCAGGAAGCTCTATGAAGATCTGACCAGAAAGAATGAAACAGAAAGGGATCTGCAGGGCCAGATCGAACGTCTGCGCAAGAAGCTGGATCAATCCGAGGAGGCGTTGCAGGCGGCGCGCCATGACGAGCGCGAAAGCGTTGAGAATATCAGGAATGAATTGAACGCCGAGCGACGGGCACGCGCCGAGGAGCGTGCCCAGATGGCGGCACGGCAGCGTGAACTCAAGGAACAGCTGGTTTCCGTCGCCTCGCAACATGAGGAGGTGATTGCAACCCGGGATGGGGTTCTCGCACAGGCCAGGGATGATGCGCGCGAAGAGGAACGTACACGCCTCAGCCAGGTCATTGCCTTGCAGCAACAGACTGAGCAGCAGCTTGCGGCCTTACAGGAGGAGCTTCGTCTTGCGCATGAGGAAACAGCATCCGTCGTGCGCAAGGAACGGGCGAGTAACGAGGCGGATCTTGAACTGGCGAGGCGGCAGAAGGGGGATGCCGATGCGGCGCTTGCCCAGATCGAGACACAGATCAAACAATTGATGCAGGAGCGCGATGCTGCTCTGCTCGAGCAACAGTCTGTACATGACCAGCTGAACGCCCTGCGTGCGGAAATGGAAGTCGCGCATGGTCTGATGAACGCGGAAAGACAGGGACAGGAGGGAGATCCGACACGGCTGATATCCGAACTCAAGGAGACCCGCAGGAACATCGAAATCGCCGTGCGCCTGCGTACTGAGGCGGAGGCACAGCGTGACCGGGCGGTGGCAGAGCTTGATGAGCTGCGTCGCGGACAGGACAAGTCGGGCTCGAATGATGCCCGGCCACGTGCCGACAATAGTAGTCCCGGGCCGGCATCTTCCGGATCTGGTCCCGCTGCTACGCAGAAGATCAAGACAGGTCGCCTCAGGTTGGGCAACGCCGTTATGATCGGGCTAGGTATGTGCGTACTTGCGACGTTGGCCTTCTGGTTCATGTCACGGGTGGAAATTCCGCAAATACCAGAATTCGAACAGCCGGTCGTTGGTTCCGCTGCGCCAGCGAATGCTGCGACGAACATCCAGGCAGGGCAGTCGGTGGCTGCTACAAACAATCCGGCGCCTGGTGTTGATTCACCCGAGGCCGCCTCACCTGTTGCCGCCAGCCAGCAGTCGCAGCAGGTGCCGGCTGCCTCACAGGGTCCTTCGGTTGACAAGCCGGTGATACCCGCGCTTGCGCCCGTCCGTTCCTTCCGGGATGTACTGCCCGGCGGAGGCAGTGGTCCGCTTATGGTGGAACTGCCCGCCGCCAGTTATCTGATGGGCAGCGCCGGCAATTCGCTGAATTTCGATGAGCGTCCGCAGCATTCTGTCAATCTGCCCAGCTATGCGATCGGAAAATACGAAGTCAGTTTTGCCGAATATGAACGTTTCGTGCAGGCAACGGGACGCCACCTGCCGCCTGATGAGGGTTGGGGGCGTGATGATCGCCCGGTCATCAATGTGTCCTGGGGGGATGCAGCGGCCTATGCGCGCTGGTTGTCTGAGCAGACCGGCCATAGGTACCGGTTACCTTCGGAATCGGAGTGGGAGTTTGCGGCCAGGGGTGATACCACGACTGCATTCTGGTGGGATGGGGCCATAAGCACGAATCCCGCGAACTGCTTTGACTGCGGCAGCCGCTGGGACGGTACCAGCACGGCGCCCGTCGGCAGCTTTCAGGCCAACACCTTCGGTCTTCACGATACGGCCGGTAATGTGCAGGAATGGACCGGAGATTGTTACCACACGGATTACCAGAACGCACCGTCCGATGGCAGCGTCTGGCTGTCCCCGGGGTGCACCCGGCGGATGGTGCGCGGCGGATCCTATACCAGTCCGCTCGACAGTGTGCGCAGCGCGAAACGCACTCAGTACGATCAGGATACGCGCCTAGATAACCTCGGTTTTCGTGTGGTTCGTGTCGATTAGCGGGTCTTTAGGCACCCTGCACATGGTCTGACACGTTCTGACCGTGCAGAGCGCGGGGGTTGACATCACATCGCCACCCCGTAGTCTGCAGGCATGGCAAGAATCCTCGGCACAGGCAATGCCACTCTGGACATCGTGCTCACCGTGGATGGCTATCCGCAGGAGAACGACGAGATACGCTGTATCGACAGATCCATTCGGCGTGGTGGCAATGCCGCCAATACCCTAATTGTCCTCAGTCAGCTCGGACACACCTGCAGCTGGGCGGGTGTGCTGGTCGATACTGCAGAAGGGGAATTCATCCGGGATGATCTCGAGACTCACGGAGTTGATACCGCTGCGAGCCGGCTTGCCGGGTCTGGCAGCGTCCCTGTCTCATCCATCCTGCTGAATGCCGGAACGGGATCACGCACCATCGTTCATTTCCGCGACCTGCCCGAGTATTCGTTTAACGATTTCAGCTCGCTTGAGCTGCAATCATTCGACTGGCTGCATTTCGAGGGGCGTTACGTGGAATCGCTGCAGGCCATGCTGCACTGGTCCCGCGAGCAGTATCCGTCCATTCCGTGTTCACTGGAGATCGAGAAACCACGTCCCGGCGTCGAAGACCTGTTCGGGCTGGCGCAGGTTCTGCTGTTTTCCCAGACCTATGCCGCAAGCCGGGGGTATGCGGATCCAGCCGGTCTGTTGCAGTCTGTACACCGGGAATTTCCCGATGCTGACCTTTTCTGTACCTGGGGTGTGGAGGGGGCTGTCAGTCTGGACAGGGAAGGGCGGTTTGCGAGCCAGGCGGCCTATGCCCCGAGCAGGGTCGTCGATACCCTTGGCGCCGGCGATACTTTCAATGCCGGTGTTATCGACGGTTATCTTGCGCGGCGGGATGCCGTCACGATACTGCGCCAGGCATGTGCGCTGGCAGGGTGGAAATGCGGTCAGACCGGGTTTGACCGACTGGCCGACAGCGGTGTTAAGGGATCATGATGTCCAGTTTTTCCTGAGCAAGGCGCGTACCAGATGAATTGAGAATGCTGTCGGTTGTGCGTCTATCCCGCCGGTAGACAGTTCCCGCACGGCCAGCGCAGGAATGTGTTCATCGCGTACAGCGGCGGTGTTGTTTTCTGCAGTTGGTGACTTGGTTTTACCGATTGCCATGTCATAGATGACGCTCATGATATGTCTCTCCTGTCGTAGCGGAATTTCGTGTCGCGTACAGACAGGGTAACGGCAAGTGCCTGCCAGGATTGAGGCCAGTGGCAGATCAGCGGGGTCACGAGGCCGGCAAACCCTCCTGACGCTGAAGGGCGAGATAACTAGATCGATGGGCTAGTCGATTTCGTCAAGCGGATTGGCGTGATCGTTGTGGGAATTCAGCTCCAGATCCACGCCGTAATCTTCACGCTCGATATCCAGAGAGCCTGACCAGTCTTCGGGCGGTTCAATCGGCTCTATCTCCATTTCATACCAGGAGTCAGAATCGATCTCCTCGACCGCGCCGTCAAAATACTGGATTTCAAGAGTCGCCTCATCGTCATCGATGGCAACAATTTCGAAGTTTTCACCGCTGATATCCTGATACCAGTCACCAATGCGTGGTTGAAATTCGTTCACCATAAGATGATTCCCCCTTGTTGTACTGTCTGCGGATCAGGCTGGCAATAATAGTCTGGCGATGCTGTCATTTCTGGACGGTCAAGCCTATTTATAGAACCAGTTTACACCGATGGCAAGATGAAAAAGACAAGACACCCATAACGGCGATTTGCCGGCGCCGGAAATGCGCGTATGAGTGACACCGTGATGCAGATTTTATTCCAGAGCATATCAGTGCAGTACTGGCGTTCCGCAAATCGGCTTGTGTGCATGCACAAGGACGTGCCGTCAATCTGGAGCGAGTCCGGATAGGACATTAGAATCAATGTCTTGACCTGGTGGTCTTCAGTGGGAACCCGGATCCTGGCCGTTTGTGGCCGGGTCATGCGGGGCGGATACGATGGTGGAATAAAGCTGAAAATCACTTCCCGTTAGGGTAAAGTTTGCGTTTGTTTTGCATGTACGAGCATTTGGAATAATGAGCGAGGACAACAACATGGCCGATTACAAGATCGCACCATCCATCCTGTCGGCGGATTTTGCCCGCCTCGGGGAGGAAGTCACCAATGTATTGAATGCCGGCGCCGACATTGTGCACTTCGATGTCATGGACAACCACTACGTCCCCAATCTGACCATCGGTCCGCTGATCTGCGAGGCATTGCGCAAGCATGGCGTTACCGCCGACATCGATGCCCATCTGATGGTCAAGCCGGTAGATCGTATCATTCCGGATTTTGCCAAGGTCGGTGCAACTTATATCACCTTCCATCCGGAGGCGAGTGAACATATTGATCGTTCGCTGCAGTTGATTCGTGATAATGGCTGCAAGTCGGGGTTGGTGTTCAATCCGGCCACGCCCCTGGATTACCTGAAATACGTCATCGACAAGGTCGACATGATCCTGCTGATGTCGGTCAACCCGGGATTCGGCGGTCAGAGTTTTATCCGTGAGGCGCTCGGCAAGCTGCGTGAGGCGCGCCGGATCATCGATGAGAGTGGACATCCCATCCGGCTCGAAATCGATGGCGGTGTGAAGGTTGATAATATCGGCGAGATCGCTGCCGCCGGTGCGGACACCTTCGTGGCGGGTTCCGCCATTTTTGGCGCCAAGGATTACCATTCGACGATAGCCGCCATGCGCGCCGAGATCGCCAAAGCCGTCGGCTGATCTGGCAGTTAGGGTCCGGAAGAACTGGCGATGAGTATAAAAAACCCGGCGATGATCCTGATCGATGTGGACGGGACACTGGTCGACAGTGTGCCGGATCTGGCCTACTGCGTTGACGCCATGATGGAGCAGCTCGGGCGCTCCCCCTGCGGTGAGGCACGGGTCAGGAACTGGGTCGGCAACGGTGTGGAACGCCTGGTGAAGCGCGCCCTGGCAGCGTCTCTAGACGGGGAACCGCCGCAAGCCGATTTTGCCCGTGCCTACCCGGTGTTCCTCGATCTCTATGCGAGGAATACTTCGAAACGCTCCTGTCTCTATCCCGGTGTGCGCGAAGGTCTGGATATGCTCAAGGCCGCCGGTTATCCCCTGGGGTGTGTGACCAATAAGGCGACGCAGTTCACCGAACCCTTGCTCAGGGATCTGGGTGTACTCGATGATTTCTCCATTGTTATCAGCGGTGATACCCTGCCCAGCAAGAAACCCGATCCCGAACCGCTGCTGCATGCCGCCGGCTTCTTTGGCGTCGACCCGCAGTCTTCACTGATGATCGGTGACTCGGTCAGCGATGTACGTGCTGCGCGTGCCGCCGGTTTCCAGATCGTGTGTATGAGCTACGGCTACAATCACGGCATGGATATCCGTGACGCACAACCCGATGCCGTCATCGATAATCTCACCGGGATCATTCCCCTGCTGGGCATGGCGGCCTGAATGTTCATACGATTCACTGGAAAGCAGTACCGGGTACAGCCTATTCGCAACAGCCGATGGCGCGAGTTCGCGTGCTGATGCATAGATGTCCTGTACTCACCGGTATACTCGAAGGTAATCGTAATGACACCAGAGCAGTTCCAGCTCTTAGCCGACCACGGTTATAACCGTATACCCGTTTCCCGCGAGGTGCTCGCGGACCTGGATACGCCTCTCAGTACCTATCTCAAGCTGGCCAACGGGCCCTATTCCTATCTTCTGGAATCGGTTCATGGCGGCGAGAAGTGGGGACGTTATTCCATCATCGGCCTGCCATGTTCGACGGTGCTGCGGATCAGCGGCAATGATCTGACCCTACTGCAGCAGGGTGAGGTGGTCGAGTCGCTGACCAGTGCGGACCCGCTCGCCTGGATAGAGGCATTCCAGGGGCGATACCGTGCGCCGGACCTGCCCGGTCTACCGCGGTTTACCGGCGGTCTGGTCGGTTATTTCGGTTATGATACCGTGCGCTATATTGAGCCGCGCCTCTCCGGTCTGGACCGAACGGACCTGATCGGCTGTCCGGACATTCTGCTGATGGTGTCCGAGGAGCTGCTGGTGTTCGACAATCTGGCCGGCACGCTGCTCCTGATTGTCCATGTTGACCCGGCGCGGGAGGACGCATTGCGACACGGCCAGAGGCGGCTGGATGAGCTGGCGGGCAAATTATGTACGGCGGTGTTCGAATACGGCAAGGAGGTAGCTACGCCGCGCCGGGTTGTGCAGGAAGCCGATTTTATTTCCGGTTTCACTCAGGACGGCTTTGAGACGGCGGTCGATCGCATCAAGGACTACATCCTGGAAGGTGATGCCATGCAGGTCGTGCTGTCGCAGCGCATGTCGATTCCGTACCGGGCGGCGCCGCTGGATCTGTACCGCGCACTGCGCAGTCTGAACCCTTCGCCCTACATGTTCTATCTGGATCTGGGTGATTTCCATGTCGTTGGCTCGTCACCCGAAATCCTCGTCCGCCTCGAGGACGACATGATCACGCTGCGGCCGATCGCCGGCACCCGTCCCCGCGGAAAGGATGAGGAAGACGATCTGCGTCTGGAAGCCGAACTGCTGGCTGACCCCAAGGAACTCGCAGAACACCTGATGCTGATCGACCTGGGACGTAATGACGCCGGCCGTGTGTGTGAAATCGGCAGTGTGAGGCTGACGGATAAAATGGTAATTGAGCGCTATTCCCATGTCATGCACATCGTGTCCAATGTGACCGGCCATATCCGCCCAGGCATGAGCGCCATCGACGTTCTGAGGGCAACTTTCCCGGCCGGCACCGTCAGTGGGGCGCCCAAAATCCGCGCCATGGAAATTATCGATGAGCTGGAGCCGGTGAAGCGCGGTATCTACGCCGGCGCTGTCGGTTACCTGTCATGGTCGGGTAATATGGATACCGCCATCGCTATTCGTACCGCAGTTATCAAGGATGGCACCCTGCATATTCAGGCCGGCGCCGGGATCGTGGCGGATTCGTTGCCGACCAACGAGTGGCATGAGACGCTCAACAAGGGTCGAGCTATCTTTCGCGCGGTTGCCATGGCCTGTCATGGGCTGGAATCCGGGCGGGTACGGTCCTAGGTATTTACTTGCCGCATGTGTAATGCGGGAAACCGTCCCGGGTAGGCTTGAAGTGCGTTGCGACGGATCCTGTTCCGGTCTCCCGGCAGGAGGTCGGCGGACGCAGAAATTCAAACGCGCGGGACGGTGGGCGGTTGCTGCAGGTTTTCGCCTGGCTAGACGGGTAACACTATGCTGCTGATGATCGATAATTACGATTCCTTTACCTATAACCTCGTCCAGTATCTGGGCGAGCTGGGCGCCGACGTACGCGTGTATCGCAATGACAAGATCACGCTGCAGGAAATCGAAGACCTGCATCCTGAAAAAATCGTTATCTCCCCTGGCCCGTGTACGCCGAACGAGGCAGGCGTCTCCGTCGAGACCATCAGGCAATTCGCCGGCCGCATCCCCATACTCGGGGTGTGTCTGGGACATCAAGGTATCGGTCAGGCTTTTGGGGGGCGGATTGTCCATGCACGCAAAATCATGCATGGCAAAACATCCTGGATTCACCATGGCGGCGTCGGGGTGTTTCTGGGCTTGCCGAATCCCTTCGAAGCGACCCGCTACCACTCGCTGGTGATCGAAGCCGATACCCTGCCGGCCTGTCTGGAAGTTACCGCCTGGACGACCGATGACCGCAGCGGTGTCGATGAAATCATGGGTGTTCGTCACAAGGAGCTGGCGGTTGAAGGTGTACAGTTCCATCCGGAATCCATATTGACTGGCTGCGGCCACGACCTGCTGCGCAATTTCCTGGAACACTAGAGGATTCGGAGTGAGAATCTGATGGACATGCAGTCAGCCATTCGTGCCGTTACCGGGCATGTTAATCTCGACGAGGATGAGATGCGGACGGTGATGCGCCTCATTATGACCGGCCAGGCGACGCCGGCGCAGGTCGGTGGTTTCCTGGTCGGACTGCGTATGAAGGGTGAGACGGTCGACGAGATCGCAGCTGCCGCCAGCGTCATGCGGGAACTCGCAACCCATGTCGAGGTGGCCGGACCGCACCTTGTCGATACCTGCGGAACCGGCGGCGATGGCGCCAGCACCTTCAATATCTCCACCGCCAGCGCGCTGGTGACCGCAGCGGCGGGTGGCCGTGTAGCCAAGCATGGCAATCGTTCCGTATCCAGCAAGTCCGGCAGCGCCGATGTGCTTGAGGCGGCTGGTGTTCGGCTGGATCTGACGCCATCACAGGTGGCTGCCTGTATCGATCGTGTGGGGGTGGGATTTCTGTTCGCGCCCCGGCATCACGGCGCTATGAAACACGCCATCGGGCCGCGACGGGAGATGGGAATACGCACGGTGTTCAACCTGCTGGGACCATTGACCAATCCGGCAGGCGCACCCAACCAGGTGCTCGGCGTTTTCAGCAGTCGGTGGCTCGAACCGCTGGCGCAGGTACTCAAGCAACTGGGAAGCGAGCATGTCCTTGTTGTGCATGCCGAGGATGGCCTTGATGAAATCAGCATCGGTGCACCCACCCGGGTGGCGGAGCTGAAAAACGGCAGGATTTCGATATACACCATCGCGCCGGAAGATTTTGGTGTGCAACGCGCCTCACTGTCCAGGCTGGCGGTCGAAAATGCCACCCAGAGCCTGGCCACGATCCGGTGCGTTCTGGCGAACGAGCCTGGACCGGCGCGTGATATCGTGATGCTCAATGCTGGTGCGGCTATCTATGCGTCCGACCTGGTGAAATCTCTGATGGATGGCGTGGCCCGGGCGGGCGAGGTGTTGGGTAACGGCAAGGCAGGACAGACCCTGGATGAATTGATCCGGGTTTCGAATTCCGTCTGAGAGAGGTATGGCAGAGACCCCCGATATTCTGAAAAGGATTCTCGCCCGCAAGATCGAAGAGATCGACGAGCGGAACCGCGCGGTAGATCTGCGCGAGCTGAGCCGGCGTGTCGAGGATGCTGATTCGCCGAGGGGCTTCCTTGCGGGCCTGTACCGCAAGATCGATGCGGGGCTTCCCGCCGTTATCGCCGAGGTGAAGAAGGCCTCCCCCAGTCGTGGGGTCCTGCGCGAGGATTTCGACCCGGCACTGATCGCCCCCAGTTACGAACGTGGGGGCGCCGCCTGCCTTTCCGTGCTAACCGATGTTGATTTCTTCAAGGGCGCCGACAGCTATCTGCAACAGGCGCGGGCGTCCTGTTCGCTCCCGGTGCTGCGCAAGGACTTCATCATCGATCCGTACCAGATCTATGAAGCCCGGGTTCTGGGTGCGGACTGCGTCTTGCTGATCGTTGCGGCGCTTGGCGATGTCATGTTGCGAGAGCTGTTGCAACTGACCACCCATCTGGGCATGGACGCAATGGTCGAAGTGCATGACAGGGAGGAGCTTGATCGGGCGCTGCTCATGCCAGCGACGCTGATCGGTATCAATAACCGCGATCTGCGCTCCTTCGAGACCAGTCTGGAAGTTACCCTGGGGCTGCTCGAACTGATCCCGGATGATCGTCTGGTGGTTACCGAAAGCGGAATACATACCCGTGCTGACGTGGGATTGATGCGATCACGGGGGGTAAACGCCTTCCTGGTCGGTGAGGCATTTATGAGGACGCCAGAGCCGGGCGACAAGCTGATGGAGTTGTTCAGCTGCTTGTGAATCTTCGGAACCTAGCGCGTTCCGAACACCACGATGGTCTTTCCCTTGACGCTGATGTGGCCCTGTTCAGCCAGCGATTTCAATACCCGGCCGGCCATCTCGCGCGAACAGCCGACGATGCGGCCGATTTCCTGGCGGGTGACCCGGATCTGCATACCGTCCGGATGTGTCATGGCGTCCGGTTCCTTGCAGAGTTCGAGCAGTGTGTGCGCAACCCGTCCGGTGACATCAAGGAAGGCAAGGTTGCTGACCATGCGGCTGGTTTTTCGCAGACGTGTAGCAAGCTGCGCCGTCAGTTCCAGCAGAATATCCGGGTCTTCCTTTGCCAACGCCCGAAAACGGGGATAGCTGATCTCGGCGACCTCGGTATCGCTGCGCGTGCGAACCCAGGCGCTGCGATTGGGGCGTTCTCCAAACAAACCCATTTCACCAAAGAAGCCTCCCGAGTTGATATAGGCCAGCACGATTTCATGGCCTTCCTCGTCCTCGATCAGGACGGTGACCGAGCCCTTGATGATGTAATACAGCACATCCGGCGAGTCTCCCGCATAAATGATGACGCTTTTGGGCGGATACTTGCGGCGGTGACAATGTTCCAGAAACCGCTGGACGCAGGAATTCGGGCCCGCCGGGATGCGTGGCATTTCCAGATCGACAGTGTGTGGGATTCCGTGCATACACCCTTATCGGTTAATATGCCGGATTCTTGAGTGCCGTGGTTAACCCGTGGTCGCTGTTCTGGCCGGCCGCGAAATTTCTGGAATTTACGGAACTGCATGAAAGCAAGGATAAAATGGGTCGAAGGAGCAATGTTCGTCGGGGAGTCCGATAGTGGCCACACCGTGGTCATGGACGGTCCTCCGGAGAGTGGTGGCAGAAATCTTGGGATTCGCCCCATGGAAATGCTCCTGCTCGGGATGGGCGGTTGTACGGCGTTTGATGTGGTGTACATTCTGGGCAAAGCCCGTCAACCGGTGATGGATTGCGTCGTGCAACTGGAGGCCGAACGGGCCGAGAGTCCACCCAAAGTGTTCACGCGGATTCACGTGCATTTTGTCGTCAGCGGAGATGGTTTGTCGGAGAAGCAGGTGGCCCGGGCTGTGCAGCTTTCCGCGGAAAGATACTGTTCAGCCTCGATTATGCTCGGCAAGGCAGCGCAGATCACGCATGACTACGATATCGTTGCTTCCGGCAAGGAAGGTGCTGATTCCTCATGATCCAGACCGCGAACAAGGCGGGTATGGATCGAACGGCATACAGGACCGCAATACGGCAGCGACAAGAGTGCGGATTGCCAGTCTCTCGCCCGTTGCGTCCCCATGTTCTCATGTCTGGAGGTTGATAGAATGCGTAAACTCAAGCTGCACGGGTTTAACAACCTCACCAAGACCTTGAGTTTCAATATTTACGATATCTGTTACGCGGATCTCCCGGCCCACCGCAGAAAATATATCGAGTATATCGACGAGGCCTACAACGCCAAGCGTCTGACCCAGATCCTGACTGATGTCGCCGACATTATCGGCGCCACCATCCTCAATACCGCGCGACAGGACTATGATCCACAGGGTGCCAGCGTAACCATGCTGATCTCGGAAGAACCTCTGACATCCGGGCATCTGTCGAATACGGAGGCGCCTGGTCCATTGCCGGATACAGTGGTAGCGCACCTGGACAAAAGTCATATTACGGTTCATACCTATCCTGAAAGCCACCCGGATAATGGCATCAGCACCTTTCGTGCCGATATCGATGTATCCACCTGCGGTCGCATCTCGCCGTTGAAAGCCCTGAACTACCTGATACACAGTTTCGAGTCGGATATCGTCATCATGGATTACCGGGTTCGCGGGTTTACCCGGGATATCAGCGGCAAGAAGCACTTCATCGATCACAAGATAAATTCCATCCAGAATTACCTTTCGCTGGATACCGTAGACCGCTATCAGATGATCGATGTCAATGTCTACCAGGAGAATATCTTTCACACGAAGATGATGCTGAAAGATCTGAAACTGGATGATTATCTGCTTGGTGTCAGCAAGGACGAACTTACACTTGACCAGCAGCACAAGATACACAAGCAGGTCAGGCGTGAAATGCTGGAAATGTTTTACGGTCGTAACCTGAAGCGTGGCTTGCGCGTTAAATAAACGGCCTGGATCCACGTTCCGTCGGGTATGGAATGACCAGACGGCGCCTGCCCGCCCTGCTGCGCAACCGCAGCCGTTTCAGGTGACCCGGATGATCAGATACGATAAGCCATAAATGTCATGACCCGGGACATCAGTGACATGATCTTCTTTGCCGGGTCGGGTAACGTTGCGCCTCCCGAATGCAATGCGCTTGCCTTGTGTCTGGCCTCGTCTTCCTTCATTTGTTCGAGTATGGCGCTGGATTTTCTGTCGGTCCCTGGAAGGCGCTCCAGATGTGACTGGAGATGATTGACGACCTGGTGCTCGGTTTCCGCCAGGAATCCCAGGCTCCATTTATCACCCAGCAGACCGGTTGCCGCCCCGATAAGGAATGAGCCCGTATACCAGAGGGGATTGAGAAGGCTGGTATGTCCGCCGAGCTCATCGAGGCGCTGGCGGCACCACAGCAAATGATCATTTTCCTCCGTGGCCGCCTGCTGCATCTGATCACGCACTTCGTTGCGTCGTGCGGTCATCGACTGCCCCTGATACAGGGCCTGGGCGCAAACCTCGCCGGCATGGTTCACTCTCATCAGACAGGTGCTCTCGGCTTTTTCGATCGCGGTTAGTTCCTCTCCCGTTGCCGATTGCCCCGGATTGGCGCGACCAGAACCTAAAGGCTGACCGAGCATGGTCCTGACAGCCTGATCAAACTGTTCGATGCACCGGTCGAAAAATGTCAAATAACGCTGTGTCACAAAGACAAGATAACATGATCGGGAGGGTGCTTCCCAGTCAGCGGTTTTTACCCCGCCGGTGTTCTCAGGTATTGTTTCTCCATGTCCTACTATCGCTATCACGTGTTTTTCTGCACCAATCTTCGTGAAGACGGCAGCGCCTGCTGTCAACGTTACGATGCGCTTGCCATGCGCGACTATGCCAAACAGCGCAGCAAGGATCTGGGTATGGCAGGCCCAGGGGGAACCCGTATCAATACCGCCGGGTGCCTCGACCGCTGTGAAGAAGGGCCGGTAATGGTTGTTTATCCTGAAGGGGTCTGGTATTCCTATGTCGATCAGGAAGACGTGGATGAAATCATCGAAGAGCATTTACTGCACGGCAGGATCGTCGATCGGCTGAGGATCTAGCCAGTATTCATCCATAAATGCCGTTTTCACCGCAAAGGTTGCTAAAAAAATTACTAACAGAATTTCAATCAAATGGCTTTGCGTTCTTTCGGCAACTGCTCCCTGCATCGCCCAAGCCTAAGGCCCCGACTCCTGTGCTCTACCACCTGCAGTCTCCCTGCAATCGTGCGCTTTGTGGGGAGTTTATCTTTATTGATGGACCTGGCTGGTAGGTTGAGCGGTCTGTGTCTGGTTTGGATGGTGTTACATAAATGCATTACAAATCAGTTGATTGGTTGAATTCGCCTAAAAGGAAAAGTGTTTATCGCCTTGCGCTTGACATTAAGAGAAGTATATTAGAGAATACTAACACGCTGATTGGCTTGCCCCCCTATCTTTTAGCCAGTCAGTGCTCCTCCACCTCCCCCAAGGAGGTCTTTTGAGCGCGGTTACCTAAACCGCGCTTTTTTTTTGCCTACAGGGACGTAGGTACGTCGCGGAGCGCAGGGAGAAGGTGAGACGCGTACGGTCGAGAGACTGGCCTGGGCCATGCGCGGGAGCGACGGGCCAGGGAAGAGGGTACAGTCGTTCTCGCACGTCGCATGTTCCGCGACACTTCAGAGCATCCTGTCCATCATCGCGCTGCGCCGGGACGATGCACAGGGTAGTGACGTGCCGCGAAAGGCGGCGGCGACCGCGAGCGATGAGTCCTGCTGCCGGCTGATTCTGTGGTGCTTGTAAGTTGCAGTCGACTTTTGTAACATCCCCGCTCTTTGATTGGGCAGGTCTGGAGTTATCCTGATGAGGACATTTTCCGCAAAACCGCATGAGGTCAATCGCGACTGGTATGTCGTCGATGCAGACGGCAAGACACTCGGGCGCCTCGCGACCGAGATCGCCCGCCGTCTCCGCGGCAAGCACAAGCCTGAATTCACGCCGCATGTCGACACCGGGGACTATATAATTGTTGTTAATGCCGACAAGGTACAGGTTACCGGCCGCAAGGCATCCGACAAAATGTATCATCACCACACCGGTTATATTGGCAACCTGAAATCGATCAGCTTCGAGAAGCTGCAGGCCAGGGCGCCGGGACGGGTGATCGAAATCGCCGTGAAGGGCATGCTGCCGAAGAACTCACTGGGACGTGCCATGTTTCGAAAGCTCAAGGTCTACTCTGGTCCAGAGCACCAGCACGCCGCCCAGCAGCCAAAGACACTTGAAATCTAACGACATCACGATAATGCCGATTGGCTGAAGGGCCAATGGCTACAGGAATCCCGGAAATGAGTGAAACCTATTACAGCACCGGACGCCGCAAGACGTCGACAGCACGCGTATTTCTGCGCAGTGGCGCCGGCAATATCACCGTGAACAGCCGTCCGCTGGATGAATATTTCGGTCGTGAAACGGCTCGCATGATTGTGCGTCAACCCCTGCAGAAGGCCAATATGGAAACAGGGCTGGACATAACCGCCACCGTCAAGGGCGGCGGTACCAGCGGGCAGGCAGGCGCCATTCGTCACGGGATTACCCGTGCACTGATCGAATACGATAGCGAATTGCGTTCGCCACTGCGCCGCGCCGGATTCGTGACCCGCGACGCCAGGCAGGTGGAGCGCAAGAAAATTGGTCTGCACAAGGCCCGTCGCGCGCCGCAATTCTCCAAGCGTTAAGATCTTCTCTTCCCTTGCTTCTGGGGGATCGTCTAGTGGTAGGACTACGGACTCTGACTCCGTCAACCTAGGTTCGAATCCTAGTCCCCCAGCCAATTGACGAAACAGCCCGCCATCCGGCGGGCTGTTTCGTTGGGGGCTAAATCGGGATCCTGGCGAAAACAGTCTCGCAAGCTAAAATTGCCCTATCGCGGTAATGGGGCTGCTATCAGGGATCGGCTGATAACGGTGTGGAGTATCAACTCGCTTTGCTCGCAGGTTGTTGCGTCATTGCCAACGTTTCTGTTCGCTGATGACCCTTTTGCTGTGTGTGCGATATACATTCCGCGGCGATCCTTGGCTCGTTTTGGGGCACAACTGCTTATTATATAGCTCGGTGAAACGCAAATTACGTTGCAAATAAACAACAATATATATTTTTTGTAGTTTTTTTGAAAATACTTGTTGCATTTTTGCATTGTGTTGTTGTATTGTGTGTCTGTGCAATGACGGTAGCTAACTGCCGAACCTGAATTTTATCAACCGTGTTAAGGGGAATACCATGACTAAGAAACTTTTACCTGCAGTGATCGGGATGATCCTGGCCGGTGGCGTGGCGGTTGTCCAGGCCGACGTCCAGGTCATGGGTCACATCGACGAATCCATTAACTATGCCGACGGCGGAAAGGGTAACAACAACACCAATTTCTGGCCGTATATCTCCAAAGGCGATACCAATACCGAGCTGGTGTGTACCACCTGCTCCATCGGCTTCAAGGGTAGCGAAGACCTGGGCAACGGCCTGAAGGCGCTGTTCTTCCTGGACTGGCAGTATGATATCAACCAAAGCACGGGTCTGACGGGTCGTGACCAGTACCTGGGCCTGGGCGGCAACTTCGGTACGTTGAAAGCCGGCACCATGTCGACCGTCTACAAGTCCTATGGCGCCATGCTCGACCCGGTCTATCGCACCGTTGCCCAGCAGCGTGACATCGGCCTGCAGTCGCGGTTGCACAGCGGGAAAGGCAGCGACGGCCAGGGTCGCGCGACCAACACGGTGCGCTATGACACGCCGAACTGGAACGGCCTGAAGGCGGCTGTCTCCACCACCATCCGGCCTGACAGCGATGCGCCGCCGAGCCACAACAATCCCTACAGTGGCGGCGTGAGCTACGAGAACGGTGGCATCCTGGTGTTCGCGGACTACGTTACCAACAATGCGGGCGGCGATGACTCGGCAGCGAGCCTGGGTGGCAAGTACACCCTGAACAACTTCTCCATCTTCGGTCAGTACGAGTACGACATGGGCCTGATCACGGATCAGAGGACCGACACCTTGGGACAGAACAACACGGGTGACGGTGCGGATGTCTGGATGGTGGGTGCCACCTACGCCATGGGCAACAATTTGCTCTATGCCGGCTATGGCCAGGGTGATAACGCCAGGGCCAATAATACTGGCCAGGGTAATAATAATGGCAGCCCCGTGAGGGTATCCGACTACAAGGCGTGGACACTCGTCGGTATCCACAACTTCAGCAAGCGCACGCTGGCCTACATTGGTTATGTGGGTAACAACGGTATCGCGACCAACGGTGTCAATTGGGATGATGGTACCGCTGCTGGTAGCACTGCCAAAAACAGCTATGATGACGTTAACCACTACGCGCTGGGTGTGAAGCACACGTTCTGATCGCAGTCGGGTTGGAACAAGGAAACGGGGCCTTCGGGCCCCGTTTTCGTTTTGCCTGCAGGGACGCAGGTATGTCGTGGAGCGCAGGGACGATGCACAGGGAAGTGCGAGTGCCGCGGAAGGCGGGAAGCCGGAAGCGGTCGCGCGGGAACCGACGGGTCAGGGATTAGCCGTGGCGATGATTCCCGTGGATGAACCTGCGCCAGACAGGGGAGTCACGATTTGAGGGCCGGGCGCCGTTAATCCGATCAAGCGAAACCGCCAAGGCGCAACGTGGACAAGCTGTTTGTTGCCAGTTAGCAACAAAAATGTGTGATTTTGTTGTCATCAGTGAACATTTTTAATGGCATGTTGCAGATTTGCACCCGTTTTTAAGATAAAATAACAAATATGAAGAGTATCCTGAAATGATCGACAAGCCTGTAGGGGGACTATTGGTCGTGGCGCTGGCCGTGGGCACGACAGCTGCTTACGGCGAGGTCGCCGTGTTCGGCCACGGTGATACGAATCACAGCGGGCTGACCGGCTGGACGGGCCAAAGTGCCGACTCTTCCACAGAATGCACCAACTGTACCTTCGGTGTCGGCGGCGGTAATGATCTGGGTAATGGCCTCAAGGCAATCTACCGGATGGAGTGGGGATACGACGGTGAGAAGAGCGCCAGTCGTGACCGGTGGCTGGGTATCAGCGGTAATTTCGGTGAGCTGAAGCTCGGCACCCTGTCCACCCGCTACAAGTCTGAAGGTGTGATACCCGATCCGATTTATCGGGCCTCTTCCGTGAACGAGACTGGGGTGCCATCTGTCCAGGCCGGTTACAAAGCTGACGCTGACGAAAGTGTCGATAAGACCGATGGGGTGGGACTTAGCTACGAGAACGCCGGTGTACTCATTTTTGCGGATTACATCTCCGGCAAGACCGCTCAGGATGATACGGCTTACAAGGTCGGTGCTAAATACGCCACTGATAATTTCGCCGTGTTCGGACAATACAAGATAGACACTGGCGTGGCGAACAGTGATATAGGAGCCAACCCCGGCGAGAACACCGATATCTGGTTTCTGGGCGGCAGCCTGACTCTGGGAGATACCTCGATTTACGCCGGTTATGGCAAGGGTGATGACGGGGTGAACGCCAATGCGCTCTCCGGTTACAATTCCTGGGAGGTCGTCGGCGTGCATTCGGTGGGCAAGCTCACCAGCATCTTTGCGGGCTACAGCGGATCGGGGTGCATCGACAAGAATCCTGACGTCTGCAACAAGGCCGGTACGGAAGGCGTTGACGACGACAAGTTCAGCCTGGGCATAAGGCACAAGTTCTGATTTAGTATCCGGGTACCGAAAATGGGGGGACCCGTTTTAATTGGGTCTCCTGTCCGCCGTGCAGTTTTCATCCGAACTGTGGATATCCGGGATCATTGAAATTTTCCATGGACTCTTGTCCGGGTTTCCGAGCGATGGTCATGCGGCGGGTACTCCTTCTGTGGATGTTGATGCTGACGGCATGCGTCGGGCAGTCGGTGGCCGTTGTGCCGGATGTTGTCCACGCGCGCGCCCATAACGGCGGCAGTATCGTGGGTTTCAGTCAAAGCGGTGAACTGCTCGCCTCCGGTGGCTGGGAAGGCAGAGTCATCATCTGGCGACTGCCGGGCGGAGAGCCGATTTATCGCTGGCAGGCACACCAGGATTCAGTCAACGGCGTGGTATTTACCGACAATGACACGCACGTAGTGACTGCCGGTTACGACGGGTGGCTGGCCGAATGGACGCTTGGGGGTGCCGCATTGCGTCGTGTCATGACATCTGCTCCGATCACGTGTATGGCGGCCAGCACCCGTGACGACCGCCTGATTACCGGTCATGATGATGGATCGGTGCGCATCTGGCGTTTGCATGATTTAAGTCTGCTCGAAAAGCGGAAAACGCACAGGGGTAACGTCAAGGCGGTTGCTCTCGAAACAGCCGGCGGGCGCTACGCCTCCAGCGGTGCGGATGGCGACGTGTATGTATGGACCGATGACACGGACGCGGTGCCGCTTGAGCGTCCGCCCACGGATGCCTGGTCACTGGCCTTTTCACCCGATGGTCGATGCTTATATGGCGGCGGCTGGTTTCGGCTGTTTCGCTGGAACCTGAATGACGGTGTGATTATGAGTCTGCCGACTGAACATCACGGCATTATCAAGTCCATCCAGTTCACGGCTGACGGCGGCGAACTTGCGACCATCAGTCGCCAGACCGACAGCGCCGTACTGTTTCTGGACCCCGTGACGGGTGCTGTGACGCGCCGTTTCCAGCAGCATGAACTCTGTGGCGCGTCCATCGCGGTGTCGCCCCGCGGGCGATATCTCGCGACGACCAGCGATGACGCCAGCGTGCGCATCTGGGTGTTGAACAGGCAAACCGGTAAAGACGCCGATTAGTTGCTGCCGGTGCTCAATGTCACTGGCCTTTCGCCGATTCACGTCTTGATGGCTGTGCATTGCGTGTGCAGGTTGTTCAGGTGAGCGTTTTAACCCCCTCGGGTGAGCCGAGCAGCAGCACATCTGCAGGGCGTCGGGCGAAGATGCCGACGGTGACGACACCGGGGACATTGTTCAGTTCCTCTTCCAGGCGTACCGGTTCCATGATCTCCAGGTTGTGTACATCGAGAATGATGTTGCCATTGTCGGTGGTGAATCCTTCCCGGTAGACCGGTTGCCCGCCATGCTTGACAAGTTCCCGCGCGACATAACTTCGCGCCATCGGTATGACCTCGACGGGCAGGGGGAATGCGCCGAGGATATCGACAAGCTTGCTTTCGTCCGCGATACAGATGAACTTGCGGCTGGCGGCAGCCACAATCTTTTCCCGGGTGAGGGCGCCGCCGCCGCCCTTGATCAGGTGTAGATAACGATTGGATTCATCGGCGCCATCGATATAGACCGACAGTTCATCCACGCTGTTGAGGTCCAGCACCGGGATGCCATGCGTCTTGAGCCGCTTTGCGCTGGCCTCTGAACTGGCGACCGTGCCATCGATTTTGTGCTTGATGGCAGCGAGGCCGTCTATGAAATGATTCGCGGTCGAACCGGTGCCTATGCCGATTACCGTTCCGGTTTCTACATATTCCAGCGCGGCCTGAGCAGCCATTTTCTTCATATCATCCGGCGTCATGTCATAACTCCCTGCATAAGTGAATGGTCGAAATCATACCCGGACGTAGCGGCCAAGTCATCGCCGGGGTCTTTTTGCGCCTCTGGGGATCTGTCAAAGATTATGATGAACTGATACTGTACGCGCTATGCTGGAACGCTATCTGAAGATGGTCCTGAACTCCCGCGTCTACGATGTGGCCGTCGAGACGCCGTTGGTGATCGCGGATCGCCTTTCGGAGCGCCTGGGCAATACCGTGTGGTTCAAGCGCGAGGATCTGCAGCCGGTACATTCCTTCAAGCTGCGTGGCGCTTACAACAAGATCGCCGGATTGTCGGACGAGGACTGCGCGAATGGTGTGATCGCCGCCTCGGCGGGTAACCATGCGCAGGGTGTGGCTCTCGCGGCTGCCAAGCGAGGGATAAAGGCGCTGATCATCATGCCCAGAACCACGCCGTCGATCAAAGTCGATTCGGTAAGGCGTCTCGGAGCTCGCATCAACCTTTCGGGAGACGCTTACGACGATGCCTATGCCCATGCGGCCAGGCTGGCGCAAGAGAAAGGCATGACTTTTATACATCCCTATGATGACCCCGTGGTTATCGCCGGCCAGGGAACGATTGCCCTTGAAATCCTGCGCGAGCATCAGGGTGACCTGCATGCGATCTTTGTCCCCGTTGGCGGCGGCGGCCTGATCGCAGGTATCGCGGCCTGTGTAAAGGCATTGCAGCCCTCCGTCATGGTCATCGGGGTCGAGCCAGATGACTCGCCATGCCTCTTCGAGGCGCTGAAGCATAAGCGTCGTGTGCTTCTCGACCATGTCGGGATATTCACTGATGGCGTGGCGGTCCGCCAGGCAGGCAAGGAACCCTACCGGATCGCACGCCAGCATGTCGATGATGTCATCCTCGTGAGTACGGACGAGATCTGCGCTGCCATGAAGGATATATTCGACGAATGTCGTTCCATTGTTGAACCGGCCGGCGCACTCGCCGTGGCCGGAATAAAAAAGTACGTCGAACACAGCGGCATTTCCGGTGCCGGACTGGTGGCGATCAACAGTGGCGCGAACATAAATTTTGACCGCTTGCGCCATGTGTCGGAGAGGGCGGAGATCGGCGAGAATCGCGAGGCCTTGCTGGCAGTGACCATTCCTGAAGAACCCGGCAGCTTCCGCCGATTCTGCCAGGCTCTGGGCAAGCGGGGGATCACAGAGTTCAACTACCGCTACGCGGATACCAGGCAGGCGCATGTATTCGCCGGTGTGAAACTGAATGATGGCGAAAAGGAGCGCCATGCGATTATCGAACGATTACGCACCGAGGGGTACCCGGTCGAAGACCTGACCGACAGTGAAATCGCCAAGCTCCATATCCGCTACATGGTTGGCGGTCATGCGGTTGGACTCAAGGATGAGCTGCTTTATCGATTCCAGTTCCCGGAGCGGCCGGGTGCGCTGCTGGAGTTTCTTACTTCAATGGGCAAACGCTGGAATATCAGCCTGTTTCATTATCGCAATCACGGTGCAGATTACGGCCGTGTCCTCGTCGGAATCCAGGTCTCCGTGGATAGTCGCAAGGATTTCCAGCATTTCCTCGATGAACTGGGATACGGTTACTGGGAGGAATCGAAGAGCACGGCATATCACCTGTTCCTCGGTGAAAGTTGACGCGCTGGCAGCACAGCCTGCAGAAAAAAAGGCCCGCACTGTGAAGTACGGGCCTTGTTTACCTTGTTATCAGGAGACCTCTACATTGTCCCTGATAAGTTGGTGACTATCGCCGTCTGGCGGTAGTCTTCTTCTTTGCTGCGGCTTTCTTCTTCGGTGCGGCCTTCTTCTTTGCTGCGGCCTTCTTCTTCGGTGCGGCCTTCTTCTTTGCTGCGGCCTTCTTCTTCGGTGCGGCCTTCTTCTTTGTAGCGACCTTCTTCTTTGCTGCGACCTTCTTCTTTGTAGCGACCTTCTTCTTTGCTGCGACCTTCTTCTTTGTAGCGACCTTCTTCTTTGTAGCCATAACAAACCTCCACTCTATTCGAATTGCCCACGCAGAGTATAAACAAAGAAATACAAAATGCCAGTATTTTTTGTTGACAAGCGGTCATGCTTTATTGCATGAAAAGGCGAGCGATGATTCAGTCGTTCACGTTCATTTTCCATGTGTTCATTTTCGACAGACATGATTCATTACGAGTAATCGCGCATGTTGCAAGTCTTATCGGCTTCATGATGGGCATCTGAAAAAATATTTCATTGTGTATGTGCAGTATCAACGATTCGCAGCGCAATGGTCACGTGCCGACAGGGCATGAAGCAGTGTTCGATGCCGCTGATTTTCGAGGTCTCAAGTTTCGCGCTGGACAAGAAAACAGGGGTTTTACAGGCAAAAAACACTGATTACGGAGTGCGGACCCGGCCCCGTCGTTTTGCATTTTCCGTGCTGCGCTTATTGTTCAGATGCAACATAATGTCGCGCCATTCGTGCTGTTACCCTGCAGACATCGCCGCCGATCCGCATTCGCACTTCCGGATCATTCGAGTGTGAGGATGAACATCCACTGCTGCCTGCTAACCGGCATGACGGACAGGCGATTGCCACGCCTGACCAGCGGCAGGCCGGTCACTTCAGAGTGTTCTTTCAACTCTGAGAGGGTGATGATGCGTTTCAGTTTGCGAACATAGCGGACATCCACGCGGTACCAGCGTGGGTTCGCTGGATCACTCTTCGGATCAAAGTACCTTGCGTTCGGATCGAACGCCGTCATATCCGGGTACCCTGCGCGAACAATTTCCATGATGCCGGCGATACCCGGCTCCTTGCAGTTAGAGTGATAGAGAAATGCAAGGTCGCCTGTCTTCATGTCATCGCGCATTATGTTGCGTGCCTGGAAATTGCGTACGCCATCCCAGGGTTCGGTCTTTCCCGGCGCGTTTCTCAGATCGTCGATACCGAATACATCGGGTTCGGATTTCATCAACCAGTATTTCATACACCTGCCCCCATCGGTGTTGTCAAAAACATACAGCCCAGGATGCCTCTGTACGTGAGGTGAGTTGAATCATCCGCAATTCTGCACTGCTTCAGCAGTGATACACCCCTTGTTCCGTTGCGATCGCATCGAGGGGTACATCCCAGGGTTCGGGTTCGATCAGGGGCAGGCGCTGGAATTCATAGGCAAGACCCACGAGGCGGGGTTTGCGCCAATGGACTCTTCGATTGATGAACTCAAAACAATGATCGTAATACCCGCCCCCCATGCCCAGACGATGTCCCATCGCATCAAAGGCAACCAGCGGCAGCAGTACCAGATCCAGGGCAGCAGTTTTGATACGCCTGTCGTGGACTCGTGCCGGTTCGGGAATCCCGTACCGGTTGCATACGAGTGAGTTACCGGGTGTGTAGGCGGAAAACCACAGCCTTCGTTCCGAGAATTTGACCAGTACAGGAAGGTAAAGCGTCTTGCCCATGGACCACAGAGTGTCCATCAGCGGGCGGGGATCCATCTCTCCGTTTACCGGAAGATAGACGGCAATGCGGCGGCTGTTACTGATCAGAGGCTCCCTGGCGGCGACCTGTGCTAGTCGTGCGGCGCAGGCATCACGTTCGGGCTGCGCCAGCCGCCGGCGTCGTTTGCGCATCTCCGTGCGTAACCGCTCACGGTCTGTCATCCCGCTGTCCAGGGAACTGGTAATGGTGGCCGACCTGCTTCCGGAGAGGTCGGTGTCGATAAGTAAGGCATCCTCCGCTTGTGCCGGCGTGGCTATTGCCCTTGAACCGAGGGTTCAAAGGGGGGACGGTAGTGATGTATCAGGCTTTCCGCCAGCGGCGGACATGCACACCAACATCAGCAAACTGTCCCCTGATTTGGTAATTAGGCTCAAGGAGATCTAAGCCACAATCGAACACAGCAGGGGATGCCTGAATTTAACCTTTGCAGCTGGGGCTGATCAGTTCAGCTCCTTCTTCGTTTGACGGTCCAGTGTTTCCTCGATCCTGGCATTGAGATGGCCGATGCGGGCGGTGTATTTGTCCAGTTCCCTGGCGTTCGTGCCCGATTCCACGATCTCGTGCGCCAGGTTGAGCGCCACCATGACGGCGATTCTGTCAATTCCAACAACCTTGCCGCTCCCGCGGATTTCCGTCATCCTGTCATTGAGATATTTTGCCGATGCCGTCAAGGCATCCCGTTCTTCCTCCGGACAGGCGACCAGGTATTCCTTGTCCAGGATGTAAACCTTGATGGCGCCTGCATCCTTGCTCATGTGCCGGTTTCCAGTGACTTGAGGCGTGTGACGATGGCCTCGACACGGTTGCGTACCAGATCATGCCTTTCGATCAGGGAGGCACGTTCGGTTGCCAGCGTATCCTGCTGGGTGCGCAGCGAGCGATTTTCCATGCTCAGACGTTCGATGGTCTTCAACAGAGCATCGATTTTTGCCTCGAGCCGGGAAAGTTCCAGGTCGATGTGTGAATGTGTGTTTGATTTTGACATGCAATGAATATAGTGCGGTTGAGGCAATCGGTCAATGTCCGGAAAGTGCTGGCAGTATACACGGCGTTTACCGGGCTGGTGAATGTCGTCTGTGTCATAATCTCGGTAAAGGGTTTGCGGGTAACCGCTGCGATTGCATACGCCCGGGGAGGGTTGCGCCTTGATCGAAACGGAGAATGTTACTTATGACCGGTTGCAGTCTGCGTTGCAGGCGGCTGATGCCGACTCCGGTGCGGCGGAAAGCCACGGGGTGATATGCGGCATCATCTGTGCTGCGGGCACGCCTGATCCTTCGCTCTGGCTCGATCATCTGCTTGGTGCGGGCAATACTGGCAGTGCAATGGCGCAGTCAGTGCAATTGCTGCTGACGGGGCTCTATTCGGATTCGCTGCTGCATTTCAATGACGGCGATCTGGGCTTGGTTTTGCTGCTGCCGGAAGATGATACACCGCTGCCGCTGCGCAGCCAGGCGCTCGGCGAATGGTGCCAGGGGTTTCTCTACGGACTGGCGCTCGGGGGCGTGCGTGAGAACGGGGCACCGAAGGGTGACGTAGGCGAGATCATGCATGACTTCTACGAGATATCGAATACCCGTTTTGAGCATGATTTGACCGATGAGGATGAGGAATCCGCTTATGCCGAGATCGTTGAATACGTCCGCATGAGCGTGCTGCTCTGCCATGAAGAGCTGCGCCCGCTGCAGGTGCCGCAGCGTCTGCAGTAGGCTGGACCCTGGGGTGCCGATAATGTATCTGAACTCGGGTGGAATGCGAGAATGATCAGCCGAAAGGAATTCATGCGCCGTCGCAGACAACTCATCCGGATGATGGGCAGGGGTTCAATCGCCATCATCCCGGCGGCGCCAGTGAGGACGCGCAACCGCGATGTTGAATATCCCTACCGGCCGGACAGCGATTTCCAGTACATAACAGGATTCAGCGAACCGGTGGCCGTAGCGGTACTGATTCCTGGTCGTGACCATGGTGAATACCTGTTGTTCTGCCGGGAACGCGATCCGAAGATGGAAACCTGGACCGGGCGGCGGGCCGGCACGCGCGGTGCCGTAGAACTCTACGATGCCGATGATGCCTTCCCCATCGGCGACATCGACGAAATCCTGCCCGGGCTGATCGAGAGCTGCGATCGGGTATTCTACACCATGGGTTCACATCCCGAATTCGACCGGCATGTGCTCGACTGGATTAAAAGGATACGGGAGGGCGCGCGTTCCGGTTCGCGGGCGCCGGATGAATTCGTATCTCTTGAACACCTGTTGCACGACATGCGTCTCTATAAAAGCAGGTCGGAAGTCAGGGTGATGCGCAACGCGGCAAAGGTGGCCTGCCGCGCGCACCGGCGCGCCATGCAGGCCTGCCGTCCCGGCAGGCATGAATTCGAGATCGAGGCGGAACTGATCCACGAATTCCGTCACGCCGATATGCAGCCTGCCTATCCGAGTATCGTCGGCGGCGGCGAGAACGGCTGTATCCTGCATTACACGGACAACCGGGCCGAGCTGCGGGACGGCGATCTGTTGCTGATCGATGCCGGCGCCGAATTCGACTGCTATGCTTCGGATGTCACGCGCACCTTCCCCGTCAACGGCCGGTTCAGTCCGTCGCAGAAGGTCTTGTACGAGGTCGTGCTGGCCGCCCAGGCGGCCGCCATCAAACAGGTGCAGCCGGGCAATGACTGGAACGCCCCGCATGCTGCCGCCATCAAGGTGTTGACGCGGGGACTGGTCAGGCTGGGTATTCTCAAGGGTCGGCCGACCGAACTGATCAGGAAGGAAGCCTATCGACGTTTCTACATGCACCGCACCGGCCACTGGCTGGGCATGGACGTGCATGATGTCGGGGATTACAAGGTCGGGGGTGAATGGCGGGTCCTCGAACCGGGTATGGTGCTGACGGTCGAGCCGGGAATCTATATCCCCGCGGGCAGCCGCGGTGTGGCGAGAAAATGGTGGAATATCGGGATACGCATCGAGGATGACGTGCTGGTGACGAATGACGGTCACGAAGTGCTCAGCGCCGATGCGCCGAAGACCGTCAGTGAGATCGAGGCGTTGATGGAGGAAAATCGCTGATGTGCGTGTCAGGGTCCGGGTGTGATGAATCCGTATGACATCCTGATCATTGGCGGAGGGCTGGTCGGAGCCAGTCTGGTGCGTGCGTTGCAGGGCAGGGGTTTGCGCATCGCCGTGGTGGAGGCCGTCCAGTTCGAGACACGGACCGAAGCGGGCTACGACGATCGCGCCATCGCGCTGGCACACGGCACGCAGCGCATCTTCGACAGTCTGAACTTATGGAGCGATCTGGTGGATGATGCCACGCCGATTCACCGCATTCATGTGTCCGATCGCGGGCATTGCGGTTTTACCCGTATGGACCGGGAGGAGGAGGGGGTGCCGGCGCTGGGCTATGTTGTCGCGGCACGGGTGCTTGGCCAGGTGCTGGGCGATGTCGCGCGATCCGCCGAAGGGGTGGATCTCTATTGTCCCGCGACCCTCGCGGAACTGAGCCTCGAGGCGGAGGCGGCAACCGCAACCCTCGTCAGGGATGACGAGACGATGATGCTGACGGCGCGACTGGTCGTGGCCGCGGATGGCGCCGGTTCCGCGGTCAGGAACCGCCTGGGTATTGCAGTGACCGAACACGATTACGGCCAGTCGGCCGTCATCGCCAATATCACCCCGCAGCTGCCGCACCGCCATGTGGCCTTCGAACGGTTCACCGATACCGGACCGATGGCCTTGCTGCCCATGTCTGCGGGTCGCTGTGCGGTGGTATGGACCATCGATAGTCGGGAGACCGGCGAAGTCATGGGGTTGTCCGACGGCGAGTTCCTGTGCCGTCTGCAGGAGCGGTTCGGCTATCGGCTCGGGCGGCTCGAACGCGTTGGGCGGCGGCAAGCCTATCCACTTCACCTCGTCAAGGCGAAGGAATCGGTGCGTCACCGGCTGGCGCTGGTCGGCAACGCCGCCCATACCCTGCACCCGATCGCCGGGCAGGGTTTCAACCTGGGTGTGCGCGACATCGCGGTACTTGCCGAAGTGCTGGTCGATGCCATGGCGGAAGGACACGATCCCGGGGAACTGGCGGTGTTGAGCCGCTACGATGTGTGGCGGCATGCCGATCACCGGCTGGTCACGGCATTTACCGACGGCATGGCGCGCCTGTTCACCGTGTCGCTGCCGGCGATGGGGATGGCGCGCGCTGCGGGTATGCTGACGCTCGACCTGCTGCCTCCGGCGAAGCGTCTGCTGACGCGTCTTACCATGGGGCGTTCCGGCCGCATACCGCGGCTCGCGCGCGGATTGCCGTTGTAGGTGATAATGATTTACCGCAGAGACGCAAGTACGCAAAGAAAACAAAAGCAAAAAATCATGAAAGACCTGGTATCAAAAGCTTGATAACGAGGAATTGTTGTTATCTTTTGTAGATTTATTACTTTGCGTCTTTGCGGTGAAAATTCCGTATTTCGAGTGAGAATGCCATGAACCAGTTCGACATCGTTATCATCGGGGCCGGTATCGTGGGTGCAACGGCAGCCTGCGCACTGGGCGAGGCGGGTGTCAGGGTCGCGCTGGTCGAGGCCCGGCCTTTCGCGCACGATAATGGCGACGGTGTGCGCGATGCACGTGTCTTCGCGGTCACCCGCGCTTCGCAACGGATTTTCGAAGTGCTCGGTGTCTGGGAACGAATCATGGCGCGGGAGGCCTATCCGTTCCGGGATATGGAGGTGTGGGACGCGGGCGGCACCGGATTGATTCGATTCGACTGCGCCGATATCGGCGAACCCTGTCTTGGTCATATGATCGAGCCCCGCATCATCCACGTCGCGCTGCTGGAACAGTTGCGTACGATCGCTGAGATAACTCTTTTCTGCCCGGCGCAATTCACGGATATCGCCATCGATGAATCAACGGTCAGCGTAAATCTGGAGGATGGCACGACCTTGAAGGCCGCCCTCATCGTCGCGGCGGATGGCGCCCGATCGCCACTGCGCGAACAGCTGAGCATTCCGACCCGGAGGCATGACTACCACCAAAGCAGCCTGGTCGCGCGCGTGGCTACTGAATTTCCGCATCAGGCTACGGCCCGGCAGCGTTTTCTGCCAAGTGGGCCGCTCGCCTTTCTGCCGATGGAGGAAGGCTGGAGTTCCATAGTATGGACCCTGCCGACGGCCGAGGTTTCAGGCATGCTGGCGCTGGAACAGGACGCCTTTCATGCAGCCCTGGGACAGGCCTTTGATTTTCGCCTCGGCCGGATCGTCGATTCGGAGCGACGCGAGGCCTGGCCGTTGACACGGTTGCATGCGGAACACTATGTCAGGGAGCGCGTCGCGCTGATTGGCGATGCGGCGCATGCCATACACCCGCTGGCGGGGCAGGGGGTCAATCTGGGCCTGCTGGATGCGGCCACCCTGGCGGAGGTTGTCCTGGCCGCAAGGGCGCGCGGGGGTGACCCGGGCTCGCTGCCGGTCCTGCGCCGTTACGAGCGCTGGCGCCGTGGCGACAATCTGCTCATGATGTCCGCCATGGACGGGTTCAATGTACTGTTCGGCAACGAACTGGGACCGGTGCGCTGGCTGCGCAACTTCGGTTTGTCGATGGTGAATGCGGTCGGGCCGGCCAAGGATCTGCTGATGCGCCATGCGGCCGGCCTTGCGGGGGACCTGCCGGCGCTGGCGCGGGCGAGAGTCGATTCCCCATGAACCCGTATACTTATTATATATATCGTCAAGGTCGGTCGGGAATTCGTCGTCAATTTCTGACGCTATTCATTGGCAACTTTCTAACTACCTGAAATATCGAAATTGTTGGTGTTGTCATTTGCCGACGATGAGCCGTTTCGTGTGCTATTCCCGCTCCTGCCCCCGCTGGTTGCAGATATCCAGTCCCTGATTCAATAACCCCTGCCTGCGCGGCAACACCCCGGCTGTTTACGGCGGGCAGCAGGTTAATCGGTGATTCGCAGTCCGACCCGGCCACCCGGGAGAACATGATCGATGACCCGGCCAACCGCTGTGAGCCGCTAAATTACGGCAATTGCTGCGGCAAACAGTGGCTGGCCGAACGCGAGTGCATTGACGAATAGCGGTTGAAGCCATCCCTGCGCGTATTCCTGATGACGATGAACGTTGTAGATATCGCCGGCAATGGGTAGGGACGCCGGATGATATTGACAGTTGGCATCGTCCTTGCTCGATGATTCCCAGGATGTGGCTGCTGGGGGGATCGCACGAATGACGGCAGGAAGGGGTCAGCCCTCTCGGGGGGTGATCTCGGTTTGCCCCCGGGCAGGCCGGGTTTCGATGATGTTCACAGGGATGCCCGCAGAACGTGCGCTACATGAACCGGCTTCCCGATGATCCACGAATTTCATCCGGAGCAGTCGGGGCACTGCAGAGGAGATCGCACAATGGAGCAACGCTGGAGTTTACGCAAGCCTGTTACGTTCGAGGTGCGCGTGACACACAAATGCCATCCCGTAGTTCAGGGCCGATCCACGAATATCAGCCTGGAAGGACTGTTCATCGAGACGGGTATTGTGATACTGCCTGTCGGATCTTTCGTAGAGGTGGAATTTGCCCTGATGACCGGAAAGGTATGGGAGCAGATCCGGATGCTGGCAAGCGTGGTACACAGGACTGGAAACGGTTGCGGTATCGTGTTCCATGACTTCAACACAAAGGTATTCCGCTCCATCGAGTGCATGCTCCATACCCACAATAACCGGTGCTTCATACAGCCGCAGGGCATCCGCAGCATTAAAGCACCCGCGGCATCGGATCGGTTGCCCCGTCGTGTATGATATTTCGTTCCCTCGCTGAGCGCGCGGGTTGGGCGCTATCGCAAACACTGGGATCTGCCGGGTGACACGCAGACTGTCTTGCAGCTTACCGGCTGTCTCAGGCGATTATCGATCCCGCTTGTGTCTGTGTATCTTGTATATAAATGGTGCAGGCGCCGCGGAATGGTGATTAATCGTCATGACACGGCAGGGAAAACACCACCGGGAAGAGTATCTGCGGTGTAGTTCCTTCAGCATCTGCCGGATTCGCTGTAAGCACATGATTCTCTATGAGATATTATGTATAACATGCTGCGTATCCTTCCGGAAAGGCGCCTGTGAGTTCCCCTGCCAGTCGCCACGCGCATCGCCTCGTCGAGATGACACACTGGGTAATCCCTACCCGCTTAATCTGGCACTCGCCGGACGGCAGGAGTATATTTGCCGCTCAATGTGATTCTGCTGCGGGAGAGGGTTCACGGTCGGTTGACCGGAACCGCCGAAGGCGCAACATGCCCGGAAACGCTCAGGCAAAAGGACAGTAGCAGACAGTTGGCTCTGGAGAGCGGCCGTGGTCAGGCCCACCGAAGGGGACAGGCCCGCCATCACGACACAGGCAGGGTCTACACTCTCAGGTTACCGGACAGAGGGGCGACGGTGGTGTGAACCGCCGTCGCCCTTTTTTATTATTGCGCCATCGGCAGGCGTACCGGCAAAGTAATCGGCCCAATGGGAAACAGGACACCACTCTACGAAGAACATCTTGAAGCCGGCGGCAAACTGGTGGATTTTGCCGGCTGGGACATGCCGATCAACTACGGATCCCAGATCGAGGAGCATCATGCAGTGCGCCATGGTGCCGGCATGTTCGATGTCTCGCACATGACTGTCGTGGACCTTGCCGGTGAGCGAGTGCGCGATTATTTGCGCTGCCTGCTCGCCAACGACGTGGCCCGCCTCAAGGACACCGGCAAGGCGCTCTACAGCTGCATGCTGAATACGACCGGCGGCGTGATCGACGACCTGATCGTCTATTACCTGCAGGATGACTATTACCGCATGGTGGTCAACGCCGCCACACGGGAGAAGGACCTGGCCTGGCTGGTGGAGCAGGCGGTGATGTTTGACGTCACGGTGAAAGAGCGTCCCGAACTGGCCATGATTGCCATTCAGGGGCCTGACGCCAGAGACACGGTGCTGGATGTGCTCGACCCGGACAGGGCGGCGGTCGCGAGGACACTCAAACCCTTCGTCGGCGCGTTCGCGGATGACTGGTTTATCGCGCGCACCGGCTACACCGGTGAGGACGGTTTCGAGATTATCCTGCCGGGCGGCGAGGCAGGCAGGTTCTGGCGGAGGCTGCACGCGGCCGGCATCGGCCTCGCCGGTCTCGGCGCGCGTGATACGCTGCGGCTAGAGGCCGGCATGAACCTGTACGGTGCGGATATGGACGAGGCAGTTACACCGCTCGAGTCGGGGCTGGCATGGACGGTTGCCTGGGAGCCGCCGGGCCGCGACTTCATCGGCCGCGCCGCACTGGAGACACAGCGCCGGAAGGGTGTTCCGCGCAAGCTGGTTGGCCTGCTGCTCGAGGGCAAGGGTGTGCTGCGCAATCATCAAAAGGTGATCGTCGGGAACGACGGTACGGGCGAAATCACCAGCGGCAGCTTTTCACCGACTCTGCAGTGCAGCATCGGCCTCGCACGCGTTCCGCAGGACACAGGAGACAGCTGCCAGGTTGAAATCCGCGGCAAGCGGTTGCCGGCGCGCGTGGTCAAGCCACCGTTCGTGCGCAACGGCAAGGCCAGGATCGAGTTATAACACTGATTAATCCACCACAGAGACACAAGGATCGCAAAGTTTTAATTGTTTTCGATATAGAATTTCTCTGCATCCTTTGCGTCTTTGCGGTGAAAAGGATTTTTTATCTGGACCAGGCCCTACAGACTGATATATCCACATGTGAGCGAGGACAGCCATGAGTAACATCCCTGCGGATCTCAAATATACGAAGACGCACGAGTGGGCGCGCCTGAATGACGACGGTTCCGTGACCGTCGGCATCTCCGACAATGCCCAGGAACAGTTGGGCGACATTGTCTATGTTGAAGTCCCCGATGTCGGTAAGGTCGTCGCTGCGGCACAGCCCTGCGCCGTGGTGGAGTCGGTCAAGGCCGCCTCCGATGTCTATGCACCGCTTGCCGGAGAGATCCTGGAAGCCAACAGCAAACTGGTCGACAGTCCCGAGACCGTGAACCAGGATACCTACGGCGAGGGCTGGATGTTCCGCCTGCTCCCCTCCGATCCAGGCGGACTGGAGGCGTTGATGGACGACGACGCCTACGAATTGTTTCTCGAGTCCGACAATCACTAGCAGGCACCGGCGAACCCTTACCCATGCCTTTCATTCCGCACACCGACACCGATATTCGTGACATGCTGGACGCCATCGGCGCGGGCGCGATAGATGACCTGTTTGACGAAATCCCCGCCGGACTGCGCGCCGGGGGGCTGCCGGGTATCCCGCCCGGCATGAACGAACAGGAAATCAGCCGGCTGATGAGTTCACGTGCGGAATCCGACGGGCGCCCGCTGTGCTTCCTGGGCGCCGGGGCCTACGATCACCACATTCCGGCGGCCGTCTGGGAGATCACCACGCGCGGCGAATTCTACAGCGCCTATACGCCCTACCAGGCGGAGGCGAGTCAGGGTACGCTGCAGCTGATTTACGAATTCCAGACCATGATGGCCAGCCTCACCGGCATGGAGGTTTCCAACGCCTCGCTCTATGACGGCGCCTCGGCGCTGGCAGAGGCCGTGCTCATGGCCGTACGCTCCAACCGCAAGTCGACTTCGCGCCGCATCCTGGTGCCTGTGGCGGCGCACCCCAATTACCGCAGAACGACCCGCACTATCGTGCACAACCAGGACGTCGAGCTGGTCGAGCTGCCGTACGATCGGGAAGGTGGCTACACGCCGCTGGAATCCCTCGCACCCTACGAGGGTCAGGACATCACCGCCCTGGTTATCCAGCAGCCGAATTTCTTCGGCATTCTCGAAGACGTGGATGAACTGACGGACTGGGCTCACCGGCAGGGCGCGCTCGTGATCGCGGTGTGCAACCCGACCGCGCTCGCCATTCTTGCGCCTCCGGGCGCCTGGGGTGAGGCGGGGGCGGATATCGCCTGCGGCGAAGGGCAGCCGCTCGGTGTGCCGCTCGCCGGTGGCGGCCCCTATTTCGGTTTTATGTGCTGTCGGCAGTCACTGGTGCGCCAGATGCCGGGGCGCATCGTTGGCCGTACCCTGGATCGCGACGCTCGCGTGGGCTATACCCTTACCCTGCAGGCGCGCGAACAGCATATTCGCCGCTCCAGGGCGACATCCAATATCTGCACCAACCAGGGACTTCTGGTAACCGCGGCGACCATCTACATGGCGCTGCTAGGCGCCGACGGACTGGCGCGTGTCGCGCAGGCCTGTCATGCCAATGTCTTGGCTCTGGTGAAAATGCTTACCGGGAACGCGTGCGTCGAGGCTGTGTTCAGCCGGCCGTGTTTCCACGAGTCGGTGCTGCGCCTGTCGCTGCCGCTCGCGGATGTCATGCGACCGCTGCACGCGCACAACCTGCTGCCGGGCTACGACCTGTCGGTGGATTACCCGGAACTCGGGAATGCTTTGCTGGTCTGCGCCACCGAGGCGCGCACCAGGGGAGACATCGAGTTGTACGCGGACCACCTGAACCGCATCATCGAGAGGCAGACCGCGGCCGGTTGTCCGGTCAAACCCAGGATGGTCTAGAAGTTTCAACGAGAACGCAACCAAACTGAAGGGGGTTGAATCATGGCAACAGTGACTTTGCAGGGCAATCAAATTCATACCAGCGGGGAGCTTCCTGCGGTGGGCACAAAGGCACCGGATTTTCATCTGGTGGACGGCAAGCTGAATGACGTGCACCTCGCGAACTATGGCGGCAAGAAAAAGCTGCTGAATATTGTCCCGAGTCTTGACACACCCACTTGCGCGACCTCGACACGCAAGTTCAATGAACGGGCGGTGGACAGGGAAGATGCGGTGGTGCTGGTGGTTTCCGCTGACCTGCCGTTCGCGCAGGGGCGCTTCTGCGGGGCGGAGGGTATCGACAATGTGATCCCGCTGTCGATGATGCGCAGCCGAAACTTTGCCAAGGACTATGGCGTACTGATCACGGACGGGCCGCTCGCCGGAATCACGGCGCGCGCGGTGGTGGTCATGGACGAGAACGACACGGTCGTATACACCCAACTGGTGCCGGAGATCGGCGACGAGCCGGATTACGACGCGGCACTTGCCGCGCTCTGATTCCGCAGGCGTGCAGGCGCAGTCCCGCGGGAAGATGCCTCGCGGGCGGTGCCGCGCCTGCGGCGAACGACAGGACGGATGCAAGAGATGCTGATATTTGAACATTCACGCAGCGGCCGCCGCGCACAGGCGCAGGCCCCCGCGTCCTCGGTGGACACCCCGGACATCCCCGGGAGGCTGCTGCGCCGGGACCGGCCGCAGCTGCCGGAAGTATCCGAATTGCAGGCGGTGCGGCATTACACGCAGCTCTCGCAGAAGAATTTCTCGATCGACACCCAGTTCTACCCGCTCGGCTCCTGCACCATGAAGTACAACCCGCGAGCCTGCAACACCCTGGCCATGCTGCCGGGGTTCCTGTCCTGCCATCCGTTCGCTCCGGAGTCGCTCGGGCAGGGCTTCCTCGCCTGCCTGTACGAACTGCAGGAAATGCTCAAGGAAGTGACCGGCATGACCGCGGTGTCGCTGACGCCGGCGGCGGGCGCCCAGGGCGAATTCGCCGGCGTTGCCATGATCCGCGCCTACCATGGGGCGCGTGGCGACGGCGAGCGTCGGGAAATCCTCGTGCCGGACGCCGCCCACGGCACCAACCCGGCGACTGCCACCATGTGCGGTTACGCTGTGCGCGAGATCCCGACTGACCGGCACGGCGATGTGGACCTCGCCGTGCTGAAGGAATCCGTCGGACCGCATACGGCGGGCATCATGCTGACCAACCCGTCCACGCTCGGCGTGTTCGAGCGGCATATCCAGGAGATCGCCGCCGTGGTTCACCAGGCCGGTGGTCTGCTCTACTACGATGGTGCTAACCTGAATGCCATTCTCGGCAAGGTGCGCCCGGGCGACATGGGATTCGACGTCATCCATATGAACCTGCACAAGACCTTCTCCACCCCGCACGGCGGCGGCGGGCCGGGCGCCGGCCCGGTGGGCGTCGCCAGGCGCCTGGAGCCGTTCCTGCCGGTGCCGATGGTTGGCTATAACGGCGACGAGTATTACTGGATCGATGAAACGATCCGCCCGCAGAGCATCGGCCGCCTGTCCGCGTTCATGGGCAACGCCGGGGTGCTGATGCGCGCCTACGTCTATGCCCGCCTGCTGGGCCGCGAGGGCATGCAGCGCGTGGCGGAGTTTGCCACGCTGAACGCCAACTACCTGATGGCGCGGCTGACGGCCGCCGGTTTCGACGTGGCCTTCCCGCAGCGGCGTGCCACCCATGAATTCATCGTAACCCTGAAGCGCCAGCAGAAGGAGCAGGGCGTCACCGCCATGGATTTCGCCAAGCGGCTGCTGGATTTCAATATCCATGCGCCGACCACCTATTTCCCGCTGCTGGTGCCGGAATGTCTGCTGATCGAACCTACCGAGACGGAGAGCAAAGAGGACCTGGATGTCTTCGTCGAGGCCATGATAAAGATCAGGCAGGAGGCGGAAACCGAACCCGAACGGCTCAGGGAAGCGCCGCACACCTGCCCGGTGCGCCGTCTCGACGAGGTCCACGCTGCCAAGCACCTCGACCTGGTCTGGACCGGGACGCATGACTGAGGGGCGTGCGCGCAACCGCGGCGAGCGGCATCTACTGGCGAGGCGCGCCAGTAACGGCTCCGCATGTAGGTGGTTTTCCACCGGGTTGGCTGCCGGTCTCCCGGTTACGAGGCGCGGAATCCATTGCAGTAAATTTTCAACATCAACGAGAGAGGATAACCATGACTGCGCTGATCTGCGGCTCGATGGCCTTCGACACCATTATGGTGTTCAGGGACAGATTCAAGAACCATATTCTGCCAGAGAAGGTGCATATCCTGAACGTTGCCTTTCATGTGCCCGAGATGCGCCGCGAGTTCGGCGGTTGCGCGGGCAACATCGCCTACAACCTCAAGCTGCTGGGCGGCGACCCGCTGCCAATGGCGACCGTCGGCACCGATTTCGGGCCGTATGCGCTCTGGCTGGAGCAACGCGGCATCGACCTGCGTCATATCACCGTCCTCGACGGGACCTACACGGCGCAGGCCTTCATCACCACCGACATGGACGACAACCAGATCACGGCCTTCCATCCCGGTGCGATGGATGGCGCACACGCCAACCGGGTCGACGACGCAGTGGGGGTATCCATCGGCATGGTCTCCCCGGACGGACGCCAGGGTATGCTGGAACACGCCGGGCAGTTTGTCGCGGCCGGCATTCCCTTCATCTTCGATCCCGGCCAGGGTCTGCCGCAGTTCGGCGGCGAGGAACTGGTGAATTTCATCGACCAGTCAACCTGGGTGTGCGTCAACGACTATGAATCCGAGCTGTTGCAGGAGCGCACCGGGATGTCGCCGCACGAAATCGCGGAACGCGTCGAGGCGCTGGTCGTGACACTCGGCGGGGATGGCTCGCACATCTACACGGAAAACCGGCGCATCGAGGTTCCGGCGGCCATGGTCCGCGACGTGGTCGATCCCACCGGCTGCGGCGACGCCTACCGCGCCGGGCTGCTCTACGGCCTGATGCACGCCATGGACTGGGAAACCACGGGTCGGATTTCCGCGCTCATGGGGGCCATCAAGATCGAACGTCACGGCACCCAGAATCACAGCTTCGACGTGGACGAGTTCAGGAACCGCTACCGCGAAAGCTTCGGCGATGAACTGGTGTAGTGTTCTTTCCTGAACACCTTATTTTTTACCGCAGGGCCGCGTAGATCGCAAAGGGATTCAATAGCAAAACAATTACACAGCTTTGCATTCTCCGCGGTGCAGGATTTCTGGATTGCATGGCTATGGACAGAATCACAGACGCACCGTTGGATGCCCGGCGCGATCGCCAGTCGCAGGAGATTTTACATATGATTGATCCACATGACGCATTCCACTGAATCCGGTGATTCTCAGTGTCCCGGTCAAAGGGCCTGCCGAACTTCATTGCTGTGCAGGCTGGCCGCATGCGGCTTGCTGTTGTTTGGAATGGGCGCCATCGCGGCCGACGAGGTGGTCGAGAAGTCAATGTTTCTGGTCGTCGAGGATGACCGGATCATCGCCAGCAACGTCCAGACCGGCCAGTTCTTCGATTTCGATTTCAGCGCCAAGGAAAAAGTGCAGCAGCAGATCGTCGCCAACGGCGTGGCCATCGTGGTGACCAACCAACGTTATGCCGGTATCGGGGTGTTTTCTGGCGGTTGGCAGAGCATCCGCCGGATTGCGGGCGAGACGGTTATCAGCGCCGAGGCCCAGGACTATTCCGCGCTGGTTGTCACCTCGGACCGGGTGCTCGCCTTCAACGGCAAGACCGGCAGCTGGTCGGACCGGAAACGCTGAACAAGCCATCCCCGTGCAAGCGGGGAGCCAGTATCGCTTCCACCCTAACCGTCACGTTTTGTCGATGTGCCTGATATAGCGCGGGTGATCGATCATTTCCATTTGCATTGAGGTGCCGTCGATCGAGAACACGGTGCCGCTGCCAGCGACCGTGAATTTGCAGCTGACGCTGCCGCTCCAGTCGATCGGCAGGGGGGCGTGATCGCGGTAGGTGTAGATATTGTTGATCATGTCGCCGCTCTGGATCTCGCACGGGCACTCCGGCAGTTCGCCGTCGATTTCCACGTTCCTGATGATCAGATCACACGCCTGTTTCCACAAACTGTCCTGGAAGGTGTCTTCCATCACCTGGACAAGGTGAACCATCGAGAAGTGCAGGATGATCGCGTCGTCGCCCTGCTCGATGCGCTCCAGTTGGGCGCCGGGTAACTGCAAGCTGCTTGTGGTGTCCATGGTGAGTCTTGTTAATTGTAGGTTTAATTATTCACCGCAGAGCCGCAGAGAAAATCCAGGAAATAGCCCACGATCAATCGTTGTGTCTGGCGGGGACAACAGGGATACGATCAATGCGGTTTAATCAGGCAATAGTGTTCTCTGTGTACTCGGCGTCTCTGCGGTAAATAACGAAGTTAATCCGCCTCGGTTGCGATGGTGTCCGTCTCTTCGAGCAGTACCTTGAAGTCTTCGAAGCGCGTGACTGGCGGTCCGCATTGTAAACCTGTGCAGGCATAGGCGACCACCTCTCCCTGCGGCGTGTAACTTGCCAGCATCCCGGGCAGTGCGGTTTCGTTCGCCGGGATGGCCAGCATCAGGCGTCGCGGGGCATAGGTCCGGGATGCTCGCCGCCGCCATGCCTTCATGGCCGCCTCGTCCCCGCGCAGGATCACCGTCTGTCCAGGCGATATGGCGTCCTCCAGCGCGACCAGCAGGCTGGCATGGCCATGCGGCATGGACTCGAGACTCGACCAGAGTCCCTTCAGGGTCTGCTCGGCGGCCTCGAGGCAACGGGGCTCACCCAGCAGGTGGCCAAGCCGGTACAACACCGTGGCGGCGATGCCGTTGCCGGAGGGCGTGGCGTCGTCGTGGTTCGGTTTGGGGCGCTGGATCAGCGTCTCGTGATCGTCCGAGGTGAAGAAAAAGCCGCCGGCCGGGTCGCGGAAATGCGCCAGCAGCACCTCGGCGAGTTCCACGGCGAAGATCAGGTCGGCCGCGCGCCAGCGCGCCTGCAGCAGTTCCAGCAGTCCGTCGATCAGGTAGGCATGGTCGTCGAGGTAGGCGTTGAGATGGGCGCGGCCATCCTTGCAGGTGGCGAGCAGTCGGCCGTTTTTCCAGAGCTCCTGCCGGATGAAATCGACCGCACGTTCCGCGGAGGCGATCCATGCGGAGTTGTCGAGGTGACGTCCCGCGATCGCCATGCCGCGGATCATCAGGCCGTTCCAGGCGGTCAGTATTTTTTCATCCCTTCCCGGACGCACCCGCTGTTCGCGCACCGCGAGCAGCGTCGCACAGGCCCGGTCGATGCGACGGTCGACTTCGTCGAGGGAAAGGGAAAATTCTCCGGCAAGCTGCGGGCGGCTGCGATAGACGTGCAGGTGCCACTGGCCCTCGAAGTTGGCGGCGCGGTCAAGACCGAAGTGGCGCGCAAACAGCCGGTAGTCCTCCGGTTCCAGCAGCGGTTCGATTTCCTGCGGTGACCAGGTGTAGAACTTGCCTTCCTCGCCTTCGGAGTCCGCATCCAGGCTGGAATAATAGCCGCCCTCGGGTGCCTGCATTTCGCGCATCACCCAGGCGGCGGTCTGCTCGCAGGTGCGTTTGAACAGCGCGTTGCCGGTCGCGGCATACGCCTGGGCGTAGAGCGCGAGCAGCGCGCCGTTGTCATAGAGCATTTTCTCGAAGTGGGGAATCATCCAGCGATCATCCACGGAGTAGCGGCAGAAGCCGCCGCCCAGCTGGTCATTGATGCCGCCCTGCGCCATTTGCTCCAGCGTGAATACGGCCATGTGCAGGGCGCGGCGGTCGTTCATGCCGTGATGGCGGCAGGTGCCGGCCCAGTGACGCAGCAGGCATTCCAGGCTGGTCGGGTGCGGAAACTTCGGGGCCTGGCCGAATCCGCCGTGGCGTTCATCGAAACTCTGCTCGAGCTGCCGGCGTGCGGTATCGAGCGGCACCGGGGTGAGCGTATCCGCCGCGCCCTCATTGCTGTTGATCGATTGCAGGGCCTGCATCAGGGAGACGTTCTGGTTGCGTATTTCGCCCGGGTGCTCATCAAGAAAGTCAGCGATGTGCTGCATCAGCTCCCGGAAGGACGGCATACCGTGCCGGGGCTCGCTCGGGAAATAGGTGCCGGCGAAGAACGGCACCCGATCGTCCGGCGTCAGGAACACGGTCAACGGCCAGCCGCCGGGCCTGCGGGTCAGCAGGGAGTGGGAGGTCTGGTAGATCTTGTCGATGTCCGGGCGTTCTTCCCGGTCGACCTTGATGTTGACGAACAGCCGGTTCATGAGTTCGGCGGTATCCGGGTCTTCGAAGGACTCGTGCGCCATGACGTGGCACCAGTGACAGGCCGAGTAACCCACCGAAAGCAGGATAGGCTTGTTTTCGCGGCGCGCCTTCTCCAGCGCATCGGGTCCCCAGGGATACCAGTTCACCGGATTGTGCGCGTGCTGCAGCAGGTAGGGACTGGTCTCGTTGATGAGTTGGTTGGTATAGTCGCTGTGCTCGCTCATGGCCATGGGAAGTGCCGCTCAACAGGCATCGAGCGGTAGCAGCAGGTTGGACCCGGGAGATCATAGCGTGTCGTCTGGAAAGAAGGTTTACAACCCACCTGCTGTAGGGTAATCGTGTGGATCTTGCCATCATCATTCCGGTACTGAATGAGGCGGAAAGTCTTGCTCTGCTGCTTGATGAAATCACAACCGCCATGGCCGGGCAGACGGGATACGAGATCATCGTGGTGGATGACGGCAGTACCGATGCCACTCGCGACGAGCTGTCCCGCTGTCTTGGGCACTGTCCGATGCTGCGGGTTATTCACCATCAGACCCGCTGCGGGCAGTCAGCGGCCATCGCCACCGGCGTCGATGCGGCACACACCCGCTGGATCGTCACTCTGGACGGCGACGGGCAGAACGACCCGTCCGACATCCTGCGTCTCTACCATACTCTGCGGGAGGCGCCGGCGGATGTCGGACTGGTCATCGGTCATCGCGCGCGGCGCCGTGACAATCTGCTGAGACTGCTGTCATCACGCATCGCCAACCGGGTGCGCTGCCTGGTCCTTGGCGATGGCACACCGGACAGCGCCTGTGGTCTCAAGGCGTTCGCCCGTGGGACCTTTATGCGTCTGCCACGCTTCGATCACATGCACCGTTTCCTGCCGGCGCTGGTGCGGCGTCAGGGTGAGCGGGTTCTGACGGTCGAGATCACGCAACGTGAGCGCACCGGCGGACGTTCTAAATACGGCCTTCACAATCGCCTCTGGGTCGGAATCGTGGACCTGCTGGGAGTGTGGTGGCTCAAGCGCCGCGCGCTACGGCCGGTGGTCGAGGAGAGGGAGTAGCGGATGCAGGGCATAATCTGGCTGGTGGTCGGTTTCGCGGGACAAGCGCTGTTCACGATGCGCTTCATTATCCAGTGGTGGTACAGCGAACGACAGAAGCGCAGCGTCATCCCGGTGGCCTTCTGGTATTTCAGCCTCGCGGGTGGAGTAACCCTGCTGGGGTACGCCATTTATCGTCAGGACCCGGTGTTCATCGTCGGTCAGGCGGGTGGCCTGTTCATCTATTCACGCAACCTGTATTTCATCTACCGTGAGCGCAGGGACAAGCGAGGGATGGCCGGCGGCCAATGACGCCACGTTTCTCTTCGTTGCCTGTTCTGCTGGCGCTGTGGCTGGCGATGCTGCTGCTGTCCCTACTGACGCGACCACTGCTGCCCGTCGATGAGACGCGCTACCTTGCAGTTGCCTGGGAAATGTGGCGGCGCGGGGATTTCCTCGTGCCCTATCTCAACGGCACACCCTACAGCGACAAGCCGCCGCTGTTTTTCTGGCTGATCCATGCCGGCTGGCGGCTGTTCGGCGTCACTGAATGGTGGCCGCGCTGCGTGGCCGCGCTGCTCTCACTGGCGGCGCTATGGGTGACAGCATGCCTGGCGGACAGACTCTGGCCGCGGGACGCCATGACGCGGCAATTCGTACCCTGGGTGTTGTTCGGCTGCATCGTCTGGATGGCATTCTATCCCTGGGTGCAGTTCGACCTGCTACTGGTGCTGTTTGTTTTGCTCGCCATGACCGGCCTGGTGATGGCCGGCGGGGGGTGGCGCGGCGGCTGGCTGCTCGTCGGGTTGGGCATCGGGTTCGGCGTCCTTGCCAAGGGGCCGGTCATCCTGTTGCATGTCCTGCCGGCAGCTCTGCTCGCGCCGGTGTGGGTCCATGACCGGCCGCGCTCCTGGTGGCGCTGGTATGCGGCTATCGGCGGGAGTCTGCTGCTCGGTTCCGTGATCGCGCTTGCCTGGGCGCTGCCGGCGGCGCAGTCGGGCGGTGAGGACTACCGGCAGGCAATCCTGTGGGGACAGACGGCCAACCGGGTGGTGAGCGCCTTCGCCCATGCCCACTCCTGGTGGTGGTATCTCCCGTGGCTGCCCGTGCTGTTCGCGCCCTGGCTGTTGCTGCCCTGGCTGTGGCGACCCCTACTGCGGTCGCTGTGCGATCCGCAGGACGCGGGCGTGCGTTTCTGTATAGTCTGGTTGCTGTCCGCGCTGCTGGTCATGAGCCTCATGAGCGGCAAGCAACTCAAGTACCTGCTGCCTTTGCTGCCGGCCTTTGCCTTGCTGGTGGCGCGTGTGCTGTCACTGGCGGAGCAACGGGGCATGACACGGCGGCCGCTGGCGCTGGCTGTCCTGCTCTTGCTGAGCGGGATCTCACTGGCGGCGGTGCCCTTCCTGATCGCCGCGCCGCCCTGGGTGGATTCGATCAGTCCGCTCTGGGGTGGCGTGCTCATCGCCGGCTCCGTATTGCTGGTCATGAGCAAGTCCCTTCGTATGAAGCAGTACCCGCTCGCGGTAGCGGTTTTATCCGCCGGGACACTGGCCATCGCGTACCTCGGTGTCTTCCGTAATGCCGCGCCGGCCTATGACCTGCGTGAGGCGAGCCGGGTGATCGCCGCGGCCGAGGCGGCGGGTCAGCCGGTGGTGAGCCTCTCTGACTATCACGGCCAGTTCGGTTTCTACGGCCGCCTTGCCCGCCCCATCGAGAACCTGTCTACGGAGCAGGCGCCGGCCTGGTCCAGGGAACATCCGGGTGGGTACCTGATCGCCTATTACCCGGGCCGGGTGCCGGGTTATTCCGCCGCCGTCCATGAACAGCCCTATCGCGGTGGCCATCTGGTGATCTGGGAAGCCCGCGAGCTTGCAGCCGATCCCGCGCTTTTGCCGTAGAATGCCGGGCTGGCCCATCCGATCTGATACCCGCATGCCTGCTGCTTCACTTCCGGTCCTGACGCTGAAGAAAAACGAGGAGCGTCGCCTGCTTGCCGGCCACCTGTGGGTGTACAGCAACGAGGTCGACACCCGCACGACACCGCTATCCGTGTTTGAGCCGGGCAGCGCGGTCAACATCCAGTCCGCCGCCGGCCGAAGCCTCGGAACCGGCTACATCAATCCCCATTCACTCATCTGCGCACGGGTCGTATCCCGCCGTGCCGGCGCGGTATTTGACGAAGAGTTCTTCGTGCACCGGCTGCAGACGGCGCTGGCATTGCGCGAGGCGTTGTACCAGCAGCCGTACTACCGCCTGGCTTACGGCGAGGGCGACGACCTTCCCGGCCTGATCGTCGACCGCTACGGCGAGGTACTGGTCATGCAGATCACCACGGCCGGTATGGAACGCTGCAAGGCGGCAATCCTGGGTGCACTGCACCGTGTGCTGGACATCAAGGGCATATTGCTGCGCAACGATAGCCCGGTGCGCGAACTGGAACAGCTCGATATAACGGTTGAGACCCTTGGTGAAGTGCCCGCCTGCGTACAGCTCGAAGAGGGCGGGGTACGGTTCGAGGTGCCGTTGGGCGAGGGCCAGAAGACTGGCTGGTTCTTCGATCAGCGCGGCAACCGTCTGGCCATGCACAAGTATGCCGCCGGCCGGCGGGTGCTCGATGTGTTCAGCTATATTGGCGCATGGGGGTTGCAGGCGGCGCGGTCCGGGGCCACGGAGGTCTGCTGCGTGGATTCCTCGGCGCCGGCGCGGGACCTTCTGTTGCGCAATGCGGTGGCCAACGGCCTGGAGGCGCGTGTACAGATGATGGGTGGGGACGCCTTCGAGGTTATCGATGCGCTGCAGGTCGCGAACCGGCACTTCGATGTCGTCATGGTTGATCCGCCGGCGTTTATCAAGCGTCGCAAGGACATCATGGGCGGCGAGGGCGCATACCACCGCCTCAATCGCCAGGCCCTGCAACTGTTGGCACCGGGTGGGTTCCTGATATCATCCTCCTGTTCCATGCACCTGGCCGTCGAACGGCTGCAGCAGCTTCTACTGCGGGCCACGCGCGATTCGGGCCGGCGCCTGCAGGTCCTGGAACGGGGCTTTCAGGGCGTGGATCATCCGGTCCACCCCGCCATACCGGAAACGGCTTATCTGAAGACACTATTTTGCCGGGTATTGCCGGCGCGGGATTGATTATGCTTGTTTACCCGGACATCAGCCCAGTCGCCATCAGTGTGGGCCCGTTTCAGGTGCACTGGTACGGTCTCATGTACCTGGTCGGCTTCCTCGGCGCCTGGTGGCTCGGGAGGCTGCGCACCCGTCGCCCCGGCACCCGCTGGCAGGCGGTGGAGATCGGCGATGTGATTTTTTATGCCGCACTCGGCGTGGTGCTCGGCGGGCGCATCGGCTACACGCTGGTGTACAACTTCCCCGGGTTTGTCGCCGATCCCCTCGTGCTGTTTCGCATCTGGCAGGGCGGCATGTCCTTCCACGGCGGCCTGGTGGGCGTCCTGATCGCGATGTGGCTCTATGGCCGCCGCACCGGCCGCACGTTCTTTCAGGTGACGGACTATATCGCTCCGCTCGTGCCCGTCGGGCTCGGCGCCGGGCGCATCGGCAATTTCATCAACGGAGAACTCTGGGGACGGCCCACCGACCTGCCCTGGGGCATGGTGTTTCCCTACGTGGATGCCCAACCGCGTCATCCCTCGATGCTCTACGAGGCCCTGCTCGAGGGTCTGGTGCTTTTCGTCATCCTCTGGGTTTACTCGCGCAGACCGCGTCCCACCATGGCTGTTTCCGGCCTGTTTCTGCTGTGTTACGGGGTGTTCCGCTTCCTGGTCGAGTTTGTGCGTCAGCCCGATGCGCAAATCGGGTATCTCGCCTTCGACTGGTTGACCATGGGACATGTGCTGTCCCTGCCCATGATCGTCCTCGGCACCGCGTTTCTCATTTACGCCTACCGGCGTACTGACGGCGCTGTCAGCTGGTAGTTGAATTGTTGAAATAATAGCATTCACCGCAGATACGCAAAGAACGCAGAGAAGAGACTTTTGAACTTAACGACAAAAAACTGAAACGACTATTCTTTCGTTGCATGATTTACCAGAAATAGTTCTTCTTTTGATCTCTCTGCGTTCTTTGCGTATCTGCGGTGATTAATTTCTGTATTTACGGGATAACGGCAAACCATGAAGCAATACCTTGACCTGATGCGCCACGTGCGCGATCACGGCGTGCGCAAGGAGGACCGGACCGGGACCGGCACGCTCAGCGTATTCGGCTACCAGATGCGCTTCGACCTGTCAGACGGCTTCCCGCTGGTCACCACCAAGAAACTACATTTGCGCTCCATCATCCACGAACTGCTGTGGTTCCTCAGGGGCGATACCAACGTCGCCTACCTGCACGACCACAACGTCAGCATCTGGGACGAGTGGGCGGACAAGAACGGTGAGCTCGGTCCGGTCTACGGTTCCCAGTGGCGTTCCTGGGCGACGGCCGATGGCCGTCACATCGACCAGATCCGCCAGGTCATCGAGCAGATCAGGAGCAACCCCGATTCACGGCGCATCATCGTCAGCGCTTGGAATGTCGGGGAGATCGACAAAATGGCGCTTCCCCCCTGCCATGCCTTTTTTCAGTTCTACGTGGCCGAAGGGAAACTCTCCTGCCAGTTATATCAGCGTAGCGCCGACATCTTCCTGGGTGTCCCGTTCAATATCGCCTCCTATGCGCTGCTGACGCAGATGATGGCGCAGGTGACGGGCCTGCAGGCGGGCGATTTCGTGCATACCCTGGGCGATGCGCACCTTTATCTGAACCACCGGGAACAGACCGAGTTGCAGCTCGCGCGTGCGCCGAGACCCCTGCCCGTCATGCGCATCAGTCCCTCGATCGACGACCTGTTCGCCTTCACCTTCGAGGATTTCGAACTGCAGCGTTACGACCCGCACCCGCACATCAAGGCGCCGGTGGCCGTGTGAGCGGTGACGTGAGAATCGCCATCGTCGTGGCCATGGCCAACAACCGGGTCATCGGGCGCGATAACCGCCTGCCCTGGCATCTGCCGGCGGACCTCAGGCACTTCAGGCAGGTGACCGTCGGCAAACCGGTCCTGATGGGGCGCAAGACCCATGAGTCGATCGGCCGTCCACTGCCGGAACGCACCAACATCGTGGTCACCCGCGACCAGTCTTACAAAGCACCGGGGTGTATCGTGGTGCATTCCATCGAGAGCGCGCTCAGGGCAGCGGGCGATCACGAGGAGGTATTGGTGATCGGTGGCACGGATTTCTACTGGCAGCTGCTCCCCAAAGCGGATCGTATCTACCTGACGCTGGTGCATGCGGATTTCGAAGGGGATGCGCTGTTTCCGGAGCTCGATCACCGTCAATGGCGGGAGGTTGAACGAACGGACTGTGCGCCGGACGAGAAGAATCCCTGGCCCTACAGTTTCATCCGGCTGGAGCGCGTCACTACGCCTGCCACGGGTTAGCCGTTATTCGGTTTCAGCCATCCCCGGCAGGGCAGCTCGATGCGCTCGGGGCGGGCGTCGATGCGCAACGCGGTCAACTGCCCGCCCCACACGCATCCCGTATCGATCGGGTAGACGCCGGGGATATCCGGCGCCCGCAGGGTGGACCAGTGCCCGAAGATAATGTTCATATCCCCGCTCGCCCGCGCGGGAATCTCGAACCAGGGATAATAGCCCTCCGGCTGGCTTCCGGGCGGTCCCGAGCTTTTCAGAATCAGCCGTCCGTTGCGGTCGCAGAAGCGCATGCGGGTGAAGCAGTTGACGATGAACCGAAGGCGGTCCCAACCGTCGAGTTCCCCGGACCATTGTTTGGGCTTGTTGCCGTACATGCGAGAGAGAAACGACTCCAGCCGGTTCCCGCGCAGCACCGTCTCGACCTCACCGGCGCAGCGTTGCGCCAGCTTCAGATCCCATTGTGGCGGCAGTCCGGCATGGACCATGAGGTAGCCCAGCTGACCGTCATAATGCAGCAGGGGCAGGCAACGCAGCCAGTCGATCAATGCCACCCGGTCCGGCGCGGTGAGTATCGGTTCCAGGGTGTCTTCATCGATGTTGTCCGGGCGTATGCCGTGGGCCGCCGCCAGCAGATGCAGGTCGTGATTGCCGAGCACCGTGACTGCGGCTGGTCCGAGTCCCCGGACGAAACGCAGCGTTTCCAGCGACTTCGGTCCGCGGTTGACCAGATCCCCGACAAACCAGAGCCGGTCGCGTTGCCGGTCGAAATGCAGGGTTGCGAGCAGTTCCAGCAACTCGTCAAAGCAGCCCTGGATGTCGCCAATGGCATAGATGGCCATCTTCCGGTGAGCGGCTAGTGGAGGGTGCGGGGTATGGCCAGGGTAAAAGCCGGGATCTCGGCGTCGAACTGGTCGCCATTGTCCGCGACCATCTGGTAGGTGCCGCGCATGCTGCCGACGGGTGTGGTGATCATGGCGCCGCTGGTGTACTGGAAGCCTTCCCCGGGATTGAGGTGGGGCTGTTCGCCGACCACGCCTTCACCCTTGACTTCCTGTACGTTGCCATTGGCATCGGTGATGACCCAGTGCCGCGACAGCAGCTGGGCGGCGACGACGCCCTCGTTGCGTATGGTGATGGTATAGGAAAAAACATAGCGGTCGTTGTCAGGCTCCGATTGCCCTTCAATGTACCGGGTCTCGACTTCAACAGTGATGTTATGCAAGGTTTCGCTCTTCATTCAGTGGGTGATTTGCGCAGAAGTGACTCAAGGATACGCTTTCGTGGTTGCGGTAACAAAAACCTGACTGCGTGGCTCTGGAAAACGCGCTGTCTGGTATTTTCACTCACCGGCTGCGCTTTGTCATGCGCGATTAATGACTGATTCAGGTCAAGGTGAACCCTTTCAATATCTATATTATTATTATAGATTTCCTGGATAAACCAATGAGGAGAAGGACATGTACTTAAGGAATAAACAAAATGGCGATCTGGTTGAGGTGCTGGATACAACGATCATGGTGGATCCTTGCCGTGACGAGTTGCCGGGTCGCTATCATGCCGGGGAGGAACTCCAGGAGCCGACCGGTTTCAGCAAGGCTACGCTGGTTTTTCCTTCCGGTGAACCTCTCCCACGGTGCTGGGTGGATCCGAAATACAAGGAATCAAACGCCTGAAATACAAGAAGTTCACTGAACGAAAGGGGGATCTGGCCGTGGCCTGCCAAGTGGTTGCTGAAAGTGTGAACCGGTTAGCAGAAACGAGGGGAGTATTCCGCCATTCTGACGTCATGCCCCTTATCAGGGGTGCTGAATCGAGGAGGGGCGGACATGATCAGAGGAAAAAGCCATCACCGCAGGCACGACCCGCTCCTGTTGTTCCTCACCGCTGTGATTCTGTGCTCGGCAATGACAACCACCGCAACCGCGGGTGAATTGTTCAATTCCTTTCCGAAATCCGACCAGGTCTATCGACCAAAGCCCCAGGATAGCGGTTTTACCGTCGCCAGCATGGGTAATACCGGTGGGGGCCTGAACGTTTCGCTCACGCCCCCGAACAAACTTCCACGAGATTTCCTGGACGGTCGGGATGCGGCGCAGAATCAGGAAGTGCTGTCAAACGTTTTCCTGTTTCTTCGTTATCCCTGGTAGCCGTGATGCGGCGTGGTTGGCAAGGGCAGCGAACGCACTGAGCCCAAGCATTTCGGCGCGCACAGACGGATCAATGCCCAGACTTCTGATGGCATCTTCCTCGAGTATTCCCCGCAAGGCATTTCTCAGGGTCTTGCGCCGTTGTGCGAAGGCCTGTCGCACCAGCGATTCCAGCACAGCTTCGTCGTGGATCGCAACCGGCAACTCCCGGTAGGGTTCCAGTCTGACGAACGCTGATTCCACGCGTGGCGGTGGCTGGAAGGCCCCGGGGCCAATGGTAAACAGGCGCGTCACCCTGCATCGGTACTGGACCATGACGGAGAGGCGGCCATACTGGCGACTGCCGGGTGCGGCGGCCAGCCTGTCCACAACTTCCTTCTGCAGCATGAGGTGCATGTCGCTGATGCAGCGAGCCTGCGACAGAAGATGAAACAGCAGCGGTGTGGATATGTTATAGGGCAGATTGCCGATGACGCGCAGGGGTGCTGCATCGCTGGTCAGGCGGCAGAAATCAACCCGCAGGGCATCGGTGTTGTGCAGGGTCAGTTCCCCCGCCTCCCGGCATTGTTCACGCAAGGGATCGATCAGATCCCGGTCGAGTTCGACGACCTGCAGGCGCCCGGCCGCCTGCAGCAGCGGCACGGTGATTGCGCCCTGACCCGGCCCGATCTCGACGATCGCATCGGCCTCCCGCGGCTGGATAGCCGCCACGATACGGGCGATGACCGCCGGGTCATGCAGAAAGTGCTGGCCGAACCTTTTCCTTGGACGGTGACTCAAGGGGTTATCCCTGTATATATCATTATTAACAGTCAGTTATAAAGCGTCAAAATGGATTTACCCACGCATATCACCCGGTTAGAACCATAGTGGGTGCGATTACAACTCGCATCGATATTCGCATCGGTCATTTTTCGAAGGGATCTATTGCTGGATCAATAGTACCATTTGCGATTGGGTGAATGATTTTCTTGGCAACAGCACGTCAGCTGTGAATCAGCCTCGTACTTCCAATGCTTCGTGGCACCATATATCCTTACTCGAAATCTGTAAGGAATCAAAGGGGGCTCAAGCCCCCTTTTTTATATTGCTAACTTGCGGCTCCGTCGTCTTGGCACGTAAGCCACAGCATTACCACAGAGCGTAATTAATGAACACAAGATGGGGTTAAGTTCTAGGCTATTTTATACTTCAGTAAATCAAGTTGAGGCTCTCCATAGAAGAGTTTCCTTGAGTGAATCACAATTTACCGATGTGAGACATAAAAAGGATGCGTTTCTTAGTTATGTAAAACCTAAGTGTCATCAAAGGGATTGTGATGATGATAAGGGTTGGCTATGGATAAGCGCATACTGCCGGTGGTTTGGCTTAGAAAAACCACGAGCGACACGACATGGAACCCTTTGTAGGTGCTTTCAGAAAACATATCGGCTGTGTGCAAACTGATTGGGGACCATGATGGCTTTTTCGATCATGCACATATCCGATATACACCGTTCGCCGCGAGACTCCATCTCCAATGATGAACTTGTGTCAGCGCTGATAAACGATCGGGACCACTATATTCATGAAGACCCACGAATTAAGCCCCCGGAAGCGATTATCGTCAGCGGCGACATTATCCAGGGTGTTCCACTCGGGACAGAGCGATATTCCGAGGCGATAGCCGATCAATACGCTGTTGCTGAAGCTTTTTTTGATGAACTCGTGCGGCGGTTACTTGATGGTGACCGCTCTCGCCTAATCATGGTTCCTGGCAATCACGATATTGATTGGAATACTGCTTTTGCTGCCCTTGAACCTGTTCCCGATGATCAAGTGCCGCCGCGTATTGAATCTACACTTTACGCGGAAGATTCGAACTTTCGCTGGGATTGGAAAACGCGCGTACTTTATAGGATCGCAGATCCAGCGCTATATGAGCGCCGCCTGGAAGCATTCTGGCAGTTTTTTCAGCGATTCTACGACGGTGTATCGGGGTTGTTGGATGTCAGCAGTGACGGCGACGTTAACTCGTTTGGTCCTTCCGGAATTGCCGTGGGTAGATAGATTATGTATGAAGGGTTTTCAAGGAGGAAGCCTTCATGCGAGACATCGATCTGTACCGACAGGTATTGGGGCTGGCCAAGCCGTGGACAGTGGAGCGTGTTGACCTGGATGTAGTGGGTCATCGGGTGGACATCTGGGTGGAGCATGAGACTGGAGCGGAGTGGAGCTGCCCGCATTGTGGGCGCGAGCTGACTTGCCGGGACCATGCTGAAGAGCGGGTCTGGAGGCATCTGGACACCTGCCAGTTCCAGACGCATCTGCATGCACGCATACCGCGGGTGGATTGTCCGGAACACGGTGTAGTACAGGTTCGGGTGCCGTGGGCCGAGGCTCGTTCGCGGTTCACGCTGCTGATGGAGCGGCTGGTAATCGATGTATTGACCCAATGCGCCACGGTGAGCGGAGCGTGCCGGCTGCTGGGGTTGTCGTGGGACGAAGCCTGGGGCGTGATGGAACGCGCGGTGGCGCGAGGCCAGCGCCGCAAACAGGCGAAAGTGATACCGCGCTTTGGGGTGGACGAGAAAGCGTTCCGCAAGGGCCACAACTACATGACGGTGGTCTGTGATCTGGATGCGGCGAGCGTGGAGTATGTAGCGGAGGATCGCACCGCGGAAAGCCTGGAAGGGTACTGGAAGGGGCTGACCCAGGCGCAATTGGAGGGTATCGAGTCGGTGAGCATGGACATGTGGCCGGCCTATATCGGGGCGACGCTTTCGCAGGTGCCGGGCGCGCAGGACAAGATCGTGTTCGACCGGTTTCACATCATGCAGCATATGAACGCGGCGGTGGATACGGTGCGCAAGCAGGAACACAAGGAGTTGCTGGCCCGCAAAGATGACACCCTCAAGGGCACCCTGCATGTCTGGCGCTATGCACGCGAGAATCTGCCCGAGAGGCACCGGGCCACGTTCGCCTGGCTACGCAGTCTCAACCTCAAGGTGGGCCGCGCCTGGGCTATCAAGGAGAGCCTGCGCGCGTTATGGGACTACACCTCCCTGGGCTGGGCGAAGCGCTTCTTCGCGAAGTGGTTCTGGTGGGCGACCCATTCGCGGTTGGAGCCGGTACGCGAGGTAGCGCATCTGCTCAAGCGCCATCTGCACAACATTCTGACCTACTGCAAGCTGCGGGTTACCAACGCGGTGGCGGAGGGTCTTAACAGCAAGATCATGGCGATCAAACGCAGGGCCTGCGGCTACCGCAACAAGGAGCACTTCAAAATCGCCATCTATTTCTTCTGTGGAAAACTGGATTTATACCCATGCTGAAGCCGGAAGGACCACTTGTTTACTCTGTGCGATGAAAGGATAGGCGTTGCGGCTTATAACTCTTGCCACGGTAACGACTGTTTTGCATATCATGGAATGATCCGCAAGGAAACCGTGGCGCGAAGCCATCTCGATCTGAATGACACGGGAAGAGCATTCGATCTACGTCTGGCGGTGTGGCACCACAATATTGATGGACCTCCTTACCGCACCGATTACATGGACGCTGATATTGTGCGTGGCATGATCGGTCGCGGGTTTCGGATCGGGCTGTATGGTCATCAGCATAAGGCGCAGGCAGCTCCGCGTGAAATTATGCTCCCGGACCGTGAGCGCATGGCAGTTATTAGTGCCGGTTCACTTTGTGCCGGTACAGAGGAACTGCCGACAGGCGTTCACAGACAATACAACATCCTTGAAATTGCTGACGATTATAAAAGTGCCCGAGTCCATGTTCGGGCGATGAATGTTGCCAACCTGTTTTCACGCGCCTATTTGATGGAGTTCGGAGGAACTAGTGTGATGTAACGAATAAACACTACGAATATAGTATAATTTCAGTTGGCAATCACAACTGGAATGAGTTTGTCATGGGGGCACCTGTACCAATCGTTTTGCAGCGTAGTGAACGAAAAAATATGAGCAACTCTGTCGTAGTGGTAAGACGCCCGTACGACTTAAACAACGTCTCACTATCGTACTTCTGGCTGATGAGGGTTTAAATAATGGCGAAATTGCGCAGGAGCTATCGATCAGTGCGCACATGGCCGGACGATGGCGGAAGCGTTTTGCCGAGGATGGACTATCCGGCATAGAGAAGAACCTACCGAGAGGTAATAACCACGGAGGTAAAAATTCTCGGGCACAGGCGCGGCTTCGTCAGAAGATTATTGCGAAAACAACAACGGAAAAACCGCCCAATGCAACCCATTGGAGCACACGGACGTTGGCCAAGGTATTGGGAACCAGTCATAACTTTGTTGCAAAGGTCTGGCGAGAATGTGGCTTCAAGCCACATCTAATCAGTCAGTTCAAGATAAGCAATGATCCACAGTTTGCAGAGAAGCTGGAAGATGTGGTGGGCCTGTACCTCAATCCGCCGGAGAATGCGGCGGTTTTCTGTGTCGATGAAAAGAGTTCCATACAGGCGCTGGATCGCACGCAACCTGGGTTGCCGTTGAAGAAAGGGCGGGCGGCGACGATGACTCACGATGACAAGCGTCATGGAACAAGCACCTTATTTGCGGCACTCGACGTATTCTCTGGTGAAGTGATCGGGGAGTGCAAACAGCGGCACAGGCATCAGGAGTTTCTTGGTTTCTTAAAGACCGTGGAAAAACAAACACCGAAGGATAAATTGCTTCACGTCATCGTGGATAATTACTCTACTCATAAGCATGAGAAAGTAAAAAATTGGCTCAAACGCAATAAGCGCGTCACGCTGCACTTCATACCAACGAGTTCTTCATGGTTAAACCTGGTGGAGAGATTCTTTGGATTGATAACAGAAAAGCAGATTCGCCGAGGGGTGTTTTGTTCGGTGTCAGACCTTGAGGAAAAGATCATGCAATTTATCGAAGGGCATAATGAGAATCCCAAACCTTTTGTATGGACGAAATCCGTAGACGAGATTATGGCAAAGATAAATCGCGCTCGCCTGGCACTCTCAAATGTATAGCTTATTCGTTACACCACACTAGAAGAGTGCCGACATCCTCTTCTCGATAGCCCATTGATCGGTAGCCAATACGCCGTTTTTCAAACATCTTGGCCAGCATAGGAATATTGTTGTCGACGTAATCAACAATACGCACTTCCCGTTTTCCAGGGTGCAACCGGTGTAGTCGTCCAGCGTATTGGACAAGCGTTCCTTTCCAGGAAACTGGCAACCCCAGGAACAGCGTGTCAAGCCGTGCATCATCGAAGCCTTCACCGATATACCTTCCGGTTGCCAGTAGGAGTCGTTCTTCATCTATGGGAATAGAAGCAAGTTGTTCCTGAATCTCCCGCCGCTCTTTCGCCGACCGGCCTCCGCGCAATACTACAATATGTCGGACAAAGCCCTTTAACATTTCGTGGAGAATCTCCAGGTGTTCTTTGCGTTCCGTCAGCAGGATCGGTGACCGGCCTTCCTCCATTGCCATCAGCACATTGTTAAAGAGTAGTTGATTTCTTTGCTTGTCGGTTACCAGCAGGCCGTAAAGTTCCTGGATGGTTTTATCTGAATCCTGCGGGGAAAGATCGAAATTGGTACGCCGAACGACAAGCCGATAATCAAATGGGTGTTTGGATGAATAAGTTCGTGGATCAACTTTGAATCTAGTGGGTCCAATCTGCATGTGAATAATCGGCTGATGACCGTCACGGCGTTGTGGTGTGGCAGTCAAGCCAACAACGTATCGTGCCTTTACCTCTGACAGAACGCGCTCAAATGAAGTGGCTGGCAGGTGATGGCATTCATCGATGATCACTTGCCCATATTCGGCAACAATATCGTCCACAGAGTCTTTGCGAGACAGACTCTGTATCATTGCAACGTCGATCTCTCCGGTCAGTTTTCGCTTGCCCCCACCGAGCCGACCAATCGATTTAGAATCCCGGTCAAGAAAGACGCCGATCTGTGATCTCTATTGTTCCAGCAATGGCTGTCTATGCACCAGGATTAGGGTATTACACTTGCGCTGAGCAATGAGATAGGTACCAAGAACGGTTTTCCCGAAGCCGGGAGGTGCGACAATAATACCGTTGTCGTGTTTGAGTATGAATTTTGCTGCTTGGCGTTGCGCACCAGTCAATTCACCGAAGAAGCTGGCAGCTATGGGGTCACCAGAGTTTCTCCTGTCCTCCACTTCAAGTTTGCTCTGATGTTCGGAGAGCAATGTCCGTGCATCATCAAAACAGCCTCGTGGCAAGCTGATATGTCCTCCGTGATCTTCAGCACAGGAGATTACACGGGGCGTACGAGCGGTTGAAAGCCGAAGATTCTGTTTTTTGTAGAATTCTGGATTCTGGAAGGCGGCTAACCGTTTGATCAGGTTGATCAATGGTGAAGGTAACCCTGCCTTTTCGATGTAAAGACGCTGGGACAAAACGCCTTTGACCTGGTGTGGGACGGGTTCAGTGATTGGAATGTATTCAGGTTTTCTCGAAGGTGGCCTCAACCACGGGCTGGCTTCAAGTTCTTCTCCCATGTCAGTAATTTGAAGGCCAACTACCTGCCCACGTTTTGAGGCATCCATGGCGATTCGTTCAATTTTAGCTACAGCGATGCGGGGTAGGGCGCTGAGGAAACCCCACTGGTCCGTAAATGGCTCCAGTTCGTCATTCAGAAAGACAGTATTTCCTTCCTGCCGTGGGTGATACTGAAGTGGCAGTGCAATGAGATTACCGAAGCCACCATTGGGCAAGGTATCCTGGTTCGGGAAAAGTCGGTCATAGGAGGCCATGCTGAGTTGGTGCCGCCTGGCCATGGTCTCTGTAATCAGATAGCTTCCCATCTTTCTTGCTGTTGCAGCAGAGACCGGATTGCTGAAGAAGAACCAGACGTGCGCTCCGTTGCCTGATCGTGAACGTTCTATAGCGTAAGGGATGTCAATACGTCGGCATGTTTCCGTAAAGGCAAGGGCGTCATCTTGCCAAGACTCCTTGTCAAAATCGACGGCAAGAAACCAGCATGTCTCGTCCCTCAATATGGGATATACACCGATGACGTGGCGTCCCTGGAGATGGCCCAGAATCACATCGGTTGATACTGGAAGGAAGGCTTGATTGGGGCACTCGCCGCATTTTATTCTGGGCTTTTCACATACTCCTCGAACCCATTCGTTCGAACAAGCAGGCGAATAGCCTTTCTTAGCCGTTTTTTGGTTCTGCCACAGTTTTGGATATACATCCTCTCTGCCTCGAAACAGGCGGCGAAAAAGGGCAATCTTGTCTTCTGGCGATATATTGGTAGCCGCAGGAATGGAATCGGCTGAAAGATTCGTTGCCTGATGGGTTTTTGCCTTGTCGTACTGGAAAAGGCGCTCGTTGAGCAATTGCAGTGTCGTCTCCACCTGTTTTTGTTTTTTCCGCAGATGTGCAATCTGCTGTTTGGCTTCAGCGATTTCTTGAAGGATATTTTCGCGGCTATCAGGTTTCATTCTGCTGAATTAGCCCAGGCGATCAATGTGCCACCATGAGAGCAGCCGCTATGTAGCAGAAATGGATTCCAAGACTATCAGGCAGCTTGGTTTCCCAACGAGCTCAGCTTCTCGAGTGTATCCGGATATTTCCGAACCATCAGAATGAGAGCAGACGCTTGAGCATTCGGTCTGGCGCGGCCCTGTTCCCAATTCTCCAAAGTACGCAGGGATACACGTAGGCGACGTGCAAAGACAGCACGCGAAACATGTAGCCGCTCCCGCGTATCACGGATCAGGTCTGCATCCACTTCGAGTGGTGGAAGGTCTTCAACTTCGTGGGAGCGTAAGGTGATCTTGCCCTCGCGCTGCTGCTGCATCGCTTCGATACCTTCCATCAATTCATCAAACAGCTTGCGTTTCTTAGTCATCGTCTATTTCTCCTGACTTCCAATTCAGCCTGAATCGCCTTCTTCAGTGCCTTTTTCTCGCCGGAGGTCAGATCCGTTGCCTCATCTTTATCGTATAGAGTGAAAAACCATATTTGGTGATCAGCCGTGAGGTAGTAATAGATTACTCTCAGGCCTCCACGCTTACCTTTCCCTCTGCGGGAGTCTTCCCAGCGAACTTTTCTGAATCCGCCGGTACCTGGCATTACATCACCCAGTTCCGGATTCTCCAGGAGCGCCCTTTGTAATGCCTGGTATGACTCGTCATTCAGGTAGTCTGTAAGGAGACGGGTGAACAGAGGAGTCTCGAAGAATACCAATTTCATTAGTACAGTATACGCAACTTGCGTATATTATCAAGATTTCAAGTTGCAATTACTGCCGTGGGTAGATTGGGTACCTCGAATAAACGTATTGTATGTTTTATGTCACACACTTTGGCGTAGGTTGATTTGGCTGATCGAGAAGCTCAATCGATTGTTTATACCGCTCATTCCTGATAAAAGCTGCATAGGTCCTCTCAGTTGTTTTGACGGAGGCGTGTCCCAGCAGATGCTGAACATCGGTGATAGCTGCTCCTCTACTCAATAAAATGGTAGCAAAGGTTTTTCGTAGACAGTGTGGTGAAACATCAGTCAGGCCTGCTCTTCTAAATGCCGCGGTCAGTGCGCAATTCTTTTTAACGGACTTATGTCCTTCGTATCGCCCGGGGAAAACATATTCTGCGTCAACAGTCTTTCTGCGATTCTGTAGCGTAAGCTGCAGCCGTTTGGTCATCGGAATAAAGTCATCATTCGATACTTTTGGTCGGTACACATAGATAACACCATTATCAAAATCCACATTTGCCCATCGTAAAGTACAGGCTTCACCGATCCTAAAGCCAGCATCTGTCATTAATATGAAGATATCGCTAGCAGCTTGACGTGTCCTTTTTAGCCTGGGGTCTTTAACGCGTGACGTGTCCAGCTCACGCAAGATTTTGAGTTCTTCGTCATCAGTTAAATAGCGGATTGGTTTGTCTTTGATGTGCCATTCGGGCCACTCATAGACAGGGGTATAGTAGCCAAGCCGCTTTGCATGTCGGCAGATTTTGTTGAACTGTATAGACCATAGTCTGATGGTTATATCCTGGATATCCCGTTGTCGTTCATGCTCCACCCAGCAGCAAAGATCGCGATTAGAAATATTGTCAAAATAGATATCAGAGAAATAATCTTTGAATCGCTTTGTTGCTGTTACGAGGGTGCCGTATGCCCCAGACTCCTTACTGATGCTGAGCAATGTGTCGCATGCCGCATAAAGTGTGATGTGCTCTCTACGGCCAAGAATCTGGGTGTCAATCAATTTCTGGCGCATCTGTCGCTCAAGATCCAGAGCATCCTTTTTCAGGGTGGATCTACTGCTTTTTGTATAGGTCCGCTTATTGAATCTGAATTTAACGTGCCAATACTTTCCGCGTTTAAATACGCCCATCTATCTATGCTCTTAGTTAACCTTACTGATGCATAAAACCCATGCATGAAGGAAGAAATACGCTTGTATTATAGGGTCTGTGACCCATTCATCCTCTGATTCTGGAGTTCACTGATAGTGCATTCCAGAGGATGGTAAAAATGGCTATGAAAGTCCACACGCAACCATAAAAAAACGGTTTCCGAATTGGTAGAATATGTTCGCCGAAACAATCCAACCAATGACAAGGAAACCGTTCCGCATGAAGTGTAGCAGAGCCGAGATACACCGTAAAACCCACAAGCTTCCTGCACTGAGTTTTGAAGACCAACAGCTCACCTCGTTTTCCGGGCTGGTTATTTTCCAGGCGCTGTTTACCCGATTGCAGTTGAAGCGGCGGCTCAGCGGCTGTTTTCAGCATCTGCACGTCACACCAATCTTCGGCCATGGTGTCATGGTGTTGCTGCTGGTCGTGCATTTGCTGCTGGGCTACCGGGAACTGCGTGATATCCGCTACTACCAGGATGATCCGCTGGTGCGCCGGATCCTGGGGCTTACCCGGCTGCCGGATGCCTCGACACTGAGTCGCGCCCTGGCGAGCACCGATCAGGTCAGTGCACAGCAGCTGCGCCGGCTCTGTCGGCAACTGGTCCTGGAACGTCTGGCACGTCTGGGGCTCAAACGCATTACGGTGGACTTTGACGGTTCGGTGCTGTCCACCGGTCGCTTTGCCGAAGGTTCGGCGGTTGGCTTTAACCGCAAGAAGAAAGGCCAGCGCAGCTATTATCCCCTGTTCTGCACCCTGGCGCAGACCGGGCAGATCGTGGATGTGTGGCATCGCCCGGGGAATGTGCATGATTCCAACGGTGCCCGGGCGTTCATCCTGGAATGCATCCGGGAAATCCGCGCGGTCGCACCGCAGGCGGTCATTGAAACGCGCATGGACAGCGCCTTCTTCAGTGATGAGATTGTCCGCTTGCTGGAGGCCGAGGGGGTGGAATACAGCATCAGCGTGCCGTTTGAGCGGTTTGCCAAACTCAAGCGCCTCATTGAGGCGCGCCGGCAGTGGTGGCGCCACAGCGGCAGGATGGCGTACTTTGAGAAACAGTGGAAACCGGCTAAATGGACACGGCGCGCCCGCTTTGTGTTTGTGCGCCAGAGGAACAAAGTCCAATCCAAGGAACCGGTGCAACTGGACCTGTTCGTTCCCTTCGCCTGGGGCTACGATTTCAAGGTTATCGTGACCAACAAGCGCATCCGGGCCGGCAAGCTGCTGGCTTTCCATAACGGCCGGGGTTCGCAGGAAGGGGTATTCGCGGAACTGAAAACCGATAGCCAGTTGGAGTATGTCCCCACACGAACGCTCTCGGGCAACCAGATCTATTTGCTCTCCGCTGTGCTGGCGCATAACCTCAGCCGTGAATTACAGATGGAAACGATGGTCAAGCAGCGCGCAACGACTGCCAAGCGTACGCAACTGTGGGCCTTTGAACGGCTGGATACCCTGCGCCGCAAACTGATCCAGCGTGCCGGCAGGCTGACACGCCCGCAAGGCAAACTGACGTTGACTCTGAGCGCCAATGCCTCGGTCAAGAATGAGCTGTTGCATTATCTGACCGAGTTGGATAAGGCCGCATAAGTTCCAATTTCCGGTAAATTTATGCAACGCTGGGGTTAACAGAATTTAATAAAGTTTCCAGCCTGCTTATTTGCCAGGCAACGGAACAGTGAGAAAGATTCGGGTTTTCGGTAGGAGATAATTGATGCAATGAGAGAACATTGCAGAAGAAATACAACCATATAATCAGTAGGATAAGGTTTAAGCTGGTATCTAACTACTGTCGCCGGAACTGTCGGCAATGGTGTCCTGCTGACATGTAACAAGTTGGAATATGTGGGTAAAGTGAGAGGGGAAAAAGTCCTGTCCGAAACGCTTGCGTGGTGTGTGTGACATAAGTACTCGTCAGCTATGCAAACTTCCCGCAGCGAATTATTCCCTGGATATCAGGCGGGCGATTTCTATGGCGGTTTGCAGTGCCGCCTGAAGGCTGCCGCTGTCGGCCTTGCCGGTGCCGGCCAGTTCCAGCGCGGTGCCGTGATCGACTGAGGTGCGGATGATCGGCAGTCCCAGGGTGATATTGACGGCACGGCCGAAGCCGAGGTGTTTGAGCACGGGCAGTCCCTGGTCATGATACATGGCCAGCACGGCATCGATCTCGCGGAGGCGTTCCGGTGTAAACGCGGTATCGGCTGGCAGCGGCCCGACAAGGCGCAAGCCGTCGGCACGCAATGCCTGCATCGCGGGGATGATGCTGTCGATTTCCTCCCGCCCCAGGTAACCGCCTTCTCCGGCGTGGGGATTGAGGCCGCAGACGCTGATGACCGGGTACTCTATGCCGAAATATTCGCGTAGTCCTTCGTGCAGGATGCGCAGCACCACGGTTAGCCGCTGCGGTGTGATCAGGGCGCTGACGGCGGACAGGGGAACATGGGTGGTTGCGAGGGCGACCCGCAGTCCCGGGGTCGCGAGCAGCATGACGACATCCCCGGTCCGTGTTGCATCGGCGAGGTATTCGGTGTGCCCGCTGAACGGGATGCCCGCCTCGTTGATTACCGCCTTGTTGACCGGCCCGGTAACCATGGCGGCGAAGGTGCCCTCGAGACAGCCGCTGACGGCCCGATCCAGGGTATCGAGCACGTAGCGCGCATTGGCGGGATCGGGTCGGCCGCAGACTGACGGCGTTTTCAACGGCACCGGCAGAACACAGAGTTCACCCGCCCGGGTTGTTACCGGATCCGCGCCGTTCTGCTGGAAGCGGCAGGTGAGGGGTATCTGCAGGATCTCGGCCCGCGCCTGCAGCAGCGACGGGTCGCAGATCGCCACCAGTTCGACATCGCGGTCCTGAGAAGCCAGCTGCAGGCAGAGGTCCGGCCCGATGCCTGCCGGTTCACCGGGTGTCAGGGCGATGCGCAAGGTCGTATCAGGCAAGTTGCAAGGGCATCATCGGGGGGCGCGGAGCAAGCTGCAGGGTCGTCTGTACCGTCACATCGGTGCGGGCTCTACTCCGCCTGCGTATCCAGCCGGTACTCGACATAGGCCTCATCGCGCAGCCGTCGCAGCCACAGGAACAGTTCTTCGTCACCCTTGCGCTTGCGGATCAGCTGACGCGCCTTGGAGCGTTTGTATTCCTCGGTGCTGTCGTGCTCGCGCCGCCCCAGTACCTGCAGGATGTGCCATCCGAATTCCGTCTCAAACGGCTGGCTGATCTGTCCCTGCGGGGTGCTGTCCATCACTTCCTCGAATTTTGGCACCAGGTCGCCCGGGTTGACCCAGCCGAGATCGCCGCCCTTCGCGGCAGACAGCGTGTCCTGTGAATTGGACTTTGCCAGCATGGCGAAATCTTCCCCGTTCCGCAGGCGGGTCTCGAGCTGATCCATGCGCACCTTGACGGTTTCATTCGTGTGCACGGCATCCGTCTTCAGCAGGATATGCCGTACATGGGTCTGGTTGATAATGTGACGCTCGTCCCCGCGTTCCTCGACCAGTTTGATGATATGGAAACCGCTCGGACTGCGGATCGGATCATGAATATCACCCGGATGCATATCCTTGATGGGATCGACGAACAGGCTCGGCAGCTGACCGGCACTGCGCCATCCGAGGTCACCTCCCTCAAGTGCCGTCGGGGCATCGGATTCCGCAATTGCCGTTTGGGTGAAGTCCGCTCCGGCGCGCAGCTTCGCTACTATTTTCTCGGCGTGTTGGCGGGCGGCCTGGATCTGCTCTTCACTGGCCGCATCCGGTGTGGCGATCAGGATATGGGCGAGATGGTACTCGGTGTCGCCCATCTGGCTGGCCTCCAGGCTCGCCAGCAGATTATCCACCTCCTGGTCGCTGGCGCTGATGCGGTTTCCCACCATCTGCTGGCGTAATTTGGCGATGGTCAGCTGGTCCCGGATGTTTTCACGGAAATGGCTGTAGTCGAAGCCTTCGCGCTCGAGGACGGCACGGAAATCAGTGAGCGAGACGCCATTATCCCTGGCGATTTCCTGCAGTTTGCTGTTCAGTGTAATGTCATCGATCTTGATGCCATTGGCCTCGGCGAGCTGGAGCTGCAGATGTTCCAGGATGAGTTTTTCCAGCACCTGTTTCTCGAGCACGGGCAGGGGTGGTAGCTGGGTGTCCTTTTCCCTAAGCTGCGCGGATACCTCCTTGACGGCCGCATCGAGTTCGCTTCTGAGAATGACGTCGTCGTTGACGATCGCCACGATCTGATTGAGTACTTGCCGTTCGGCCGGCGGGTTTTCGGCGGTCTGCGCCTGCAGGAGCGGGACGGAGAATGCCAGGAGCAGGCCGATGAGGTGGGTTAGGAACTTCATTCCTGCTTTCCGTTAGTAATCTGGTTCGTAGCCAAGGATACCATGTTCCAGCAGGTTATCGACCTGGCTGCCGGTACCGGTGAGACCCTTGAATTCCACTTGCACGTAGACTCCGTTGGTACGGTCGCCGTTCACGTCATTGACATAGCTTCGTCCGACCAGCTGCAGCGCCCAGCAGCAGCTCTCGTAGCCGAAGCCGGCCAGCGTATCCAGGGTTGTGCTGTCGTCCAGCGAATAATTCCAGCGTCCGACCAGATGCCAGGCATGACCCAGCGGCCACAGGAACGAGACGTCGGTCTGGTTCAGCGTGGCGCGACGGTAGCGGTAGGAGAGATTCACCAGCTGACGCTTGTCGGCACGGTACTGGAGCAGAATATCACCCCGGTCGGTACGGGATGCGCTCGGATCCCACTGGATCTCGGTCGCGGCGTTCCACTCGCGGGAAAAGGCCACGCCGAATTCGCCGATCAGGTCGGAGGTGTTGTCGGTGACGACGGGCTCGTCGGGCAGGGTCACCTTCAGGTTGCGGAAATACACCAGCTGACCCAGGCTGGCGCGCAGCCGCTGTGCGCCGCTTTCCGGGTCGAGCACACGGGTGGTCAGCGCCACTGCCAGCTGGTTCGCATCTCCCATCCGGTCCGGTCCGCTGAAGCGATTCTCCTGGAACAGCTGCCAGAAGTTGAAATCGTATTTGCCGGTATCGAATACCGGGATATCGTCCTGTTTCTTGTACGGGACATACAGATAGTAGAGGCGCGGTTCCAGCGTCTGCATATAGGCTGAACCGCCCCACTGAAAATTGCGGTCGAAGAACATGCCCGCGTCGATGTCGGCCACCGCCGTGGTGCGTTGCGGACTTTTCGGGTCCCCGTCCGGCTGGTCATTCAGCTGATAGACGGTATGGCGCAAACCGGCCGAGGGCTTGACGTACCAGGAAGCGCGCTCGAACGGCAGGCTCAGCTGCGGCAGCATGTCGACACGGGTGCCCGTGACCGATTTGTCTTTCTCGAATTGCGTCACCTCGGAATCCACATTGAAATGCAGCCCCAGCAGGCTCTGCGACGGCGCGGCGTTGAAGCGCACCCGGGGAAGTTCCATGTAGGGCCGGTTAACCACCGCCACGGTAGGGTCGACGGTCTGGAAATTGAGCACGCGGGTATCCAGCATCCACCGGTTGCCACGGTAGGTTGCCTCCGCCTCCCGCTTCAGGAATGACTGGCTCGACTGCACCAGGGTGGTACCCAGATCCTGAAAGTAATCCTTGTCCGAGACGTTGCTGGCGTCGATGCGCGTGGTGAGATGGGGCATGGGGTTGCCCTTGTCCTCGAAGGAGACCAGGCTGCGGGACTTGTTGTCGTACTTGTTATCCGAAGGCAGGTATTCGGCCCTCAGCATGCCGCTGTCTTTGCTGTGCAGGTAGCGAAACTCCATGTTCATCATGACGCCGCGTTCGCTCATGATGCGCGGCATCAGGGTTGCGTCATAGTTGGGCGCGATATTCCAGTAATACGGTACGCTGACATCGAGACCGGCCTCCTGTGAGGCGCCGATCTTCGGGATCAGTAAACCGGAGCGACGGCGGTCATCGATCGGGAAGCTGATATAGGGCGTGTACAGGACCGGTACGCCTCTCAGGTTCATCCTGGCATGGTGCGCGACACCAACACCATCCTCTGTGTCGAGATCCACCTGCCGGGCCGACAATAGCCAGTCCGTGTTGCCCGGCGGGCAGGTCGTGTACGTGGCTTGGTCGAGTTGCTGGTGGTGGGCGTCCAGCAGGTGGATCACATCCGCCTCGCCTCGACCATGCTGCTCCGGTAGCGCGTAGTCGGCCTCGTACAGCGTGCCGCGCTTTTTATCGGGAAACAACCGGGCATAATCCCCGTTGACGAGCAAGCCGGGCCTGGAATAGTGCAAGTTGCCCTTCGCATCGACTGCACCGTCGTTCAGATTGTAGGTGATGCTGTCCGCATCGAGTCGCTGCGCCCCGTAGATGACCACGGCGCTGCCGCGCAGGGTAAAGACCTGTTGTTCGACCGACTCTGCCGTATCGGCATAAAAATTGATGGGGGATTCATCGCCTGCGGCCGCCGCCGGGACCGCGGCGGGAGCGGGTGGGCAAAGCTTCCAGCGTTCATCCTCCGGCGCCGGCGACCGGTCCGTTTGCGGTGCAGGTGATTGTTCCTGGACACGTGATGCGGCGCCCGGAGCGGCGGGTGTGGCATCCGGCTCTTCACCGACATCGTGACAACCCCAGACGCCGTCCGCGTCAGCGCCGCAGCGCCATTGCGCGGCGCCGGCGGTAGAGGCCAGCGCCGAAAGCAGCAGGAGACACGCAACAGTGGGCAAGGGGCGGTAGCGCTTCACGGACTACATCCTGTTGATAGGTTCTGCGTCGTCTGCCCTGACAGGGTTCCCACGCGGCTTGCTACTGGCGGGCGCCACGTAAAATCGCATAGAATGGCTGCCTGTTCAAATGTTTTATTGCCCGTATTGCCCGGGGATAACGCCACGCGGCTTGTTCCCCGGCCGCCTTCATCGCGCTGGTCTTGCGGCTGGTGTTGACAGGCCCGGACAGACGGCGTTGTTCCACAGACGGCCGCGGGCACCGACTTCGCGGGCGTGGCAGACCGGCTCATGCCTGAAAGAATCAAGCTGCTGAAACACTGGCTGGAGGACGAACTCGACTTCAGCTATTACAACCTCAAGCCGGCTTCCTCCGATGCCAGCTTCCGCCGCTATTTCCGGGTGACGCAGGACGGTTCCAGCTATATCGTCATGGACGCCCCGCCGGAGAAGGAAAACACCCGCCCCTTCGTCACGATCGCCCGGCTGCTGTTCGATGTCGGCGTGAATGTCCCCGAAATTCTCGATGAGAATCCCGATCTGGGGTTTCTGCTGCTCTCCGATCTGGGCAACCGGTCATACCTCGATGACCTCAACGACGAGACCGTGGAGCGTCTCTACGGCGATGCCCTGGGTGCGCTTGCCGCCATTCAGGCTGGTGCGCGGGTACGTGGTGTCCTGCCCGACTATGACCAGACGCTGTTGATGCGTGAAATGGCGTTGTTCCGCGACTGGCTGGTGGGGACGCATCTTGGCATTGTGCCGAACGAGCTGCAATCCGTCATGCTCGAGCAGGCCTTTGCCCGACTGGCGGAGAACGCCCTCACTCAACCACAGGTGTGTGTGCACCGCGACTACCACTCGCGCAACCTGATGGTGACCCGGCGCAACAATCCCGGCGTCCTCGATTTTCAGGACGCCGTGATCGGACCGGTAACCTATGATCTGGTCTCGCTGCTGCGCGACTGCTACATCGCCTGGCCGCGAGCACGCGTCGAGGCGTGGGCGCTCGGCTACCAGGAACTTGCGCTGCAGTCCGGCATCCTGCGAGAGGAGAACGAGGATCCGGCGCAGTTTCTGCGCTGGTTCGATCTCATGGGTGTGCAGCGCCATCTCAAGGCCGCCGGTATTTTCGCGCGGCTCAATCACCGCGACGGCAAGCCGGGCTACCTGAACGACATTCCGCGCACCCTGGGCTATGTGATCGATGTCGCCCGACGCCATGGAGACATCGCGGGCCTTGGGGAATTCATCGAGTCAGAGGTGATGCCCCGGCTGTCGGGGTAAGCCCGCGCCGGCCAGCTGGTTACGCGGGACTGGAATGCTATCCTTGGCGCCATGAAAGCCATGCTACTTGCCGCCGGTCGCGGCGAGCGGATGCGACCGCTCACCGACCACACTCCCAAGCCGCTGCTGCGGGTTGCCGGCCATACCCTGATAGAACACCACATCGAGGCGCTGGCGCGCGCCGGTATCCGCGAGCTGGTCGTCAACCATGCCCACCTCGGCGCGCAACTGCTGGCGGCCCTGGGCGACGGGTCGGACTATGGTGTTCATATCGACTACTCGGCGGAGCCGCCGGGCGCGCTGGAAACCGGCGGCGGCATTTTCAACGCCCTGCCGCTGCTCGGCGAGGCGCCGTTCCTGGTCGTGAATGCCGATATCTGGACCGATTTCGATTTCGCTACCCTGCCGCGGCAGTCCGAGTGTCTGGCGCACCTGGTGCTGGTCGACAATCCGGCGCATCACCCGCAGGGCGACTTCGCGCTGGAGAACGGCCGGGTGCGCGATGACGAGCCGGCGCTGCTGACCTTCAGCGGCATCGGCGTGTACCGTCCCGCCCTGTTTGCAGGCAGCCCTGTCGGGCCGTTTCCTCTGGCACCGCTGCTGCGCCGCGCCATGACGGCGGGGCAGGTGAGCGGAGAGTACTACGCGGGAGACTGGTTTGACATCGGCACCCCGGAACGGCTCGCGGCCGTGAACCGCCGGATCAGCGAGCTGCACGGGGATGCACCCCACTCCGAACGGACTCCGGCCGGGTAACGTTATGGGACAGGAAATCGACCATACGCACTTCAGCCGCGCCGATTTCACGGACTATGCCGACTGCCTGCGGCGGGAAACCGAGCTGCTGGATATCTGGTTCCGGGCGGCGGCGTTCTCCACGCGCGATCGCACGGGCGGGTTTGAGCTCGAGGCCTGGCTGATCGACGCTGACGCCCGCCCGGCGCCGGTGAACGCGGCGTTTCTAAGGCGGCTCGACGATCCCATGGTGGTGCCCGAGCTGGCGCGCTTCAACGTGGAGCTGAACGATCACCCCCAACACCTGTGGGGTACAGCATTCAGCCGGTTCGAGGCAAGCTTGGGTGCGACCTGGAACCGCTGCCAACGCGTCGCGGGGGAAATGGATACACGGCTGCTGATGATCGGCATCCTGCCGACGCTGCACCAGAAGGAACTGACGCAGGCCAATATGTCGGATCTGCGTCGTTACCGGGCCCTCAACGAGCAGGTGCTGCGACTGCGCGAGGGGCATCCGCTGGAACTGGATATCCAGGGGCGTGAACGCCTGAAGGGTGTGCATGGCGATGTCATGCTCGAATCCGCGACCACCTCGTTCCAGCTGCACCTGAAGGTACATCCCCGTCATGCGGTGCGCGCCTACAACGCCGCGCAGATCCTGTCGGCGCCCATGGTGGCGGTTACAGCGAACTCCCCCTTTCTGTTCGGCCATGACCTGTGGGACGAGACCCGCATCCCGCTGTTCGAGCAGTCGGTCGCCGTGGGCGGCATCGCCGGCGCGAGCCATGGACCGTTGCGCCGCGTGACCTTCGGCTCGGGCTATGCGCGCAGCTCCCTGTACGAATGTTTTCTGGAGAACCAGCAGCATTACCCGGTGCTGCTGCCGATGCGCTTCAACGAGGGCGTGGAGCGGATGGCGCACCTGCGCCTGCACAATGGCACCATCTGGCGCTGGAACCGCCCTCTCATCGGTTTCGACTACGACGGTATCCCGCATCTGCGCATCGAACACCGCGTGGCGCCGGGCGGGCCGACGGTCACCGATGTCATCGCCAACGCCGCGTTCTTCTTCGGCCTGATGCAGGCGCTGATGAACGCCGACACTCCGATCGAGACACGTATTGCCTTTTCTCAGACGCGTGACAATTTCTATGCCGCCTCACGGCAGGGATTGAATGCGCCGGTGACCTGGTGCGATGAGCATCGCGGTCCGCTGCGCGCCTTGCTGCTGGAAGAACTGCTGCCACTGGCGCGGCACGGGCTGGCGTTACTCGAAATCGATGCGGCGGACAGCGAACACTACCTCGGCATTATCGAGGCGCGCGCGCGCCGGGCCGCAACCGGCGCGGACTGGCAGCGCGCCTGGGTCGCCCGGCACGGCGCGGACATGGCGGCGCTGACCGAGGCCTACGCGCGGCGTCAGTTGGAGGACCGGCCGGTGCATGAATGGGATGTCGAGGATTCGTGAAAGCGGGTACCTGCCAAACGGCTTGGGATCGGAGTAATGATTGTTTTTCAGGGAAACGCTAAATATGCTTCATGTCCTGAATGGCCCACTGCTGGGCAAGTCCTGTCGTTACGCGCTGTGAATATATCCCTGTACGCTCCTCGGCTGCAGTCGCTCCGGGCATATTCGGTAACTGCTCCTGCGTTACATTACCTCCTGCATGGACCAGACCAGACGCTCGACCGACACCCGGTCTCACCTTGTCCCTGCAATCGACATGTCAACGTATCTCCAGGAAAAAAGCTTCACTTTGCGCCATATGCTGAACGAAACAGAAACCCTGCCTGAAGGTCTGCTCGAAACCCGCGTGGAGGGTCTCCACGACCTGCTCGGCGGACCCACGCTGATCCATCTGCCGGGCCGGCAGCCGGAGCCGCTGTTCCTTAGCGTGCTGCTGCATGGCAACGAGGACGCCGGGTTCCTTGCCGTCCAGGCGCTGCTGCGCGCCTACGAATCGAAGGAACTTCCCCGTGCGCTGTCGCTGTTCATCGGCAATGTGAGCGCTGCACGTGCCGGTCAGCGGCGTCTGGACGGCCAGCCCGACTACAACCGCATCTGGCCGGGTACCGCGAGTCCGGAACTGCCCGAGGCGCGCATGATGCAGCGGCTGGTCGATTCCCTGCATGCGCGTCGCGCCTTCGCCAGCATCGACGTGCACAACAATACCGGCATCAACCCGCATTACGCCTGCATTAACCGCGTCGATAACCGCTTCCTGCATCTGGCCGCGCAATTCAGCCGCACGGTGGTGTATTTCATCCGCCCGCTCGGTGTGCAGTCCATGGCGATGTCCAGGGTGTGCCCGGCGCTCACCATCGAATGCGGCAAGCCGGGCCAGGAATACGGCGTGGAGCATGCCCGCGATTTTCTCGATGCCTGCCTGCATCTGCACGAGATCCCGTCGCATCCCGTGTCCTCCCGCGACGTGGATCTGTACCACACCGTGGCGACGGTGAAGATTCCGGAACTGGTCAGCTTCGGCTTCGAGCAGGGGGACGTGGACCTGACCCTGGTCGAGGGCCTCGATCACCTCAATTTCCGCGAGCTGCCCGCGCACACGGTGCTCGGCAGGGTGCGTGACGGGACGGCGACGCGGCTCGATGTTAGCGACGAACACGGAGAGGACGTTTATGACCGTTATTTCCGGATCGAACGCGAGGCACTGCTGACCAATTGCCCCTTAATGCCATCCATGTTTACCCTGGATGAGAAGATCATCCGCCAGGATTGCCTCGGTTATCTGATGGAGCGGCTGCTGCCGGAAACCGCTCGTTGAGCCGTTCCCATCATCTGCTGCTGGCCGTGACCGGCCATGGCTACGGTCACCTGGCGCAGTGCGCGCCGGTCGTCAACCGCCTGCGGGAACTGCGCTCCGGCCTGCATCTGACGGTGATGAGCGACCTGCCGCCAGCCGTGCTTTCCTCGTGGCTCGCCGGTGAATTCACCCGGCTCGCGGTAGAGACCGATGTGGTGATGCGCATGCATTCGCCGTGGCAGGTGGATGTGCCCGCCACCTGCATGGCCTGGCGGGAATTTCACCGCGACTGGGAGGCGGGCGTGCAACGCGAAGTCGAGCGGTTGCGGGAGATCAAGCCTGATCTGCTGCTAGCCGACATTCCCTACCGGCTGCTCCTCGCCGCCCGGCGAGCGGGCATACCGGCCGTGGCGCTATGCTCGCTCAACTGGGCCGCAATGCACGCCGCCTATTGCGATGGCGACGCTGACGGAGCCGCCATCCGGGCGCAGATGCACGCCGGCTATGCTGCGGCAGACAGCTTTCTCACACCGGCGCCCTCGCTGCCCATGCCGGAGCTGGCCAATGTCCACAGCATCGGTCCGATTGCCCGCACGGGCGAGGTCCGCCGCGGGGACATCCTCGCCTGGCTGAAATGTACCGCCGACACCCGTCTCGTGCTGGTGGCGCTGGGCGGGATTGACAGCCCGCTGCCGCTTGCCGAGTTTCCACGCATGGATCATGTCGTCTGGCTGTTCGACCGGCCGCTGGCGGATGACCGCGATGATCTCGTGGATTTCACCCGGCTGCCGCTGCCGTTCATCGACCTGCTGACCTCCAGTGACGCCGTGCTCACCAAGCCGGGCTACGGGACCTACGCCGAGGCAATATGCAACGGCGTGCCCCTGCTCACGCTGGCGCGTCACGACTGGCCGGAGACGCCGCACCTCAATGCCTGGGCGCGAACACACGGTCGTCTCGCGGAGATCACGCACGCCGACTTCCGGCGAGGCGCCTTTGCAGCCGCGCTGGAGGCGTTGTGGTCACAAACCCCGCCGAAAGCGGCTCCAGCGCCCTCCGGCATCAGTCAGGCCGCCGACCTACTGTTCGAGCGGTGGTGATGTTGACTGCGGTTAACCGCTGTTAACGACTGTGGCGTGAAGCGACTGCCTCCGATGGATTACATAGGAAGAAATACTAATACCCCGTGGGAGTCATCTGCTTTACAATAAATCATCCTGCAGCAGATGATTGATGAATATTATATTTATTGTCGAAATCGCTATGTGCCTGGTTTCTGGCGCTGACCGTGAGGCTTCCGCGGCTGGCCGCATGGGACCGCTGGTATGGATACCTGGACGTGGGTGTCATCGATCCGCAGATGACCGGAGCAGGTGATAGAAGGTTAAGACCCGATGTAGAATGGGTGTTTTGTTGTTTTGACGGGAACCGGTCCTGGAGTTGTGGATCGAAGGACATGGCAAGGCGTGGTCTCTGCGAGGGGTGGGGTTTACCGGTAGAAATAGCGCCTGCGCCGGGCGCGCGTTAGCGGTCGATACACACCTGTATCATGACTGGTCTGGTTTACGGGTATCACCACGAGGACAGGGATGGGTTGGGCAATTGCATTGGCTATCATCCTTGGCGTCGCCGCACTCGATGTGGCGATGCTGAACAAGACCAGGCGTGATGAAACCCCGAATACTCCATTTGCCCGATCGGCGCATCTGTTCAGTCCGACCGAGCGGTCGTTTCTGCAAGTTCTCGATCAGGCCGTGGGGGACAATGTCCGGGTTTTCGGAAAGGTGCGTGTCGCGGATGTCGTCGTGCCAGGGGAAGGAATGACAGGCGGCGGCTGGAAGGAGGCTTACCGCAAGGTCTCCGGCCACCGCTTCGATTTTCTGTTGTGTAACCGGAACGATCTGTCTGTCATTTGCGCCATCGCGCTTGACGACGGCACTCACGATCTGATGGGGAAGTCGCACCCGACCACCTTCCTGAGCGAGGTCTGTCATGCCGTCGGCGTACCGCTGATCCATGTTCCCGCATCGATCGCCTCTGCCATTGATGAAGTCAGGAAACTCCTGGCGCCGCATCTCTGCTCGTACCAGGCGTAAGGGTGCATTCCGGTTTTGTACGTATGGCGACGTCATCGCCCAGCGCCAGCGGCGCCCGGGGCTTTCGCCGTTATGGTCCGGTTGTCGTATTCATAGCGCAGCCAGTCGACTCAGTAGCGCTGCACGAATCCGTTGCCGAGATCGCTGCCGGGGAAGGGTGCGAGCAGGCCAGCGAAATAGTAGCTATTGTCACCGCCGTACTCCGCACCGGCACGCGCCAGATTGCCGTCCGCACGCGCCTGCATGCCCGTTCCGAGTAGCAGGTACAGCAGGGAAAGCCGGGCCGAACTCATGATGCAACCTGCTGGTTGTCTGCCTGTGCCTCCGCAGCCGCAGCCGCAGCCGATTGGTCGGCCTCTGCGCTGTTCAGTTTGAGCGCCTTGCGCAACTGCGTCTCGTCATAATGGATCATGGGCGCTGCGGTGCCGATCAGGAAAACGGGGGTGAGCGGGGAGTCGAGTTCCCTGACCGTGGTGGTGCTGAGCGTCAGGCGCTCCTCGCGCACGGGGGTAATGACACGTCCGGTGATTAGCGCGCCGGGTTTGAGAGGGTGATAGAGCAGCAGCGTCGGTGTGCCGGCCTTCTCACCGCCGGTCCTGATCAGGCCGATGGCTTCATCCCCGGTTCCGCCCCCGGGCAGGGTATATACGAAGGCTTCCCAGCAGCGAGACGTACGCCGGGTGAAATCCCGGGGCATAAAGCGGACGTTCCCCAGCCATTGCAGCGGTGTGCGATTGGTTTCCTGCAGTTCCTGTACATGCCACTGCAGTTCCGAACCATAGAGGAACCGGTCCAGTTGATCCCGCTGCGCCTGGTCCTGCCAGTTGAATTCAAGACCATAGGACGTGGCGTCATGACACCCGTATGCATGACTGGTGATCACCCGCTTGATCGTGGCCTCGAAGGTAAGACAGGACCCTGGCAGCCAGAGTTGCCCCTGCAGGCTCTCGCCGGGAATGCGATCATCGCAGAGGTGCGCATTTAGCCGGAGACCGGCCGAGGAAATATTGTCGACGGTGCCGTAAATCCAGGCTTCTTTCTCCCGAATCCTCACCGGAACTGGCACGCCGAAGCGGTATTCGGCCCGCTGCAGTTTCCGCCGGGTCGTGAAGGTCACCACGGAATAGGCCAGCATGGAATTGACAGAGGCCCACACGATATTGGCGGCGAGGGCGCCCGAGGGCAGCCAGTCGTACTTCTGGTTGAACAGATAGCCGATAGGGATGGCGTACAGATTGAACGCAAGCACCAGATATTGCGGAATGATCCGGGTCTGATCGAGCAAACTCCCCGGGATGCACTTGGGGATGGCCTTGAACTTGCTGTCCCTGGTCACCCAGCCCAGCGTGGCGCGTGCAAACGAGAGGAAGCGAGCCATGTTGTATTGTTGCGTGGTCACGTAACTGCTGTAGCCACGCCCGACTTCCTCGAAGACCCATATGGTCAGCAGGAAATAGGGCAGGAAGTGCAGCAGGAAATTCTCCGCGGTGGTGAAGATCGGCAATTTACCGGTCACCAGAACGAGTGCAGGGGCGGCATAGAAGACCACTTTTTGCCAGCCGTCGAAATAGGTCAGGACGGAAGCCAGATAATTGAGCCGCTGCGCCAGGTTCAGACGACGGTTGAGCAAGATGCCTTCACTGCGCCATACCTTCATGGCGCCCTGTCCCCAGCGCACCCGCTGCCCGAGAAAGGCGCTGATGGAATCGGGAGACAGACCGAAGGCGAGCGATTCGGCGTGGTATACCGACCGGAATCCCTGCATATGCAGCCGCAGGGAGGTGTGCAGATCCTCGGTGACGGTTTCTGTGGCGAAGCCGCCGATGGCTTCCAGCGAACTGCGTCGGAGCACGGCACAGCTCCCGCAGAAGAAGGCGGAATTCCAGTAATCCTTGCCGCGCTGGATGACGCGGAAGTACAGCGACTGCTCGGTCCATATCTGGCGGCCGTCACGGTGACGCCGGTGCTGGTACGAATCCAGGTTGTAGAAATCCTGGGGCGTTTGTACGAAGGCCACGTTCTCATCGGCGAAATAGCCCAGCGTGTGCGCCAGGAAGTGGCGCTGCGGCGCGTGGTCGGCGTCGAAAATCGCGATAAACTCGCCCTGGCTATGCGCGAGTGCATGGTTGAGGTTGCCCGCCTTGGCATGCCGGTTGTCGCCCCGCGCCAGATAGCGGCAGCCAAACTCGGCGGCGAGCCGCGCCATCTCCGGGCGATTGCCGTCATCGAGCAGCCAGGTCTCGTGCGGGTAGTCCATGTGCCGCGCCGCCAGCAGGGTGCGGCGAACGATCACTTCGGATTCGTTGATGGTGAGTATGAAGACATCGACGCTCATGCCGGCCGGAACGGCGGGTGAGTTGCGCCTGGTTAGCCGCCAGCTCATGAACAGGTGCAGCGTTGCGGTAACAAAGCCGAACAATTCCGCGCCGTAGAGCACCCACGAAAAGAGGTAGGCTTCCGGATTGAGCGTTGTAGCGCGCCAGCCGAGGTACCACAATGCGCAGACCATGAAGGCCCACGCCACCAGTCGGCGGGGGAGACTCAAGGGTTCGTACGCGACCGACGGATCCATCCTGTTGTTACTCATAATCACCTGCCTGAAGGCAAATCACTGTAGATACACCAGAAAATAACACTGGTGCTATCGGCTATCGCAGATTTATCTATAGAAGGGGCCGCGTCGTAACCGTTTCCGGACCACAACGGCTCTTGTCGCGCGGTTCCCGGGACGGACTTGCCGGAACCGTGTGCCGCCAGGACAGCGGCACACGAGCCTGCAGGGATGGATTTACGGCGTGTTTCGGCAAGCCCGTGCCGGGGTTCGTGTCACTGCAGGTTGATGCCACCCCCTGCGGACATTCGCAACCCGGAATCACCGGCTGAGAATTAATGGGACAGGCGTCTGACCAGCAAGTTTTACTGCGGCCAGGCGCTGCGCTCCGGTATCATGCCTGCCGGGACATGGAAAGGAGGAACGACGGTCCATGAGCGGGGTCATCGCGGCCGGACATGAACTGACAGCGCAAACTGGCGCAGAGATTCTGCGCGCCGGCGGCAATGCCTTCGATGCGGCGCTGGCGGCGCTCGCCACGGCCTGTGTGGTCGAGCCGGCGCTTGCCTCTCTCGGCGGCGGCGGATTCCTGCTGGCGCAGCCGGGGCTGGAAGCGGTGCGCCTCTACGACTTCTTCGTGCAGACGCCGCGACGCCGGCGCGAGGCGTCAGAACTCGATTTCCGGTCCATCATCGCCGATTTCGGCACGGCGGAGCAGGAGTTCCACATCGGACAGGGCGCGGTCGCCACGCCGGGTATCGTGCGCGGGCTGTTTGCGGCGCACCGCGATCTCGGCACTCTGCCGATGCGCGATATCCTCCATCAGGCCGTGCACCACGCGAACGAGGGCATCCGCGTGAATGCCCTGCAGGCGTACATCTTCGGCGTCATCGCGGCCGTCTATCGCGAGAGCCCAGCCGCCATGGCCATCTTCGGAAGTCATGATGATTCGGGGCGCCTGCCCGGCGAAGGCGAGACGCTGCGCCAGCCGGCGCTGGCCGATACTCTGGAGAGCCTGGCCGCCGAGGGTGAGGACCTTTTCTACCGCGGCGAGATCGCAGCGTCGATCGTGCGCGAGATGCGCTCGGGCGGCCATCTCGAGGCCGCGGACCTGTCCGGTTACGCAATGATCCCGCGCCGGCCGCTGGCGCTCGATTACCGCAAGACGCGTCTGTTCACCAACCCGCCACCCGCCTCGGGCGGCTTGCTCGTTGCCTTCGGATTGCAGCTGCTGGGTGGTGTGGATTTCGGCGCACCGGGCTTCGGCAGTTCCGAACATCTGGCTAGGCTCACGCGCGTGCTGACGCTGACGCAGGAGGCGCGGCTGGCGGCCTGTGCGCACGGGTCAGCGGCTCATCCGGATGATGCGCTGCTGATGGACCCCGCCTTCCTCGCCCGCTACCGCCGGCTGCTTGCCGGGCAGGCACCGGCCCGGCGGGGCACGACCCACATCAGCGTCATCGACGCGCACGGCAATGTTGCGGCGCTCAGCGTCTCGAACGGCGAAGGCTCCGGCTGCCTGGCGCCGGGCACCGGCATTATGCTGAACAATATGCTGGGTGAGCAGGATCTCAATCCGGACGGCTTTCATCGCTGGCCCACGGATACCCGCATGACCTCCATGATGGCACCGGCGCTGCTTAATTTCTCCGACGGCCGGGTGATTGCCCTCGGCTCCGGCGGTTCCAACCGCATCCGCACCGCCATCCTGCAGGTCGTTTCAAACCTGGTCGATTTCGGCATGGACGTCGAAGAGGCGGTCACCGCCCCGCGTATTCATCTCGAAGCGGAGCATCTGAGCGTGGAAGGCGGGTTCGATGCCGGGCGGTTGCACGCGCTGCTCGAGGCCTATCCCTCACATCACCTCTGGGAGGATCTCAACCTATTCTTCGGTGGCGTGCACACCGTACTGCGCGACGGCGCGAGTCTGCGCGGTGCCGGCGATCCGCGCCGCGGCGGGGTGTGTATCGTGGTTGCCTGAGCACGCCGGCGCTGCGGCTACCAGTCAGCTGACGACCTCGTGCGCCTGCCGGTCGGCGTGGTAAGACGAACGCACCATGGGGCCGCTGGCGACGTGTTTGAAACCCAGGGCTTGGCCGAATTCGCCGAGGCGATCGAATTCATCCGGGTGGACGTAGCAGTCCACCGCCAGGTGGTGAACGCTGGGCTGCAGGTACTGGCCCAGGGTGAGCATGTCGCAGTCGTGCGCGCGCAGGTCGCGCATCACCTGCTCGACCTCCTTAATGTGTTCACCCACGCCCAGCATGAGTCCAGACTTGGTGGGCACCTCCGGATGCAGGGCCTTGAAGCGTCGTAGCAGGTCCAGCGACCAGGCATAGTCGGAACCGGGTCGGACTTTTTTATAGAGACGCGGCACCGTTTCCAGGTTGTGGTTGAAGACATCCGGCGGGGATTGGTTGAGGATCTCCAGCGCGCGGTCCATGCGACCGCGAAAATCGGGTACTAGCACTTCCACGCGGATTTCCGGGCTGTGCCGGCGGATCGCCTCGATGCAGGCAGTGAAGTGCGCCGCGCCGCCGTCGCGCAGGTCGTCGCGGTCGACCGAGGTGACCACCACGTAGCGCAGGCCCATCTGGCGGATGGTGCGCCCCAGGTTTTCCGGCTCGTCGGCATCGAGCGGCTGCGGCCGCCCGTGGGCGACGTCGCAGAACGGGCAGCGGCGCGTGCAGATATCACCCATGATCATGAAGGTGGCGGTGCCGCCGGCGAAGCATTCGCCGATGTTCGGACAGGAGGCTTCCTCGCACACCGTGTGCAGGCGGTTCTCGCGCAGCACGCCCTTGAGACGCCCGACCGCCGGGTTGGCCGGCGAGCGGGCGCGGATCCACAGCGGCTTGTGCAGCGGCCGCGTGGTGGTCTCGATCTTGATCGGGATGCGCGCGGTTTTCGCCGCTCCACGCTGTTTCGTGTCGTCGTCACTCATGCTCGGGTCCGTTCAACAGGCTTTCGAGGTGCTGCCGGTACTGCCCGGTTACGGCATCGAATGGGACGTCGATACCCAGGTCGGCAAGCTGGGTAACCTCGAGGTTGGCGAAGCCGCAGGGATTGATCATCGAAAACGGCGACAGGTCCATGTCCACGTTGAGGCTGAGGCCGTGATAGCAGCAGCCGCGCCTGACTCGCAGGCCCAGTGCGGCGATCTTGTGCCCGTCCACATAGACGCCCGGCGCTTTGTCGCGTCGCCCGGAACGGATCGAATAGTCCGCCAGCAGATGGATGACTGACTGCTCGAGCAGACGCACCAGTGACTGGATTCCCAACCGGCGCCGCTTCAGGTCGAGCAGCAGATAAGCGACCAGCTGGCCCGGGCCGTGATAGGTGACCTGTCCGCCACGATCAACGCGAATAACGGGGATGTCCCCCGGGTGGTGCAGGTGCTCCGATTTGCCGTTGCGACCGAGGGTGAAGACCGGGGGATGCTGAAGCAGCCACAACTCATCCGCTGACGCCGCTGTGCGTGTGTCGGTGTATGCCTGCATCTCCCGCCAGGTGGCGGCATAGTCGGCCACACCCCGCTCACGCACCGACAGGGCGGTGTGATCCGGTGAGGTTGTCAACCTGGGCAGGGCGGACATGACCGGCATTCAGATGGCCATGATAACGTCGGTGCAATCGACCAGGTCCTGGTAGATTGCATCGAGCTGCGCACGGCTGGTGGCGCGAACCACGACGGTGACCGAGGTGTAGTTTCCCTGCGCGCTGTCGCGCGTGTAGACCTTGCCCTCGCTGATGTCGGGTGTATGCCGGCGCACGATTTCGACCACCGTCATGTCCAGGCCGCAGTCCGCCCTTCCCATCGCCTTGATGGGAAAGTCGCAGGGAAAATCAAACAGGGTGTCGTCTTCGTTGCTCATGTTCACAGGTACGGGATGCACGTGCGGCTCAGCCGCTATTTTAACGCCTCAGGGCCTGCAGCGATAAGGTTTAACTGCAAAGCGGGTTGATTTCATTAATTCTGCAGAGGTAATACATCCCCCTTATGAGGAGGAAAAACAGCAGGGCGAGGAGTGCAATGACGAAGAACTGGGTCAGCACCGGGTAGGCCTGTTCCTCCCGATTGGCCCAGGTGTGGCCGCAGCTCCGGCAGGCCATCGTGACGCTGCTGTAGGGCAGCGGTAGCGATGACAGCCACACGATGAACAGGGAGATCTGTCCGCTGCGCCTGACGGGCGTGATATCTTCGGAATGACACACCGGGCAGGCGGGCCGTGGTTCCGCGGTCTCTTCAACGGCGTCCGCGACCAGCGCTTCGCAGTCGCCGGCCTGCTCCTGCCGGAGGATTTTCCCCGCCCGTTGCGCGTCCTCCGGCCTCACCTGCAGCTTGACGCCGCCCAGCACCGTGGAGAGAAACCAGTTGGCCCAGATGTGGTGTTCATGCACCACATAGGTCTCGATGCCTTCTGCCTGCAGGCGGCCGCGCACGATATGCGCCTCCAGCGGGTTGGTGAACGTGGCGATCGTTATCAGCAAGAGGCGGGCCAGTGTGCCTGGCAGAGGTGACGCCCGACTGTGTCAGGTCCTGCCGGGGCGTTGTGAGATGTCAGGGTGTGGGTGGAATGGCGCTGATGACGCGACGCGGTGCCGGCCCAAAGCCGTGCCCCGGTTGCGGGCGTCCGGGCTGTCCCGACCAGTGCCCGGGCTGATCAGGCCAGTGTCCGGACCGACCCGGCCGGCCGCCTGGGTGCCAGGGTTTGTTGCCATACCCCGGGCCGTACCCCGGGTAGAAAGGGTAAGCGGGCAGATACACGGAACTCTCGTCTTCATAGGACTCGGGTGCCTGTGCGGCCGCCTCGGCCTCCATACGGGCGCGCATTGCCTCCGCCTCGGCCTGCAGGCGTTCCGCCTCAAGTTTCTCGTTCTCCAGGCGGCGTCTTTCCATGCGTTCCGCCTGTCGGATGACGGAGTAGTAATCGTCTGTGTCCGACGGCGGTGGTGGCGGCAGGGGCCTGAACTCGATCATGGCGGGCTGGACGGCCGGGTCCGGCGGCGGGGTTTCGCTGAAATGGGTAACGCCATGGGGATCGACCCAGGTGTAGACCGCCCCCGCCTGTGCCTGTGTTTGCGGCATCCCCGCCAGACAGCAGCAGGTGATAAGGAGAAGTCGCTGCACGTGAGATTTCATCATGAGGTTGGAGCCTTCTGCCTTATTGTGAGTTCCCTGTAATTATAGACCTCAGAAATGTCGCTCTAGGACGATTTGCAGGTAATCGTCATCCCGGTAGGCATACAACGGATCGCTGGATGAGCTGTGCGAGAAGGCGCGGGCCTCGACATCGACGGTCCAGTTCTCGCCGATGCGGCGGCTGGCTTCGAGATTCCAGGTGACGCCGCTGCCATCGCGGTCGGCGATGACCCCGACCAGGACCTCGGTCGAGGGGATGTCATTCAACGTCAGGCGCAGACCGACCATGATGTCGTCTTCAAACGGCGTCGGCGCCTCTTCGTCACGGGTATCGTAATGGTATTCCGCGATGTAGCCGAGATCGGCAACCGTATCAAACACCCCGACCCGGGTATACTCGAAACCGCCGACCATGGCCTGGTAACGACCGCCCTGGCCGCTGCGCGTCATCGCCTCCAGCTTCCACAGCCAGGAACCCTTGGTCGCCTGCAGGTCGAGGCTGGTCTGTTTGATCAGATCATAGTGGGGTATCAACACCGGTTTGCCGGATTTGTCGACCCCGGGGAAAAGACGCGGGTCACGGGCCGTGCCGATGAAGTGTGCTATACCGATGTCCCAGTCGCCGATGTAATCTGACCAGCGGATGGCGTAGTCCACGTGCTTCTGTTTGGACCCGGAGTCGTACACCGGATCCCCGGTGTCGACGCGGGGGATCGATCGCAGGCGGCCGTTTCTGCCGGGAAAGGTGCGCTCTCGAAACCAGGGAAGCACGAACAAGTCAAGATTGCCCCAGTCGCGCACCAGAGTGAGATTGACCATGGGCTGGCCCAGCTTGTCTTCCTGATCGATATCCTCGACCAGGTCGGTCTGGTTGATGATGTCGACCAGATGCTGTGATTCCGCGACACCCCAGAATACCTTGCTGATACCGGCGCGCAATTCCCAGGTATCGCTGACCTTCAGCCAGACCAGCTCACGCACATCGCCGTGCGTGCGTTTTCCGTCGTGCTGGTCCCAGCGGTAGAAGGGCTCGATGGTGAGACTCTGTTTCCCGTCGGACCAGGCAGTGTAGTACTCGGGCTGGAAAGCCAGCGAGACTCCGCTGCCAGCCTGCGTCGGGTCTGCGGGACTGTGCGGAAACAGCCGGACCTCGGACTGGGCATAACCGGACCACTCGCCCGCCTGCAGCAGGTTGGGTTGGCAGACCAGCGCCAGCAGGAGCAACAGGCGGGAGCGAAACGGTGTGATTTGCACCGTGCCGGTTGTGTTTTCCTGTGAAGCTTCCAGCCTCACCCGTGCCATCTGCATGCCGGAGAAAATGCGCGGAACTCCCATTAAAGGCCCATCATACGGTGGCCGATACGCCATTCATAGTGCAGCTATCCGACTGCTCTACGGTCCGCACCATGGGGGTGAAACATGAGCGTTGCAACTCACGACTCGGTACTCGGCAAGCGCAAGGGCGGTAAGGGTAAGGGTCGCCGTAAGGGCGTTGCCTCACTCAAGGCACTGCGTCGGGCGCTTGCACGGCGGCGGCTCGAGGAAATGCGTGAAGAGGAAGTCCTGAAAGCGCAGATCTACGACGTGCTGGCCGACGAATAGACCCACAGCTTCCGGATTTCATCCCCTCCGGGTAGCCTCGTTCAGCGGCTGGTCTGCCGCGCAAACGATACCGTTCCGGCTGCGCTCCCGAATGCCGTGCGTGCACGATTCGCCTAGAATGCAGGTATGGTTTCCCGCATTCTTACATTGCGCTGTGACGTGGTGATCAAGGACCTGTTATGTCGGGCGATTTGCGAATATGCACACGCCGCCTATCCCGAGGGTGGGTCGGAATGTGCGCAGGTGGCTCGCTACACGCTGCTCGAGGCCGCCTCGGCCGTCGATGCGGCGATCACTGCGAATCACGCCGAGGCCGTCATCAGCCGGCGTCTGCGAACAATCCTGAAGGCGGCCATTGACTACCATTTCGACCGTCAGGATGCCGCATCGGATACCGGCTCGGTCCACCAGCGGGCCGTGTTTGCAGGTCTGCTCGCGGGCCAGCCGCTGTCCCGTGCGGCGCTGGACGCCGCCACGGCGGCTGATGGCGGCAGCGCAGATTCCTAGGAACGATTACGCGATCCATTTCTCCAGAGCCGCAATGATCTTCTCGGCCTGGTCCTTGCTGGAGATATTGAACTTGGATTTCTGCTGGTACTCGCCCCCCCGTTTCTGGTAGCGGCGAATCGAGTATTTATCCGGACCATATTGCTGTTTCGTCCGGTCCCAGTCCTGGTATCGGAAAATGATCGTGCACCAGGCACCCTTGGTGAGAATTTCCTTGTCCAGCTCCTTGACGGTTTCGATGCCGTCCTCTTCGTAGGTCACTGTCAGTTCATCGGGGGTTGAGGCCATGCCGTACTCCGGATTGGTGTCGTTGGGTGCCTGGGGCGGCCATCATACGGAATTCTCCGGCAGGCGGAAGTCCATCGCTGTAATTAACGTCAATACAGCAACTTACTAATGCTGTCCGAGGCGCTGACAGAGCCGATAGTGAATATGCAGGTCCCGCTCGGTAATGAATGCCCGAATCAGATTTCCCATGGCGTCTGCTGCGGAACCTCCACGGGCTGCCCGGGCGGTATTTCCGGTGGTGGTTCGGGTGTGGACTCGGGCGGCCCCTCGGGCGGTATGTCGGGGGGCAGTTCGCTCGGGGGTTTCTCCGGTGGTGTTCCCGGCGGGATCTCCGGTTCTTCAGACTTGTTGCGAGTGCGCATGACGGGTCTCCTGTGTGTCGGGCGCTGTTGCCGGTTCGGGGTCTGGCAACCGTTTTCCTGTCGGGATGGAGGTCATGTATGCTGCACCCCCTTCAGGGGAACGTCAATGCCGCCGCCAGGTACAACAGCAAGGCCGAGAGGATGACAACCGTAAAGCCAAACTGGATTGCAAGCATGGACGCCATCACGGCGCTCACGACCGAGGCGCAACCATTGATGCCCCACGCCCAGGGAATAATTCCCGGCATTTCGGCGCCGATACGCTCCAGCCCGAGGGGAAACGGCATGCCCATGCAGAAGGCCAGCGGTGCGATCAGCAGGATGCTGACAAGTACCCGGGATGGCAGTGACAAGATCAACAGGCTGTCGCACAGCGGGCCGAGCAGGAAACTGTAGGCGATGCCCAGCCCGATGATGCCGGTCACGGCCAAACCGGCGAGTCGGGACCGGGATGAGGTATATTTGCGGAACCGCTCGATCGAGGCGCTGCCCAGCCCGGCGAACACCAGAAAGGCGGTCAGTGCCGTGGCCACGGCATAGAGCGGGTGATCCAGAAACAGGATGAATTTCTGGATGAAGGCGATCTCGATGAACAGGAACGCCAGCCCGATGGCGAAAAAATACGCCACGATACGGATGCGCCGGATGCACGACGACTGTGCCTCCGCTTCCCATCGCCGTATTCTCAGCGGCAGCAGGATGAACAGGACGCTGATGACCACCGCCTGCAGGAGTGTCGCCACCATGACCAGGTACCCCGACTCCAGCAGCGGCAGGCCTCCCTGCCCGCGCAAGGCCAGGATTTCGGGGAGGACCTCCCATTTGAAGAAGTGAAAGAAATAGGGCCGGTCATCCGTGGCGGGCGCGATATTGAATTTGTAGCGCGCCATGAATTGTGTGGCGTCGCTGCCGTTCAGCGCCGTGGCGGCCTGGAAGAAATAGGGTTGTGCCAGAACATTAACCTGATTGGCCTCGGCCTCCGTCATACCGGGATACCAGGCGACGTCGAATGCACGCGCCTCGCAGAAGGCGCGCAGAGCTTCGAGATCCCCTGAGGTAAACACGCCGTTCTTGAGCAGCAGCGTGCCGGTCTGCCAGCCGCGAATGAGGGCGAGCTGGTGCTGCGGCGCGGTGACGCCGGTTTCCCGGAGCGCGCGCAGCGCCGTGGCATAGAGCTTGAGTGAATCACGCGGCGGGAGCTTGATCCAGCGGCTGATCGCAAGATAACCCCCCGGAGTCAACCGTTGCAGATAGTCCTGCAGTCCCTCGACGGTATAGAGATAATTCTCGTTCAGGGAATAGAGGCCGGCGCTGGATGCACCGAAGGCATCCAGCAGGCTGATCTGGATCAGGTCGTAGCGCTCCCGGCTCTCCCGGATGAAGCCGCGCGCATCGGCAATGTGCACCCTGACGCCGGGGCGTTGATAGAGTTGACCTGCATACCCGGCAAAGTCCTTGCTGACGAGATTGATCACCTGGGGGTTGAGTTCAACCGCATCGACCCGCGGCACGTCGTGATTAAGCGCCTGTTGAACCTCGGCCCCGCCTCCGGCGCCCAGCACCAGCACATGTTCAGGCCTGGTCAGGTAATAGGGCAGGGCCGAGGTCTGCCAGTCCAGATAAGGCAGTCGCTGCTGCCCGGGGTTGTGGTTGATCGCGGTCATGTTGTCCGCATCGGTGAACAGGCCGAGCTGTTCGGGTATCGGAGTATCGGCATACAGGCTGAGTCCCGGCGCATGGCGCAGCGGGATGCGCTGGCTGTCCACCACCGTCAGCAGGCCGAGCGGGCTGGAACGTTCTTCGAGAATCAGCGTGCCGCCAATGCGCAGCGTCTGCGGCAGTCCCTTGTAGGGCGAGATCTGTAGCTCCAGCCACGTGCCTGGCAGGGCGATCAGCAGCACCGCGCCCAGCATCACCAGGATCGGCCAGCGGCGCTGCGCCATGTGCAGTTCCCGGCCCGCGACAAGCGCGGCCACCAGTCCAAGCACGCCGATGATCTGTAAGGCGGTGCCGGGGAAGACCACGAACAGCAGCAGGACGATGCCCAGGCTGCCGGCGCCGGCTCCCAGCAAGTCGGCCGCATAAATCCGTGGCACAGCTTTCCTGTAACGGGTGAGCGCCAGCGCAATGCCGCTGGCCGCGAAGAAGAACGGCAGCGACAGGAGCAGATAGAGCGTCAGCAGGAGCAACGGCTGATGCCAGTCCCAGAGCACTTCCTCGGCATTGAAGGGTATCCGCTGGGCGAGCAGGGCGCACGCCACGGCGGACAGCCCGAACAGTGCCAGGCATGACCAGTACCCACGCTCGAAGCGCCTCAGCAGGGCAGGACCCGCAAGGGCAATGAACGTGCCGCTGGCGCCATAACCCAGCAGGGCCAGGCTGATGATCATGTAAGCGAAATGATGCCACTGGATAATCGAGAACAGTCGCATCAGCAGCACTTCGTAAGCCAGCGCCGCGGCCGAGACCAGTGCCACCGAAACCACGGGCAGCGATCGGGGGCTGACATCGAGTGTCATGGGCAAACCGGGATCACGGGGGCGGTGCCTCGCATGCCGCCGAACGGGGCGCCGCTAGTGCGTTCCCGTCAGCGGCACGAAGCGCACCGGCAGAATCTGACGGGTGGTGACCGTGCCGTCCGCGTCCTTTTCCACCAGCAGCAGTTGCTGGACCATGAATCGGCTGCCCACGGGTATGACCATGCGCCCGCCGTTTTTCAACTGCTTGATCAGCGGCGGGGGAATATGGCTGGCCGCCGCCGTCACTACGATGGCGTCGAACGGCGCCTGTTCTTCCCAGCCGTAGTAGCCATCGCCGATGCGCATCTCGATATTCCTGTAACCCAGACGCTCCAGATTCCGGCGGGCCTGTTCGCCCAGGTCCTCGATGATTTCGATGGTGTAAACCTTCCCGCCCAGTTCCCCCAGGATGGCCGCCTGGTAGCCGGAGCCGGTGCCGATTTCCAGCGCGCGTTGTCCGGGTTCGAATTTCAGCAGATCGGTCATAATCGCCACGATGTAGGGCTGGGAGATGGTCTGTCCGTGGCCGATCGGCAGGGGCCGGTTTTCATAGGCCACACCCCGCAACTCATCGGGCACCAGTTCATGGCGTGGCACCGTCGCCATGGCTTCAAGCACACTGGGGTCCAGCGCTTCCTCGTTGAGCGACTCGCTGGTCAGTCGGACATCCGCCGCAATTTCCTCCAGCATGGCTTGACGCGCCGCGCCATACGGATCCTTACCGGGTCCGGTTGCACCGAACGCCGCGCTGGCGGTGTACAGCATGACAGCCAGCGCTCCGTGCCAGGTGTTCGTGGATTTCGATGAACCGGAGAAAATTTCTCTCGTGCATTTCATGGTTGTCTACAGCATAGTGCATTGCTTCCCGTACGCTGTTGATGTACGTCAGGCAAACGGACTGCCCGGCGGCCCGGCAACACACCCGGGAGAAATTAGCGCGACTGTCCCGTCGCGACTATAGTAATAACTGCCCGGACAGTCCCGACCCGCTACGGCCAGATCATGCAAGAGACGAACAGACCGGTTCTGATCTACGACGGTGATTGTGCCTTTTGCGCCTACCAGGTGCGCTACTGGCAGCGCCTGACCGGGGATGCCGTCGAATATCAGCCGTATCAGGCCGTTGCCGGGCGCTATCCCGGCATCACGCCCGGGGAGTTCGCCAGCGCCATACAACTGCTGATGCCGGAAGGTCGGCGTTACAGCGGGGCCGAAGCGGCATTCCGGGTGCTCGACGCGGGCGGGAGTACGGCGTCACTGGCTTGCTATCGTTATCTGCCGGGTTGTTCCCGATTCAGCGAGGCGGTGTATCGTTTGGTGTCGCGCCACCGGACCGGCGCATACCGGCTGGCGCGCCTGTTCTGGGGGCGGGAGCGTTATCCCGCGCAGTATCATCTGGTCAGCTGGCTGTTCCTGCGCTGTCTGGCGCTGATCTATCTGGTCGCCTTCGCCTCCTTTGGCCTGCAGGCCGATGGGCTGGTCGGCAGTCACGGCATCCTGCCGGTGCAGGCGGACCTCAAGGACATGGCCGCGCACTACGGTAGTAATGCCTACTGGCTGCATCCCAGCATGTTCTGGCTGGATGCCAGCAATACGGCATTGAAGGCGGTTGCGCTGGGTGGCATGGCCGCCTCCCTGCTGCTGTTCGCCAACATCCTGTCGCGGTTCATGCTGCCGCTGCTGTTCCTGCTCTACCTCTCCGTCGTCTACGCCGGACAGGTGTTCTTCAACTTCCAGTGGGATTTCCTGCTGCTCGAGGCAGGATTCCTGGCAATTTTTCTCCCCTATGGTTCGCCGTTCATTCTCTTCCTGCTGCACTGGGTGCTGTTCCGGCTGAGGTTTCTCTCCGGGTTGTCCAAGCTGTTGAGCGGTGACGAGTCCTGGGCCAACTTCACCGCACTGAAGTACTATTTCGAGACCCAGCCGCTGCCTCACGTCGGCGCCTGGTACGCCAACCAGCTGCCGGAGTGGCTGTTGCGGGCGGGCGTCGGCTGGACTTTCTTCGTCGAACTGCTGGTGCCTTTCCTGATGTTCCTGCCGCGGCAGCCGCGCCTGTTCGCAGCCTGGACCACCATCGTGATGCAGATACTCATCCTGCTGACGAGCAACCACAACTTTTTCAACCTGCTCACCATCACCTTGTGCCTGCTGCTGTTTGATGACCGTGCGTTTCGCTGGATGCATTACCGTGAATGGTCGATGCCTGCCGCCCGGGGAGTGTGGCGAAACTTCCTGCGGGTCGCCACGCCGGTGTCGGGGCGTTTTGCCAATGCATTCGCCGGTCTTCTCGCCGTGGTGATTCTCTCGAGCACGTTTAGCATGATGTGGTCCACGACGACGGGGCGCCCGCTGCCCGCCTTCAACGAGCCGGTGGTGCGTGCGCTGGTGCAATGGCACATCGTAAGCAACTACCATGTTTTCCCCATCATCACCACGGCACGACCGGAACTGGTGGTCGAGGGGTCCTCCGATGGCAAGCAGTGGAAGGCCTACGGCTTCAAATACAAACCGGGAGAACTCACGCGCCGGCCGCCGTTCGTTGTGCCCCATCAGCCGCGTCTCGACTGGCAGATGTGGTTCGCCGCCCTGTATCCCCCGAATTCGCCGGTGGCATACTGGTTTTATGATTTCATGCGACGCCTGCTGGAGGGTTCGCCGGACGTGCTCGCGCTGCTCGACCACAACCCCTTTCCGGATTACCCGCCCAAATACCTGCGGGCGCGCCTGGAGATGTATCAATTCGCTACGCCGGCCATGAAACGCAAAACTGGCCAGTGGTGGACCAGCAAGCCGCTGGGTGTCTACGTGCCGCCGCTCACGCTGCAGGATCTTCAGCGCCCCGGCCTGACACCATGAGGTATCAAGGCCGCCAGGGGAATACCGTGCGGGGTCAGTTCCAGCAGTGGCGCGGCATTTTTTACCAGTGTAGTGACCGTACATAAATACGGTATATCACCGCAAAGGCGTAAGGTACGCAGAGAACTATTTAAACGAAAACAACAAAACGACATTGCGTTCTTGGTGTTTTTGCAGTGAATTTATTTCTCTCCGGACCGGTTAGTGTTCGCCGGGGTCCAGCGGCACCTTGCGCCGCTGCTCCGCGATGTAGGCCTGCAGGGCGACCATGCGCGGATCATCCAGCGCCAGTGGTTCGGATTCCAGCGGATTGCGGATGCACCAGTTGATCATTTCGCCCAGTACGGCCACCTTGCCGAGCTGCTTCTGGAATTTCGGATAGGTCTCGGGATGGGTGTTGGCGGCGTTGGGATGGCACTGATCGCAGGATACCGTATTCTTGCTCTGGAGTCCGCCGTGAAACAGCTGTTCGCCCTGATCCACGACCGTTAGGTATTCCTGTTTCCAGCGCGCCAGATCGGCGTCGGTGAATTCATCCGACAGCGCCACCTGCGGCATGGCTGCAGCCAGCGTGACGGCAATGGCAAGGTTTCTCGCGCGTTGATCGATCGTGTTCATGTCAGGTTCCTCTGCCTCGATTCAGAAGTGGCGTTGCGGCGGGATGCGCGCCGACTCCGGCTGGTAATAGGTATCTACCGGCTCTCCCTTTTCTTCGTTGAAGGCAACGGTGCGATCGCGGTTGTCGGGCAGGGCGTAGTGGACGTCCACATCGCCGGTGTGCAGGTTGATAAACTGCCAGCCGGTAGCGTCGCGTTCGAAGAACGGGTCGGCGCGGTCCATCGGGACCGTCAGTTTGGGCATGTGGCTGGCCTGCTGTGTGAAGCTGACCGGGTAGGGCCAGGGCCAGGCGGTCGCCATCGCGGAGTTGAAGCTGATGTTGCCGATCTGGTTGTACTGGATCTGGTGCACATGGCCGTAGAGCACGGTCACCTTGTCGAACGGTTTCAGCAGCGCCTGTACCTGTTCCGCGTCCTCGGTCCAGAAATTCCACCCCTTGTAGATCTTCTGCAGGGGAGAATGGGACATGACCACGATCGGGGTATCCTTGCTGACCCTGGAAAGATCCTGGCGCAGCCATTCGCGCTGCTTGTCTCCGACCATGAAGGGCGAACCCTGCGGATTGTCCAGACGCGCCATCTCTTTCATGCGCCGCATCGGGAGTGTCCCACTTGTTATAGGTCCAGTCGTCGTAGGTGAGGATGCTGTTCAGCACCACGAAGTGCACACCCTTGTGATCGAAACTGTAGTGGTCCGGTCCGAGCCGCTCGCGCCAGTGCTCGCCCAGGTCGAGGTAATAATCGTGCTCGCCCATGACGTAATGCACATCGCCCGCGCAGACCGCCGAGAATCTCCAGCCCGTGATCGATCTCTTCCGGCTTGCCAAGCTGGGCGATGTCGCCGCCGTAGAAGATGAAGTCCGGGCGCGGGTCGAGCAGATTGGTCTCGGCAACAGCGCGGATCAGGCCGCGGTCCCAGTTGCGCACGAACTCCTTGCCCTTGATCTGGGTGATGTGCGAATCGGAGACGTAAGCGAAGGTGAAATCCTCCGAAGCCGCTTTGCCGAAGGCGATTTTGACCAGGCTGAACGGAAGGCTGCTGGCGGCGAGGAGAGCGCCCCCGGTTCTCAGAAATCGTCTGCGATTCATAGTGCTCATATTGAGTGCCTCCTCTACTGGGTCACGATCTCGGTGCTGGTCACCTGCTTGGCGATACTGGGGCTGGTCAGGGCCTTGAGAAACTCGACCAGGTCGCTTTTCTGCTGCTTGGAAAGATTCAGAGGACGTATGCCGCCACTCAGGAAGGGAGAAAACGGATCGTCCTCTTTGACCCGGCCGCCGTTATTATAGAAATTGACCATATCCTCCAGCGTTTTCTGGCTGCCGTCATGCATATAGGGGGCGGTGAGTTCGATGTTGCGCAGGGAGGCGGTCTTGAAGGCGCCGACCGTGTTGATGTCCTCGCTGACCGCGAAGCGACCCAGCTCCGAGGCATCCGGGTCGGACAACACCGTCTTGTCGACATCCGCCCCGGCATTCTTGGCCTTGATGAACTCCCCGGCGATCTCCTCCTCGCGGCCCTGGATGTTCTTGAAGCCCACGCCGATATTGTGGAACCGGTTGTCGGTGAACAGCGCCTGGGTCTGCTCGATGACATGGCAGGATACGCAGCGGCCCTGCCCGCGGAACACCTCGAGGCCGCGGATGGCCGCCTCGCTCATGGCCGATTTGTCACCGCCGTACTCATAGCGGTCGAAGGGTGAATCGCCGGCAATGAGGGTGCGCTCGAAACTGGCGATCGCGTCGGCATACTGATCAATGGTGATATCCGGTGCCTCAACCCCGTACACCTCCTTGAACGCCTTTACATACGACGGATCATCGCGAATGATCTCGATCAGTGCCTCGAGGTTCGGCAGCCCGCCTTCCACCGGGTTGACCGGGGGCTGCTTGGACTGGCCTTCGAGGTCCGGCTCGCGGCCGTCCCAGAATAGGGTTTGCATGTACGCCGCATTGATCACCGTCGGGGCATTGCGGGTTCCGAGCAGGCCATTGTGACCTCTGGAAACGCGCCGGTGGTCGGTGAACCCTTTATCCTTGGCGTGGCAGGTCGCGCAGCTGACCTTGCCGTCGGAGCTGAAGCGCTCCTCGTGAAACAGCCGGTCGCCGAGTTCGATCTTGGCCTGCGACTGGGGATTGTCCGCCGGGATCGGCACCGGCGGCAGGCCGAGCGGTGCGGCTTGAACAAGCGCGGCGGATACCAACCCGACGGTTATCGCAAACAGACGTAACATGACGGCTCCCCCCTTAGATGTTGGCTGGAATAGTGGTTGATTTGAGTTAGACTAGTTCTAAATTTATGTCGCGTCAAGGTTTTCATGCACTGTGGGTCCGGTTAATTGGGAGCTATCGGGTTACCGGTAGCTACTGCAGCCATTGACCGGCGGTATCGCGTAGCAAGCAATCTGCTGGCAGGATCGTGCTACCGTGTCCTCAACGGGTATTTCCGCGGGAGCCTGTGACGCCGCCTCGGCATTGCAGTCCGGGCATAGTAATGACAAGCCGCTCGGACTGGGCCGTGTGACCCGACACCGCCTGAGTCGATGTCGGGTCGCTTGCGGTGTGCGGGCGGGAAATCAGTACCAGGGACCCCAACCACCATAAGGCGTGCCGTTCCAGCGCCCCGGGGTGGTATCGCTGCGTCCATAGTAATAACCGGGGCCGTACGTGTAGTTATAGTCATAGCCGGGCAGCTCATATTCGTAGCTGTAGGCGGGTCGCTGCTGCTCTATGTATTCCCGGCGCTGTTCGGCCAGTTGCTGGTACCACTCGCTGCGCGACCTGTTCCAGAGGCGGCGTTGCTCCGCGTAGGGATTATTCCACCAGCGTCGGGCGCTGTGGTATTGTTCCAGGGCCTGCTGACGGGCTTCCCGCTGGGCTTCCATGCGTTCACGAAAGCGATCCCGGTCCCGGGAATGGCGTGAGGATAGACCGTACCCGGGAGCGGTTTGCTCCGCTTCCACTTCTCCTGGCGGAGTGCTTTCCTGGGCAGCGGCTGCTGGTTTCGCCGGTGTCTTCACCGCTGACGAGTCCGCTGGTACGGCCGGTACCGCCGCTGGCGGTGCAGCTTCTGCCGGTGGGACTGCCGTGGGTTGCGCGGCCTCCTCGGCCAGTGCGATTCCGCTCAGGCCGCCCGCGCCTGCGAGTGTCAGTGCAATCACTGCGGCGGACATGTTTTGCATTGTGAATCGTTGTGTTTTCATGGTCACCTCCGGTTAAACGTTATTTGGTTGCGCAGCGTGTAAGCGCATTATCGTTTTGCAGTGAGGGTGCCGACTTGATGCATGTCAAATAACCGCCATGTGAGAATCCGGCGGCGGCTAGGAATCCACCGGCTGCCTGCGAAATCCGATGGCGTCGTCGATATCCGGATAAACCACTCTGACCATATAGGGTCCCAGGGCCGCCGTCAGCACAAGGTAGAGAAAACCGAATACGATATTCTTTTTCCCGATCATTTTCGTGCCCTCCCGTCATGCCGGTATCGCTTGAGTGTGGTAGGCATTCCGCAGTTTGGGAAGGAAGCGGCAGGGGGAATTAACGGCGGCGGCGAGTGGTTGCTTCGGGCCGGTTCACGGACTATGTTCCGTTTACGGGTGCCTCAAAAAACGATACAAATCTGCTTGCAGGAGAAATTTCGACTTTTCGAGGTAACCTTACTTCTTTCATATCCGGTGTTGCGCCATGCCAACGACATCCCTGGTCTGCTGGAAATGCGGCGCTTCACTCGACGCTGAGCCCTTGCCACTGGCGCGGCTGGCCGAGTGCCCGGTGTGCCATGCAGATCTGCATGTCTGCCGCCTGTGCGAATTCTACGATCCCGGTGTGGCCAACAGCTGTCGTGAGCCGATCGCCGACGTGGTAAAGGACAAGGAACGCGCGAATTTCTGCGGGTATTTCCAGTCACGACCCGACGCCTGGGCGGGGACGATCGCGGACCCGGCGCGGCAGGCCAAAGCGGGCCTGGATGCGCTCTTCGGTGAGGCGCGAGAGGATGAGCCGGAGGGCATCGTCGACGATGCCGAACGTGCACGCCGCCGGCTGGATGACCTCTTCGGGTCCGATGAAGAAGGCTAGACACGTCGCACCGCGCATCCTGCGGACCGCTTTCCGCGGCCTGGGGCCGGTGTTTCCAGGACTGATGGGGGGCTGGGCCTACCGCCTGTGGTTTCGCACCCGCCGTTATGCGGGCTCTGTTGCCGAAAAGGCCGTGGCCGGAAACGCCGAGCACACGACACTACCGGTCGACGGTATTCCCGTCGCCGTTTATCGCTGGGGTGCGGGACCGGTCGTCGTGTTCGTGCACGGCTGGTCGGGACGCGCGACCCAGGTGGCCGCGTTTGTCGAACCCTTGACCGTCGCCGGTTATTGCGTGATCGCTTTCGACGCGCCTGCACACGGCAAGACCCCGGGCAGACGAACCAATATCCTGGAATTCACCGCCGCGCTCCAGGCGATCGCCGCGGCCTATGGTCCTCTGTACGGCGCATTAACCCATTCCTTCGGCGGCATGGCGCTGTCCTATGCCCTGCATCATGGTGTGGACACCGGACGCGTCGTCTGTATCGGCACGCCGGCCCGGCTCGAGTTTTTGGTCGAACGCTTCGCCCGGATGCTGACCCTGCCCGGTCCCGTAATGATCGACCTGCGTCGCCGGCTGGAGCAGCGTTTTACCGCGAATGTCTGGGAGTTGATGTCGACGGACAGTAATGCCCGGACATTGGCCATGCCGGCCCTGATCCTGCACGACCGGGACGATCGCGAGGTTCCCTGGCGGCAGGGGAAAATGATTGCCGACGCCTGGCCGGGTGCGCAATGGCTCGCAACACGCGGCCTGGGGCACCGCCGCATCCTGCGTGATGCGGCGACGGTGACGGCTGTTGTCGAATTTTTCGGGCGCTGAGAGGCACGGGCCGCGGCGGCTTGGTGTGGAGCCTGAACGGCGTTATCCTGAGTCGCCATGAGGCTCTATCTGGTTCAGCATGGCGCGGCGCTCACCAGTGAGGTCGATCCAGCCCGTCCCCTGAGTGAGTCGGGCCGGCAGGACGTGCAGGCCATGGCAGACTTCCTCAAGGGCGCGGGAATCCGGGTAGAACGTGTCTGGCACAGCGGCAAGCTCCGCGCGGAGCAGACCGCGCACCTCCTGGCGAAGGCGGTCCTGCCCCGGGGGAAGATTGAACACGTCGGCGGAATCGGTCCCAATGATGACGTGGCCGGCTTTGCTTCCGACGCCGACGTGTGGGAACAGGATATCCTGGTGGCCGGGCATCTCCCGTTGCTGTCGCGCCTGGTCGCGCGGCTGGTCATGGGAGATCCGGAACTCCAGGTCGTGGAATTTCTACCCGGCAGTGTGGTCTGCCTGGAACGGTGTGACATCGACCGGTGGATGTTGCTGTGGATGATCAGGCCGGACCTGCTGGTACGACATTGATTCCCATGCTGGCGGGAATTGTGGAATGTTGATCGATAGCATGACAGAAGATTGCTTCCTGAGGGCGCTCGTCGTTGGAGCATCGGAAAACCTGCCGGGAACGTCTGCGGGATGAGCCTGCGCGGTATTGTGCCCCCCGACCCGGAGACCGGCGTCTCACAGGTGCGTTTCGTGGTCATTTTCACACCCCGCCGGAATCGCAAGCGTTACCCGGCCGGCTGCGTGGAGGTCTTCGCTTCCCGGGAAGCGGCCATCGAGGCCGCCGACCCGCCGAGCAAACGCCACGCCGCGCGCGTGGTGGGTCCCTCGAAGTCATCGGAAGGCCAGTACATCTATTACCTGCTCGACTGGCTGGATTGAAATGAGGTGTTGCCGTTCAGTCGGCTTCGAGGCGGTGCAGAAAATCGAGGTAGGGCGCTGTATCCCATTCCCGGCCGCCGAGCGCCTGGTAGCGGATGCGACCTTGCGGGTCGACCAGGAAGCTGGCCGGTAGTCCACGCGGTTGCCACAACTCCGTCATCAACCCCTGGGTATCCATCAGCGGCATCACATCCGGCGCCACGGCGGCGAGAAAGGCAAACACCTCGTCCTCGGTCTCGGCGGTATTCACCATGACCAATTCAATCTGCCGGGTCTGCAGCCGGTTGATCATGCGCTGGATGGCCGGCATCTCGCGTTTGCAGGGGCCGCACCAGGTGGCCCAGAAGTGGACGAAGACCCAGTGTCCACGTGACCCGGCGAGATCGTAGGGCTCGCCGTCGATGGAGTTCAGCCTGAGCGCGGGAGCCGCTATCCCGTCCACGGCCATGACGCCGGGCGGCAGGGACGGGGCATCGGCCGGCCAGGCCGGTCCGGTCAGCACGAGGCAGCAAATCAGCAGTAGCGACCGGGGTTTCATGGCGCCGCCTGATCCTTCGCGCAGTGCAGGTTCTCGAAGCGAACGCTGATCATGCCGGCGCGCCGGTCTTTGCCGGTGAGAAAATCCGCCCGCAGCGTGAACGGTCCATCGGTGGCAGGCAGGATGATGTTGCCGCCCACCGGCTCGCCGGGCTGCAGATCGCGCTCCCCGGGCAGTTGCGTCCACCCGAACGTTGAGCGGCTGGCCGGTGGCAGGTCGATCTCATCCCAGACACGATCCCAGTGGTTCCGGTCGAGGCGGCGGATCTCGTCCTGACGGGTGAGGAAATGCCAGTTTTTCAGTTCCAGCCAGATGACATCCTCACCCCGGTTCTCGACATGGGCCATTACGAAACAGGTCTGGCGCAGGCGCTTGATGGCGTCACCGGGAAAGCCGCGGGCTTCGTAGAATGCCGCCATCTGGTCCGGAGTGTTCAGTCGCACGAACATGTAGAGGCCGCCATCCTCGACGGACGGCGTCGGCGGCGCTTCCGCGCGGGTCAGGGCGGGAACGACCCAGAGCAGGCCGGCCAGCAGCAGCGGGAGTCGATGTAGCATTGGAATTCGCTCAAGGATTCGCATACCATCCAGACCGTTCAGAACGCACCTCGGCGGCGAGGCGGTCGCTTCGACCGCGTCGCCGGCGCTGGTCGCCAGCCTCACCGGATAGTGCGCCATTTCCATTTCAGGGACAACACATGTACCGGCAAGTTGCGCTCTGTTTCGTGCTGCTGTTACTGCCGTGGCAGGCGGATGCACAGGGAGTACCTGCCAGCCACCAGCGGGCTGCGGCCCGTGCATACCTAATTCCATCGTAGCGCGTGATCCGGACACCGGACAGCTCGGCGTGGCGGTCCAGTCGCACTGGTTTTCGGTGGGCTCGCGGTGGCCTGGGCCGAGGCCGGGATCGGGACGGTCGCGACCCAGTCCTTCATCGAGGTGCGCTACGGGGTGGCCGGGCTGGAGTTGATGCGTACCGGCCTCAGCGCGCAACGCGCCCTGGCTGTCCAGCGGCTGGGTGCTTGCCTTGACTATCAATCGAGGGATCTTCTTTCCGAACGTTATGGTTATGTAAGCAATTCCAGAAATCTGTCGGAATCATTTACAGTATTGATATTAAGTAGTTCTACGTGGAAAACATAATTTATATGAAGACAATGGCATTTATTTTCCGGCGCGAATATTGTATTGTACCTGCCGGCCATTTATAGCCGTGATGTCGGATCGCCGGCATCCGCTGACGTATAGGGAGATTCCACCATGTCTCGATCACGCTTCTATGGCGCCTTGTGCGCGTCGTTCTGTTTACTGAATATGTGTCTGTCACCGGCCCATGCGGTTGGCACATGGGAGACGACGCTGCAGGCGCGCGACCTGGACGGCAACCTCTCCACCGTCGAAGCCTGGTACGACACCACCCTCGACATCACCTGGCAGGCGAATGCCAACCTGGCGGTGAGCAACGCCTTCGGATTGAATTACAACAGCAACCTCGGCCCCTATAGCGGCGATCCCAGCGGTTATGACGGCTACGTTAACACAGACGGTACTATGAACTGGCCGGGTGCCATGCTCTGGATCGACGCCATGAACACGGCCAATTACCTGGGGTACAACGGCTGGCGGTTGCCGACCATGACTGATACCAATGCCCCAGGCTGCGATAATGCCAATTCCGGCACGGACTGCGGCTATAACGTCCAAACCGGCAGCGCCGCCACCACCGTGTACAGCGAGATGGCAAGTATGTTCTATGACACGTTGGGCAACCTGGCCTACCTTGATACGTCGGGTAAGGTGCAGTCCAACAATGGCTTAAAGAACACTGGACTTTTTGAAAACGTCGTGTCCAACTACTATTGGTCCGGGTTGGAGTACGCACCCAATACCGACGACGCGTGGGTCTTCGATTTTGCCTCCGGCAAGCAGAACGGCTACTGGAAGAACGGCGGGGTTCCGATCTACGCTTGGGCCGTGCACGACGGCGATATCGGCGCGGCCACAGCCCCAGTACCGTTGCCTGCCGCCGTTTGGCTGTTCGGCGGCGGCTTGATCGGACTAATCGGTGTGGCCGGCAAGCGCCGAGCTTGATGCTTCGGTGATTCGTGGGATTCGGCGCTTTTTGGGGGCACCGGGGAGCCCTCCCTCAGCGGTTTGTAAATCATTCGCGATGATGTTCATCCCGGTTATGGCTCGTTATGAACATTGCCGATTTACAAACAGGCACGGGACATGGCCGTGCATTTCGAGACGGTGGTGGCCGGATTCATTCGCTATCGCAAACTACTCCCTCGGGACAGTACCGCGGGACAAAAGCCGCGAGATCGTGGCGCTGATTGTCAAGGCCAACGCCGCGGCCGGGTTTGCGACTCAGATATTAACTGGCACAGCGCAGCACCAGTTTGCCCACGGTCTGGCCGGATTCCAGGTCGCGATGGGCGTCGGCCACGTGATTGAAGGGATAGACGGTCACCCGGGGTGACGCGAGTTTCCCATCTTCCAGCCACTGGATCAGTTGCAGTAACCCGGTTTCCATGAGTGCCTGCCTGTCGAACAGGAAACTCAGGTTGAAACCGAGCACGCTGCGGTTGCGCGTCGTCAGGCTGAACGGGCTGAACCGCGGGGTGCGCCAGTAGTTCCAGGCGAGCCGGAGTTTCCCCGGCAGGCCGCCATGGCGGGGCAGCATGGAATGGAACCCGTAAACCACCAGCCGGCCGATCGGCGCAAGGTGCCGGTAGCTATATTCCAGGGTGGACACGCCGTTGGCGTCGAGAATGATGTCATAACCCCCGGGCGCGAGGTGTTCCGCTTCCCGCCACAGATCCTGCGATGACTTGTCGATGACGGCATCGGCGCCCAGCGCCTGCGCCGCCTTGACCTTGTGGGCGCCGCCGACCACGCCGACGACGCGGCAGCCCGCGATCCGTCCGAGTTGCACCAGCATACCGCCGACGCCGCCGGCTGCCGAATGCACCAGAATGGTTTCCCGCGCACGGGGGTGGGCCAGTTCGAACAGGGCAAACCACGCTGTCAGCGAGACCGCCGGAAACCCGGCCGCCTGTTCCGGGGTAAGCCGTTCCGGGCGCCTGAACACCTGATGGCGGCGGACGACAAGCCGGGTAGCGTAGCCATTGAAACGCGTGACCGCCATGACCGGTGTGTCGGGCGCGAGGTCGATGACCTGTTCGCCCGTGGCCAGCACGGTGCCGGCGACTTCGAAGCCGGGGGTGATGGGGTAGCCGACGTAGTGTTTGGCGGAGGCGTAAAGCCCCATGCGCGTCACGCAGTCCGCATAGTTGACGCCGATGGCCTCGACCGCGATCAGGACCTCGTCAGGGCCGGGCGCCGGGTCCGGGTGTTCCTCGATGACCAGGCGGTCGTAACTCCCGGGTGTGTGGATAACGATTTTTTTCACGGCGGGTTGCGCGCTGCGGCTGTCACGCGGCGCCGGCGGGTGCCACTCAGCTGCTTTCCTTGTCCTTGTCTTTCCCGCTTTTCGCATCGAACTGGACCACTACCGAGGACTGCGGTTCGTCGACAAACCGCGGCCGCAGGTTCATGGGGCGGCCCGCCGCCTCCGCCAGTTCGATCTCCCGGGCCGAGATGAGACTGAGACATTCCCGAATGCCCTGTACGGTGGCATCCGACAGGGGGTGGCGGTAACCGGGGCGCGTGTAGGTGTCTTTGGCAACATCCGTCAGCACACGCTTCATCGCACGCAGGATGCGTTCTTCCCTGGAGAGTTCCTGGTCTGCCATATGGATGTCCTCGGTGCACGGGCCGGGTGTGGGGGTGCGAGTATTGTCGCACAGAATGTGTGACCGTACAGAAGAGCACGTCTAATCCTGCAGGTACATATACCTCCAGTGGCACCCGGAGAGGTTTCCGAGCGCGGTGAGCAGGGTCTCGCCCGGTACTGCCTCGGCAGGGTGGATGCCCCAGACGTCGATGAAGCTGTGGCCAAACGCCCCGCGACGGCGGAAGTTGAGGTCGAACAGCCTGCCGGAATAACCGCATTCACGACACCTCCAGCGGTGCTCCCGCGGGTCCGCACGCCACTGCCCGATCAGTTCCGGCCAGCGGTCTTCGGCCTTGCGGCATTGCGGGCAGCGCGGCGACGGCAACCGGCTGTCCGCCCTGAAGTGGATGCGGTCCTCCGCCGGCGAGAACCGGATGTGACAAAGTCTCCCGCTCGCACAGGCGCGTGCGCATTCGTCCGGGTCCGCCGGCGGCTCGAGCTCGATGGCCGGGGAGCAGCCGAGAAAAGTCACCAGTTGCAGGAACTGTTCTCCGGCGCGGTAGCCGCTTGCGAGGTCATGGCACGCCGGCGCGGCGATCAGTCCGATCGTCTGCAGCGCCGCAACCAGCGTCGCGGTCTCGACGGTCGGGCAGTCGACTTGCGCCGGGTAGATCACCAGTTTGTGGACGGTCACGTGGATTCCTGATCGATATTCCCGGAGCTGCCGTGGTATCAGGACGGGCGGTGCGTCCCTGTTACCGGGAACGTGCTTGCTCCATAATAAGACCAGATGCCATTGCCTGTCAGCCGGGGGTGATCGTCATGTCGTACACACAAGCGTTTACTATCCATGCCCTGGAGCTGGGGCCCATGGAGAATTTCATCTACCTGATTCACGACCATGCCAGCGGCCGCGCGGCGGTTGTCGATCCCGCCTGGGATGTGCCGCAGGTGCTGGCGCTGGCGCAGCGCAAGGGCATGCGAATTACCGATATTCTGCTGACCCACAGTCATCATGACCACATCAACGGTATCGAGGCGATGCTCGACAAGCATGACGCCCGTTTGCACCTGTTGAAGGAGGAGGCGCGCTTCTGGGGTCATGGCCTGGATCTGCCGATCCTGCACCATGGCGGCGACATCATCGAACTCGGCGCAACCCCGGTCAGCGTCCTGCATACACCGGGACATACGCCCGGTTCGGCCTGTTACCGGGTCGGCGATGACCTGATCACCGGAGACACACTGTTCGTGTTCGGCTGCGGGCGCTGCGACCTGCGCGGTGGCGATCCGGAGCAGATGTACGCGACCCTCAGGGACATGGCGGAACGTCTGCCGTCGGCAACCGTCATCCATCCGGGTCATAACTACGCGGAGCAGGCGACCTCCACCCTGGAGGAGCAGATCACGGGCAATCCCTTCCTGCACTTCGAGGACCCGGCCCGCTTCATCCGCTACCGCATGCAATACCATGACCGGCACCGTGATGCGCCCTACGGGCCGGTGCGCAAGGGCGAGGAATTCGGGTAGTCGGCGTCGGGGGACGAACATGCGAATTCCTGATGACATCAATTGTCCGTATCGCTGCGCGCTCCTCGTGCTGCTGGCCTTGCTGGTCTCCGGCTGTGCCGGCCTGGGCGCCTACCGTGAGGCGCCGCGTGTCTCGCTGGTCAGCATCCAGCCGAAGGAGATGGGCGTACTCGAGCAGCGCTACGGGCTCCAGCTCAGGATCCTGAATCCCAATGACACCGCCCTCCCCGTGAAAGGGATGCAGTATGCGTTGCAGATCAATGACCGTGAATTCGCCTATGGGGTCAGCCGGCAGCCGGTGACCATTCCCGCCTACGGCGAGGCCTTGCTCGATGTCGATGTGGTGAGCAACCTGCTCAGTGTGCTGCAACAGCTGCAGGAGGCGAACACCGGCACACAGGAAAGCCTGAAATACCGGCTCTCGGGAAGCCTCAGCCTCGAGAACCGCCTCGGCAAGCTGCCGTTCGATTATCACGGGGAACTGAACTATCTCCCGGCCGACTCCACTGTCCCCTGACGGGCCACACGCGCTGGTTGGCAGGCGGACAGGACGATGGTGCGCATCGGTGGCGGCGATTGACGCGCGGCGCTATGGAAAGCAGCGGTGAGGGAGGAGGCCACGCGTTTCCGGCAGGCCCTGGTCGGCGTTGCGGTATTCATCGGCCTGCTCTGGGTCCTCGAACTACTCGATACCGGGTTTGACCTGCATCTGTCGCGCCTCGGCGTCTACCCGCGTGCGTGGCACGGCCTGTGGGGTGTGCTCTTCGCGCCGCTGATCCACGGCTCCTGGCAGCATCTGATTTCCAACAGTCTGGTCCTCCTGGTGCTTGGCGTTGTTCTGCTCTACGGGTATCCGCGCGCGTCCCGCGATGTGATCTTGCTGGTGTGGCTGGGATCAGGGCTGGGTGTCTGGTTGTTTGCGCGGGGCAGCTACCACTTCGGCGCCAGCGGATTGGCGCACGGCCTGATGTTCTTCATCTTCGTCAGCGGGATCCTACGCCGGGAGCGGCTGCCGATTGCACTTTCCCTGATCGTGTTCTTACTGTACGGCGGCATGGTGGCAACGATCTTTCCGCAGCAACCGGGCATCTCCTACGAGAGTCATTTCTTCGGCGCGTTGATGGGTGTCATCGCGGCGTTTCTGTTCCGGCATCGCGATCCGGCGCTACCCGGGAAGACCTATGACTGGGAGGACAGACCAGCCGATGATGACCAGCCGGCTTCCGATGATACGCGTCCGGAGGAGGGCGACGACACGAATGCCCGTTGAGGCTGTTGTGTGCCTGGCCCCGCTGCCGACCTGATTTTCCCTGTGCTAGACTTCGACGACTTAATGATCAGTTTCCTCATGCCCGTACGGGCACATGCACATAAGGTATCCCTATATGAATCATGCGGTTGCAATTTCATTGCTCATCTGCCTGCTGGTCCTGGCAACGGGCTGCCAGTCCACGCTGACGGGCGAATCCTATTCGCGCAGCGAGGCGCGCAAGGCCCAGCAGGTCCAGTACGGTATGGTCGAGTATCTCAGGCCGGTCGTGATTGAAGGCACCAAGACACCGGTCGGCGCCGGCGCCGGCGCCGCCGTCGGCGGCATCGCGGGCAGCAGCGTGGGCGGAGGCAAGGGGGCGGCCGTGGCAAGCGTCCTCGGCGCGGTTGCCGGCGGCGTGGCCGGCGCCGCGGTCGAAGAGCAGGCGACAAAGCGCCAGGGTGTGGAAATCACTGTGCGGCTGGACAATAATCAGATTATCGCCGTGGTGCAGGAAGTCTCCCCCACGGTCTCGTTCCAGGTCGGTGACCGCGTACGCGTCCTGACCGTCAACGGTACAACGCGCATCGCCCAGTAAGGAGATCCGAGACAGCGGCCACTCCATGACGCAGCCATGATCTATACTCTTTATGTTGAATGTGTCAGCGGAGGGTAAAGTCATGGCAATCGCCTCAACAGTATCAAGGTGTCTGGCTGAATACGATGTACCCTACGACGTGATGGGTCATACCCATACGGCCACAAGCACGGAAAGTGCCGTCGTGGCACATGTACCCGGAAACCGGCTTGCCAAATCCGTAGTCCTGGAGGATGGTAATGGCTATCTGATGGTGGTCCTGCCCGCCAGTCGGCGAGTTGACCTGGGCGAACTGCAACGCCAGCTGAATAGGAGCCTGGAACTGGCGAGCGAATATGATCTCGGCAACCTGTTCAGCGATTGTGAAATCGGGGCGCTACCCGCGATAGGTCCGGCGTACGGCATGGAAACGCTCGTGGATGATGCCATCGCGGAACAGCCGGAAATCTATTTTGAAGCCGGCGATCATGAGCAACTGATCCATGTGAGTGCCGAGGTTTTCGAAACTCTGATGGGCGAGACCATCAGGCACGGAAATTTTAGTCATTAAATAGCGGATAAAGTGAACGACACCGGCGCGTGCCGGCGTGATATGGACTGTTTGACCTGTGGCCGACGACCCGGTTCGTCAATATTATGACGCGTAACTGCAGAAGCTGGCCGTAATCTTTCCCCTGAGGCCGTATCCGGATCTATGCGCCCGACGGTAGTCGACATGATTTTCTCAATAGTGGTGCGTGACGGACCGAACGCACCGGTTCCTTCCAGTCCTGTTCATTTCAGTTGACAAGCGATCCGGGTCTGCAAGACAATTGCGGGCTTGCATTTTTGGAGGGGTTCCCGAGCGGTCAAAGGGATCAGACTGTAAATCTGACGGCTCAGCCTTCGGAGGTTCAAATCCTCCCCCCTCCACCAAACGTGATGAAATCACACCCTGCCGGGGCCACGGTGGTGGTTATCGGGGTTTGGTCCGTGCGGATGCGGCTGGTCGGCGAGGTCACGGTTCTCGCTGACTAAAACCAGGGCTTCAGCCCGTACCGTGGGGCGTTGTCGGGTGTATGCGAGGGTGTGAGGATGCCGGTCGGGTGAGGCCCTGCGGGGTGGAACTGCAGACGGCCGGGCCGGGAATCGGTTTACAGGCGGGTGTAGTTCAATGGTAGAACCTCAGCCTTCCAAGCTGATGATGTGGGTTCGATCCCCATCACCCGCTCCAGAAATAAAAGGTGAAAATCGGGGTCCGACCCCAGTTTGATTTTGCCCATATAGCTCAGTCGGTAGAGCACTTCCTTGGTAAGGAAGAGGTCACCGGTTCGAATCCGGTTATGGGCTCCAGTACATGACTGGCAGGTTAGTCAGGGTAAACGCACAGCCACGCAACGGGAGACAGGCGCGATGTCCAAGGAAAAATTCGAGCGAACGAAGCCGCATGTAAACGTGGGGACGATAGGTCACGTGGATCATGGGAAGACGACGTTGACGGCGGCGATCACGAAGGTGATGGCGGAGAAGCACGGTGGTGTATTCAAGGCGTACGACCAGATTGACAATGCGCCGGAAGAGAAGGCGCGCGGCATAACGATTGCGACGGCGCACGTGGAGTACGAGAGTGACACGCGTCACTATGCGCACGTGGACTGTCCGGGGCACGCGGACTATGTGAAGAACATGATCACGGGTGCGGCGCAGATGGACGGAGCGATTCTGGTGGTGAGTGCGGCGGACGGTCCGATGCCGCAGACGCGCGAGCACATTCTGCTTTCTCGTCAGGTGGGGGTGCCGTACATTCTGGTGTACATGAACAAGGCGGACCAGGTTGACGATGCGGAGTTGCTGGAGCTGGTGGAGATGGAGATCCGGGAGTTGCTGGAGAGATACGATTTTCCGGGTGACGACACGCCGATTGTGACCGGTTCTGCGCTGAAGGCGCTGGAGGGAGACACGAGTGATATTGGTGTGCCCTCGATATTGAAGCTGGTGGAGGCGATGGATGCCTACATACCGGAGCCGGAGCGGGCGATGGACGGTGAGTTTTCTGATGCCGGTGGAGGATGTGTTTTCGATTTCGGGTCGTGGCACGGTGGTGACGGGACGTATTGAGCGTGGTGTGGTGAAGGTGGGTGACGAGATATCGATTGTGGGTATCAAGGACACGCTGAAGACGACGTGCACGGGTGTGGAGATGTTTCGCAAGCTGCTGGACCAGGGTCAGGCGGGCGACAATGTGGGTGTGTTGCTGCGTGGCACGAAGCGCGAGGAGGTTGAGCGTGGACAGGTGCTGGCGAAGCCGGGGACGATCACGCCGCACACGAAGTTTGAGTGTGAGGTGTACGTGCTGTCGAAGGAGGAGGGCGGACGTCACACGCCGTTTTTCAATGGATACCGGCCGCAGTTTTACTTCCGCACGACGGACGTGACGGGGGCGTGTGATCTTCCGGAGGGAGTGGAGATGGTGATGCCGGGAGACAACGTGAAGATGACGGTATCGCTGATTGCGCCGATTGCGATGGAAGAGGGCTTGCGCTTTGCCATCCGCGAGGGTGGGCGCACGGTTGGCGCCGGCGTCGTCTCGAAAGTCATCGAGTGAAGAATACGGTGTAGGAGCGGGCTTGCCCGCGAAGTGCGGCCAGGGCCGCTCCTACAGGTGACGAGTTTAGGCCAGTAGCTCAATTGGCAGAGCGGCGGTCTCCAAAACCGCAGGTTGGGGGTTCGATTCCCTCCTGGCCTGCCAGAGGGCAGGAGGATCAGGGACGGATTCATATCTGTCCCTGATCTTGATGGAAGTGATTATGAACGCAAAAGCTGAAATGCAGGGCGGTCGACTGGACACGCTGAAACTCTGGGCAGCCATCCTGTTGATGGGCGCCGGGATTTACGGCTACTACTATTTCGCCGACGTCATGGTCGTGCTGCGGGTGCTCGGCTTGCTGGCGGTGGCGGCCATCGCGATTGGCGTTGTTTACCAGACGGTCATCGGGCGCACGATCGTGGGGTTCGTCAGCGGCGCACAGAACGAGGTGCGGCGCATGGTCTGGCCGAGCCGGACCGAGACGCTGCAGACCACCATGGCCGTTGTTTTCATTGTTCTGGTGGTCGGGGTGTTTCTCTGGCTGCTGGACATGGTTCTGTTGCGCGCCGTTCAATTTCTGACAGGTCAGGGAAGCTGAGATAATGTCATTGCAGTGGTACGTCGTACACGCGTATTCGGGGTTTGAGAACCAGGTCAAGCGCACGCTGCAGGATCGTATTACGCGCAGCGGAATGCAGGACAAGTTCGGCGACATTCTGGTGCCGACGGAAGAGGTCGTCGAGATGCGCGATGGCGCCAAGCGCAAGAGCGAGCGCAAGTTCTTTCCGGGTTATGTGCTGGTGCAGATGGAAATGAATGACGATACCTGGCATCTGGTCAAGGATGCCCCCAAGGTCATGGGATTTATCGGCGGAACCAGCGACCGTCCGGCGCCGATTTCCCAGCGCGAGGCGGATTCCATACTGCAGCGGGTTCAGGAAGGCGTGGACAAGCCCAGACCGAAGGTCCTGTTCGAGGCGGGCGAGGTGGTGCGCGTCACCGACGGACCGTTCAACGACTTCAACGGCGTGGTGGAAGAGGTCAATTACGAAAAGAGCCGGCTGCGGGTGTCCGTGCTGATCTTCGGCCGCTCCACGCCGGTCGAGCTGGAATTCGGCCAGGTGGAAAAGGCGTAAGAAGCTGGGGACAGAATCAAGTCTGTTACATGATGTCCGTGCATGAACAGTTGTTTTCACCGCAGAGACGCAAAGAACGCAGAGAAATCTTCTGAAAGAATAAAACTCTGCGTTCCCTGGCTCTATGGTGAATTTGTCTTTCATGGATGGACACTGGTAATTGGTAAACCGGGGAGCCGCAAGGCGCTTGTACCCACAGGAGTAGATGATGGCAAAGAAAATCCAGGCTTACATCAAGCTGCAGGTCAAGGCGGGTGAAGCCAACCCGAGTCCGCCGGTCGGCCCGGCGCTGGGTCAGCACGGCGTGAACATCATGGAGTTCTGCAAGGCATTCAATGCCCAGACCCAGCAGATCGAAAAGGGTCTGCCGATCCCCGTCGTGATCACCGTGTACAGCGATCGCAGCTTCACTTTCGTCACCAAGACGCCCCCCGCCTCGGTGCTGTTGATGAAGGCGCTCGGAATACCCAAGGGTTCCAGTACGCCCAACACCAACAAGGTGGGCACGGTCAGCCGGGCCCAGCTTGAAGAGATCGCCGCCACCAAGATGCCCGACCTCAATGCCGCGGATCTTGATGCGGCAGTGCGCATCGTCGCCGGTACCGCCCGCAGTATGGGCCTTGTGGTGGAGGGTTGACCGATGGCCAAACTGACGAAACGAGTAAAGGCCATGCGGGAAAAACTTATCCCTGGCAAGCAGTATGCGCTTGACGAGGCGTTGAGCCTCCTGCAGCAGTTCTCCAGCGTGAAGTTCAGGGAGTCCATTGACGTCAGCGTCAATCTCGGCGTTGATCCGCGCAAGTCGGATCAGGTCGTGCGCGGTTCCACCGTGCTGCCCAATGGCACCGGCAAGACGGTGCGCGTGGCCGTATTCACCCAGGGCGCGAATGTCGACAGCGCCAGGGAAGCCGGTGCGGACATCGTCGGACTGGAGGATCTGGCCGAAGAGGTGAAGAAAGGCGTCATGGACTTTGATGTCGTGATTGCCTCGCCGGATGCCATGCGCATCGTCGGCACACTGGGCCAGATACTGGGTCCGCGCGGCTTGATGCCGAATCCGAAAGTCGGCACCGTGACGCCGGATGTCGCGACGGCCGTGAGAAATGCCAAGGCCGGTCAGGTGCGTTACCGCACCGACAAGGCCGGCATCATCCATTGCACGATCGGCAAGGTCGATTTCAAGGCGGAGGCGCTCAGGGAAAACCTGCAGGCGCTGCTGACCGACCTGCAGAAAGCCAAGCCATCGGCTTCCAAGGGTGTGTACATGAAGAAGGTTTCGGTATCGACCACCATGGGACCGGGTTTGCAGGTCGACCAGACCACACTGGGAATGGCGTAATTTTGCACAGCAGGCGTATGCCGCCTGCCGTGCGTTTGGTTTTGGCGTTTGCCGGCCGGATTTCCGGCCGGTGGCTGTCAAAGACCGCAGGTACCCGGCTTCCGGATGGACGCCGGGTTTAATCGATCCGCAAGGGTTGGCCTGCGCAGATGGTGGCGTCAGGACAGTTTTTCGAGTACAGGGAAGTACGCGTGTCGTGAGAGGCAGGAGAAGGTGAGAACAGGAACTGGTCGAGAGACTGGCCTGGGCCATGCCGGGAACGACCGATGTCCATGGATGAATGAATGTCGCAAAAGGCAGGAAAAGGTGAGAACAGGAACTGGTCGAGAGACTGGCCTGGGCCATGCCGTGAGCGACTGTCTTCAAGTCACCGAACGAAGTGCGTCGGCCCTGACGGGCTGGCGTCGGCTAAATGACCGGGAAGGGGCCGACTGCAGTGTGCAGCCGGTGACTCCCCGTAAGAGGTAAACGCAATGGCATTAACTCTTGAAGAGAAAAAGGCTGTTGTTGCCGAAGTTGCTGAAGTGGCCAAAGGGGCCCTCTCGGCGGTGGCCGCCGAATACCGCGGCCTCACTGTCGGTGAGGTAACCAGTCTGAGGGTCAGGGCGCGCCAGGAAAATGTCTACCTGCGCGTGGTGAAAAACACCCTGGCACGACGCGCCCTGCAGGACACCGATTTCGCGTGCATGAGCGACCGGTTGACCGGTCCCCTGATGCTGGCGTTTTCCCGGGAGGATCCGGGTGCGGCGGCGCGCATGGCCAAGGACTTTGCCAAGGAGCATGACAAGTTCCAGGTCACCATGCTGTCGGTCGGGGGTCAGTTGCTGGAGGCGGCGGATATCGACCGCCTGGCCAGGCTTCCCACACGCGACCAGGCAATCAGCATGCTGATGTCGGTAATGCAGGCCCCGGTGGCGAAGTTTGTCCGGACACTGAACGAAGTGCCGTCCAAGCTGACTCGCACCGTGGCGGCGATACGTGACCAGAAGCAGCAGGCAGCCTGAATCCATTCATCTTAACTGATCAAGATTTTTACAGGAGTATTCATTATGTCCGTTTCACAAGAAGAGATTCTGGAAACCATCTCTAACATGACCGTGATGCAGGTCGTCGACCTGATCTCAGCCATGGAGGAGAAGTTCGGCGTCACCGCCGCCGCCGCCGTGGCAGCCGCTCCGGCAGCTGCAGCAGAAGCCGGTGCCGCCGCCGAGGAGAAGACCGAGTTCGATGTCGTGATGACCAGCTTCGGCGCCAACAAGGTCGGCGTCATCAAGGTGGTGCGCACCATCACCGGTCTGGGCCTCAAGGAGGCCAAGGACATGGTCGAGGGCGCTCCCTCCACCGTAAAGGAAGCGGCGGGCAAGGAAGAGGCCGAAACCATCAAGAAGCAGCTTGAAGAGGCCGGCGCCAGCGTCGAACTCAAATAGGGGGACCTGACGTAATCCATTACGTGATTACTGCAACCGCCGGAATACAGGGCAGGCCGGTAACGCTACACGCGTCCGGCCTTTCCCTGCTTGTAAACGAGATACAGGCGGCGGCATACGTGCTGCCGCGTACCGTTATTGTCAATTCAACAGATTGCTCTGAAATCCTGCTTGCCGGACAGTAACCAGAAGAGGAATACCATGGCCTACAGCTTCACCGAGAAGAAACGCATCCGTAAGGATTTTGGCAAACGTCACAGCATCCTTGACGTGCCGTATCTCCTGGCGACGCAGATCGAGTCATACTGTGACTTCCTGCAGGCGGACAAGGCGCCACTCGGGCGTGACGAGAAGGGTCTGCATTCCGCCTTCAGGTCGGTATTCCCGATACTCAGTTACTCCGGCAACGCGGCGCTCGATTATGTCAGCTACCGCCTCGGAGAGCCGGCTTTCGACGTCAAGGAATGCCAGCTTCGCGGTCTGACCTACGCCGCCCCGCTGCGCGCTCTGGTGCGTCTGATCATTTACGACAAGGATTCCCCTTCCGATGCGAAGAAGGTCAAGGACATCAAGGAGCAGGAAGTCTATATGGGTGAACTGCCATTGATGACGGACAACGGCACGTTCGTCATCAACGGGACGGAGCGCGTCATCGTCTCCCAGTTGCACCGCTCGCCCGGCGTGTTCTTCGATCACGACAAGGGCAAGACCCATTCCTCGGGCAAGCTGCTGTTCTCCGCGCGCGTGATTCCCTACCGCGGCTCCTGGCTGGACTTCGAGTTCGACCCCAAGGACGCGCTGTTCGTGCGCATTGACCGCCGTCGCAAGCTGCCGGCGACCATCCTGCTGCGTGCGCTGGGCTATGACAACGAGCAGATCCTCGATACGTTCTTCGACACCAACACCTTCCATATCAGCGCCAAGGACATCAAGCTGGACCTGGTGCCGGAGCGCCTGCGCGGCGAGACCGCAACCTTCGATATCAAGGCCAAAAACAGGGTCATCGTGGAAGAAGGTCGCCGCATTACGGCGAAGCATATCCGGGAACTGGCCGATGCAGGCGTCAAGTCGCTGGAAGTGCCCGAGGACTATCTGATCGGCAAGATCCTCGCCCACAACGTGGTCGACACGGAAACCGGCGAACTGATCGCCAACGCCAACGATGAAATCTCGCTGGAGCTGTTCAACAAGCTGCGTGCACTGGAGGTCAGGGAGATCAAGACCCTGTACGTCAACGATCTCGACCGCGGACCGTACATCTCCAGCACCCTGCGCATCGATCCGACCACCACGGACCTCGAGGCGATGGTGGAGATCTACCGCATGATGCGCCCGGGCGAGCCGCCGACCAAGGAGGCCGCGCAGAACCTGTTCAAGAACCTGTTCTTCACCAGCGAACGCTATGACCTCTCGGCGGTCGGGCGCATGAAGTTCAACCGCCGCGTCGGACGCGAGGAGCTGACCGGCGAGGGCACGCTCTCGACCCAGGACATCCTCGATGTCATGCGCGTACTGATCGATATCCGCAACGGCAACGGCATGGTGGACGACATCGATCACCTGGGCAACCGCCGCATCCGCTGTGTCGGCGAGATGGCGGAGAATGTTTTCCGCATCGGCCTGGTGCGCGTCGAGCGCGCGGTGAAGGAGCGACTCAGCCTGGCGGAATCGGAGAGCCTGATGCCCCAGGAGCTGATCAATGCCAAACCGGTGGCCGCTGCGATCAAGGAGTTCTTCGGCTCGAGCCAGCTTTCGCAGTTCATGGACCAGAACAACCCGCTCTCCGAGGTCACCCACAAGCGCCGTGTCTCGGCGCTGGGACCGGGCGGCCTGACGCGCGAACGCGCCGGCTTCGAGGTGCGCGACGTGCACCCGACGCACTATGGCCGCGTCTGCCCGATCGAGACCCCGGAAGGTCCGAACATCGGACTGATCAATTCGCTCGCCGTGTATGCCCGCACCAACGACTACGGCTTCCTGGAAACGCCCTATCGCAAGGTGGAAAACGGGCAGGTCACCGATCAGCTCGAATACCTTTCGGCGATCGAGGAGGGCGAGTACATCATCGCCCAGGCGAACGCCACCGTGGACGAACACGGCAACCTGACCGATGAGCTGGTGACCTGTCGCCACCTCAACGAGTTCATGACCTCTGCGCCGGACCAGGTGAATTACATCGACGTATCGCCCAAGCAGATTGTGTCCGTCGCCGCGGCGCTGATCCCGTTCCTCGAACACGACGACGCCAACCGCGCCCTGATGGGCTCGAACATGCAGCGCCAGGCGGTGCCGACGCTGACGACCGAGAAACCGCTGGTCGGCACCGGCATCGAGCGTACGGTGGCGGTCGATTCCGGGGTGACGGTGGTGGCGCGGCGCGGCGGGGTGGTCGATTCCGTCGATGCCGCGCGTATCGTGGTGCGCGTCAATGACGACGAAACCGTGCACGGTGAACCCGGCGTCGACATTTACAACCTGACCAAGTACACGCGTTCCAATCAGAACACCTGCATCAACCAGCGTCCGCTGGTCGCCCCCGGCAATATCATCGCCCGCGGCGATGTGCTGGCCGACGGGCCGAGCACCGACATGGGCGAACTCGCCCTGGGCCAGAACCTGCTGGTCGCGTTCATGCCCTGGAACGGCTACAACTTCGAGGACTCGATACTGATTTCGGAGCGTGTCGTCGAGGAAGACCGCTTCACCACGATCCACATCGAGGAACTGACCTGTGTGGCGCGTGATACCAAGCTGGGTTCCGAGGAAGTCACCGGCGACATCCCCAACGTCGGCGAGGGCGCCCTGGCGAAGCTGGACGAATCCGGCATTGTCTACATAGGCGCGGAGGTCAAACCGGGTGACATCCTGGTCGGCAAGGTGACGCCCAAGGGCGAGACCCAGCTCACTCCGGAAGAAAAACTGCTGCGTGCGATCTTCGGCGAAAAGGCCTCCGATGTGAAGGACACCTCGCTGCGGGTGCCGAGCGGCATGGACGGCACGGTGATCGACGTACAGGTGTTCACCCGCGACGGCGTCGAGAAGGACGCGCGCGCCCTGCAGATCGAGGAAGAACAACTGGCCATGGTGCGCAAGGACCTCAACGACCAGCTGCGCATCATGGAGGACGACATCTACCAGCGCGTGGAAAAGCTGCTGCTCGGCAAACTCGCCGAGGGCGGACCGAACAAGCTGGAAGCCGGCGCCAAACTCACCCGGGATTACCTCACAGACATCGGACGCGGCAAGTGGTTCGAGATCCGGCTGCGCAACGAGGAGGCCAACGAAAACCTGGAGAAGGCGGGCGAACAGCTCAAGTCGCTGCGCAAGGACTTCGACCGCCGCCTGGAAGAGAAGAAGGCCAAGCTCACCACCGGCGATGACCTGGCGCCGGGCGTGCTGAAAATGGTCAAGGTCTACCTGGCGGTCAAGCGCCGCGTTCAGCCGGGCGACAAGATGGCGGGACGACACGGCAACAAGGGCGTGATCTCGATGATACAGCCGGTCGAGGACATGCCGTACACGATGGACGGCACCTCGATGGACATCGTGCTCAACCCGCTCGGCGTCCCCTCGCGCATGAACGTCGGCCAGGTGCTGGAGACCCATCTCGGCTGGGCGGCCAAGGGACTGGGCATCAAGATCGGCAGGATGCTCGACGCGCAGCGGGAAGCGTTGGTCGCCGAACTGCGCGGTTTCCTCGATCAGATCTATAACCTCAGTGGACGCACCGAGGATCTTGCTTCGTTCACGGACGAGGAGATCCTGGATCTGGCGAGGAACCTGAGGAAAGGCGTACCGATGGCCACACCGGTTTTCGACGGTGCTTCCGAGGACGAGATCAAGCGCATGCTGGAACTCGCGGATCTGCCCGTCAGCGGCCAGACGACGCTCTATGACGGGCGTACCGGCGATGCCTTCGACCGGCCGGTGACGGTTGGTTACATGTACATGCTGAAGCTCAACCACCTGGTCGATGACAAGATGCATGCCCGCTCCACCGGCCCCTACAGCCTGGTGACCCAGCAACCGCTCGGCGGCAAGGCGCAGTTTGGCGGCCAGCGCTTCGGTGAAATGGAAGTCTGGGCCCTGGAAGCCTACGGCGCCGCCTATACACTGCAGGAAATGCTGACGGTGAAGTCGGATGACGTGAACGGCCGCACCAAGATGTACAAGAACATCGTCGACGGCGATCACCGTATGGATGCCGGCATGCCCGAATCATTCAACGTGCTGGTCAAGGAAATCCGTTCGCTCGGCATCAACATGGAACTGGAACAGGACTGACGGCGGGCACGCTGCCCTTTAGCGCGTAACTCGACACTGCAGACGCAGGAGAGACGATGAAAGATCTACTCAATCTTTTGAGGCCGCAAGGCCAAACTGACGATTTCGATTCCATCCGCATCGGTCTGGCTTCGCCCGACATGATCCGGTCATGGTCCTACGGCGAGGTCAAGAAACCGGAGACCATCAATTACCGCACCTTCAAGCCGGAGCGTGACGGGCTGTTCTGCGCCAAGATCTTCGGCCCGGTGAAGGACTACGAGTGCCTGTGCGGCAAGTACAAGCGCCTCAAGCACCGCGGCGTGGTGTGCGAGAAGTGCGGCGTCGAGGTCACGCTCGCCAAGGTGCGCCGCGAACGCATGGGTCACATCGAACTGGCCAGCCCGGCGGCGCATATCTGGTTCCTGAAATCGCTGCCCTCACGCATCGGTCTGCTGCTGGACATGACCCTGCGCGACATCGAACGGGTGCTCTACTTCGAGGCCTATGTGATCGTCGATCCCGGCATGACCACGCTGGAGCGTGGCCAGCTGCTCACCGACGAGGCCTATCTCGACGCCATCCAGGAAAACGGCGACGAATTCGATGCCCGGATGGGCGCCGAGGCCGTGTTCGAGCTGCTGCGCAACCTCGACCTGCAGCTCGAGGCGGCGAAACTGCGCGATGAAATCGGCAGCACCAAGTCGGAGACCAAGCTGAAGCGCTTCGGCAAGCGTCTCAAGCTGATCGAATCCTTCCTCGATTCCGGCAACCGCCCGGAATGGATGGTGATGACGGTGCTGCCGGTGCTGCCCCCGGAGCTGCGTCCCCTGGTGCCGCTCGACGGCGGGCGCTTTGCGACTTCCGATTTGAACGATCTTTACCGTCGCGTCATCAATCGCAACAATCGCCTGAAGCGGCTGCTCGAGCTGAACGCCCCGGATATCATCGTGCGCAACGAAAAGCGCATGCTGCAGGAATCGGTTGACGCGCTGCTCGACAACGGCCGGCGCGGCCGCGCCATTACCGGCACCAACAAGCGCCCGCTGAAGTCGCTCGCCGACATGATCAAGGGCAAGCAGGGCCGTTTCCGCCAGAACCTGCTCGGCAAGCGCGTCGACTACTCCGGACGCTCCGTGATCGTGGTCGGCCCGACGCTGAAGCTGCACCAGTGCGGCCTGCCGAAGCGCATGGCGCTGGAGCTGTTCAAGCCGTTCATCTTCAGCAAGCTGCAGTTCCGCGGCCTGGCGACCACCATCAAGGCGGCCAAGAAGCTGGTCGAACGCGAGGGTCCCGAGGTCTGGGATATCCTCGAAGAAGTCATCCGCGAGCATCCGGTGATGCTGAACCGTGCACCGACGCTGCATCGCCTCGGCATCCAGGCGTTCGAACCGGTGTTGATCGAGGGCAAGGCCATCCAGCTGCATCCGCTGGTCTGTGCCGCCTTCAACGCCGACTTCGACGGTGACCAGATGGCGGTGCACGTGCCGTTGTCCATCGAGGCGCAGCTCGAGGCGCGCGCCCTGATGATGTCCTCCAACAACATTCTCTCACCGGCCAACGGCGAGCCGATCATCGTGCCGTCGCAGGACGTGGTGCTGGGGCTCTATTACCTGACCCGCGAAGCCGTCAATGCACGGGGCGAGGGCATGGCGTTCGCCGACATCAAGGAGGTTCACCGCGCCTATGAAACCGGCTATACCTCGCTGCATGCACGGATCAAGGTCCGTCTGCATACGATGGAGCTGGATGAGGAGGGCGCCGCACAGGAGAGCTACGGCCTGGTCGATACCACGGTCGGTCGCGCGCTGCTGTCCGAACTGCTGCCGAAGGGGCTGCCGTTCAGCCTGGTCAACCAGAACATGACCAAGAAGGCGATCTCCAACCTCATCAACGCCTGCTACCGGCGTGTCGGTCTCAAGGAGACCGTGATCTTCGCCGACCAGCTGATGTACATGGGCTTCACGTTCGCCACCCGCGCTGCGGTCTCCTTCGGGGTGAACGACATGACCATTCCCGACAGCAAGGCGGCGATCCTCTCGACGGCCGAGGACGAGGTCCTGGAGATCCAGAACCAGTACACTTCCGGTCTGGTCACCATGGGCGAACGCTACAACAAGGTGGTGGACATCTGGTCGCGCACCAACGACCAGGTGGCCAAGGCGATGATGGACCGGCTTGGCACCGAGGAGGTAACCAACGCCAAGGGCGAGAAGGTGCGCCAGCCCTCCTTCAACTCGGTGTACATGATGGCCGACTCCGGCGCGCGTGGTTCCGCCGCGCAGATCCGTCAGCTGGCCGGCATGCGCGGCCTGATGGCGAAGCCGGACGGCTCCATCATCGAGACCCCGATCACGGCCAATTTCCGCGAGGGACTGGACGTGCTGCAGTACTTCATCTCCACCCACGGCGCGCGCAAGGGCCTGGCGGATACCGCGCTGAAGACCGCGAACTCCGGTTACCTGACCCGCCGTCTGGTGGACGTGGCTCAGGATATGGTCGTCATCGGCGTGGATTGCGGCACCGACGAAGGTCTGGTGCTGAACCCCCTGGTCGAGGGCGGCGATATCGTGGAACCGCTGCGCGAGCGCGTGCTCGGGCGTTTCACCGCCGAGGATGTCAGGCTGCCGGGACGTGACGAGGTGATCGCCCCGAAAGGCACCCTGCTGGACGAGGACTGGGTCGACCGCCTGGAAGCCCTGGGCGTGGACGAAATCAAGGTGCGTTCACCGATCACCTGCGACAACCGCTACGGGGTCTGCGCCGCCTGTTACGGGCGCGATCTTGCCCGCGGGCACATGGTGAACGAGGGCGAGGCCATCGGCGTGATCGCCGCGCAATCCATCGGCGAGCCGGGCACCCAGCTCACCATGCGCACCTTCCACATCGGCGGCGCGGCCAGTCGTTCGGCGACGGTCAACAGCGTCGAGGTCAAGACCGGTGGCACGGTGCGCCTGCACAATATCAAGACCGTGACCAACAAGCACGGCAATCTGGTGGCGGTTTCCCGCTCCGGTGAAATCGGTCTCGTCGACGAGTTCGGGCGCGAGCGCGAGCGCTACAAGGTGCCCTACGGAGCGGTCATCAGCGCCGCCGACGGCGACAACGTCCAGGGCGGCAGCGTGATCGCCAACTGGGATCCGCATACCCACCCGATCGTGACCGAGGTGGCCGGCGTGGTGAAGTTCTCTGACTTCCACGAGGGCCTCACCGTCCACGAGCATACCGACGAGATTACCGGACTCACCAGCAAGGTCATCACCGACCCCAAACAGCGCGGCAGCGCCGGCAAGGACCTGCGCCCGATGGTGAAGCTGGTCGACGAGGAGGGTCGGCAGCTGAAGATTGCCGGCACCGATATCGACGCCCACTATTTCCTGCCCTCCGGGGCCATCGTCGGTCTGGACGACGGCGCTTCGGTGCAGGTCGGCGACGTGATTGCGCGTATTCCCCAGGAGTCCTCCAAGACCCGCGACATCACCGGCGGTCTGCCGCGCGTCGCTGACCTGTTCGAGGCCCGCAAGCCCAAGGAATCCGCCATCCTCGCGGAAGTCTCGGGTACCGTCGGCTTTGGCAAGGACACCAAGGGCAAGCAGCGGGTAATCATCACCGGGACAGATGGCGAGCAGCATGAGGAACTCATTCCCAAGTGGCGGCATGTCACCGTGTTCGAGGGTGAGCATGTCGAAAAGGGCGAAACCCTGGTCGACGGCGAACCCAACGCCCATGACATCCTGCGCCTGCTGGGCACGTCGGCCATGGCCGAATACCTGGTCAAGGAAATCCAGGACGTTTACCGCCTCCAGGGCGTGAAGATAAACGACAAGCACATCGAGGTTATCCTGCGACAGATGCTGCGCAAGGCGGAAATCACCGATGCGGGCGAGAGCCGGTTTCTGCGGGGCGAGCAGCTGGAGCGTTCCCGCGTACTCGAGGAGAACGAGAAGCTGGTGCGCAACGACAAGGAGCCTGCCGCCTGGGTACCGCTGCTGCTGGGCATCACCAAGGCCTCGCTGGCGACGGAATCGTTCATCTCCGCCGCTTCCTTCCAGGAAACCACCCGGGTGCTGACCGAGGCTGCGGTACGTGGCAGCAAGGACAGCCTGCGCGGGCTCAAGGAGAACGTCATCGTCGGCCGCCTGATTCCGGCCGGCACCGGCCTCGCCTACCACGAAGCGCGGCGGCGCCTGCGGGATCTGGAGACGCTGGAAATCGTCACCGGAGAGATCGCTTCCACGGTCGCTTCCGAGAGCGGACAGATGGAGGATCTCGCGGGATCCTGACGAGGTTTCAAAAAACCTTCTTGACAGGGCGAGGCCCTGTCAATAGAATTCCGCTTCTCTCGACAGGCCGGACCTCTCCGGCCTGTCGTTTGTTTTCAGGACTGCGGTTTTTTCCCGGTTTATTTTTTCAAGGTGTTTCTGGCATGGCCACAATCAATCAATTAGTGCGTAAGCCGCGCAGCAGGAAGCGGGAGAAAAGCAGCGTTCCGGCGCTGGAAGCCTGCCCGCAGCGTCGTGGTGTGTGTACCCGCGTTTATACCACGACACCGAAGAAGCCGAACTCGGCCCTGCGCAAGGTGGCGCGTGTGCGTCTGACCAACGGCTATGAAGTCACTACCTACATCGGCGGTGAAGGGCACAACCTCCAGGAACACTCGGTCGTGCTGATCCGCGGAGGCCGCGTCAAGGACCTGCCGGGTGTGCGCTATCACACCGTGCGTGGCAGCCTCGATACCTCCGGTGTAACAAGCCGCCGCCAGGGCCGTTCCAAATACGGCGCCAAGCGCCCCAAGGCCTGATGCCGTTTTTATAACCACAGCGAGTTGAGAGTCACGAATGTCCAGAAGAAGAGTCATCGGCGCGCGGGAGATCCTGCCGGATCCGAAATACGGCAGCGAGATGCTGGCCAAGTTCGTCAACATGGTGATGCGTGACGGGAAGAAATCCGTCGCCGAAACCATTATCTATGGCGCGCTGAACCAGATAGCCGGAAAGGGCAGCAGCGATCCGCTGTCGGTGCTTGACAAGGCGCTCGATAACGTTCGCCCGATGGTCGAGGTGAAATCCCGTCGTGTCGGCGGAGCGACCTACCAGGTGCCGATCGAAGTGCGCTCGATCCGGCGCACCACGCTCGCCATGCGCTGGGTGCTGGATGCCGCGCGCAAGCGCAGCGAGAAGTCCATGCCGTTGCGGCTGGCCGGTGAACTGATGGATGCCGCCGAGAGTCGCGGCGCGGCCGTCAAGAAACGTGAAGATACCCATCGCATGGCCGAGGCCAACAAGGCCTTCGCGCACTACCGTTGGTAACTGAAACCCCAATCACCCAGACAGGAACGTTACAGTGGCACGCAAGACTCCAATCGAGCGCTATCGGAATGTCGGCATCATGGCCCATATCGATGCCGGTAAAACCACGACGACCGAGCGTGTCCTGTTCTATACGGGCGTATCCCACAAGATGGGCGAGGTGCATGACGGCGCCGCCGTGATGGACTGGATGGAGCAGGAACAGGAGCGCGGCATCACCATTACCTCCGCCGCCACGACCTGCTTCTGGAAGGGTATGGACAAGCAGTTCCCCGAGCATCGCATCAATATTATTGATACCCCCGGGCACGTCGATTTCACCATCGAGGTTGAGCGTTCGCTGCGCGTCCTGGACGGCGCCTGCGCCGTGTTCTGCGCCGTCGGCGGCGTGGAGCCGCAGTCGGAAACCGTCTGGCGCCAGGCCAACAAGTACAAGGTTCCGCGCATGGCCTTCGTCAACAAGATGGACCGCGCCGGCGCCAATTTCCTGCGTGTGGTGAAGCAGATGCAGGATCGTCTGGGCGCGCATCCGGTGCCGCTGCAATTGCCGATCGGGGCCGAGGAAAACTTCAAGGGCGTGGTCAACCTCATTCGTATGAAGGCGATCTTCTGGAACGAGGAAGATATGGGCATGACCTACGATGAGCGTGACATTCCTGCCGACATGCTGGAGGACTGCCAGGAATGGCGCGAGCACATGGTGGAAGCCGCGGCAGAATCCAGTGACGAACTGAGCGAGAAATACCTCGAAGGCATCGAACTGACCCAGGACGAGATTCGCCAGGGTCTGCGGGCGCGCACCCTCGCCAACGAGATTGTGCCGACCCTGTGCGGCTCCGCCTTCAAGAACAAGGGTGTGCAGGCCATGCTGGATGCCATCATCCACTACATGCCGTCCCCGGTGGACGTGCCCTCGATCCGGGGCAATCTGGACGACGCGGCCGAAACCGAGGCGGAGCGCCACCCCTCCGACGATGAGCCGTTTGCCTCGCTGGCCTTCAAGATCGCGACCGATCCCTTTGTCGGCAACCTGACCTTCTTCCGCGTCTATTCCGGCGTACTGTGCTCGGGTGACACCGTCTACAACCCGGTGAAAGGCAAGAAGGAGCGCATCGGCCGTATCCTGCAGATGCACGCCAACAGCCGCGAGGAAATCAAGGAAGTGCGCGCCGGCGATATTGCCGCCGCAGTGGGTTTGAAGGACGTCACCACCGGGGACACCCTGTGCAACCCCGACAAGGTCATCACCCTGGAGCGCATGGAGTTCCCCGAGCCGGTTATCTCGGTGGCCGTTGAGCCGAAGACCAAGGCGGACCAGGAAAAGATGGGTATCGCCCTGCAGAAGCTCGCCAAGGAAGACCCGTCGTTCCGGGTGCATACCGACGAGGAATCCGGCCAGACCATCATTTCCGGCATGGGCGAGTTGCATCTGGAAATCATCGTCGACCGCATGCGCCGCGAGTTCAAGGTGGAAGCCAATGTGGGCGCGCCCCAGGTGGCCTACCGCGAGACGATTCGCAAGCCCGTCGATCAGGAAGGCAAGTTCGTGCGCCAGTCGGGCGGACGCGGCCAGTACGGTCATGTCTGGCTGAAGATCGAGCCGCGCGAACCCGGCGCGGGGTATGAATTCGTCAATGGCATCGTTGGCGGCGTGGTACCCAAGGAGTACATCCCGGCGGTCGACAAGGGCGTACAGGAGCAGATGCAGAATGGCGTGCTGGCCGGTTTTCCGCTGGTGGACGTCAAGGTCACCCTCTTCGACGGTTCCTACCACGACGTCGATTCCAGTGAAATGGCCTTCAAGATCGCCGGATCCATGGGTTTCAAGGCCGGTGCGCTCAATGCCAGCCCGGTGCTGCTGGAGCCGATCATGAAGGTCGAGGCGGTCACCCCCGAGGAGTACCTGGGCGACGTGATGGGCGATCTCAACCGCCGCCGCGGGATCACCCAGGGCATGGATGACAGCCCCTCCGGCAAGATCATCCGCGCCGAGGTGCCACTGGCCGAAATGTTCGGTTATGCCACCGACCTGCGTTCCATGACACAGGGCCGGGCCACCTATTCCATGGAATTCGAAAAGTACGCTGAGGCCCCGGCGAGCATCGCCGAGGCGGTGATTAAAAAGGCATCGTGATTAAACCATCTGAACTGTAACGAGGTATAGAACCGTGTCCAAGGAAAAATTCGAGCGAACGAAGCCGCATGTAAACGTGGGGACGATAGGTCACGTGGATCATGGCAAGACGACGTTGACGGCGGCGATCACGAAGGTGATGGCGGAGAAGCACGGAGGCGTGTTCAAGGCCTACGACCAGATTGACAATGCGCCGGAGGAGCGTGAGCGTGGTATTACGATTGCGACGGCGCACGTGGAGTACGAGAGTGACAATCGTCACTATGCGCACGTGGACTGTCCGGGGCACGCGGACTATGTGAAGAACATGATCACGGGTGCGGCGCAGATGGACGGAGCGATTCTGGTGGTGAGTGCGGCGGATGGTCCGATGCCGCAGACGCGCGAGCATATACTGCTGTCTCGTCAGGTAGGTGTGCCGTACATTCTGGTGTACATGAACAAGGCGGACCAGGTTGACGATGCGGAGCTGCTGGAGCTGGTGGAGATGGAGATCCGGGAGCTGCTGGACAGTTACGAGTTTCCTGGTGATGACACGCCGATTGTGACGGGCTCTGCGCTGAAGGCGCTGGAGGGGGACACGAGTGACATTGGTGTGCCGTCGATCTACAAGCTGGTGGAGGCGATGGACGCCTACATACCGGAGCCGGTGCGCGCGGTGGACGGTGATTTTCTGATGCCGGTGGAAGATGTGTTTTCGATTTCCGGTCGTGGCACGGTGGTGACGGGACGTATCGAGCGTGGCGTGGTGAAGGTTGGCGACGAGATTTCGATCGTGGGCATCAAGGACACGCTGAAGACGACCTGCACGGGTGTGGAGATGTTTCGCAAGCTGCTGGACCAGGGACAGGCGGGCGACAATGTGGGTGTGTTGCTGCGCGGGACGAAGCGCGAGGAGGTTGAGCGTGGACAGGTTCTGGCGAAGCCGGGATCGATCACGCCGCACACGAAGTTTGAGTGTGAGGTGTACGTGCTGTCGAAGGAGGAGGGCGGACGTCACACGCCGTTTTTCAATGGATACCGGCCGCAGTTTTACTTTCGCACGACGGATGTGACGGGGGCGTGTGATCTTCCGGAGGGAGTGGAGATGGTGATGCCGGGAGACAACGTGAAGATGACGGTATCGCTGATTGCGCCGATTGCGATGGAAGAGGGCTTGCGATTTGCCATCCGCGAGGGTGGGCGCACGGTTGGCGCCGGCGTGGTCTCGAAAGTCATCGAGTGAAGAATATGGTGTAGGAGCGGGCTTGCCCGCGAACCTTTCACGGCCAGGGCCGCTCCTGCAGGTGAATTGAAAAAGGCAAGCAGAAAACCATGAGCAACCAGAGAATCCGGATACGCCTGAAGGCATTTGACCATCGACTGATCGACAAGTCGGCGGCCGAGATCGTCGAAACGGCGAAGCGCACCGGTGCGCAGGTGCGGGGTCCGATTCCGCTGCCCACGAAGATGGAGCGCTTCACCGTGCTGGTTTCACCGCACGTCGACAAGGACGCGCGTGACCAGTACGAGATCCGGACTCACAAGCGGCTGATGGATATCGTGGACCCCACGGACAAGACGGTGGATGCGCTGATGAAACTGGATCTGGCGGCCGGCGTTGATGTACAGATCAGGCTTAACTGACGCGGTTCGTATACCGCGGGATAGATGAAATGACTATCGGAATCGTTGGACGCAAGGCAGGCATGACGCGCATTTTTACCGATGAAGGCGCTGCGGTGCCCGTGACGGTGATATCGATCGAGCCGAACCGGGTCACCCAGGTCAAGACCGTCGAAATCGACGGCTATCGCGCCCTGCAGGTAACCACCGGCAGCCGCCGCGCCTCGCGCGTGACCCGGCCCATGGCGGGCCACTATGCCAGGGCCGCAACCGAAGCCGGACGCGGTCTGTGGGAATTCCGCCTCGATGACGGGGAAGGCGATGGCATCGGGGTGGGCAGCGAGCTTGGCGTCGACCTGTTTCAGGCGGGCCAGAGCGTGGACGTGACCGGCACCGTCATCGGCAAGGGTTTCGCCGGCACCGTCAAGCGCCATAACTTCAGCATGCAGGACGCCACGCACGGCAACTCGCTGTCGCACCGCGCACCGGGGTCCATCGGTCAGAACCAGACCCCGGGCCGGGTGGTCAAGGGCAAGAAGATGTCCGGCCACATGGGTAATGTGCGGCGCAGCATCCAGAGTCTGGAGATCGTGCGCGTGGATACCGAGCGCAACCTGCTGTTGATCAAGGGCGCGGTCCCGGGAGCGCAGGGTGGCGACCTCATTATTCGGCCGGCAGTGAAAGCGGGTTAGGAGCGGCATCATGGAATTGCAGTTGCATGGCGGTGGTTCAGGGTCGGTACAGGTATCGGACGATACCTTTGGCCAGGATTTTCGCGAGGCCCTGGTGCACCAGGTGGTGACGGCCTGTCTCGCCGGTGCACGCGCCGGCACCGTGAAGCAGAAGACGCGCAGCGAGGTGAGCGGCGGCGGAGCCAAGCCCTGGCGGCAGAAGGGCACCGGCCGTGCGCGCGCCGGCACATCGCGCAGTCCCCTGTGGCGCGCCGGCGGCACGACCTTCGCGGCGCGCCCGCGTGATTATTCGCAAAAGATCAACCGCAAGATGTACCGGCTGGCGATGCGCTCCATACTGTCAGAACTGGTCCGGCAGGATCGCCTGATCGCCGTCGAGTCGTTTGGCGTCGAGGAACCCAGGACACGGGAACTGGTCGGCAAACTCAGGCAACTGGGGCTCGATCAGGTGCTGATCGTAACCGATGCGCCGGATGACAAGCTTTACCTGGCGACACGCAATCTGCCGCATGTGGCGGTCTGCGATGCATCGGGTGTGGACCCCGTCAGTCTGGTCGGCTTTGACAAGGTCGTGGTCACGACCGGTGCACTCAGGCAGATAGAGGAGCGTCTGGCATGAACCAGGAACGTCTGATGAAGGTGTTGCTGTCCCCGGTGATTTCGGAGAAGAGTTCCCGTGTCGCCGACGCCAGCCGACAGTTCGTTTTCAAGGTGCTGCCGGGCGCGAGCAAGCCGGAAATACGCGATGCGGTGGAGCTGATGTTCGATGTCAAGGTGAAGGGTGTGCAGGTCGCCAACGTGCAGGGCAAGGTCAAGCGCTTCGGCCAGACGACAGGACGGCGCGTGAACTGGAAAAAGGCCTATGTGACCCTGGCCGAAGGTCATGACATCGATTTCATGGGAAAGGAGTAAGCCGGCTGTAATAACGGCTCGCTGCAAAGGTTGACGATATGCCACTGGTAAAAGCAAACCCGACATCACCCGGACGCCGTTTCGTCGTCAAGGTGGTAACGCCCGACCTGCACAAGGGTCGCCCGCATGCCGCCCTGGTCGGCACCAAGTCCAAGAACGGCGGGCGCAACAACAGCGGGCGAATCACCACCCGGCACAAGGGCGGCGGCCACAAGCAACTTTACCGCGTGATCGATTTCAAGCGCGACAAGACCGGTGTGCCGGCGCGGGTGGAACGCATCGAATACGATCCGAACCGCTCGGCGCATATTGCCCTGCTGCTCTACGCCGACGGCGAACGCCGCTACATCCTCGCGCCGAAGGGCGTGCAGGCAGGTAACGAGCTGCGCAGTGGCAGCGACGTCCCCATCAAGGCGGGGAATGCCATGCCGCTGCGCAATGTGCCTGTCGGCAGCATGGTGCACAATGTCGAGATGAAGCCCGGCAAGGGCGGACAGCTGGCACGTAGCGCCGGCAGTGGGATCCAGCTGGTCGCCCGTGAAGGCGATCACGCCACCCTGCGCCTGCGCTCCGGCGAAATGCGCAAGGTGCCGGCGGACTGCATGGCCACCATCGGCGAGGTCGGCAATACCGAACACAACCTGCGCGCACTGGGGAAGGCGGGCGCCAAGCGCTGGCGTGGTGTCCGTCCAACGGTACGCGGCGTCGCAATGAATCCGGTCGACCACCCGCACGGTGGCGGCGAGGGCAGGACATCCGGCGGCAGGCATCCGGTCAGCCCATGGGGTACACCGGCCAAGGGCTACCGTACGCGCAGCAACAAGCGCACCAGCGGCATGATCATCAGACGCCGCAACAACAAGTAATCACGAGGATCAGCACAGTGCCACGCTCGATTAGAAAGGGACCGTTCATTGACACCCACCTGCTCAGGAAGGTGGAACGTGCGGCTGCGGAAAACAGCAAGCGGCCGATCAAGACCTGGTCGCGTCGCTCCATGGTCATACCGGATATGGTGGGCCTGACGATCGCCGTGCACAACGGGCGTCAGCACGTGCCCGTGCTCGTCAACGAAAATATGGTCGGACACAAGCTGGGCGAGTTCGCCCTGACGCGGACCTTCAAGGGTCATGCGGCCGACAGAAAGTCCAGGTAAGGGGACAGAGAAATGCAGGTCAGTGCGACATTGAAGCATGCACGGATTTCGCCGCAGAAATGCCGGCTGGTTGCCGACCAGATACGCGGCCTTCCGGTTGAAAGGGCATTGAACGAGCTCAGCTTCAGCCCGAAGAAGGCTGCCACCATGGTGCGCAAGGTGCTTGAATCGGCCATCGCCAATGCGGAGCACAATGAAGGCGCGGATATCGACGAGCTCCGGGTTGCCGCGATCTGCGTAAACGAGGGCCGGACGCTGAAACGCTTTCAGGCGCGCGCCAAGGGACGGGGCAACCGGATACTCAAACGGAACAGTCACATCACCGTAACGGTGGGCGACAAGTAAACTCACACAGGTAGAGGCGTATAGCGGTATGGGTCATAAAGTACATCCAACAGGCATCAGGCTCGGCATTGTCAAGGACTGGACGTCCACATGGTATGCCGACTCCAGACACTATGCCGACTACCTCAACACGGATCTGGAGATCCGTGCGTACATCAAGAAGCGCCTGTCCCAGGCCTCGGTGAGCCGCATACAGATTTCCCGTCCGGCGCATAACGCGCTGATCACGATCCATACCGCACGCCCCGGCATCGTGATCGGCAAGAAGGGAGAGGACATTGACCGTCTGCGCAAGGAGGTGTCCGCGCGCATGGGAATTCCGGTCAATATCAACATCGAGGAGATACGCAAGCCGGAACTGGACGCCCACCTGGTCGCGGAAAGCGTCGCCCAGCAGCTGGAGCGGCGCATCATGTTCCGCCGTGCCATGAAGCGGGCGGTAAGCAACGCCATGCGCATCGGCGCCGAGGGCATCAAGATCAATGTCGGCGGCCGCCTGAACGGGGCGGAGATCGCACGCTCGGAGTGGTACCGCGAGGGACGGGTGCCGCTTCATACCCTGCGCGCCGACATCGATTACGGTGTGGCTGAGGCCAACACGACCTACGGCAAGATCGGCGTCAAGGTGTGGATCTTCAAGGGCGAGGTGTTTGAACCGGGTGAAGAGGCCGAGGCGGAGTCCGCCCGCACCGCGGCATCCTGATAACGGAGAAGTTCGATGTTACAGCCCAAGAGAACCAAATTCCGCAAAAAGCAGACGGGGCACAACCGTGGCCTGGCGCAGCGCGGCAACAAGGTCAGTTTCGGTGAATACGCACTCAAGTCCGTTGCCCGCGGACGCATGACGGCGCGCCAGATCGAGGCGGCGCGGCGGGCGATTTCACGCCACGTCAAGCGCGGCGGCAAGCTCTGGATCCGGGTGTTCCCGGATGTGCCGATCACCAAAAAGCCCATCGAGGTACGCATGGGCAAGGGCAAGGGCAACGTCGAGTACTGGATCGCCCAGATCCAGCCGGGCCGCGTGCTGTATGAAATTGACGGCGTCTCGGAGGACATCGCCCGTGAGGCATTCAGACTGGCGGCCGCCAAGCTGCCGTTCAAGACAACCTTTGTGACGCGGACGGTGATGTGATGAAAGCGGCGGAACTACGCAACAAGTCGGTCAGTGAGCTCCGGATGGAGATGTATAACCTGCTGCGCGAGCGCTTCAACCTCTACATGCAGCGCGGTACCGGCCAGTTGTCGCGTCCGGACCAGATTGGCAAGGTGCGCAAGGATATTGCGCGTATCAATACGGTGATTAACGAGAAGATCAGGGCGGGTGAGTCATCATGAGCGAGACTGTGGAAGTAACGCGCACCGTCACCGGAAGGGTCGTCAGCAACAAGTCGGACAAGACGGTAACCGTGTTGATAGAGCGGAAGGTAAAACATCCGATCTACGGAAAATACATACGCCGGTCATCGAAGCTGCATGTGCATGACGAGCAGAATGCCTGCCAGGAAGGCGATATGGTGACCATAGAGCAGTGCCGGCCCCTTTCGAAGACCAAGTCGTGGCGGCTGGTCGGTATTATCGGCCACGGCGAGTAGCCGGGCGCATCCCGGCAGCGGGAAACCTACGGACGGAATGCAAGCATGATACAGATGCAGTCAATACTCGATGTCGCCGACAACAGCGGTGCCCGCCGTTTGCAGTGCATCAAGGTGCTGGGCGGTTCGCACCGGCGCTACGCCGGCATTGGCGACATCATCAAGGTCAGCGTGAAGGAAGCCATACCGCGCGGCAAGGTGAAGAAGGGTGAAGTCTTTAACGCGGTCGTGGTGCGCACCCGCAAGGGCGTGCGCCGTCAGGACGGATCGCTGATCCGCTTCGACGGCAATGCCGCCGTGCTGCTGAACAATCAGCTGCAACCGATCGGAACACGTATTTTTGGCCCGGTGACCAGAGAGCTGCGCAGCGAGCGCTTCATGAAAATCATCTCGCTGGCACCGGAAGTATTGTAGGACAGGACCATGCGAAGAATCAGAAAGGGTGACGAGGTCGTGGTAATCACGGGCAAGGACAAGGGCAAGCGCGGCAATATCATGCGCGTCATGCCGGACGGTCGTGTCGTGATCTCCGATGTCAATATGGCAAAACGGCATACCAAGCCCAATCCGGGCCGGGGTGTTCCCGGCGGCATCATCGAGAAGGAAATGCCCGTCGATGCCTCCAATGTCATGTTGTACAACCCGCAAACCAGCAAGGGTGACCGGGTGGGCTTCAGGACTCTGGAAGACGGTCGCAAGGTGCGTTATTTCAAGTCCACCAGTGAAGTGGTGGACATCTGATCTGATGGAATGAAGATATGGCCAGGCTGCAGGAATATTATCGCGAAACCGTAGTCAAACAGCTCCAGGAGCAGTTTGGCTACAAGAACGTCATGGAGATCCCGCGTCTCAGCAAGATCTCGATCAACATGGGCGTGGGCGAGGCCGTTGGCGACCGCAAGCTGATCGACAACGCCGTCGCCGATATGACGAAAATCGCCGGCCAGAAGCCGGTGGTCACACTGGCGCGCAAGTCCGTCGCGAGTTTCAAGCTGCGTGAAGGCTGGCCCGTCGGTTGCAGGGTGACGCTGCGGCGCGAGCGCATGTTCGAGTTCCTCGACCGGCTGATCAATATCGCCATCCCGCGAACCCGCGATTTCCGTGGCATGAATCCCAGGTCGTTTGACGGACGCGGCAACTACAATATGGGTGTCCGCGAGCAGATCATCTTTCCGGAAATCGACTACGACAAGATCGACACACTGCGTGGGCTTGATATCACGTTTACGACAACCGCGAAAACGGACCAGGAAGGACGCGCGCTGCTGGCGGCGTTCAACTTCCCGTTCAGGAATTGAGGTAGACACATGGCAAAGAATTCCATGATTGCCCGGGAAGTGAAGCGGGCGCGCACCGTAAAGCGGTATGCCGCCAGGCGCACTGCACTGAAGGCCGTCATCAAGAATCCGAACAGCACCGACGAGGCGCGTGACGAGGCCCAGCTCAAGCTGCAGGAACTGCCGCGTGACGCCAGCCCGACCCGGCAGCGCAATCGCTGCCGCATCACGGGGCGTCCGCACGGCTATTACCGCAAGTTCGGACTGGCAAGAAACAAGCTCCGCGAGGCCGCCATGCGTGGCGACGTTCCCGGGCTGGTCAAGGCGAGCTGGTGAACCATTATGATGACTGATCCCATAGCCGATATGCTGACCCGGATTCGCAACGCTCAGAGCGCCAGCAAGGCCCAGGTGTCCATGCCTTCGTCGAAACTGAAGTGCGCCATTGCCCAGGTGCTCCTGGACGAAGGCTATATCACGGCGTTTTCCACCGCAGAGAACGAAGCCAAAAGCGTGCTGACGATTACGCTGAAATACCATCAAGGCAAGCCGGTGATCGACAAGATTCAGCGCAGCAGCCGGCCCGGCCTGCGTCTCTACAAGGGCAAGGATGACCTGCCCCGGGTCCAGAACGGACTCGGTGTGGCCATCATTTCAACCTCGCACGGCGTGATGAGCGATCGTCAGGCGCGCGCTGCCGGTGAAGGCGGCGAGGTTCTCTGCATAGTCAGTTGATCGGGGAAGTGAGATGTCACGTATTGCCAAACAACCGGTAGTTGTACCCGCTTCCGTAGAGGTCAGGGAGGCAGGCAGGCTGCTGTCGGTGAAGGGCCCGAAGGGGACGCTGGAACACCGCATTCACAACCTGGTGGACGTGAACCTGGGCGACAGTGAACTGACCTTCAGTCCGAAAGGAACCTCCAAGCAGGCCAACGCACTGGCAGGGACAACCCGTGCGATCGTCAATAATATGATGACCGGCGTCAGCAAGGGATTTGAACGAAAGCTGGAACTGATCGGCGTGGGTTACCGCGCTCAGGCCAAGGGCAGCGTGCTGAATCTGACGCTGGGTTATTCTCACCCGATCGACTACCAGTTGCCCGAGGGTGTTACCGCCGAGACACCGAGCCAGACAGAAATCATGCTGAAGGGCAACGACCGGCAGCAGGTGGGCCAGGTGGCCGCGGAGATCCGCGCTTTTCGCCCGCCCGAGCCTTACAAGGGCAAGGGCGTACGCTATTCCGACGAGGTCGTCGTTCGGAAAGAAGCCAAGAAGAAATAGGCAACGAAATGGACAAGAAAACCACACGTTTACGCCGTGCCCGGCGCGGTCGCATTCACATCCGGGAGAAGGGCGCGGTACGCCTGTGCGTACACCGCACACCGCGCCATATCTACGCGCAGGTCATTTCGCCGCAAGGCAACCAGGTTGTGGCCAGCGCCTCGACCCTGGATGGCGATGTCCGCAAGGACCTCACCAGCACCGGTGGCATCGCGGCTGCAACCGTGGTCGGCCAGGTGATCGCCGAACGCGCCAGGGCCGCCGGTATCACACGGGTTGCCTTTGACCGCTCCGGATTCAAATATCATGGCCGTGTCAAGGCGCTGGCAGATGCCGCGCGCGAACATGGCCTCGAGTTCTAGCTAAGGATTTCTTTATGGCAAGAGTAGATACACAGCCTCAGGGTGACGGACTGCTGGAGAAACTGGTCACGGTCAATCGTGTCGCCAAGGTGGTGAAGGGTGGCCGGCAGTTTGGCTTTACCGCGCTCACCGTGGTCGGCGACGGCGACGGGCGGATCGGTTTTGGATACGGCAAGGCGCGCGAGGTGCCGGTTGCCATACAAAAGGCGATGGATGCGGCGCGCAAGAACATGAAGACCATCAATCTCAAGGACGCGACCCTGCAGTACCCGATCCGGGCGCGTCACGGCGCCGCCAGGGTGTACATGCAGCCGGCTTCCGAGGGCACCGGGATTATCGCCGGCGGCGCCATGCGCGCCGTCTTCGAGGTGGTCGGCGTACACAACGTGCTGGCGAAATGCATTGGATCAAGCAATCCGATCAATGTGCTGCGCGCTACCGTGAAGGGACTCGTGAGCATGCAGTCTCCCGAGGATATCGCCGCCAAGCGGGGCAAAAGCGTCAAGGAAATTCTGGAATAAGCCATGGCTTCGAACACAAAAATCAGGGTCACGCTGGTGAAAAGCGTCAACGGTCGACTGCAGGGCCACCGGGATACCGTACGCGGTCTGGGACTGCGCCGGATCCGCCACAGCGTGGAACTGGATGACACGCCGCAGATCCGCGGCATGATCAACAAGGTCGCCTACATGCTACGGGTCGAGGACTGAACCATGCGTCTGAATACACTAAAACCGGCGGAAGGCAGCAAGCAGGACCGCAAGCGTGTCGGTCGCGGCATCGGATGCGGCCTGGGCAAGACAGCCGGCCGCGGTCACAAGGGTCAGAAGGAGCGTGCCGGCGGCTTTCACAAGGTCGGCTTCGAAGGCGGCCAGATGCCCTTGCAGCGTCGCCTGCCCAAGGTCGGGTTCACCTCCCGCAAGTCACGTACCACGGATGAAGTTCGTCTGCAGGAACTGGGACATCTGGAAGCCGGCGTCATTGATCTCGATGCGCTGCGCAAGGCCAATATCGTGTCGCGCAACATCACGCATGTGAAAGTGATCGCCTCGGGCACCATCGACAAGGCCGTGACGCTGAAGGGAATCCTGGTGACTCGGGGCGCGCGCGCCGCGATCGAGGCTGCCGGGGGCAGCATCGAGGAATAAATGGCACTGGGTCCCTCCATAACGGACACTGCCTCGAATATCGGGCAGATGAAAGAGCTGCGCCAGCGGCTCTTTTTCGTCATTGGCGCGCTCGTTGTTTTCCGCATCGGGTCCTTTATCCCGTTGCCGGGGATCGACCCGCACGTACTGGCGTCCCTGGTCGAACAGCAGCGCGGCACCATTCTCGAGATGTTCAACATGTTCTCGGGCGGGGCGCTGAAGCGACTGTCCATCTTCGCACTCGGGATCATGCCCTATATCTCGGCCTCCATCATCATGAACCTGCTGACCGTGACGGTGCCGTCACTGGAGCAGCTGAAGAAGGAAGGCGGGGAAGCGGGCCGGCGCAAGATTACCGAGTACACCCGCTACGGTACGGTCGGGCTCGCGACCATGCAGGCCATTGGTATCTCCTCGGCCCTGCAGGCGCAGAATCTCGGCGGCAGCGCCCTGGTGCTGAATCCAGGCCCCGGGTTCATCATCACCGCCGTCGTCACGCTGGTAACGGGCACGATCTTCCTGATGTGGCTTGGCGAACAGGTTACCGAGCGCGGTGTGGGCAACGGTATCTCGATCATCATCTTTTCCGGTATCGTGGCCGGTCTGCCGCACGCCATCGGCGCCACGCTGGAACTGGCGCGCACCGGCGAGATGAACGTCATGACGATTCTGCTGCTGTTCGCGGTGGCGATCGCCGTGACCGGATTCGTGGTGTTCGTCGAACGCGGTCAGCGGCGCATCACGGTGAACTATGCCAAGCGCCAGCAGGGCCGAAAGGTTTATGCCGCACAGAGCACGCATCTGCCCCTGAAGCTGAACATGGCGGGCGTAATTCCGCCGATCTTCGCCTCCAGTATCATCCTGTTCCCGGCTACCATGGCAAGCTGGATGGGCAGCCACGAAGGGATGGGCTGGTTGAAGGATATCTCTACGACGCTGTCGCCGGGGCAGCCGCTGTACGTGATTTTCTACTCGCTGGCGATCGTGTTTTTCTGCTTTTTCTACACGGCGCTGGTATTCAATGCCCGGGAGACTGCGGATAATCTGAAGAAGTCCGGCGCCTTCATACCCGGCATCCGGCCGGGTGAACAGACCGCGAAGTACATCGATGGCGTCATGACCCGGCTGACGACTGCCGGCGCTGCCTACATCACCCTGGTCTGTCTGATGCCCGAGTTCCTGATTCTGTACTGGAACGTACCGTTTTATTTCGGCGGCACCTCCCTGCTGATTATTGTTGTCGTGGTCATGGATTTCATGGCCCAGGTCCAGGCGCATCTGGTGTCACACCAGTACGGCGGCCTGATGAAGAAGGCCAACCTGAAAGGCCAGGGCGGTGCGGGTCTGCTGCGCTGAAGGCGCCGGCCTGTTTAACGGATTTTAAGGAAGGTGAACTGACATGAAAGTACGCGCTTCGGTCAAGCGTATCTGTCGTAACTGCAAGGTCATACGGCGCAAGGGTGTGGTGCGGGTCATCTGCAAGGATGGCCGCCACAAGCAGCGCCAGGGCTGAGCGGCTCGACGATTTATGCAACACATTGAATATTCTGGAAATAACGCCTTGAGATTCAGAGCATGCCCGGCGCCGGGTGGGTTTGTGCACGCTGCTGTTTCTCATTGATCTTATGTTGCCCAGAAGCTATCATTACGCCCTTTTCGCGACGCCCGGGCAGGGCGGCGCCCTGGAGACTGTGTAACTATGGCCCGTATAGCCGGAATCAACATTCCACCACACAAGCATGCCGAGGTCGCCCTGACGGCGATCTACGGTATCGGCCGGAATACGGCGCGCAAGATCTGCGCGGCGAGCGGAATCCAGCCGAACATGAAGATCAAGGATCTCAGCGAAGCCGAGATCGAGCAGGTGCGCAACGCGATCACCCGATACACCATCGAGGGCGACCTGCGCCGCACCGTTTCCATGAACATCAAGCGTCTCATGGATCTCGGCACCTATCGCGGCATCCGGCACCGGCGCGGCCTGCCGTTGCGCGGCCAGCGCACCCGCACCAATGCACGCACCCGCAAGGGTCCGCGGCGCGCGATTCGCAAGTAGACACGACACACCGGACATAACGTAAACCAGGTAACCGAAGCATGGCTAAGGCGGCAGCACCACGTACACGCAAGAAGGTGAAGAAGGACGTCTCTGACGGGATCGCCCATATTCACGCGTCCTTCAACAATACGATCATCACCATCACCGATCGCCAGGGCAATGCGCTGGCATGGACGACTTCGGGCGGCTCGGGCTTCCGCGGTTCGCGCAAGAGCACGCCGTTTGCCGCGCAGGTCGCCGCTGAACGCGCCGGTGAGATGGTCAAGGAATACGGCATGAAGAACCTCGAGATCGAGGTCAAGGGGCCCGGGCCCGGGCGCGAGTCCGCCGTGCGTGCACTGAACAATATCGGATTCCAGATCACCAATATCACCGACGTGACACCGATCCCCCATAACGGCTGTCGTCCGCCGAAGAAACGTCGCGTCTAGCGCAGGGAAAGAACATGGCAAAGTACACCGGATCCAAATGTCGCCAGTGTCGCCGGGAAGGCGGCAAACTGTTTCTCAAGGGCGAGAAGTGCTTCACCGCCAAATGCGCGGTGGAAAACCGTCCGTTCCCGCCCGGTCAGCATGGCCAGCGCCGCCAGCGGCTCTCCGACTATGCCACCCAGCTGCGTGAAAAGCAGAAGCTGCGCCGCATCTACGGGGTACTCGAACGCCAGTTCCACACCTACTACCAGGAAGCCTCGCGTAAAAAGGGCTCGACCGGCGAGGTTCTGCTGCAGCTGCTCGAGGGACGTCTGGACAACGTCGTCTACCGCATGGGATTTTCTTCCTCGCGCAGCGAGGCGCGCCAGCTGGTGCGCCACAACGGCGTCAGCGTGAATGGCAGCCGGGTGAACATACCGTCCTACCAGGTGCAGCCGAACGACGTTGTCAGCATCAACGACAAATCGCGCGCCCAGCTGCGCATCCAGGCGGCCGTCGATCTCGCGCAGCAGCGCGGCATCTCCGACTGGATCGATGTCGACGTCAAGAAAATGCAGGGCGTGTACAAGTCACGCCCGGAGCGGAGCGAGCTGCCGGCCGATATCAACGAACACCTCGTTGTCGAACTGTACTCGAAGTAAGTCACTGAGAGGTCATCCATGCTTGGAAAAGTCAACGAATTCCTGAAGCCGCGCATCGTGGACGTTCAGGTCGTCAGCGACAAACACGCCCGTGTCACGCTGGAACCGCTGGAACGCGGCTTTGGTCATACGCTGGGAAATGCGCTGCGGCGCATCCTGCTCTCGTCGATGCCCGGAACCGCGGTCACCGAGGCGGAGATCGACGGCGTGCTGCACGAATACTCGACCATCGAAGGCGTGCAGGAGGATGTCATCGATATCCTGCTCAATCTGAAGAAGGTCGCCCTGCGCATGCACAACCGCAACGAAGCCACGGTGACCCTGGTCAAGAAGGGTCCGGGTCCGGTCGTGGCGGGTGACATCACCGTGGATCACGATATCGAAATCGTCAACCCGGAGTTCCTCATCGCCAATCTGACCAAGGAAGGCGAGTTGTCCATGCGGCTCAGGATCGCCAAGGGGCGCGGTTATCAGCCGGCTACGGTGCGCTTCGATGAAGAATCCGAAAGCGTCACCATTGGTCGCCTGCAGCTCGATGCCTCCTACAGCCCGGTGAACCGCGTTTCCTACACGGTGGACCGCGCACGCGTCGAACAGCGCACCGACCTCGACAAGCTGATCATCGACATCGAGACCAACGGCACCGTCGATCCCGAGGAGGCGATCCGTCATGCCGCCACCATTTTGCAGGACCAGCTTTCCGCGTTCGTGGACCTGCAGGCCCGTTCCGAGGATCAGCCGAGTACGGCGGAAAGCGATATCGACCCGATCCTGCTGCGCCCGGTGGACGATCTGGAACTGACGGTCCGCTCGGCCAACTGCCTGAAGGCCGAGAGCATCTTCTACATCGGCGACCTGATCCAGCGCACCGAGGTGGAGTTGCTGAAAACGCCGAATCTGGGAAAGAAGTCGCTCACCGAGATCAAGGACGTACTGGCCACCAAGGGTCTTTCACTGGGTATGCGTCTCGAGAACTGGCCGCCATCCGGATTGAAGGAAAAGACCGCGGTCAGCGCCTAACCAACCCGACAGGTAGACAACACCATGCGTCATCGCAACTCCGGGCGGCAATTGAGCCGCAACAGCAGCCACCGCAGCGCCATGCTGAAGAACATGGCAGTGTCACTGCTGCAGCATGAAATTATCAAGACCACGGTGCCCAAGGCCAAGGAACTGCGGCGCGTCGCAGAACCGCTGATCACCATGGCGAAAAGCGATTCCGTTCACCGGCGCCGCATCGCCTTCAGTCGTCTGCGCGACCGCGACATCGTCACCAAGCTGTTCAATGAACTCGGCCCGCGCTACCGGGACCGTCCCGGCGGCTATCTGCGCATCCTGAAATCGGGTTACCGCCCCGGCGACAATGCACCGATGGCCTACGTCGAGCTGGTCGACCGGCCCGAGCCGGAAGCCGCTGGCCAGGACTGACGGCCTCACAGCCCCGCTTCGTGCGGGAGCGACGACAAAAACCGGGCATTGCCCGGTTTTTTGTTTTATGTCAGGAGAATCACTCGGGTATTGACGCCGAACCCCATGCTTCATGGCGTTGACGCATCTGAAAGGCCACTGCGGCCGGCATAACTGGTCAGCCGGTTATGAGGAAGCGGCAAGCAACCTGTCAATGCTTAATGATCTGCCGCTCCAGTGCGACAATGGCGGCTTCCGTTCGGTTTCTGACCCCAAGTTTCTCCAGGATTGCATGCACGTGAAATTTCACAGTCGCTTCGCAGATGGACAAACCGTCCGCAATTTTGCGATTACTCATACCCTTGACAAGTTTTTCGAGAACCTGTAGCTCGCGGGCCGAAAATGAATGGTTCTTGTCGGTTTCCATCCGATTCACATTGTGCTGAATGTGTTCCACGAGCATGCTGGCGGCATCAGATGAGATTACCGTGGTACCCGAGCACGCTTTCTGAAGATCCGGCAGGAACGACTCCAGGCTGACTTGTTTCAGCAGGTAACTGCTAACGCCCAGTTCGAGGGCAGTCACAACTTGCAACCGCTCGGCATACGAGGTGTAGATGATAACCCTGACGTTCGATGCCAGGCTGAAGATACGATTCAGGGCTTCAATCCCTTTCATTGCATCCGAATAGGGATCCACGACAACCACGTCGGGATGGAATTCCCGCATTGCACGCTCGAGTCCTTCTAAATCACCCGTCTCGGTGACGACCCGAAGCACAGGATCATCACGCAGGAGCTGAGCGAGACCGAACCGCAAAACCTGCTGCTCGTCCGCGATCAACACCCGGATGCTGTTCCTGGATTCAGACGTTGTCATTATCTCCCAAACTTGTTGTTCATGCGTCAGGTCCGCAGACAGATTCGTGCTCCGCCGATCGTTTGATTTGCTGTTTGTCATCCGAACGAACGTTCAACCAACCTTAAGTGTTATATTATTGACGCTAGTCCATGTTGAGGGAAAATGCAAATTCGTTAGCGTTGCTATCCGGATACCTTTCCTCCCCTCGATATGACAGGCAGTCCATGGCAGCCGCTCCGTAATATCCCGGGGTTCAAAGATAACCTATTGTTATATCGTGTAATTGTATCGCACCCTGAAGGTGTGCGGGGTGGATCTTTACGCTCGGCTGCGTCAAAGACTCATGCTGTCGGGAGCTGTCAGGATATACATCGATGCGATCGTGGATCAGACATTAGTGCAGGATCTAACTATCCCTTGGATCAGAAAAATAATTGACAGTTTAGAGGGTTGCTTAGATGACCAATTCATTCTTAACTAAATGTCAAGATTACGTAAAGATCATCCACTACGTAAAAATCGCCGGGCCCTAAAACTATACCAGCCCCGGTATGCGAACAAAAAAAACAGAAAGCAACACCGACTCTAATATGTCAAACGGGTTGCTGGAGGGGAGAAGTTTATGGATTTTCAGATGCCCCCGGCATCCAAATTGTCGGGTTCCCGGACTTTCAGCGTTCCAGATCATCGCACTCGACTGGCTTGCATACCACCGATCGGGTTGAGCCGCGTCTGCAGCCGGTCCGCCGCTATCCATCCCCCTTCAGCACCACGGTTTGGCCAACGGAAACCGGTGTCCATGGCTCCCTCGCAGTCACTGCCGGGGCAGCGTCTTCCTGAACACCACTACGCACAGATCACCCGGCCGATGGCGCACATACCCCGCTGGTGCGGACCAGGGCCGCCTGCAGGGCCGGCCGACACGCTTTCAGAATCCGGTAAACCCGGATACGGCCACATGAACTTGACATTCTTCAACGCTGTTCGCGCTTATGCGGCAGTCACCAAAAAAACTAACGACAACAAACTGTCACATAATGGATAAAACCAGATCAAAACTAACCCTCAGGCTTTCCCGTTCTTGGCTCGGGATGATCGGCGCTGGTTTGTTGTGCTGCGCGACATCCTCCACCCAGGCCTTGCTCGTCTCCCTTAAAACCGTACCGGTCCCCGAGCCGCTTGATATCGGCAACTACATCCAGGACCCGTTCGCCGCGGTGCGATTGGGCAAGGTGCTGTTCTGGGACATGCAGGTGGGAAGCGATGGTGTACAGGCCTGTGCGTCGTGCCATTTTCACGCCGGTGCGGATAACCGTACGACCAACCAGCTCAGCCCCGGACTCCTCGGCGGCGATACCGGGTTCGGAAACAACACCCTCGGACTACCGCAGCCGGCTCCTGGCGCCTTGCGCCCCAACATGACGCTCACGGCAACCCATTTCCCGCTCCATCGACTGGCGGACCAGCAGCATGCCGGTGAGCCGCTGGTCAATTCAGGCAACGTGGTGAGCGACACCAATGACGTCGTCTCATCCCAGGGCGTGATGCTGATGCAGTTCATCGACATCGTGCCCGGAGACCCGGTCGATCTCGGCAGCGGCCTGCTTGATCCCGTATTCAACATCGACGGCAACAATCTCCGTCGCGTCGAACCACGTAATACCCCGTCGGTGATCAACGCCGCGTTCAATTTCTCGAATTTCTGGGACGGCCGCGCCAACAACATCTTCAACGGCAACAATCCGTTCGGCGCCGCAGACCCGCGTCCACACCTGTTGTCCAATTCAACCGGCAGCCTCGCAGCGGTGGAATTGCGAATCCGCCAGTCGGGGCTCGCCTCACAGGCGGTCGGACCGCCAGTAAGCAACTTCGAAATGTCCTGGCAGGGTCGCACCTGGCCCAAAATCGGCAAAAAGATGCTCACCCTGAAACCGCTCGCGCAGCAGGCCGTTTCTCCGTCAGACAGCGTCCTCGGTGCCATTGCGGACACCGCGACCGGTGCGGGGTTGACCACAACCTATGCGGCCATGATACAGGCGGCCTTCTGGCCCGAGTACTGGAACAATACCACCCAGAAGGTCACGTTCGACGCGGAAGGGATTCCCGCGTTCCAGTCCGGCACACCGCTGAACACGGATGAATATACGCAGATGGAGGCCAATTTCGCCTTCTTCTTCGGCCTGGCTATCCAGATGTACGAATCAACCCTGATCGCGGACGACTCCCGCTTCGACAGGTTCCTGGAAGGCAACGGTGCGCTGACCACCCAGGAAACGCTGGGCATGAACATCTTCAACGGTGCCGGCGGTTGCCTGGCCTGCCATGACGGCGGCGCCATGATGGACATCGACACGCTGCTGATCCAGGGCAGGGATCCGGTCACGGACGTTCCCGTTCCATTCGACCAGAACCCGATCGCCGCGAATGAATTCATGACCATCAGCACCGGCATCGGGATCTATGACGGCGGTTTTCACAACACCGGCGTGCGGCCGGGCGGCAACCACACATCCGGTACGCCCGATTTCCTGGCGACCAGCGAAGACGTCGCCCGTGGCGGCACCACGGGACTGGGCGGTCTCCTGACGGAAGTTTCCCTGTCGATTGGCATCCTGGGTCTCCAGAACATCGGTTTCGCGCCCCTGCAACAGGCACCAGACCTGGACCCGCTTCCGGCACACATGGCGGGCTGGGTGCCGCAGCTGCCGGATGGTGTCTCGCCATTCGATACGACGCCGTTCGCGGGGCGGGTCACCAATTTCGGCGCGTTCAAGACGCCGATTCTGCGCAACCTTGACCTGACCGGGCCGTATATGCACAACGGTGGACTGTCGACATTGCGCCAGGTGACCGACTTCTATGTGCGTGGTGCCGACTTTGCGCTCACCAACGCCCAGAACTTCGATACCGCGGTGCTGCCCATTGGCCTGTTGCGGGATGAAGGCGCGCAGCCCAATTGTGCAGCGACCTCGACCTGCCCGGAAAATCTGCGCGATGACCTCACGCGGTTCATGCTCACGCTGACCGATCAACGCGTGAAGAACGAGAGCGCGCCCTTCGATCATCCGGAAATCTTCGTTCCGATCACCGGTACCGCGCCGGTATCGCCCGGCACGCGCAGCGGACTGCTTGCGCTGTCGGCCGATTTCCAGCAAATACAGGCCATTGGGTCCGGCGGGCGCATCGCCCAGGGACTACCGCCGCTGGGTACCTTCCTGGGCCTCAACCCCCTTAACGCGGCAATTAATCCCGATGCGGACCTGGATGGCATCGCTGACGGTCCGGACAACTGCCCGCTGATTGCCAACCCGCTGCAGGAAAACAGCGACGGTGACACGTTTGGCGATGCCTGTGACAACTGCCCGCTGACAACCAACGAGGATCAGGCGGACGTCGACAGTGACGGTGTGGGCGATGCCTGCGACAACTGCCCGGTCAACGCCAACCCGCTGCAGGAAGACAGCGACAGCGACGGTGTGGGTGATGTCTGCGACAACTGCCTGGTCACCAGCAACCCCGGCCAGGAAGACGTCGACAGTGACGGTGTGGGCGATGCCTGCGACAACTGCCCGGTTAACGCCAACCCGCTGCAGGAAGACAGCGACAGCGACGGTGTGGGTGATGCCTGCGACAACTGCCCCGTCAACGCCAATCCGCTGCAGGAAGACGGCGACAGCGACGGCGTAGGTGATGTCTGCGACAACTGCCCGGTCACCAGTAACCCCGGCCAGGAAGACGTCGACAGTGACGGCGTGGGCGATGCCTGCGACAACTGCACGCTGGTTGCCAACGGTCCGCTCATTCCGGATGCCGGCGGCAACAGCCAGCTCGATACGGATAACGACGGTTACGGCAACATCTGCGATGCGGATCTCGACAACAATGGCGCTGTGAATATCGGTGATTTTGGACTGTTCAAGATCGATTTTGGGAAGTCAGGAAATTTTGATGCGGACTTTGATGGAAACGGCGCCGTCAATATAGGGGACTTCGGAATCTTCAAGTCTCTCTTTGGCAGTGCACCAGGTCCCTCGGCATTCCACCCGCCGGCACCGTGACAGGGCAGTGCACATGAACATTGAGGAGCACCGGAATACCTGGAAAACAGCGAAGATTCGCAATAAAGGCAACGGCAAACATCGAGTGACACACATGCGTACAACACCGTACGTATGGGTCTAGGTTGGCTAGGGAGACAACAATGACGACTACTATGAAACGAATCAGGCTGAGGCTGTTGCCCGGCATCGTCCTGTGGACACTGATGCAGAGCGTTCAGGCAGACTGCCCGCTGGACGGCACAACGCTGATGAATACCGGACCAATAAGCCCGCAGACCACCTTCCCGCTCTGGCTGCAGGACTCCGAGGGTCTGGCGGTGGAGATGTGTCCGGGCACCGACCAGGTGAACTGCATTTCTCTACCCCCTAACGATCCACTCGGGGGCAATACGGCCACGCCCGAGCAACTCGCGTTTGCCGCCCAGATTGGCTTTGGTAATGAAGCGTTCTGGGCCTCGGCGGACGCCCTGATCGATCTCCCGAACAACGACCGGGCACTCCTGGTCTCGGCGGTCGAGGCGGCGTTCCTAACCAATTTCGCGCCTGGCGGTGGCACCCAGTTCACCCGCCTGCGGATCCGCATCGATGTGGCGGTGCCCGGTACCTACGTGATCACGCATCCCTGGGGTCAGATCACCGAAGTCGTCGATACCCCGGGCCAGAATGCGATCAACATTTCAGATGACTTGTCCTTCGTAGCGGACCAGGTCGGCTTCAACGGCAGCATCGGACCGATTTTGACCTGGGACACCTTTCCGAACGATCCGTTGCTCGACCTGTACGGGCCGCCCTTCACCTACGGGCCGCCGTACGGCGGCAGCGGACCGGACGGGGTGGCCGATTACATCGGCACAATCAACTTCCTCAACCCGATCACCGGCGGCTCCGAGCACTTCGTCAAGGGCAGCCCCTGCGGGACGAATGAGTTCAAAATTTCTGCCTATGCCGATCCCGGGCTTACAACCCCCATCAATATCGCCGTACCCAATGGGCTCTGCTCGGCCGGGTTGGTGGGCACCGCCTGTGTCACGGATGCCAATTGTGATACCACGCCAGGGCAAGGGGATGGTATTTGTCATCTCTTTACCGCGAGCATCTGTACTGCGGGCCTCACAGGTAACGCCTGTATTACCAATGCCGATTGCAACACCCAAGGCGCACAGGACGGTATCTGTGTGACCAACACCGTCAAGACCGACCTGTTTAACGTTACCGGCAAAATCTTCAACGGCCCCCCGCTGCCGACTCCGCTCGCTGTCGACCAGGCGACCTACAGCCGCGCAATCGGCGGTCGTGTGAACGTGTTCGCCACCGCACCGACCCAGGCGGCGGTCAGCTTCACGGGTGATCCCAATCTGCCGGCCGGTTCTCAGTCCATGCCGGGCGACGGCAGCGGCCGCTTCTTCGGCAGCGTTCCCCTGACACCCGATGCAACCACGGTGCCGGCCGAGATCACGGTCACCGCGGACAACGGCGCCTTTGATCCCAGCAGCGTGCCGACCGACATCGTGGTGCCGCTGGTCGACCTGGTGACCATCACCCGTGCCGAGTACGACTACGACAACAAGGTACTGACCATCGAGGCCCACTCGAGCGACCTGGCCTCGCCACCGATCCTGACTGCACTGGGTCAGACCCTCTCCGGCGGCGTACTGGCGACCAACCTGGCCGTGGCCCCGCCCACGGTTACCGTGACCTCGGACGCGGGCGGTTCGGCCACGCGCCCCGTTACCGTGAATCATGCGCCCTGAGCGTGACTGGAGACTACTGACATGAAATCCAATATCTACAAGACTCTGGTCGCCGCCCTGGTGGGCGTCTGCATGGGTACCACCGCGCACGCAGCCTGTTCCGTGGCCGGCAATCAGGCCGCGCCATTCCAGGTCGGTCCGTCGAACCCGAACAACGGCTTCGCAGAGTACCTGCGGGATGCCAACAATCTCGCGCTGGAACTCTGCCTCAGCCCGAGTCAGCCGACCATCGACCCGGCCACCTTGCAGCAGATCTCTCCGGTAGGCACGGCACCGTTCTGTTTCTTCGACCCGCCCAATCCGGCCATTCCTTTCTCGCAGCAAATCGGCTTCGGCTTCGAGGGCTTCTGGTGGCTGGCTTCGCCGGACACGGCAAGTTTCCCGTTGAACGCTGTGCTGGTACTGGGCGCCGAGGCGGCTTTCCTGACAGATATCGTCGACGGCGGGCAGTTCCCGTTCACCCGGCTGCGTATTCGCGTGGATGTGCCACAGATCGGCTTTTACCGCATTACCGAGCCCTACGGACAACACCTCTACAACGTCACTGCGGTGGGTGCGGGTAACGAGATCAATGACAGCTTCGACGTCGAGTTCCCTGTGGGGACGATCGATGGCACTGGTGCGGTCACCGAGGCCACCAGTTCTGACAACTGCGTCGGCCCCTGGTTGACCTGGGATACGTTCCCGGGCGATACGACGCTTGATATCTTCGGACCGGGCGGCGTAGGCGGCCCCGATGGCGTCGCGGACTTCATTGGTGACGGTGCAACCTCGCACCTGGTCGCTGGTAGTCCGACCGGCAACAACTTCTTCCGCATCGAGGCCTTCTCGGATGCGGCGCTGACGGCACCAATTGTGCTGAGCGCTACCCAGCTACGCGTCTGTTCGGCGCCTGCGGCGAACGCGGGAGCAGCATGTACCGTTGATAGCGACTGTGATGTGGCTGGAGGCGATGGTATCTGCGACGCAATCGTCACCTCCGGTCTCTGCACGAACGGACTCACGGGGAACACCTGTGAAACGGACGCTGATTGCGATGACGTGGGAGGCGACGGTATCTGCACGCTCAATACCCTGCAAAGCGATCTCTTCACGGTGGTTGGCAGGCTCTATGACGACCGTCTGGCCACGCCCATGGTGGCCGAACGCACCACTTATACACGTGATGCAGCCGGTAATGGACAGGTGGATGTCTTCACGCGCGGCGCCGAGACCGCCTTCGTCAGTTTCACCGGCGATGCCAACGTGGGCGGTCCGTACTCATTGTTAAGCCTGCTGGGTGATTTCTTTGAGAGCCCGTTGCTGACGCCGGATGCGACGGTGCTACCGCCCGTGGTGGAAATCGACGCCACGGATACACCGACCGACCTGACACACCTGGTACGGCCGCTGGTCGACCACGTCACCATCACCCGTGCGGAATACGACCTCGCTGCGGTACCGCCGAGCCTGACCGTCGAAGCCAGCTCGAGTGACGCCTATGCGAGCCCGACACTACCGACACTGACACTCGTTGAGCTGAACCAGCCGCTTGTCGGCGGCAGCGCCGTGGTCACGGACGCCGCACCCGGCGTGCCGCTCGCTCCCCCCGGTCGCGTGACCATAGCCTCCTCCAAGGGCGGTTCCGCCACCCGTCTGGTCGAGGTCATCGATTCATCAGACGACGATCTCGACGGCATTCCGAACACGGCCGATAACTGCCCGACCATTTCGAATAATGACCAGGCGGATGCCGATGGCGACGGTGTGGGCGATGTCTGCGACAACTGCACGCTGGTTGCCAACGGTCCGCTCATTCCGGATGCCGGCGGGAACAGCCAGCTTGATACGGACAACGACGGTTACGGCAACATCTGCGATGCGGATCTCGATAACAATGACAGTGTGAATATCCGGTCGATTTTGGACTTTTCAAGAACTGACTTCGGGAAGTCAGGAAGTTTTGACTGCGGACTTCGATGGAAACGGCTCTGTCACACTGTGGATTTCGGAATCTTCAGGTCTCGCTTTCGGCAAACCGCCAGGTCCCTCGGCATTCCACCCGCCGGCACCGTGACAGGGCAGCGCACATGAATATGCAGAAACCACAGGTAACAGTGAAGGAAGTGACGCGTATGACGGATGCCCTGGAAAACGACGCGGTGGAGGAGCCCGAAGCTGCAGTTTCCCGGGTCATTCCGCAGGGTTGGACAGGCGTCCGGTCTACTGATCACCAAGCAACAAGGGGTTAAAAAATGAACAGCAACTACACTTGTCACGACGACTCGCATGGTCTCGCCATTCAAGGTCAGCGGTTCAGGGCAGGGCAGCCGCATGTGCGCACAAGCCGGATCGTCTGCTCCCTCTTCGCTGCAGTCAGTTTCCTCATCCTCGCCGGCCCGCACACCGTGCTCGCCGCGGGCGTTGATATCCCGTCGGGCCTGCCGCCCAGCCCGCTGAGTTTCAGCGTGGGTGGCGTTCCGTATTCAGTGACATCGTTCACCCAGCGGATGATCCGCTTCGAAGAGTTCGGTACACGCCCCATGCCGACGACGTTCGCACCGACCGGTCAGACCCTGCCGCCGCCGACCACCTGTGACGGCAGACCCGATGCCGCTGTCGTGGATGCCGTGCTCGATGCCCCGCTGTGGCCGGAGCCGACCATCGAAGCCAACACCACGCTGGACAATCCGTGGGCGACGATGATCAATAGCTGCATTCCGGGTGCGGCGCCCAACAACGGCGTCATCGAGGGCCGCGCGCCAGGGGTAAATTTCTCGCACCAGCGCTGGGACGAGTTCCAGCCGCAGGTGTACTTCACCTCCGCCCAGGGCGCGGCACGACCGAATGGCGGCATCCGCGACGATGAACAGAGCCACGCTTACACGCAGGGCGAGTTTGGACCTTCCGGGCTGTACTACAACACCGTCGGTCCCGTGGTTGGCAGCCTCGAATTTCCCGGCACGATACCGGCTTTCGATGGTTCAACCGGCGGCATCCCGGTCAAGTTGGGTCCAAATTTGCCCCTGCAGGATCCCAACACCATCTGGACCTTTGGCGACGGCACTCTGCCCCCAAAGCTGTTGCGCGCCCGTTATGCAGAGCCCATCCTGTTCCGCCATTACAATGCCTTGCCGATCGACGTCGAAGCCAACAAGGCCCCGACGGCCGCCTTCGGCTTCGGCGAGCACACCATCACCACGCACGAGCACAACGGTCACAATCCCGGCGAGGTCGACGGCTTTGCCGGTGCCTTCTTCTTCCCCGGCGAGTTCTATGATTACCGCTGGCCGATGACGCTGGCCGGCAATGACAGCATCAATGCCGATGCTTCGGATCCCCGTGCCGCCACGCCCTGCACCCCGGGCGAGCATATGCTGATCACCGATCCGCTAACGAAGACGATGAAGGATAAGACCTGTGATTCGGCCACCCATACGATCAAGATCCCGGGCGACTGGCACGAGACCATGAGCACCCACTGGTTCCACGATCACATGATCGACCGCACCTCGGAGAACGTCTACAAGGGCAACGCGGCGATGATGAACTACTACAGCGCGATCGATCGGGGCAGGGAAGGTTTCCTCTGTGATTACGATGACACCCCCACCCAGGACAACATCAACCTGTGTTTTCCGAGCGGCACCGCTCTGGAATGGGGTAACCGTGACTATGATGTGCAACTGCTGATTGCCGCCAAGGCCTGGGATGCGCAGGGACAGCTAACCATGGGCAACCAGGCGTTGCATACCGACGGCTTCATCGGCGACCGGATGACCGTCAACTGGCTGTTTGAGCCGTATTTCGAGGTGCGTGCGCGCCGTTACCGTTTCCGTCTCCTCGATGGCGCCGTGGCCCGCTTCTTCAAGATCGCCATCGTGCGCGAATATGACGATCCGAACACCGGTGAGTTCCCCGGTGGCACGGCCAATCCCGGCAAATCCTACAGCCGCATCCGGTACCACATGATCGCCAATGACGGCAACATCCTCGAGCATGCCGTACCGTTCGGGCCCACCACCGTCGCAGAGCCCAACGGACCGAACGGGGTCTCGCCCGATTTGCCGGTGCAATCGATCGCGGAACGGCATGACATCATCATCGATTTCGGCCAGTTCCCGGTCGGCACCAAGCTGTACATGGTCAATACCCTGGCGTTCAAGAACGGTAAGGGACCGGATGCCGTCGTGCCGCTCGCGGACATCCTCTCCGGGGCCTTTAATCCGGTGGAGAATCAGATCCCGGCGCTGGGCGGCACCTGTGACCCGACCGACGCGACACCCAACTGCTGGTCGGATGACCCTACGGTCAGGAAATTCCTGGAGTTCCGGGTCGTTTCGGCGCCCCTTTCCCAGGACCTGAGTATGGATCCAAACGATTACGAGGTTGGCGGGAAGACCATGATTCCGCTGGTCAAGTTCACCCAGGCCGAGCTCGATAACGCCAAGCACCGCACCTTCCTGTTCACCCGCGGCGGCCAGCCCGGCATCGCGAGTGACGGCCGGCCCAACCCGTGGGGCATCGTCACCGACGACGAACCCGCAGACCCGACCCAGTGTATTCCCGAGGCACCCGAGACCCTGTGCGTGCGCAATGCGGACCTCAACCGCGTCTCGGCGGCACCGGAGACAATGGGCGGCGGCGTCGAGATCTGGCACATCTCGACCGGCGGCGGCTGGGGTCACCCGGTGCACGTCCATTTCGAGGAGGGCCAGTATCTGGCGCGTGATGGTGCGATACCGCCACCGTGGGAAGTCGGTGCACGCAAGGATATGTACCGCATTTCGAACCTGGGCGTGCCTGACAGCAGTGCGACGATCGATGTCGCGATCCGCTTCCGCGAGTTTGCCGGCACCTTCGTGGAGCACTGCCACAACACCACGCACGAGGACAAGGCCATGTTGCTACGCTGGGATAACGAGCGTCCCGGACAGACGGCGCGCATACCGACCCCGATCCCGGGCTGGGATGGCGTTACCTACGTCAGCGCGAGTAATCCGTGGACGAGAGCGGGACTGAACGGAGTACCTGTCATTGAGTCATCTGTTCAGGAACTGGCAACCATCAAGACCGGTAATACGGCGGTCGCCGCGGTTTCCGACCTGGACGGTGACGGTGTGCTGGACAGCGCCGACAACTGCGTGATGGCGGCCAATCCGGGGCAGGAGGATGCCGGCGATGGCGATGGTGTCGGTGACGCCTGCGACAACTGCATCAACGTTGCCAATGCCAACCAGCGCGACACCGACGGGGATGGCTATGGCAATCGTGTGCGATGCCGGACCTCAATGACAATGGTTCCGTCACTCTCAGCGACTTACCATTTTCGGACTCGTTTGGCACGACGAATGACTTTAATGGAAATGGCAGGAAATCTTCGGATTCAGGACTTCGGATCGGAAGACGGCGTCACGTCGACCCCGTAGCGACAAACGGCAACTTCAGGTTGATTCTTGACCTGCACCAGCGCTAACCATCGGCACGACTGGATTTATCCAGCGCTACTGACGCACGTAGCAGTAACGGGCTGTCACGGCACTGGTGACAGGTTGACGGACTGACCTGCACCAGGCGCTGGAACCAACCGTCGCGAAGTCGGGATTTGTCCAGCTGTAAATCCTCACGGCCCGGTTGTGAGCGTACAACGTTTAAAGTACAAGATATGAGGTTTTTTTATGAATGATTTCCGCAACATTGAGAGCACCTGGCGATTTCTTGTCGTCCGCGTGCTGCTGGTGGGCATGCTGTCACTGGCCGGCATCTACCCGGTCAACAGCGGCGCATCACGCATGCCGCCCGGTTACTTTCCCAATTTTCCCCTGGTGAACCAGGATGGCGAGACGCTGCATTTCTACGATGATGTCATCAAGGGAAAGGTGGTAACGATCAACTTCATGTTCACGAGCTGCCCCGACTCCTGCCCCATGGAAACGGCCAAGCTGCGCAAGCTGCAGGAAATGCTGGGCGAACACGCTGGCAGAGACGTTTACATGTACTCCATCACCGTCGATCCCGACCGCGACACGCCGGCTGCACTCAAGGCCTATATGAAGAAATTCAGGATTGGCCCCGGCTGGCAGTTCCTTACGGGCAGGAAGGAAGACATTGACGAGATACGCAAGAAACTGGGTAGCTACAACGATGATGAGCAGGAACTCAGCGATCACCCCATCACCTTTGTTCTGGGCAACGAGACAACCGGTCAGTGGCTCAGGCGCACACCCTTTGACCTGCCGGAGACCCTGGTTTCCGTGCTGCTGGGTCGTCTGCAGCAGCATCGATTCACGGCATCAGTGGCGAAAGCAGATTATGGGGAAACCCATGCGCTGCCGGCCGCCCGGACAGGCGAGGACCTGTTCAACACGCGGTGTACGGCCTGCCACACCATTGGCCAGGGTGACAAGCTGGGGCCTGACCTGCTGGACGTCGTCAGCAAGCGTGACCCTGTCTGGCTGGTTCGCTGGCTGCAGGAACCCGACAAGCTGCTGGCCGAGAAAGACCCCCAGGCGACCGCGCTCTACGAGCAATACAACCAGGTGCCAATGCCGAACCTGAGGCTGAGCGAGAAGGATGCGCATGACCTGATCGAATTTATACAGACGGAAAGTCGGCGTGCGCACGCAGAAAGTGCTCAGCCGGATCCGCAGGCGGCCAATCTGGAAAGAATAAGCCCCCCAAAGCCGGATTCCACCAGCCAGCATCAAGCTTCAGGTGGCATTCCTGACCGGGATCGGGCACAGGCCTATGACACAACAGACAACAATAACTAATAAAATAAAGGAGCATCGCCATGTCAAATCGCTCACACAACACGGGACTCTCAAGGCACGTATACACCATACTCTTACTGATTTGCCTGCTCCCGGCGGGTGAGGCCCTGGCCATCACCCTTGGCCAGATAGATACCTTCGAGGATGGCACCCTGCAAAACTGGCAGACAGGTCTCAGCGCCGTCACGGCCGAGCATATGTCAAATGTCAGTAGTGGCGGACCGGACGGAATTGACGACAATTACCTCCAGATGTTTTCCGACAGCACGGACCCGTTTGGTGGTAACCGGCTCACGTTCTTTAACCGGGAACAGTGGACGGGCGACTGGCTTGCTGCCGACGTTACCGCGATCACCCTGGACGTGAAGAATTTCAGTTCCTCCGTACCCCTGAATCTGCGGCTCGGTATCAATGGAGGCTTTGTTGACCCCACCGGCACTTCAATAATCGGTGGTACATTCGTCACCTCGGGCAGAATCGTCCTGAATAGCGGCAGCGACTGGACCCGGGTCCTGTTCATGGTACGGTCAAGCGACTTTGTGTCCGTACTCCCGGGCCGCAGCAGCAACACGGCGGGCAACGATATCCTGGCAACGCTCTCCAATGTGACGGAATTGCGAATTCTTAACAGCGAATTACCCGACTGGAACGGGCTCCCGGTAGACGCTACACTGGGTGTCGATAACATCGCCGCGCGCATTCAGGCGACAGCAGTACCGCTACCGCCGGCCCTCGCACTGTTCGGCCCTGGACTCATTGCGCTCATGACTGTTGCACGCAAACAGAAGCGATATTCATGATAGCCAGCAGGTCAGCTGACCTGCATTCTGAGTAACAGCCGCAGGGGTTCGGAAACAATGAAATATCACGCTTTATTGATGGCATCAGTCATCGCATCACTGACTGTTTTCTCCAGTTGCTACGGTCATGAGGAGACTGAAGGATCTGCGTCCGCGCCTATTGGCGCCGAGACACAGAAACCGGACGGTTCCGCAACAATACCCGCCGACACCGGGGACCAGAAACCGGTCACATCCGAAACGGGGGACGATAAGCCGGTTCAGAAGCAGGGCAGCAATACGGCCACTGCCGGTCCGGAACCGCAGAAACCCGGCGAAGACGAATCGCTAAAAGCGGCAGTAGCATACGTGAATCGTGACGGCGGAATGATCGTAATAAAGTCAGAATTTATCGCCTGGGGCACGTATAACGAAAAACTGGTTTATTGGCCAATGAAGCTTCGTATTACCTATAAAAACAAGGGATCTGATGCCCAAAGACAGAATTACTACGCCGTCAAGATTTCCAGGGACAGCGAAGGAAAACTGCAAGCAGGCCCGTATTATGCGTGGAGGACCGACTTCAACAACTAGCCGGACGCCACCAGCTCACTCGTGCCTGCGGTTGTTATTTTCCGCGTTCTCTTCGTGAATCCCGCGGACTCACTGTAGGACTGTTTACACGTTCTAAACAGGACCGGCAGCGTTACCTGGCTGCTTGTTTTGTCGTGTCTGTCTGCTGCCGACGTGTGTGCACACGTCTTCCACGTTACCAATGCCATTCGTTATGCAACCGATTTGCAAGCCCGCAAACGCCGATGGGCAATACCTGCACCTGCCAGTAATACCCAGAGCAGCGCGGACCAATCACCTTTCCCTCGCACCATGCCTTGCTGCACTGCGCAGCCACCGCCGCCGCCCCCACCCCCTCCGGATGCAACAACGACCGGATTCGCCACAGCCTGTATAGAAACAGGATAATAATCGTTGAAAACCTGGCTGCGCCCGCTGGCTATGCTGTTACTGGTCACGCTCAGGCGCAGGGTATAGGTTCCGGGGGCCACCGTCGTGGTATCCAGGCTGCCCAGCAGGGCATTTTCGCTGCCTCCCTGTCCGCTGATGCCTGCGGGCTGCCAGGACTGCGCCTGGTCACAGGCAAAGAAATCCTCGCCCGGGCAGGCATCGACGCGGTAGGTCGTCGTGACCCTGGCCGCATCGCGACCGTTCACCGTGCTGCCATACAGGTCGACCACGCCGCTCAGGGTGTCTGTGGCATTGACCGGATTCAGCCGCACCGCCACCGGGGAGTACAGCGGATCCCCGTAGAGGATGCCGCTGTTATTCGATTCATCGAACCACACCGCATCGCCCAGCGGCAGACCACGCAGGAAATACACCAGCCGCCCCAGGCCGTTAAAACAGAATGCGCAGCCACCGGACTGGTGATGCCCGACACTGCCCCACACCGCCACCCCGCCGAGGCGGTCCAGGAACGTGGCCGCATGATCCCCGGTTGCCACCTGGCGGTGGCCTTCGGTAAACGAACCGTTTCTGGCCAGTTCCACACCCTGGCTGGTCTCCTGCACGCTCACCGCATCAATGCCCAGGTCGCCGATGAAGCGGACTGCCGTGTCGAGCACCAGCTCAATGCGATCGTAATTCGTGGCGGTTTGAACCAGCGGATCGAGCGTGAACCGGACCGTGGCTGACGTCCAGCCGGTCGAACCCGGCGCCACCGAGGCCAGCGTCTTGAAGCCGTAATCGATCAGGGTATTACCGGCGCCGGTTTCGTGCACCCTGAGGCGAACCCGAAGCGGCGTGGCCTGGCTGATGTTGATGCCCTGGTACTGCAGGTCGATCTGGTAGGCCGGTGGATTATCGGGGTCGAACGGGGTATTGCCGAGCGCGATGGTCTGGGTGAGCTGCACGCGGCGTGCATCCGGGCACGGCGCACTGGCCGCCTGGGTGAAATCGCTGGCCGGGTAACAGCGCGGATCCCCCACCTGGTCGGTGTTGCGGAACCAGAGACTGTGGTTGTCGTCAGCCCCGCTGTCGGTGCGCACCTCGGGAAACGCCAGCCGGTCCTGGTCGCCATTACCGGGCCCACTCCAGCCCGTCGGCCATACCGCCAGGTAGGAAACCGGGTAGGACTGATGGTTATAGCCCATGAACCCGTCGGCCACCCCGACACAGTCGGTGTTGAGCTCGCCAAAGACATCGCCGGAGGCCGCCCGGCAGGCCGCCGGATCGGCCGCCGCATCGCACAGCGTCACCGTGCACTGGGCGTCCCTGCGCCAGTTCAGGAGGGCATTGAAACTGCCTGCCGTACTCTGCCCGTCCAGCCAGCCCTGGTAGCCGAGCGCATCCACCGCCTGCGGCTCGCGCGAACCGGATTACCCGGCGGCGGATAGGCGATGCCCTGCGTGGTCTGCGTCGCCGGATTGGGGTCGTCGTTAAGCTTCACCCGGCAATGCGCCGGCGCCTTGCCCTCCGCCAGCGCACCGGCGAAGTTGAGATAATCGACGCACTCGGGGCGATCCTCGCCCCACAGACCCAGCGTATAGCGCCAGCCGAGCAGGGGGCTGCCAGATCGCGGGTAGAGCGGCGCCCCGTCGGCCGCATTCCGCCAGCGCAAAAAACTTTGTCGATCCGTACCAGGTCCCGTAGATACCGGCGGCTTCCGCCGCCAGCGCGCGATCCACCAGCGCCCTGGCCGAGGCCAGGTTCAGTCCGTCGATACGCCCGACGATCAGTTCCCGGTCGGTCGCCGGCGCCACCGTCCGCATGCCGCGCCCGTCGCCGAACGCCACCTCGCGCTCGGTGAACTTTAACGGGACATCATCCGCAAAATAGTTGATCAGCCAGTACTTGAGGTAATTGTCCACCGAAGTCGGCGTGTTCGGGGAAAACAGCGTGGAACCGTCCACCGTCATGCGCGTCGGCACCCCGCGTGTCGTCACCAGATAGCGGATCCGCGTGTGCTGCCGCAGCTGGTCCATCGACGCCGGACAGTAATACGGCGGTTCACCGTCGGTGCACACCACCGGCTCCAGCGCCGGATCATCGAGGGTGTGCTGCTGCATGAAACCGATCAACTGGTCGCGCAGGCGCCGGAAATCATCCCAGCCAATGAAGTAACCGGCCGGCATCCGCACGTGCACGATGTTGTCCGGATCGATGCCGCGCTGTTGCGCGTAATAGGCGCCCACCTGCGGTGAATCCAGCGAGTTGTCGTTCACGACCACCAGAACATCGTCGCGCAGCGCGTACGCCGGCAGGGCGAACGCAAGCAACAGGGTGGCGGTGACAAGACGAGACCTTGTTATCATTAATTCTCCCCCCGCCGAGATAGTAACTGTCCCTGCATCTCCGCTCTTCTCCTCGTTTGTAGCTCTGGAGCGATTCAGAATCCTGCCGCACTCTCCCTGTATGGTTCATTATTGATGATGGGTGCCGGCCGCATGAACCCGCCGCCCACCGTCTTATTCAGGATTACCATCCTAACTACAGCTTAACTACAGGCATTGTCAAGGCGCGTGATCCGGGCGTGGGACGACAATCAATCTCTCAATGAGAATGGCGTCTGAAGACGATCGATCAGCAGACTGCCGCCCCGCATGGACATTGCGCGTCCACACAAAAACACGGCAGTCCGCAGTTGCGCGATCAGTCAGCAAATCTGTTTCATGCAGGGTAGGAAACCGATCGGTTCGTAACTCCAGTGACAGTAACGCATGCACGCTGTTTCAGCGTCTGTCATTGGGGTCGCATGTCGCCTGCCGCAGGCACACCATGTGCAGGCCTGAAAGGAAAGGTGTGCCTGCCCTCGCGCCCAGGCGCACGACAGGACACGGAGCAGGCACAACCACTCATTGCGGCTCAGGACGTGTCTGAATTCCTTACGCTATATGCGAACCCGGCGGGCGATGCCGGCAGCCAGAGCCCGGACAGCAGGCCGCTGCGGGCAGGGGTACGGGCGCTTGTTGCACGACCCGCACGTCCACTTGCTTGCAGCACACTGGGACCGCTGCCGAAGACGACGGTGTAGCTGTTGGCGCCACGGTCAATGACGTCTGAATCGGCAAACCACTGACCGCCGGAGAACAGGCCCAGAATGAACTGGTTGCTGCCTGTCAGAACCAACGTTTGCGCCAGTGAATTTGTCGCGATGAAGTCGCCGTTGCCGTTGGGTCCTGTGATGCCAACTACGGAAGGCACCGGAATGTTGAGAAACGATCCGGCATAGGACTGGTCGCTGTCGTCAAACAGCACCAGCGTGCCGCCCTGCAGGTCACCGAGCAGGAAATTGACGTTTCCGTCTACGGGCGCGAACACCTAGCCGCATTGGTATTGCAGAACGCCGTCATGAACAGAATGGCAACGCATCCCCCACACTAACCTTCTCATGTTATCCCTTAAGCTATTCACGACACACCTCCTCCGAATTGAGTGGGGTACCGTGCGTGACCTGCTCTGTCCGCGCAATGCACAGCGGCATCACGCGGACGGCGGGGTTAGCGGACCACGATCTTCACCTCTCACGCAGAAGGTTCAGACGGGTTGTGTCGTACTACGGCGACGGGAAACACCGACCAGTCCCAGCAGGCCGGTACCGAACAGCCAGACGGCGGGCGGTAGCGGCACGGCACTGACTGTTAATCGAATGCACCTGAGGTCAACGGTTGAGGGTCGAGTGCTTGGAAGCTTCTGCATCAACCCATGGGGATGAAACCGTAAGTCCGATCGGAGTTGGGTTGAGGCGTCGTCAGACTGTCCGCCGAGAATTGAAGCGAGGCAAGTGTCACACTACCAACTGACCCCCCCAGTCGGGGAAAAATCGAATAGGTTTGGTCCGATCTGCAACTGGCCGGGACCTAACAACGATATGTCGCTGGCCACTGTAGTCGTGAAGCCGGCGGCTATCACATCCGCAAGGATAGCAGCAGGCGACGTTAATAACGTCAGAAAACTTGTTTCCCAGCTTAGGGTTAGCGCGCCACCTTTCGTAGCAACGTCAAAGGAAGCATCGAGTGTTAGATCAATTGGATCTCCCAAGGCGACCGATCAGGTCGGACGGATTAAGCGATATTGTCGTCGCCGCATTTGTGAAACTCGTTGTGACTAATGCAATAAAACCAAACAACACCGAAATGATTTTCGTGTTCATTTTTTATGTCTCCGTAAATTAAACAGACAAACAGTGCACTTTTTTGCATCTTGCTACTGCAAATCTAATTGCTTGTTGTCTTCACGTTTTCTTAACGCAAATTGTGTGCCATCTAAAATTTTATAGATTAAACATAGCGTTACAAATCTCATGACACATTCGACAGGAAGAGCGTTAGCAAATCTGTAACTTATCTCGACATATCCCATGCAATATCAAGACATGCAGAAGCGGCTGCTTCGTAAATATTTATCTATAATACATAGGGTTATGGATGAGCAGGTCGGGTGGTATCGGCTGGAATCAGGAAGGTAACGAATAGCGACAGATAATTGGCACAGTATCCTGTTCCATCTGATCGTATAGTTTGGCAGACCGTTAGGACTAACCAACTACCCATACGCCTATACATCCGATATGGAAAATTGCGTTGAAGCTGCCGTCGATGCCACGTGCACTGCCGCGTCAGGCGGTTGAAGGGCTTTCCACACCTGAACCTGACTTCTCACCTTTTGGGTGTCGCGCCCATCCGGTAATGCCTGCCTATCCGGAATGGGCCGGGCACAGGATGCGGCGAGTTCCACCCCCCGCGTGTCTGCCCGCCGACCGGTAATTGAGCGAAACCTCTGGGAAGGACCACGCTCTCATTCGTTCTTCGCAGCGGCAATTCCTGCCGTCCCGATTGCTCCCGCTCCGCCGGGGGCGCCGAGGGAAAGACGCCGGCGTGGCAGGGAAAGTCTGAACTCCGGTAGCGGGACCAGTCGATGCCGGCCGGGTCGACGGCATGGCCCTGGTGGTCGATCACCCGCATGTTCTTGTCCTGCAGATATCGCCGATTCCGCCTGACGGCGGGCAGCACGTCCTCCGTGAGTATGGTGGGCGGCATCGTCCAGGTCGGGTTGACCTCGAAATAGATAATGCGGGATTTGAAGGCGGGCGTCATGCCCGGTCAGCGGCGGACCCGTTGCAACGCTGCAAGCGGTCGCCGGCGTCGCTGCTACAATGAGTGAAATGTGGCGCCAGGCGAACGGTTTTCAGGAGCGGCATGATTATTCTATTCACTGATTTCGGGCTGGAAGGGCCGTACACGGGGCAGGTGCAGGCCGTGTTGCAACAGCAGGCTCCGGGTGTTCCGGTGATCAGCCTGTTCGCCGATCTGCCTCCTTTCGACATCCAGGCGGCGGCCTATCTGCTGCCGGCGTATGCGGCCGGTTTTCCGCCGGGCAGCGTATTTATCTGCGTGGTGGATCCGGGGGTGGGCGGCGAGCGGCCAGCGGGTCTGGTCAGGGCCGACGGGCGCTGGTATGTGGGGCCGGATGAAGGTCTGTTCGCGATCCTGGCACGACGGGCGCGACACGTGGAATGCCGGGAATTGCCGACCCCGGCGATGGCTTCCCCCAGTTTCCACGCACGCGATGTGTTCGCCCCGCTGGCGGCGCGCCTGGCGCGCGACGGGTCCTTCGGCGCCGGTCCGGTGGTGACCGCTGCCTGCGCCCGGCCGGAATGGCCGGATGAACTGCAACGGGTGGTCTATATCGACCGCTACGGGAATGCCATCACGGGAACGCGCGCCGGGGCGACGACCGGCACGGCCACGTTGAACATCAATGGCCATGCTTTATCCGGAGCCCGGACGTTCACGGACATGCCGTCCGGCACGGCCTTCTGGTACGCGAATTCCAGTGGACTGGTGGAGATCGCCGTCAACCGCGGCCGGGCGGACCGTCAGCTCGATATCGCGGTGGGCACGCCGTTCGAATTGTCCTGAATCCGCCGCTGATCCGAATGGCGATTACACAGTCCATCCATAAAGAATTGAATTCAACGCAAAGACGCAAAGACGCAAAGACGCAAAGAACTCAAAGGAATTTAAATAAATATCTGAACAATTCATCCATGCGAAAGCGGGGATCCAATGCCCCGCTGTTCTTGTATAGACGTGATTGTCTGCTTAGCTCACCCTTCGGGTCGCCCTCCAGGCGTTCTACACGCTTAGCGCTTTTGTCCCGCTTTCGCGTGAATGACAGGTTTGATCAGGTCTTCCTTGGTTGTTTTTATTGATATGTTTCTTTGCGTTCTTTGCGCCTTTGCGTTGAACAGGGT
>CAVXNM010000042.1:0-19680 GCA_963763115.1 uncultured Gammaproteobacteria bacterium
TCGCATTAAACCTATCTCTTAACCCTGCATTTCGGGTAACTGAAGCATCCTCAGAAGCTCTCCGGCATTCTTTCCCCGCGTGTCATTGCAGAGAATCGACCAAGACGGAAGCCGGGAGTAGTTGGGTGTGCTGTTGCCTCGAAGAGGCTTCCCATGCGCTTACAGCCTGTCACCCTTTTCGGGGCTATCACGTTAATAATCCACGTAACCCGCTATTCAAGGAGAGAGTTATGTACAGGCATATCAAATCTTCACACGTACTGGCTTCAGTTATGGCCATGACCCTCTGGGTGCCATATGGTGCTGCTTGGGCTGATGAGGGACGCTATGATAGTGACGGACACCAGAGCAGCCATGGATGGAATGGTCACTATGAGGGATACCACGGTAATCATGCACCGGATCACCGGTATTATAACCGGGGTTATCACACAAGTTATTACCCACATTATTATCCCCAACAGCAACCATGCGGGACATGCACTCAGAAAAAACAGCACCATCACAACATCAATAACAGCTGGTGGCACTTTTTGTAATGAAATATCCCGGGCCAGAGAACAATTTGCGCCAATATGCGGAATATATGTGCTCTGGCCCGGGTTTCCTGCCGGATTGGTAAACGGCTGTTTTATGCTGCGAATGATATAAACAACAAGATGCAAGGAAGATCAACCACAAATCTGCTTAAGCTTGTACTGCTCGCGACACTGCTTCCGGAAGTCTGCGCGTGCACCACGGAATCCTGGAAACGAACCGGGTACGAAACTCTTCAGAATATCCACCAGCAGCAATGCGAGAAAAACCTCTCCATGGAATGTGAAGAGCGCAAATCTTATGAGGCGTACAGGCGCGAAGTAGAAGACTATGAAGCAAACTAGGCACCAAATCCTATCCGGTCCCGAACCACAGTTGAGTCAATAACTGACCATTGCATGTCCGTTTCGACTGGTTCCATCGCACTTACCCCGCACTTCCAACCAAAAAACCGGCACTGTGCCGGTTGCATAAGTCACTGAATTTGAATGGTGGCTACGGGTGGACTTGAACCACCGACCCCAGCATTATGAGTGCTGTGTCCCTCGGTTCAGGATTATTCGGCCCCCAATCCTACAGCTTCGCTTATCTATTATTTCAACAGGTTAATTCGACCAGGAACTCTCCCTGCCCCTGCGGCTGTATAGTGCCATTGCACTTAGTGTGCAATTTCGAAGCCGTCGATGAAAAACAGGATTTCCATCTTCAGGGGCAATATGGATGGCGAAACCACATGTCACTCGGACCTTTGGTCCCATTCATTTTGAAGACCTCGATCCACATAGGTTCGAAGACCTCGTCCGCCAACTCACCTATGACCTCAAGCAATGGCAATCGATTGAGTCGACGGGGCGAGGAGGGGCCGATGATGGCTTTGATATCTTGGGGTTTCAGGGAGCTGTAATAAGAGCGTGCCCGAAAAAATAGGTATGATGTGATGCGAGACCAGTCAGGGGAGATCAAGGCGATTCTTGTTTAGGCGCCAGAAATTTCTCTTCACTTCATTGCCCGGCTTGCGGGTCTGATGCCCAAACAGCGGGTTAATCTTGCCGTTACTAACTCTGTACAATCCAGACATCCTTCAGCCCAAGCATATTTTGTACTTCATTCGCCTTTGTCCTGGCTTCGTCCGGGGAAGAAAAACCAGGCACTTGCACACGCCAGTACTTCTTTCCTCTCACGGTTACTTGATTTATTTCTGCTTCAACTCCCTTGGAGTTGGCCTTTATTACAAAATGTTCTGCATTGACTTTTCGTTGTAATGTAACAAGGTTAATAGCCCATCTGCCTGAAGCCCTGTTTGATTCCTGTCGCTGTATTTTGACATCAACAGTCGGCTGCATTGATTTCGTCTGGAGGTCGCTGCCAGTTGCAGTGTCTGAATTATTTGTATTCGTGTCAGTAAAAGTGTTGGCTTTAGCCTTACCAGCGGCTGGGGGTGGCAGCATTTCAAACCCTGATACAGTATCAGTCTGTATCTCATCGCCGTGTACTTTAGCCTTGGCATTGTCGCCGGAAGGGGTAAGCAATCTAAATTGCCTCAGGGATTGCTGCCCCTGTGCGAGCAGCGTGGCGATTTTTTCCTCCCGTGAGACCGGAGGGGCGACTGGATGATCTTCCGCCGGAACCATTTTGCCCGTCCCGGCGCCTGCTGCGGGCGCATCCATCGATTCGATATCCGGCAATACCCTGTTGGATGATGCCATTGCCAGATTATCCTGACCAGCCTCGAGTCCGTTGATTTCAGACCCGTCTTGCGTCGTTTCCGAGACCTGAGCCGGCGGTGTGGTGGCGTCAACAGGAGCGTGTTCCACCACGGGGGTGGACGCGATCGGGATTTTTTCAGGGGTGGGCACACGGGTTGCTGCTTCAATGACAGCAACATTCCAGCTGCCATCAATCCGGTCGCGGTCGCCGGGCGGTTTCTCCGGTGTGCTATCCGGGATAGCGGTCACCATCTGGGACGGCGGTTCATGCTGCCCTGTATGCGGAATCCCTATGTCCGTATTTCTCCGGTCTTCGCTATGCGCAGGCCTGGATGGGTTCATCGGCACCCGGTGCTCGTCGGGCAGGACCGCCAATTCGGTCCGCTCTTCCCCGGGAAACCTTGCCAGCCCGTCCGTAAACAGTGTGGTAACCACCAGAGCGGCGGCGCCCCATGCTATTCCGACTTTCAACCGGTCGCGGGAGGTAAACAGCCGGGCAAGCACTGACCCGTAATGCCGGCGCACCTTATTCAGGCGGGAGACGCTGTTTCCCCGGGGTGCCGATGATTTCACCGGCTGGCTTTCTCTCCGGGCCTTTGCCCTGGCCTGCACACGCCATTGCGCAGTCTGTTGGGACTTCCGCGTGGCGGCATGTGTTTCCGCTCGGAGCATCGGCGCCGGCGTGAGAGGCAGATCCGGGTTCTCCACCTCCACGCTATTCCTGTCAAGTGCCAGTTCGGACAGGGAGTATGCCTCGTCCCGGGACTCTTCCCAGGGCCGGGTCGCACTGATTTCGTCGGATGTTTGCCGGGTGTTGCCCAAGGGCGTCAGTTGTTCCTCGCGCAGTTCTATGGAGATCGCCTGGACCTCCGCTTCGTCGAGGGTGTGTTTCCCCTTTCCGAATCCAAGCACCAGCAATCGGTTGCATAGCTTGTTGATGTGCCGTGGCACCCCCCGGCTGAACTGGTGGATAGCGAGCAGCGCCGATCCGGTCAGCTCCGGGTCACCTTTCCAGCCCGCCTGACACAGGCGGTGTTTTACATACGCCCTGGTCTCCCGCAGACCCAGTGGCTTGAGATGACAGGTCGCTATGATCCGTTGCTGGAATTGATCCATTCCCGGTGTGCACATCAGATCACGCAATTTTTCCTGCCCGACGAGAAACAGTTGCAGCAGCGGTCGCGATCCCGCCTGCAAGTCTGCCAGCAGGCGCACTTCCTCCAGCGAAGCCGACGGAAGCCCCTGCGCCTCATCGATGATCAGCAGCGCCCGCCGCCCGCGCTGTTCCTGCAGGATGAAATGCTGCTGAATACGGTGGCGCAACGTTGCCTTGTTAAGGCCGCTTGCGTCGATACCGTAGGCAAAGGCCACTGCCCGCAGCAGGTCATTCGCCTCGAGACCGGAAACGGCAACCCGCTTGGCCAATACCCGGGTCGGGTCGAGATCCTTCAGAAAGGTTTCCGCCAGGGTGGTCTTGCCGGTGCCTGGTCGCCCCGTGACCATGATGAAGCCCTCGCCGAGTCTGAGGGCGTACTCGAGATATCCCCGGGCCGATTTATAACCGGCATGGCTAAAACAGAACTTCGGATCAGGCGTGATTCTGAAGGGGTTGGAATTCAGATGGTAGAAGGCTTCGTACATACTCGAATTCGTATTGACATCGGCGGTGTATGTCCTAAGAAGGGTCCAGTACCACGTGTCGCCTCAAGCAAGCGTCGTGCCATACGCTAAAGGCGCACATTGCAACTATTAGAAACCTGCCCATGGTGTAATCAACATTAATCTTAGTAAGTTCGATGATATTTCTTCCTCGATGCATAAAATATCTAATTTAACTGGCTGATGCAAGGAGAAATAGTGCAGATTATTTTGAGGGCCTCATTGTTGGAATCTAAACGAATTAACAATACTCACATTCTGGATAATTAACATCGGTCAAATCAACATAAAAACATCTAACGGGCTGTTTAAAAGATCTTTTTTAATCAACAGGTTAATCCAGCAAGGAACTCTCTCTGACCCTGCGGCTGTATAGTGCCATTGCACTTAGTATGCAATTTCGAAGCCGTCGATGAAAAACAGGATATCAACCCGCCTCGTCAATTCCATCCAACCTGCTGTCCGAGTCTTCGAAATTCGCGATACCCTGCTCAAGGGCTTCATCCTGCGCGTCCAACCTCCTGATCTTTGAGATAGACAATATCAGTCGGGAAATTCTGTCGTGATCGTAATAATATTTGCACTGTGGAGTGTGTAGCATTTTAATGTCCTCATGCGGCTGCTTGGTTAGGTTTATCTCTTTTAGTCTAGACCGATATCCTACGAAAATTAGTCTATGCATACATGCCATCAATAAACTTTCTCAAGGATTCGCGCTCAGCGTTTTCGATCATGCTGGTTTTTTCCAACAACCCATAATCAATATGCTGCTCAATGCACTCATTAACCATTCTTCGCAGGATGTCTGGGTGGATAGCATCCACCTCAACAGATTCACCTTCAAAATTCTTTGAACGCGTGTCAGATTGCTTTGTCGGTCGGGTCGGTAGGTCTAGACTAATAATCTGATCTTTATTGACAGCGATGCGTTCAAATGTGATTGGAATATTTATCACACCTTTTGGGTTGACCAATTCATCTATGCTTTCTTTTACATGACGTGAAATGTCTTTTCCGCTTGGGTCATTATCTCCAAAATAATACAAATAGGTTGGCTTCCGTGTTTCACGTATCGTCTCTGCTGCTTGGGCAATGTACGTAAAAGACGGATACCCACGCGTTACCATCAGCGGCACATCCCATTTCCATGTCACATCATACAGCACGCCTGACAGCGCATCCTTTTCTAACCATATTTCTACATAAACTTCCTGATCATTCCATAAAGCACGTCGATAAAACATCTGGGATTCGTACAGCATATCCTTTAGTTTGTTGTAGGTATCCGGTTTACGCATCCATCGTGTATTGTCCGCTAGCCAGCGCCATGGAATTTCATGCGCTTTGCGCATGTCGGTCAACAGCCGACAGATGTTTTTATACTCAACCTCGGTCTTGTCTATATGGTCACGTGAAACTGCTTGATAAAATATTTGCCGAATTGTCATCGGTTTCATTTCTTCAATGATGTCGTAAAGCAGCCGTTTCAGCGCTTTAATTTCACCTTTTGATTTTCGTTCTCTGAACAAAGACTCTTCCATAATTCACCTTATTTCACGCTGCCGCGTCTCGTTGTTTTTCCGTGTTTGTGGGCTGTTCATCAGGAAGAAACTTCTCACTCAGTGCGGCGCGAATGATGTAACATAAACTGCGGTCTTGGGATTTGGACTGCTGCTTAATTTGTAGCCAGAGACTCTCTGGTACTGCTATATTGATTCTTGTCTTAATTGTCTTAATATTTATTAAAGTCTATATATATAGGTGTATTCTGATCTAATATTCCCTATAGCCTAACCCGCCCCGAACGAAATTAGAAGAGCAAAACTCTGTTCAGAACCAATCAACCAAAATATTTATTTTCATTTTTAAGCTAAAAATGCAGTGTTTGAAAACACGCAAAGTATGGCCTCTTTATAGCTGCTTTCTTCACTGACTAATTCTAAATCAGCAAGCCTATTTCACTTAGACACATGTATGCCTGTGTCATATTGATTATCTAGTCGAGACGAAAAATAATTATAAAATCTGTAGTAAAGTCGGCGACTATTTTTTCGGGCTTCCGGCTATCCTCCCCCGCCGTCCAATTCGGGCGCGTCCTCGTCGCTGGATTTTCTGTGCAATCGAATGGCAAAGCTGTATTTACCATTAATGAAGCAGTGGTCGCCATTTTCTGAGACTGTAAGTTTGGGTGTGTTGTCTACGCGATGGATTCGCTGACGTAGGAGCTGCCGTGCGAGTCGGGTTGCTGCTTGACGGTTCATGGCTTGCTTGTTTCTAGCTCATTAATGCGTTCGATCAACATGGGCAATTCCTTAATATCAAATCCTGCCTGTAGCATCTCAACTAGTCGTTTGACTTGCGTTCGCCTGGTTCCATCGCAAGAATGAACCCTAGTGATGGGTGATGTATTAATTCCTCTTTTTCTATTACAGAGACACCCATTCCCATCGCGATCATTGTGAATAAAAGGTAGGTAGCTGCTACTGCTTCTGGTGGAACTTTTATTGCCCTTGCTACCTCAGCAACCGCTGCACTGAGCTTCTTAGGCAGCAGGTACATTGGGAACTCTTCTGTTTGCAGCTTAGGTTTGGGCAGCTCTATTGATTTCTTCTCTGCTGCTGTACTTTCTATTGCCCAATCAACCATCCCTTCAATTTCATCACTATTAAATACAATCTCATTTAATCTGGCTTTTCTATTTTCTTATGGTGGCTTCAGTCGATAGCCCAAAGCCATTCCATTAGTCAGTAGGTTCAATCTTCCTGAATTAGATGAAGAGTTCAAAATTTGCTTCTCAAGTGAGAATGAGGAACCCACAATAAGAGCAAAGGGGGGCATGTTTTCCCCCACCCTACCCCTCGCTGTGTAACCCATTCATGACAACTCTAGGGATTCGCTTTAGCGTTCTTCCCATTGCCGTGTGTGAAACTGGTACAAAGAACTGGTACAATCGTCTATAGAATTACTGCTTATTGGCACGTCAAATCAGTTGGTTAGGAGGACTGAAGGTCCTGGGTTCGATTCCGCCCGCCCAATTCATAAAGGTCAACCACTCTCGGTTGGCTTTTTTCATTTTGGGGTCCCGCGGAATTACGGGGGTTTCTGCGGAAGCCTGCGGACTTCGCCTCCCGGCCTGGTAGCCCGCTCAAGGGCCCGTTCCACTCTCTCCGGGCCCTGCTTCTCCCGGTCGCGCCGAGCGTAAAAAACTTGAAGTCCGGAAGCACCGCAAATGCGGTCATTACGAATCAATAGCTTTCTCGCGGACTTTTCAATCAGTTCGATTGCAGAATTGCCTATTCGGAGGAAACAGCCTACCTGCGGCTATCTTTCGGCAATAATTGAACGGCGTTGCAGCTTCCGCGTGCTCGATACGCCTGATTATGTCCCGTGCGGAAGGTCGAACAGCCGCGTCCCAGTCCGCGCTGATGAGATCGATTGTTACTCCATTCTCATCCATCAATGTCTCTGTCTAGGATCATTATTGACTTGGTCGGGATATAGGAGCTCATGCCGATGCGAGGTTACCGGTTGGTAACAATCGGCCAGAACGTGCCTCGAAGTCAAGCTTTCCCGGCATGGCAATGACCTCGGTCATTATATGACCCGCAACATCGATGGTGACGGCGCCTTTGTCGAGCCTCGCGGGTTGGCGTTGCGTCCCAATGACATCCTGGAACTGGAAATCCGGCTGCCGCGCCCAACTCTGGGTCACGTGTCGCTCAAGGTAATGGTCGTTCGGAACACAGCGACAGGTGTGGGACTGTTGTTCACAATGTACAGTCGCGAGTTCACTCAGCAAATAGGAACGCGCATTCAGGAGCTTCTCGATATTCACACGTTGCGGAACTCGACCAAGCGGCTTCGCGCAGGGCTAGCAATCCCTCAGCCGGCTCCCTCTCAGGACGCGGGGAGACGGATAGAATCTTCAGCCAGCCTGTTCTACGTCAGCAAGGGGGAGCGTGCAGCGCACGACCGTGCCCTTGCCTGGTGCCGAATCGACCTTGAGGTCGCAGCCGATCGTGGCGGCGCGGTAATGCATGATGCGCAGGCCGAAGCCTTCGCCAATGCCGGGCTGAAAGCCCTTCCCGTCATCACAGACCGAGAGCTCGATCCGATGGTATTTTTTGCTCAGGCGGATGGTGATGTGGCGGGCGTGCGCGTGCCGGACGGCATTGTGAACCATCTCCTGTGCGATGCGGTAGAGCTGCGTGGCGATGGCGCGGTCCTTCACCGCGGCGCTGTCGGACGCCAGGTCGGTAAAGCGGCAGCTTACGCCTGTGGCGGCCTGTGTGTCTTCGGCGAGCTTCCCGAGCGCATCGGCCAATCCCTGTTCCGTGACCGGGATCGGCATCAGGCCGCGGGCGATCGCACGTGTCTCTCGCATCGCCTCTTGCAGCTGCTTGAGGATTTCTCCCGCCGTTGCGGCCTCCGGCAGCTGCTGTTTCATCAGCACCTGTCTCAGAGTCTCCACGATCATGGACAATCCTGTCAGCCGCTGGCCGAGTCCGTCATGCAGCTCCTGACCGATGCGTTCCTGTTCCCCGGTGCTGGCAGAGATGACTTCTCGCTCAAGCGCCCGCTGCGCGCTGAGGTCACGCGCGACTCCGACAAACATCCCCCCCTCATCGATCTGGCTGACGCTGAGTTCCATCGGAAAGGTTGAACCGTCCTTGCGTCGGCCCAGGATCTCCCGCCGCTGGCCGAAACGCGTTGAATCACCCGTCTCGAGGTCGCGGAGCAGCGAGCCGCCATCCGCCTCGCGGTGAGGCCGAGGCATCAGCAGGCTGACGTTCCGGCCGATCACTTCAGCGATGGAATAGCCGAAGATCGCTTCCGCCGCCTGGTTGAAGCCTTGGATCCTGCCGTCTGAATCGACGGTGAGGATGGCATCCGGCGCGGTGTCTAGAACGATACGCAGCCGCGCTTCGCGCTCCCGTATCGCCGATTCGGCCTGTTTGAGTTCGGTGATGTCATTGACGAGCGTATAGAAGCCCTGGACCCGACCGTTCCCGTCGATATCGGGAACCAGACGCACCTGCATCGTATGGGGCGCGTCCGCGAACTCGAATGTCTCCTCGTAGGTCACGGGCTGGCCGGCGAGCACGGCCTCGACGTGAGGGCGGGCGAGCGCGTAGCCGCCCGGGCCGAGCAGCTCCTCGGCCGTCTTGCCGATGATCTCGGCCGCAGGCCGCTTCCAGTGTTCCTCGTAACCACGGTTGACGTAGCGATAGCGTTGCTCGGCATCGAGGTAGGAGAACAACGCCGGCACATTGTCGGCAAGGGTGTGGAATTCCTGCTCGCTTCGCTGCAGTTCCGCCGTGCGTTCGGCGATGCGCTGCTCCAGGTTCTCGTTCAACTGCAGCAGTTTCCCGGCGGTTTGCTTGGCGGCGGTAATGTCGCGTTCCATCGTCGAGAGCGCCACGACCCTGCCGGTCGCGTCGCTTACCGGGATGAAGGTCAGCGAGACATCCAGGCGACCACCGTCCCGGGTAAGGCGCTGCGTCTCGAAGGATCGGATGTCCTCACCCGCCGCAATCCGTTTGACAAGCTCGAGCACCTCGGCAAGCCGGTCCGGCGGCACAAGATTGCGGATATTCATGCCCAGGGCCTCCGCCTCGCTGTAGCCGTACATGCGCTCTGCGCCGCGATTCCACGCAGTGATGCATCCGTCGAAATCCTGCACGGTGATGGCATCATTTGAGTCATGCAGAATGGTGGCGAGCAGCCGTGAGCGGGACTCGGCGGCAACCCGCTCGGTGATATCGATGAACATGATGACCACGCCGTCGATGCGGTTGTCCGCGGTGCGGTAAGGCAGGATACGGCGCAAGTAACAGCGCGCCTCACCGGTGTGGATCTCCTGATCGGTCGTGTTGAGCGTGTCGAGCACGCGCCGGCAGTCTTCCAGCAAGGCCGGGTCATGAAACATCATCGAGAACTCACCAAAGAACCGGCCGATGTCGCTGTTCTGCAGGTTCAGCAGCTTCGCGGTCGGCGGCGTGAAGCGCCTGATGTGCAACTCGGTGTCGAGGAAGACCGTAGCGACCTCACTGCTGGTCAGCATGTTGGTAATGTCGTTGTTGGCCCGCTCCAGCTCGTCGAGCTTCTCCTGAAGCTGCTGGTTGAGCGTGCTCAGTTCCTCGTTCGGCGGTGGCAAAGCCGCGTCTGCGCCTTTGGGGGCGCACCCCCCTTTTTTTGGTCTGTTCATGACAATATCAACCCAGGCGGCTCGAAGCGCAGTGCAACGTCGGCTGAAACCGTGTTATTGCTGTTCGAGTGACCACTGTATGGCTCGCCGCGTCAATTCGCCACTGGAATCGATATACAGCTTCTTCTTGATATTGGCGCGATGCGTCTCGATCGTCTTGACGCTCACGTGGAGCCTGGCAGCAATCTCGCCAGTGCCGAGCCCTCGACCGATGAGCTCAAAGACCTCGAGTTCGCGGTTGGAAAGGCGCTCGAGCGGCGAATCGGAGGATTCCATTGACCTGGGCGCGCCCATGCTCAGGCGCTGCTCCCTCATACGCCGGCTCATCCATGTTCTTCCCTTGAGAATTCTGCGAATCGCGGCAATGATATTTCCGGCGGCCTCTTCCTTGTTGATATAGCCGAGCGCGCCGGCGCGCAGCGCCCGTTCCGCGAGCAAGGCCTCGTCATGCATGGACAGGACAAGAATCCGCATGTTCGGGTTCCGAAGCCGCAGGCGCTTGACCAGATCCAGACCGTTTCCATCCGGCAGCGAGACATCCACGATCGCCACATCGGGTAAACCATGGTCAAGGAATCGAAGCGCTTCCTCCACGTTAGAGGCTTCGCAGCATACCTTCAGGTCTGCTTCGTGCCTCAACAACTCGCCAAGGCCCGTTCGCACCAGTGGGTGATCATCAACAATGAGTACGGTTACCTGTTGCATCGTCGATTCGTGCTTCCACGATTCTTGCCGCCCGTGCGATGCATCCGGCGGCAAACATTAACCCACATCGCATTTAGAGTTCTTGCGGGAGTGAAAAGGACCGAAACCAACTTAATCTTTCCAGAAGTATAAGCAAAATACCGTTAATTGCCGATTTGCCCGCTTCCTGAATCTGATCTGTGTTCTTCCGCGGGGTGAAGCTAATCAGAAGGGGCATGCGACGGCAAAAAAAAGGCCAGCCTTTTTCCGGCTGACCCAAGGATCCGGCACGAAACGGGGGAGGATGTGCCGGTTGTGGAGTGCCTGTCAACGGGTTTGGTCATTACGGTGCGCTGACCCTTCCCACTACCTAATGGTCAGCGCACCGTCCGTCCCTGGATTTTATCCCTGACCATGCCATCGGAGCCTCCGTGCACAGTTACACGGGACAACAACCCATCACTTCCCAATTCGTGGTCGGTAGTCCTCTTACCGCTCCAAAAAGAACTTCTCTTCCTCAACCCCGGCATTACTCACACCGTCGCCGACTAGAATCTCCACGGAGATACGGACTTCTTACATCGGTCACGGAGGGGACATTGACTGTACTCGCAGGAGTAAACCGCGCTCGGCGAAAACAGGCATTCCGCGTGGTGTTTACCGGATCCATCGGCTCAGCGTGGAGCCAAACAGCGCGCGTACGATCATGTGGTGAACGAAGTCGCGGCTCGGGAGTCTGCCGTAGCGGCGTTGATGATTCGTTCATGACACCTCCCCTCGGCCCTGAAACCAATGACTCACTGACTAATCCAAATATTAGTATCGGCTAATTCACACCAGGATGTTATCGGGGGACCGCCTTAATTCGGGGTTCGTAAAGGGGGCCTGTGGACGGGCCGATCGGTTGCTACTATGACGATTGTTGCGGCGACTGCCTATCGGGGATTTGCTGACATTGCATGCCCCGGATTTGCTCTATGCACGAGCTATCGTGTTGAGTTTTTACCAAAATCAGTCAGTTAGCTCACATGTTCTTTCATTCGGCTATTCCCCGGTGCGCACAAACGGGCCACTCGTGCTGCGATTTCAGTTGAGACCTTGTGAAAATGGCATTGCCTGAACGTTTTTAAGGTTATCCCTGATAGCAAACGTCATTGGAAGCAGCGATGATTATTAGCACATTCTTATAGACCGGGTGCGAGAACATATCAGCAGTGCTCCCGCGGTAGTCCCAGCGTTTAACGGCGAGTCTCCCCGTCGCTATGCCGCGGGGAAAAAGCCTACCGAGGTTTTTTTGTGCGCCGAAGCAGCGCGGAGGGTAATGTCATGAAAGATGTGATTTCTGAACTACTGCAACGCAAGGAACAGCAGGAAGAAGACGTTTACTTTGAAAGCCTTAATCGAAAGGTCATCGAAAAGCTACATCGCCAGGCAGTTACCGGCGATCGCAGCGGTACAGGGCCGCCCAGGCGGGTCGTAAGGCCAAGCATTCACCAGCCGGATTCGGGACGCAAACGCCAGGCGCGGCCGGAAATTCGGCAGGCAGGGATGTCACTGCCTCGCGATTGAGTAATTCAGGAATTGATGCGCGATGTGCGACCACCCCGTTAATTGTCTGTGGTACCTGTTGGCCCTCTTCCTCATGCTGGTGGTTCCGACGCTGCTGCTGTACTGGACGTGGTGTGGACTGTTGCGGTGAGCCGGGTCCAGTCCGGCCGGGCGGTGGGTGCGGCACGCGTGGGGCGCCTTCAATAGCAACACTTGTGTATTAATAATCACGAGTCGACACGTTTGCAGTGCCCGAGCTTTTTAAGGTTATCCTTGATAGAAAATTCAGGCGTAAACGGAAATAACTCGGCCTCATCGCGAACACGTATCACCCGGTTGGCGTTGCCGATCGCCGCAGAGCCGGATCTCGCGCGCGGCCACGGAGCCAAAGACACGCCGCAGCACAACTGGCATGTCAGGCGCAGTTACGTCCGGGGGATATCCGTGATTCATTGGCAACAGGAGGCCGAGAATGCCCAAGCTAGTCACCAAACGATCGAAGAAATCCTACTCTTCTGGCAGCCCTCGATCGATAAACGCCGTTGAATGGCATGACTTGATTGCCCTGCGCGCCTACCTGCATGCCGAGGAACGCGGCTTTCAGGGCGGTGATCCGGTGCAGGACTGGCTCCAGGCGGAAGCGGAAATCGATCGGGAAGTCAAACTGACCGCCTGACTCATCAGCCTGGAGGCGAATCCAAATAAGGGGACGGCTCACGGCGCCACCCCTCCGATACCACCGGGCATACGGGTCCCTGCCACGGCGGTTCAAAAAGTTAAATCCTCACGCGTGGATCTAGGCGCGGAAGTCCCAATGCATCGAAATAACCACTGCGGAGCGCCATGTGCACTCTACATCAATCCCCCCTCAACCCTCTCCCACTGCTCCTCCCACAGCCGCGGCGCCCCCGCCGCCAAGTCGAACAGCGTCACCTCCACCGGCAACGTCTCGTCAAGGATCGCGGCGACGATATCCGGCAACCACCCACCACCAATTCATAAAGGCCAACCGCTCTCGGTTGGTCTTTTCCATTGCGGTGTCCTGCGGAATTGCGTGGGTTTCTGAGGAAGCCTGCGGACTTCGCCTATAGGCCCGGCGGCCCTATCTTGGCTCTATTCCGCTCTCTCATGGCCCTCTTCTCTCGACCCCACCCAGCATCAAAAACCCAAAGTCCGGAAGCACCGCAAATGCGGTCATTACGAATCAATAGCTTACTCGCGGACTTTTCAAGCGGTTGGATAGGATCATTGCCTACCCGTAGGAAATCACCAACCCGAGACTGCCCTTTCGCGTTACCTCCGCGACGTTGCAGCTCGTGTGCGCTCGATACGACTGTTGATGCCCGGTGCGGAAGGTGGCGTAGTCATGTCACACTTCGCGCGGATGCAATATGCCGTCCGAGGAAACACCAGATGCGCTACGCAAGGCTCTGGGCCAGCCGGATGAGCTCCGCGCTCGTCGGCGCCTTCACCCAGCGGAATCGGAGCAAGCCGTCGGGCCGCTCGACATACACCCCGTCAACGAACAGCATGTGGAAATGGATAGTCAAATTCAGGGCCGAGCCAAACCGCTGGATCAGTGTGACGGCGCCAGTGCGGGCCGTCTTGCGGCTGAACCAGGCCTTCTTGATCAAGTACGTGGCAATGACGCGATACACAATGCCGAGCACCTTTCCCATGATCGCCGGGCGGCTAGCGAACAGGAGACGCAGCGCGCTTCGCTGCGGCACATCCGCGTTTGCGGGTATCGCTGCTGCTGGATGACAGGGAAACCGACTTGATCGAAGCGGGCGTCGATCTGGCGCTGCGCATCGCTTATCCGACGGATTCTTCCTACATCTCCAAACCGATCGCACTCATACCGCGTTACTTGTGCGCATCGCCCGATTATCTTCAGGCGAGAGGCACGCCGACGAAACCCGCTGATCTCCCGCAGCACGACTGTCTGGACTACAATGTTATTTCGGAAGTCGAGGAGTGGACATTTGACGGACCCACGGGATCGGAAACGGTGGCCGTGAAAGGTAGATTCTGCAGCAATACCGGCGATGTCCTGCTGCAGGCGGCCCTGGAAGGACTGGGTATCACCTTGCTGCCTGACTTTATTGTTGCCGATGCGCTGGCCGATGGACACCTTGTGCGGATATTGAAAAATCGGGAACGTGCCCCGCTGACCCTGTTTGCTTTATACCCATCGCGCCGTTCCGTGCCGGTGAAGACGCACCGGTTTATCGACTGCATTATCGGGGCCATCCACTAAACACCCGCGATTCTGTAAGTGATTGATGTTGAGAACTGCCCTCGACAGATCAGCCATAGCGCACAGAAACTCCACAACTGTTTTTTGCGCGGCCTGAAACAGGCTGAACTATTCTGCCTGTGCACAGGCCAAAAGATCCAGGTCAGGTGGTTGTCACTACACAGGAGAGACTTCATGGCGGGCATCAGCATACAGAACGCACGTTTCACGGGAAAAATGTACTGATAACCGGTGGTTCCAGCGGTATTGGCAAAGCCACCGCAGAACGGATCACTGCGGAAGGTGGTCGGGTGCTGATCACCGGCACCAATGCAGACAAGCTAAACGCCGTCAAACAGGCATTGCCCGGTGTTACGACCCTGGTCAACGATGCCGCCGAGCCGGCGGAGGCGGAAAAACTCGGCGAGTTTATCCAGGCCGAAATGGGGCACCTGGATGCGGCTTTTCTTAATGCGGGTCACGGGATTTTTGTATCCCATACGGAAATAACCGCTGAGGATTTCGACCATCAATATGCAGTCAACGTGCGTGGACCGATATTGCATGCCAAGGCAATTTCACCACTCATGCATGACGGCGGAAGTATTGTCCTCACCACTTCAGTCGCACGGGTTCTGGGGTTGCCCGGCGGTATCCTGTACAACTCGACAAAAGGTGCATTAAGGACCGTTGCACGGGTACTGGCGCGCGAGTTGGCGTCGAGAAATATTCGTGTCAACGCCGTCAGTCAGGATCCGATCGGTACCGACTTTCTCGATCGCACCGGCATGCCGAAGGAGCAGATCCAACAGTTCGCAGAACAGATACTGGCCGCTGTGCCGCTGGGCCGATTCGGTGAGCCAAAAGAAGTTGCGGCGGTGGCTGCGTTCCTGCTCTCTGATGACGCTTCCTATGTCACCGGCAGCGAATATGTGGTCGATGGCAGCATGACCGAATTGTGAGTTCCGGTTTCGGCCGGATCGGCACCGTGAAAAAACGCCGCGCAAAAAGTGAAACGCTGTCAGCTCGTCCGTAGCCAGCGCTTTGCCAGCCAGACGACAAAGATGAGCGCCACACCGAGACCGACGGCAATGGCAACATTTGCCAGCGACGGTGCCGTGAGCGCTTCCCAGAGCGAATCCGAAAACAGGGTGATGGCACCGAGACCCGGCGCGAGACCGATGAGTGATCCAAGCAGAAACTGCCGCGCGCCCAGATGGGAACTGCCGGCAACGAGATTGAAGATGGTGAACGGTGCGACAGGAACCAGTCGTAGTATGGCCACCGCGACCGTTCCGCGTTTCGCCAGACGCTGGCTCAATTGCTCGACGCGCGAACCGCTCAGGCGCTCGAGCAAACCGTGCCCGATTAACCTGCCCGCGAAAAAACCGATCGCCGATGCCCCCATGGCGCCGGTTAGCACATAGGCGAAGGCCTGCCAACCGCCGAACACAATGCCGCCAACGACGGCCAGCAGGGTGACCGGCACCATCAGCAGGCTGGCGATGATGAATCCGCCTATCGCGAGCGCGGCGCGACCCTCGAACGAGGATATCGAGGCCAGATACTGTGCGATCCGTTCAGGGGAGAGCAATTCCTGCAGCGGCGTCCAGCGCCATGCGGCAGCGAGCGCCAGCAGCACGACAACGATCGCGGCGAACGATAACAGGCGCCGCCGGCCCCGTGATTTGCCGGATTTCGGCACGTATTCCTCGACAAAGTAGTCGGAACTGAACGGTTCAGACGGGTCGATCAGGCTGGAGTCCGGGACCAGCTTGTCAACGTCCTCCGGCACCGCACAGTCCAGCGGTCGCAAGCTTCGCTGGTCGCTGCGCAGGGATTCGATCGCCTTTATGATGCTGCCCTGCTGTTTTACCGCCCGGGTGACATCCTCCTGCTTGCAGGCGAGATGCTCGGCCAGCAGACGGGACCGCAGTCCATGGATGTAGCGGGCGATCCTGTCCTCCGGCTGTCTCGACTCGAGCGCCAGATCACACTCGGTATCCAGCCCCATCGAACGGTTGCTGGTGTTGGACGAGCCGATGCGCAGCAGGCGATCGTCGATGATCAGCAGCTTGGCGTGCACGCTGATACAGGCATCGCCCAGTCCTGGTTGATGCGGGTAGTAGATCCTCAGGCGGTCGTGCCGGTCCGCTGCGTGCAGACGCTCCGCAATACGTCCGCGCACGACATCCATTGTGACCTGTTCCAGCCAGCCCCCCGTTTGTGCCGGCAGCACCAGGACGACTTCCGGTCCATGCTCCTCGGCCAGGCGCTCCTCCAGGGCGTCAGCCAGAGCCTGTGCGGTGAAGTATTGATTTTCGATGTAAATGGTCTCCACGGCCGCGGCAATGGCATCGACGTAGAGGCGCTCGACTTCATTGACCGCGTCACGGCCGTGGTAGGCGGGTTCGGTTCTGGCGATAGCGATATCCACGCCTGCCAGTTCGCCGCTGACACCGTTTGGCCAGGGAGAATGTTGTAGGTCTGTCGGGGGTTTGATTTTCCAGCCACGCGCCCGCCGCCAGCGCTCACGCGCCAGTTCGCCAAGGCGGGCGGCCACCGCGCCTTCGACCAGCATCATGATGTCGTGAAAGGGCGGGTAAGACTTGCCGTCGGGATCGGTGCGACGTGGATCATCGGCCTTGTGCTCCGGGGTATCCCAACGCCAGCGGCTCAGGTCAATGCCGCCCACGAAGGCGATACGGTCATCGACGACAACCATTTTCTGGTGATGCGAGGCGCCGCTGGGGTGTCTGTCGTCAAGCCGGAAATGGAAGCGGGATGGTGCCTGCAGCCGCAGTCTCAAAGTCGGCAGAAGTTCGCGTTCCGCGGCATAGATCATATTGAAGTCCCACAACAACAGGTAGATGTTCAAGCCCGGTTTTTGCTTTACCAGAGCGACGAGAAAGGCACCGAGTTCATCGGGGCACCCGCCCTCCCGGTCGGTGCGATGCAGTCGCTCGCGGCGATCGAAGTCCCAGCCGAGGATCAGTATCTGACGTTCGGCGGCGCGGCAGGCCTGTGCGAATGCAGAAAAGTAATCCTCGGTATCGACGAGTGTGGCGATGCGCGAAGCTTGCTCGCATGTCCAGCAATTGCGTCCCGGCGCGAGAACTGGACTATCAGTTGATGGGGCTCGGCCTCTATCTGTTGCTGCTTCGGTCATTTCCGTCCTCCGGATTGCCTTCATCTAGGCAGGCGAAAAGTGGCGAAACGGTCAGCATCACCGGGCGTTCCAGACTGTCTTCCCGGCGCCGCGTTGGCGTGGTGGTACTCTGCGCCCGATTTTCCACTTCGGTAAGATTCCGGTTTTTTTTCTCGCCATCGGCCTGATACGCCCGGTGTTGGTCGCGTCGGTGGCTTGTTTATCGTCAACCGGCATGCCGGGCGCCTGCCTCCTCAATCGTCAGAATGTGCAGAGTGCATGGATATACCCTGCTGGATTTCACCCGTTGCCGCTGGCATGGTAAATTCCGCGCACTTTCGCGCGATGTCGACATCGAGTGGAAACACCAGTGCCTTTTCAGCCCGGGCCAGTGCCTGGCGGGCGTATTGCATGGCGACGTCCCGCATCGTGGCGTCTGCAGTCTTTGTCAGCGCTTCGAAGGCCTTCTGCAGCCGCACTACAACTTCAATGGTAGCCGCACCGTCGCGGGCGATCGGCCTGAAGGCATCATCGAACATATCCTGCAAAGCTAATCCGGGTATGGCCACGCGATCACATTCGTCCGCGCGCGTGTCGTGCTTCTCATCAGGTTCAGCCCAGCTGGCGAAGAGTCGCACCAGCGTACCGATCACATCGATTGCCGTGCCGGGATCGTTGATCCCCGGGGACAAGGCGCGACTGGCGATTTCTGCGAGCACGATGAGTCCAAACCTGGGATCCTCGTCGAACGTCCTGTCATCACCGATCAGAAATGCCTGCTCTATCTGATCTGTATCGATATCACTCGAGTTGCCGGAGTCTGTTGCCACATAGGCGAGCGCGCGTCCCGGTGCGGCGAACGTGCCGGGTAATGCCGCTACCTCAACGCGTGCCCGCGTTTGTTCGGCAAACGCCTGCAGCGCCGTGATATCGACTCGCTGCACATAGCCGATCGAAGCGCTATAAACGGTCTTGACGCCATCCTGACGGGATGCCATGGACATGCCGACAGGGCTCGGTACACGCCACCGTCGTTTGAAGGCGGCGGCGGTTGCCGCTTCGACCTTGTCGATGGTCGTTCCCAGGCGTCCCAGCCGTGCGACGCGATCGACCCAGCGCACGAACGTGGCTATGACAATGGCAAATATCGTTAACGTCATGACAAATAACGTAAAGCGGCCGGCTTTATCGTAATAGCTGTTCTCGATGGCGATCAATGCGACGATACTGAATATGAAGGCGCCGATAAAAGCGGAGAGGGCATTCTGGGAAACATCGTCGGCTATCACCAGACCGAACGAGCGGGGCGTGGCTGTGCTGCTGGCCGACGCGTAGGCGGAGACCATCGATGAGACAGAAAAAGTGGCAATCACCAGCATGCTTGAGGCAATAATAGAGAGCAGGGTGTTGACCGACTCTGTAGTAATGTCAGGCACAAGCCTGCCCAGCTCGGTATAGTCTGCAGTGCGCGCAACGAACGCTGCGGCGATTGACAGCAAACACATCGCCAGCGGCTTTACCCACAGTCGCTCATTGATGCGATTGAGAAGAAAGTTCAGGCGACCGGTCATCACTTTGCCTCCGTCGGTCGTTCAGGGGCGTACCACCATTGTTTCAAACGCCCGGCAGTTACTAACTTTCATCTGTGTGCATGGTTCTGTGTATAGTCAGTATAAATCGCCTTTTCGGCGGCCGTCAGTCCCTCCTCATCTGTGTCGCCCCCCCGGGGCGGCGGCCGCTCCGATTCGCTAATCGCCTTTGAGTGACGTCACGGCGCCCGAATTCACCACGGCGACGGGTTCGCCGGCGCGCTTTTCCCCATAACACCTACCCTCTGGCCAACCGCCACCATGGCCACGCCGCGGACGTCACAGCCAAAGGGGGGCGTCGTTGGGTAATCCCCTTTAATCGAACATCCCTCGCTGGGGCGGTGCCCGGCACGGTGGCCGCC
>CAVXNM010000043.1:0-21203 GCA_963763115.1 uncultured Gammaproteobacteria bacterium
CCGGTGCCGGTCATGCGTGCCGGAGAAAACCGGTTCAACCAGTCGAGCGCTGCGGCCACCCCGGGATACCGGCGCCTGACAACCGCCTCACAGTCATTATGTCCGCCGCCTGAAAGAAAGTCGGGTATTGTTATCCGTGGACTGTCCCGTGTCAATTCAGGGTCGGAGAAAACAGTGGTCGTTGATACGCTTATCGTCGGATTGACCACCAGATACCAGATCTCTGGTGGATCGATGGGAGTCAGGATTTCGCCCACGCCTTCCGCCCAGGCCGACCGGCCGAAGAGAAACACCGGCACATCGGCGCCCAGACGCAGCCCCAGGTCGGCCAACGCCGTCGCTTCCAGTCCCGCCGCCCACAGCCGGTTCAGCGCCCACAGGGTCGTAGCCGCATCCGAGCTTCCCCCGCCCAGGCCGGCGCCGGCGGGCAGACGCTTTTCATTATAGATATCAACGCCCGTGCTGATGCCCGCCGCCTCCTGCAGCAGACGGGCGGCGCGCACGCAGAGATCCGCCCCGGAGGGCACCCCCGGCGGGCCGCCGAAACAGTGGATAACCTCGTCCGCCCGGGGGACAAAATAGAGCTGGTCGGCATAATCCAGAAACTGGAATACTGTCTGCAGGGTATGGTAGCCGTCATCACGCCGGCCGGTGATATGCAGGAAGAGGTTTAGCTTGGCAGGCGCCGGCCAGGGACCCTGCGCGCCGGCCGGGATCGACGACCCGCTCATGGCGACGGGTCGGATGCCGCCTTCGCCGGAGCGCCGGCCGGGGCGTCGCCCAGCGTCCACTCATCCACCACGAGGCGTACGCTGATGTCGTCCTCCGTCAGGCGCAAGCGAGTCGGCCAGGCGCGCCCCTCCAGGTCCTGAAAACGGTCATAGCGGATATCCCAGCCGGATTGCACCAAATGAACCAGCCGCCCGCTGTCGTCGGTGTCCACCACGGCCTGCTCCCCCGGCACCGGGACACCCCGCACCCAGTAGCGAATCCCTGCCACGGGGAACTGCCAGCCCGTCACCGCCTGCACCAGGGCATCCGCATTCCGCGAGACATAATCCCGCCCGTCGGCCGTCTGCAGGCGGACGCTCGTGTCGTCGCCTTCGACACGCACCGCGCCCTGTCCCAGCGGGCCGCTCAGATCCAGGCGGTAGCGCCCGGTGTCCTCGCGCCAGTTCAGGCTGGCATGCCAGCCCTGCTCGCCCTTGATCAGCGAGACCCGACCCCGGATCTGCCAGATGGCATAACGCGGCGAGGAGAGGTCGAGCACGGTGGGTGCGGGCTCGCGAGCGGGGTGAGTGGCACAACCCGTCAGGGCCAGCAGGAGGAGTAAACCGTAAAGCCCCGGTGAGAAATGCGGGCTGAGTACTCTCACGGCGTAAAGCGGTTGATGACGTCCTTGATAACCGGATTATCGGGCGCGTTCTTGAGGGATTCCTGCCACACCCGGCGGGCGCCGGCCTGGTCGCCCTGCATCCACATGACCTCGCCGAGATGCGCGCCGATCTCGCTGTCACCGGTCATGTCGTAGGCCCGCTGCAAATAGCGCCGCGCTTCCTCCAAGTTGCCGAGACGGTATTGCACCCAGCCCATACTGTCGATGATCGCCGGATCGTCCGGTTTCTGCGCGTAGGCACTCTCGATATACTTCCGCGCCTCGTCATAGCGATCGGTTCTGTCGGCGAGCGTGTAGCCGAGGGCATTGAGCGTCCTGACATTGTCCGGATCCTGTTTCAGGATCCGCTGCATGTACTGCTCGGCGACGTCGATGCGATCGAGCTGCTCGGCAACCAGCGCCTGCGCATAGAGCAGGTCCTCATCATCTGGATTGCTTGCCAGCGCCTCGGCGTAAAGCGCATAGGCTTCCTGGTGCATATCCAGGTCAGAGAGCACCTGCCCCTCTAGCAGGTAATAAGCGACGGCATTTTCCGGATTATTCCGGCGCAGCGACTGCATCTCGCTACGCACCTCGTCCAGCCGCCCCTGCGCGGCGAGAAGCTTCGCCATGCGCAGTCGGGCCTGAGTCCAGTATTCACTACCCTCATCGACCTTGCCGTACCACTCGAGGGCCGCCTCGACATCGCCTCTTTCCTGCTCGGCATAACCGAGGTAGTAATAGACGCTCTGGCGCTTGTCCTCCACGTCCAGCAGCTGCTTCAGGTGCTGCTCACCGGACTCCAGCTGGCCGGTTTCCAGTTCCAGCAAGGCCAGGGAATAAATCGCGTCGGTGTTGTCGGGAGAGAGTTTCACAACAACACGGAACTCCTCCCTGGCGGCCTCCAGGTTGCCGGCGTCTAGCAGCATCCGTCCATACGCCAGTCGCAGGTCGGTGCTCTGCGGCTGCTGTGCGGCTGCCTTCTCGAGGAGCTGCAGCGCCTGTGGTTTCCTGTCCTGCCTGATCAAGATCTGGGCCTTCAGCACCAGGGCCGGCGGCAGGCCCGGTTGCAGCCGCAGGGCCTGGTCGACCGCCGCCTGTGCCCGGTCCAGGTCCTCGGCGAGGATGGCGATCCGGCTGACCGCAAGCTGGGCATCGACACTGTCGGGATAACGGGCCGCGAGCTTTTCAATGGCCGCCAGGGCGGTCGTCTTGTCGGCGTGCTGCGCCAGAATAACCGTTGCGAGCTGGAAGCCCTCCTGCGGGTTCGCCGACGTCCTGATGAGGTAATCGAGTTGCGTGATCACTTCGTCCGTGTCGCCGATCTTCAGCGCCAGCGCCGTCACCACCTTGCGTGCCTCGACGTTGCCGCTGTCGAGCGCCAGCCAGTGGCGCGCCGCTTTCAGGGCAATGTCGTAGCGCCGGGCGAAGGTGGCGATCTGTACGGCCCGTTCGGATACCCGGGGGTCGTTAGAATTCAGCGCGGCCTGCAGGTAATAAGGAGCCGCGACATCGAGCCGCCCCCGCTGGCCTGCGATTTCACCCAGCAGGATGTCGAACAGCAGCCCCTGGGTCAGGGGCTCCTGCTGCGCATCCGCCGGTTTGCCTGGCGGTGCCTTGGCAGGCGTCGTCTCTGCTGGCGTCTGCGGCACGGGCTGCACGGCCTCATTGCCGCCGAAATGGGCACAGGCCGTCAGGATCGATACCGTCAACATGAGCATCCAGGCGCGCGGCCGGAAACCGGGCCTGGGGAAAGGAGCGAGATACATGCGCGACATTCTAGCAGTTTGTTTATTTAATTAGTTGCAATTTCAACAGGACACCTCTCACGGTCCCATCCGTTGCGGGCGCCCGGAACCGGAACGGTGTGCCGCTTGTATTAAATCACCCCACCATGCAGAATTTTACGTTTCTCTGACTTTTATCATCGCTCTTGTTATGCGCCTGCTGGTTCTCGGCATCAACCACCGTACGGCCCCCGTGGAAATTCGCGGACAGGTGGCGTTTCCGATCGAGCAGCTTCCGCGCGCCCTGGGCGAATTGACGGCGCTGCAGAATGTGCACGAGGCGGCCATCCTCTCGACCTGCAACCGGACCGAGCTGTACTGCACGAAGCAGGATAAGGGGCTGGAAGAACTGACCGGCTGGCTGTGCCGGTTTCACGGGCTGGAGAAAGGCATCCTGGAACCGCATCTCTATGCCTATTGGGAAGCTGACGCCGTGCGACACATCCTGCGCGTGGCCGCCGGTCTGGACTCGATGATCCTCGGGGAACCCCAGATCCTGGGTCAGATGAAGGACAGCTATCAGCTGGCAACCGAGGCGGGCGCTTTGGCCACCCTGGGAAACCGCCTGTTCCAGCATACCTTTTCGGTCGCCAAGCAGATCCGCACCGACACGGCGATCGGTGCAAGCCCGGTCTCCGTTGCTTTCGCGGCCGTCAGCCTGGCACGGCAGATCTTCGGCTCGTTCGAGAAACAGACAGCGCTGCTGATCGGCGCCGGCGAAACCATCGAACTGGCCGCCCGCCACCTGCATGAGCACGGCATCGGTCAGATGATCATCGCCAATCGCACCGTCGAACGGGCGCTCGACCTGGCAGCCCACTTCGACGGCTTCGGTATCGCACTCTCACAGATCCCGGCGCACCTGGCCGAGGCCGACATCGTGATCTCCTCCACAGGCAGCCCGGACCCTATCCTTGACAGGGAGATGGTCTGCGACGCCATCCGCGGGCGCAAGCACCGGCCGATCTTCATGGTCGATATTGCCGTCCCCCCCGACATCGACCCGCGTGTGGGCGAACTCAACGACATTTACCTCTATACCATCGACAACCTGAAGGAGGTTATCGAGGAGAACCTTCGCTCACGCGAGGAGGCGGCCGAACAGGCCGAGGAGATCATCAATGTGCAGGTCGATCGTTTCATGACCTGGCTGCACTCTCTGGACGCCGTCCCCGCCATCTGCGCCTATCGCGACCATGCCATGGCCATCGGTGAGAACGAGTTGAGGAGAGCGCGCCTGCGCCTTTCCAACGGCGAAGATCCCCAACAGGTCATCGAGCTGCTAACGCATAATCTCATCAACAAGCTTGCACACGATCCCAGCGTCAACCTGCGCGAAGCCGCCGAGCAGGGCAAGACCACCCTGCTGGAGACCGTTCGCACGTTGTTCCGGCTTAAGGATAGCGACTGAGCCGCAGCTCGCTGGCATTGCATGAAACCATCGATACTCAGCAAACTCGAAAGCATCGAGGAACGCCACACGGAAGTCAGCGCGCTGCTCTCCGATGCGCAGACAATACGGAACCAGGACAAATACCGGCAGCTGTCGATGGAATACGCACAACTCGCTCCGCTGGTGAACAGTTTTCGCGCCTTCTGCAAGGCCCGTGATGATCTTGCCTCCGCCGGGGAGATGTTGAGGGACCCGGACCCCGGCATGCAGCAGATGGCCGAGGAGGAGATTGCGGACGCCGAGGCCCGTATCAGCGCACTGGAGATCGAAATACGGCTGCTGTTGCTGCCGGCGGACCCGCACGACAACAGCAACATCTTCCTGGAAGTCCGCGCCGGCACGGGCGGCGACGAGGCGGCGATCTTCGCCGGGGACCTGTTCCGCATGTATTCACGCTATGCCGAGATCCGGAAATGGCAGGTCGAAATACTCAGCGAGAGCCCCGGCGAACACGGCGGTTACAAGGAAATCATTGCGCGCATCATCGGCCATGGCGCCTATTCCCGTCTCAAATTCGAGTCCGGTGCGCACCGGGTGCAGCGGGTACCCGAAACAGAATCCCAGGGCCGCATTCACACCTCGGCCGCCACGGTGGCGATCCTGCCCGAGGCGGATGAAATCGATCCGGTCGAGATCAACCCTGCCGACCTCAAGGTGGACACCTACCGCGCCTCCGGAGCGGGCGGACAGCATGTCAACAAGACCGACTCGGCAATCCGCCTGACCCATCTGCCCAGCGGCATCGTGGTCGAATGCCAGGACGAGCGCTCCCAGCACAAGAATCGCGCCCGTGCGATGTCCCTGCTGTCGGCACGCCTGCTGAATGCGCAGCAGGAGAAACAGAAGGCCGAGGAAACCGAGGCGCGCCGCTCCCTGGTCGGCAGCGGCGACCGTTCCGAGCGCATCCGCACCTATAATTTCCCGCAGGGTCGCGTGACCGACCATCGCATCAATCTCACGCTCTACAAGCTCGATGAAATCATCGCCGGCAACCTCGACTCCCTGATCGACCCGCTCATCAGCGAACATCAGGCGGACCAGTTGGCGGCGCTGGAGTCGCAGGACGGGTAGCCCGCCAGCGCCGTTTTGAACAACCCCACCCGCTCCATCGATACCCTGCTGGCGCAGGCCACCGGCATTCTCGGCACGAAAGCCGCCCGGCTGGAGGCCGAAATCCTGCTGGCCGCCTGCCTCGACAAGCCGCGCAGCCACCTGTATGCCTGGCCGGAACGGGAGGTCGAACCGCGGTTTCAGGAGCGGTTCGCCGCCCTGATCAGCCGCCGCGCGCTCGGTGAACCCATCGCCTATCTGCTCGGACAGCGTGAATTCTGGTCGCTGCCGCTGACGGTTACGCCACAGACGCTGATCCCCCGCCCCGAGACGGAAACCCTGGTGGCCCTGGCGCTGGAAACGATGCCGGAGAACGCCCCGCTGCGCATCGCCGATCTCGGCACCGGCACGGGGGCCATTGCGCTCGCGATAGCACGTGAGCGTCCGCGCAGCGAGGTCATCGCCACTGATATTTCACCGGCCGCGCTCTCGGTGGCAAAGAGCAACGCCGCGCGGCACGGTCTCCATAATGTGCGATTCGCCTGCGGATCGTGGTGCCGTGCGCTCACCGTCGACGCCTTTGATTTCATCCTGAGCAATCCACCCTACGTGGCCGATTCCGACCCGCACCTTCGGAAAGGCGATCTGCGCTTCGAACCGAGTACAGCTCTCGCCGCCGGCCCCCGGGGCCTGGATGCGTTGCACCGGATCATTCCCGGCGCTTTTGACCTCCTGCGCACTGACGGCTGGCTGATCGTGGAGCACGGCTGCGATCAGGGAGAGAGGGTGATTCAGCTGATGAGGACACAGGGTTTCCGTGAGATCAGCGATCACCCCGATGCCGCCGGCCTCAGCCGTGTCACCCTGGGCCGGCGCTGATCCTCGAGAAAAAAACACCCTTGCCTGATTCCAGGACTTCAGTCAGCCCGCCATGTTCACACCGACTCATTGCACGTTTGCTCATGCGGGAATCATCAGACATTGTGTTCTTGCGGGTAACGCAGGAAACCCTTGCCAGGAAAGCATCGCGAAAATGAAAATTTGCAGGGTTTACTCATTTTTCCGTGTGCTTCCGTGGCCATTTATACTTTTAGCATGAGGATTGGGGGACGAGGGGCAGGCAGAGGTTGCTATTTATGCCCATGGGGCTAGGATAAAAAACGTGAGCGAAAAACTGAAACACAGAACCATACGTCTGAGCCGCGCGGAGCCGGATCCCGCGACCACGGAGTCTGCTGCGCAATTGCTTCATGACGTCAAGGGGGTGGTTCGCGTCCAGATCCTGGGTCCGCATCGCATCAAGGTCAGCTACAACGTCCGCCAGATCACCATGCAGATCATCGAGGCCCTGCTCGGGGAATTCGGTTATCGACTGCAGACCGGTTTTTACTGCCGCTTCATGCGCGGTCTCTGCTATTACGTCGAAGACATCGAGTGCACCGACCGCGTGCACGACCAGGCGGAATGCACACGCGATGCGTTCATCGCGCGTTATCTGCACCGCCAACACGGCTGCCGCGACCATCGCCCGGAATACCTGCGGCGCTACCTTTAACCCGCGGTTCTCACCGGGCGGCGACCCCCTTACCCTAGGGCCTGTTAACACTTGTATGATCGCCGCGTTGCTGTCTGAAATCAGGCCAGGCAAGGCGCGAGGAGCGAAGTGTAGTGGTGCCAAATGAACGACGAGCAACGCCGCATGGCCTGATTTCAGGCGCAACCCGCTGGGACGGGGCCATTTTCCCGCAATCCTGCGTTAGCACTCACTTGTGTAGCCTAACTACACGGCACTCGCGCTGCCTTGTCTTGCGAAAAAATGGCCGCCGTCGCGACAACCATACAAGTGTTAACAGGACCTAACAGGTTCCCGGATGGATGATAACCAGTTGTTGCGCTACAGCCGGCAGATCCTGCTGCCGCAGGTCGATGTCGCGGGTCAGGACACCCTGCTCGGCGCGCGCGCCCTGCTGGTCGGCGCCGGCGGCCTGGGTTCGCCGGCCGCCATCTACCTGGCCGCGGCCGGGGTCGGCCAGCTCGTCATCGCCGATTCGGACCGGGTGGAACTGTCCAACCTGCAGCGCCAGATCCTGCATCACCTGAGCGACCTCGGACGGCCGAAGGTCGCCTCGGCGACCGACACCCTGGCGATGCTCAACCCCGACGTTCGCGTCACCCCGATCGCGGAACGCCTGCAGGGGAACCAGCTTGAAGAGGAAGTCGCGCGGGCGGATGTGGTGCTGGACTGCAGCGACAACTTCGACACCCGCTTCGCGGTGAATGCCGCCTGCATTGCGGGGTGCACACCACTGGTCTCGGGCGCCGCCGTGCGACTGGAAGGCCAGATCGCCGTGTTCCTGCCGGGCAGGGATGACAGTCCCTGCTACGCCTGCCTGTACCATGCCGGTGAACAGGAAGACCAGACCTGCAGCGAAAACGGAGTGCTTTCGCCGATTGTCGGCATTATCGGCAGCCTGCAGGCCCTCGAGGCGCTGAAGGTACTGCTCGGGCTGGGTGAGACGCTGTGCGGCCGCCTGGTCGTCTTCGACGGGGCCGTTCATGAATGGCGCACGCTGAAACTGCGACGCGACCCGCACTGTCCGGTCTGCTCAGATCAACGGCGGTAACCCGCGAGCCCGCCCCTGCCGTAGTCTCCAGTCTCAAACAACAAAATCACCGCAGAGACGCGAAGGACGCAGAGAAACTCTTTAACGAAAAACAAGTAAACACTTTGCGCTCTTTGCGTCTTAGGCGTGAGTATGTTTTATTATCGAGGAATTCCATTGCGGGAGCGGGCTCTTGTGCCCTTTGGGTATGCCCGCAAACCGCGGGGCTACGCATTCAACGGATTCGCAAGCAAGCCCGCTCCGACACAGCATTTTTTCTCAGGACCTGTAGGGTGGGTGAGCGATTTTTTGCGTAACCCACCAGTCGTTGCAAAGCAACACAACGGGTTTTTTAGTTAGTGCCTGCCTGCACTGTTGGTGGGTTACGGCACACACGGTGTGCCGTAACCCACCCTACATCAATAATGGAACCGCCTGAGTAGCTGCCATTCCGCCCTGCCCAGAGTCAAGCCTTCGAGGTCCCGTCGCTGACCACCACATCGAAGCCGATGCCCCGCAGCAAGGCACCCAGCCTGCCGGCATCGCTGTTAATGATTACGCTCGTGGCGGCAAATTCGCGGCGCACGGGATACTCCTTGCGCAGACGGTCGAAGCCGGCCGGCCGTTCATCTGCTTGCAGCTTCAGCAATCCGCGCAGCCGTTCATCATCCAGGCGGATGTCGTAGGCAAGAGACACGACCTTGCGCAGCTGCTCGAGATCATCGCCTCCGGGCAAACCCCTCAGGTCCAGGGTGTTCGCGGCGGGCAGCACCGCAGCGGCATCCCAGCGCGGCGCGCACCCTAAATTGTTGCAGGCGGCGCGATAAATCATCTCCGTTCCGCGCAGCTTTCCGTCCAGGCTGTATCCGGCGATGTGCGCCGTCCCCAGGGCGACTTTTTCCAGCAAGACCGTATCGATTGCCGGTTCCCCTTCCCAGACATCCAGCACCACGCGGAGATCCCGGCGCCGCGCCAGCAGGGCATCCAGCGCCGCGTTGTCGACCACGGCGCCGCGCGAGGTGTTGATTAATACGGCGCCCGGCTTCATCCGCCGCAGAACCGCTTCGTCGAAGAGGTGCCAGGTGGGATGCCGCCCTGATCTCTCCAGCGGCACATGCATGCTGATGATGTCGGCCTGCAGGATGTCATCGAGACCGACAAATGCGTCATGGCCGCCTCGTTCGCGCAGCGGCGGATCATTTATAAGGCAGTCATAACCCAGCGCGGCCAGTCGCTCGCGTACCCGCGAGCCGACATTGCCACAGCCGACAATGCCGACGGTGCACCCCGCCAGCCGGAACCCCTCCGGTTCACCGAGCGCCAGCAGCGCACTGACCACATACTCCGCGGCGGAGGTGGCATTGCTGCCCGGCGCCGTGGCGAAACCGATAGCCCGCGACTGCAGGTAGTCCCGGTCGACGTGATCGAAGCCGATGGTCGCCGAGCCGACGAACCGCACCCTGGAGCTTTCGAGCAGTTCCCGTCCGACCCGCGTGACCGATCGCACCAGCAGAACATCCGCGTGGCGCACGTCCTGCGCCCGCAGGTTCCGTCCGGGGAGCAGCGTCACCTCCCCCAGCGTGCCGAACGCCTGCGCCACGGCGGGTATGTTCTCATCGGCGATGATTTTCATGAGTCAGCAGTATAACGGTCAAAAAGAAACCGCGGAGACGCAGAGGACGTAAAGAAACTCTTCAACGAAAACAATTAAACGCTTTGTGCTCTTTCGGCAATTGCTCCATACATCGCCTAAAGCGCCTACTTTTGGTGCTCTACCTCCTGCATGGCCCAGGCCAGCCTCTCGACCGGTTCCCGGTCTCACCTTCTCCCTGCAGTCGTGCGGCTTTGCGGTGAGTTTATTTTTTTGATGGACACTAACTCGGCGTGCCCTGTGTCTCCGCGGTGAATAATGCGTGAATAACCACCGGCTGGTCAGACGCCAATGAGCTTCTTCAGCAACTCGTTGACCTGGGAGGGATTGGCCTTGCCCTGCGTGGCCTTCATGACCTGGCCGACGAAAAAGCCGAGCAGTTTCTCCTGGCCGCTGCGGTACTGTTCGAGCTGTTTCGGGTGCTTCTCCAGGATCTCCTGTATGACCCCCTCGATGGCCGATGTGTCGGTTATCTGCCGGAGCCCCTGCTGTTCGATCACCTCATCGGCGCTCCCCGCGCCGTTCCACATCGCTTCGAACACCTGCTTGGCGAGTTTGCCGGAGAGGGTGCCGTCCTCGATGCGCCGCAGCAGGCCGGCCAGCGCCGTCGCCGCGACCGGACTGTCGCCGATGTCCCTGCCATCGCGGTTCAGCGCACCGGCCAGTTCGCCCGTCACCCAGTTGGCGGCCAGCTTGTCGAGGCCGCCCGAATCCGTCACGGTAGCCTCGTAGAAATCCGCCAGTTCCCGGGAAGCGGTCAGCACGCCGGCATCGTAGACCGACAGGCCGTAGTCCGCCATGAAGCGCTGGCGTTTCGCATCCGGCAGTTCCGGAAGATTGCACGCCACCGCCTCAAGGAAGGCTGCGTCGATGTCCACCGGCAGCAGGTCGGGATCCGGGAAATAGCGGTAATCGTTGGCCTCTTCCTTGGTGCGCATCGGCCGGGTTTCCTGCCTGCCGGGGTCGAACAGCCGGGTTTCCTGCACGACGCGGCCGCCATCCTCGATCAGGGCGATCTGGCGCTCGACCTCATAGTTGATGGCCTGCTCCACGAAGCGGAAGGAATTGATGTTTTTGATCTCGGTGCGTGTTCCGAACGCCGCCTGCCCGCGCGGGCGCACGGAGACATTGGCATCGCAGCGAAACGAGCCTTCCTGCATGTTGCCGTCGCAGATTTCCAGGTAACGCACCAGCGCATGAATCTTCTTCATATAGGCGACCGCCTCCTTCGCCGAACGCAGGTCCGGTTCCGAGACGATCTCCAGCAGCGGCGTGCCGGCGCGATTGAGGTCGATCCCGGTCATGCCGTGGAAATCCTCGTGCAGCGACTTGCCGGCGTCCTCCTCGAGGTGGGCGCGGGTAATGCCGATGCGCCGGCTGGCCTGCTCGTCCGGATCAATGTCGATGTAGCCGTCATGCACGATGGGCAGTTCGTACTGGCTGATCTGGTAACCCTTGGGCAAGTCGGGATAGAAATAGTTCTTGCGCGCGAACACGGAGCGCGACGCGACGGTGGCATGAATGGCCAGACCAAAACTGGCGGCCATGCGCACAACTTCTTCGTTCAGTACCGGCAGCACACCCGGCAGGCCAAGGTCCACGGCACAGGCCTGGGTGTTGGGTGCCGCGCCATAGCGGGTGGCGGCGCCGGAAAATATCTTGCTGCGCGTGGCGAGCTGGGCGTGTATCTCCAGCCCGATTACCGTTTCCCATTCCATGTCAGTCACCGGTGCGGTTCATTCGAACCCCTGCGGGCACCGCAGGTGCCAGTCCGTCACCTGCTGGTACTGATGCGCGACGGCAAGCAGCCGCCCCTCGTCGAAGTAGTTGCCAATCAGCTGCATCCCTACCGGCAGGCCGGCGGCGAAGCCGGCGGGGATAGACATGCCCGGCAGCCCGGCGAGATTGACGGCGATGGTATAGATGTCGGACAGGTACATGGTCACCGGGTCATCGGCCTTCTCGCCCAACCGGAAGGCAACCCCGGGCGAGGTCGGTCCCATGATGACGTCGACATCTTCGAAGGCACGCAGGAAATCCTCGCGGATCAAGCGACGCACCTGCTGTGCCTTGAGATAGTAGGCATCGTAGTAGCCGGCTGACAGCACGTAAGTCCCGATCATGATGCGGCGCTTGACCTCGGAGCCGAATCCCTCGCCGCGCGAGCGCTTGTACAGGTCCTCCAAGTCGTGCGGATTTTCCGTCCGGTAACCGTAGCGCACGCCGTCGAAACGCGAGAGATTGGACGAACATTCCGCAGGCGCGACCACGTAGTAGGCCGGCACCGACAGCGCACTGTTGGGCAGGCTGATGTCCACCACGGTCGCGCCCAGCTTTTTATATTCGGCCAGCGCGGCTTCGACCGCCGCCGCCACACCACCCTCCAGCCCCTCTCCGAAGAATTCCCTCGGCAGGCCGATGCGAAGGCCCTTCAGGGAATCGTTCAGACGTGCACGGTAGTCATCGACCGGCCGGTCCACGCTGGTGGAATCGCGTGGATCGAATCCTGCCATGGCCATCAGCATCACGGCCGCATCCTCGGCCGTGCGCGCGAACGGCCCGCCCTGATCGAGGCTGGAGGCGAACGCGATCATGCCGTAACGCGACACGCGCCCGTAAGTGGGTTTCAGGCCGGTGATGCCACACAGTGCGGCCGGCTGGCGAATCGAACCGCCGGTGTCGGTCCCGGTGGCGACGGAGACCAGACGCGCAGCCACCGCCGCGGCCGACCCGCCGGAAGAACCGCCGGGAACTGCCGCCGTATCCCAGGGATTTTTCACCGGTCCGTAAAAGCTGGTTTCATTGGACGAACCCATGGCGAATTCGTCCATATTGGTCTTGCCGATCATCACCGCCCCGGCGGCTTTCAACTTCTGCGTCACAGTGGCATCGTAGGGGGCGACGAAGTTGTCCAGCATGCGCGAGCCGCAACTGGTGCGCACGCCCTCGGTGCAGAAGATGTCCTTGTGGGCGAATGGGATACCCGTTAGCGGGCCGGCCTCGCCGGCCCGCAGGCGGCGGTCCGCCGCCTGCGCAAGCTCGAGCGCCTGCTCGCCGGTCACGCTGATGAAGCTGTTGAGCTGCCCGTCCAGCGCCTCGACTCGCGCCAGACAGGTGCGTGTGAGTTCTTCGCTGGAGAACTCGCCACGTCCGAGGGCGGCGGACAATTCAACGAGGGATTTCTGATGCATAAACGGATCGTGGTCAAACGACAGTTAACTTAAACCCCAACCCCGCAAATAGTCATGGAAGCACACGGAAAAACACGGAATAGTCACTCACAAGGCCTCAATCTTCCGTGGCTTCCGTGGCCGATTGTACTTTTTGCAGACGATTACCCATGAGTGTAATCGGTTTTCGGGTCGGGGCCCTTTCAGCGCTTCCAGCAGGGGGCCAGGCGGATCCGTGATGCTGCCGGTCACTCGATCACCCTGGGTACCAAGTACAGTCCGGCCTCCGTCAGGGGTGCATTACGCAGGAATTTCTCGCGCTCATCCGGCTCGGATACGACGTCGGGCCGCAGGCGCTGCGTAGCCTCCAGCGGGTGAGCCAGCGGCTGCACACCCGTCGTATCCACCCGGTTCAACTGCTCGACGAAGGCCAGGATAGCGGACAGGTTGCGCGCATAGTCAGGCACATCGTCCGAGTCAATACCAAGACGGGCCAGGTGGGCAATCTTTTCGACTTGCGAGGCTTCAAGCGCCATGCAGGGCTCCGGTAACTCATGAGGTGTTTCTAACAGGGCCGCAAAGGTAGCACAATTGACTCCTTGCCCAAAGCTCCACCCGTTGATAGATTACCCCACTTTATTATCAGCCACCCTGCGCGGACAAGGATTACATGGTGCTCAAAAGCTTATTCGGCCTGTTCTCTAACGACCTGTCTATTGACTTGGGTACCGCCAATACCCTGATTTATGTGCGCGGTCAGGGGATCGTGCTGAACGAGCCTTCGGTGGTCGCCATACGCCAGGATCGGGGTCCGGGCGGCCCCAAAAGCATCGCCGCCGTGGGCATGGAAGCCAAGCTGATGCTCGGCCGCACCCCCGGGAACATCACCGCCATCCGGCCGCTGAAAGACGGCGTGATCGCGGATTTCACCATCACCGAGAAGATGCTGCAACATTTCATCCACAAAGTGCATGAAGCGCGCTTCTTCAAACCCAGCCCGCGCGTCCTGATCTGTGTGCCCTGCGGGTCTACCCAGGTGGAACGCCGTGCCATCCGCGAATCCGCCGCCGGGGCTGGGGCGCGCGAGGTCTACCTGATCGAGGAACCCATGGCCGCGGCCATCGGCGCCGGCATGCCGGTAAACGAGGCGCGTGGCTCCATGGTGCTGGACATCGGCGGCGGAACCTCGGAAGTGGCAGTTATCTCACTGAACGGTATCGTTTATTCGTCATCGGTTCGCATCGGCGGAGACCGCTTCGACGACGCCATCATCAACTACGTGCGGCGCAACTACGGCACCCTGATCGGCGAGGCGACCGCGGAGCGCATCAAACACGACATTGGCTCCGCCTACCCCGGCAAGGAGGTCAAGGAGGTCGAGGTCAAGGGGCGTAACCTCTCCCAGGGGATTCCCCGCGCCTTTACCCTGAACAGTAACGAAATCCTCGAATCCCTGCAGGAACCCCTGGCCGGCATCGTCGGGGCTGTAAAGACGGCGCTGGAACAGACACCACCCGAACTGGGGGCCGATGTCGCCGAACGCGGCATCGTGCTTACCGGCGGTGGCGCGCTGCTGCGTGACATCGACCGCCTGCTGATGGAGGAAACCGGCCTGCCGGTGGTCGTGGCCGATGATCCGCTCACCTGCGTCGCGCGCGGCGGTGGTCGCGCCCTTGAACTGTTTGACGAGCGGGGCGGCGACGTTTTCACCGTGGAATAACCGCGGCAACCCCTTGCCGTCCTGACGGGGCAAATACGCTAGAATAACGGGTCAGCCGCGGGCCACGTCTTGCTTGCGGGTCAGCGCCACGTTATACAAGGGGTGATCCCATTAAACTTATTTTCACACAGGGCCCCTCGATTACGGCACGGCTGGTCGTGTTCGTGGCCCTGTCGGTGGTGCTGATGACGATGGACCACCGCCATCAGCATATCGAGTCCTTGCGTGCCGGCCTTTCGGTGGTGATCTACCCCCTGCAGATGATCGTGGAACTACCCGGCGCGGCCTATGGCTGGTTCAGAGAATCCCTGGCCACGCGCCGCCAGCTGCAGGAGGAAAACGCCAGCCTGCACACCCAGATCCTGATGCTCAAGGCCCAGACCCAGAAGTTGCAATCGCTGGAGGTCGAGAACATCCGCCTGCGCGAACTGCTCGATTCGTCCTTCCAGGTTGGCCAGAAGATACTTGTGGCGGAACTGCTGTCCGCCAATCTCGACCCCTACCAGCACCAGATCATCATCAACAAGGGTGAACTGGATAAAGTCTATGCCGGTCAGCCATTGCTCGATGCCAATGGCGTGATGGGTCAGGTCGTGCATGTCGGACCGTACACCTCAACCGCCCTGCTGATCACCGACACCTCGCATGCAATCCCGGTGCAGGTCAACCGCAACGGCATACGCACCATTGCCATCGGCAGCGGCACCATCAACCGGCTGGACCTGCCCTACATTTCGAACAATGCCGACGTACGCACCGGTGATCTCCTGACGACTTCCGGCCTGGGCGGCAAGTTCCCGCCCGGCTATCCGGTGGCCATCGTCGAGGCCGTCGAGCATGACTCCGGACAATCCTTCGCCCATGTCACGGCAACCCCCACCGCGCGTCTGGACCGAAGCCGCGAAGTGCTGCTGGTATGGCCGGGAGAGACACATGCCCTGAAGCCGGCCGCCGCGTCGTCCGTGGATGCGTCCGGCGCGGAAGACCCTCCCATGACCGAAGAGAAAACACCGTGATCCTTGCCAGGCATCATGGCGGCAGCGTGATTGCGCTGACGTTCCTGCTGGCCCTGCTGCTGACCATCATTCCCCTGCCGGAATGGCTGCGTTACCTGCGACCCGACTGGGTCGGGCTGGTGCTGATCTACTGGTGCCTGGCCTTGCCGGAGCGGGTCGGCGTCAGCACCGGCTGGTTGATGGGACTGCTGGTCGACATGCTGACCGGTTCCCTGCTGGGACAGCACGCCATGGCGCTTACCATCGTCGCCTATCTGACCCTGAGATTCCATCAACGCATCCGGCTGTTCCCGATCTGGCAGCAGGCACTGACCGTACTGGTACTGCTGGTGCTGCATCAGCTGCTGGCGCTGTGGGTCAGCCGCTTCATCGGCCGACCAGGGCCACCCTGGTATTACTGGTTCCCCTCCCTCACGGGCATGATCGTCTGGCCGCTGGTCTATTTCGCCCTGCGGTCACTGCGGCGTGGTTTCCGTGTAAGTTAATCCGGGGACCGGACACATGTTCACTCATCACCCGTGATGCTGCGACAGCTGACGCTCAAGGACCATTTCTTTGAATACCGCCTGTTCACCAACCGGGTAATCATCCTGCTGGTATTCTGCGGCCTGTTGCTGCTGGCGTTGTTCAGCCGGCTCTTCTACCTGCAGGTTATCGCGCATGAGCACTTCACGACGCTGTCGGAAGACAACCGCGTAAAGCTGCAGGCCATCGCTCCCAACCGCGGCCTGATCTATGACCGCAACGGCATTCTGCTCGCCGATAATCTGCCTTCCTACCGGCTGGAAATCACCGCGGAACAGGTCGATGACATGCCCGCCACGCTTGCGGCGCTCGGGGAAATCATCGACATTCGGGAGACCGATCGCATACGGTTCGAGAAACTCCTGCGCAGAAAGCCGCGCTTTGAAGCCGTGCCGCTGCGTTTTCACCTGAGTGACGAGGAGGTAGGACGCTTCTCGGTGAACCGTCACCGTTTCCCGGGCGTCGATATCCAGGCCGGTCTGGCGCGCCACTACCCGCTGGGGAGCCTCGCGGTGCACGCACTGGGTTACGTCGGGCGGATCGATGAGAACGCCCTGAAGGATCTGGATACGTCCAACTACAACGGAACGACCCACATCGGCAAGACCGGCATCGAGAAATCCTATGAAAATGTTCTGCATGGCAAGGTCGGCGTGCAACAGGTGGAAATCACCGCTCAGGGGCGCGTACTGCGGGTGCTGCAGAGTACCCCGCCCGTCCCCGGAAGAAACCTCTATCTGACACTCGACTCGCGCTTGCAGGATGCCGCGGAAAAGGCTTTCGGCGACCACACGGGTACCGCCATCGCACTCGACCCGAGGAATGGCGACATCCTGGCCCTGGTCAGTATGCCGACCTACGACCCGAATCCGTTCGTAAACGGCATCGAATACGCCGATTACAAGGTGCTCAGGAATGATGACAAGGAACCGCTGTTCAACCGCGCCCTGCGCGGACAATACCCGCCGGGCTCCACCATCAAGCCCTTCATGGGGCTGGCCGGGCTGGAACAGGGCATCACCACCGCCAAATCCAGCACCTACTGCCCGGGTTTTTTCATGCTGCCGGGCAACACGCGCAAGTACCGGGACTGGAAACATACCGGGCACGGCACGGTGAACATCAGTTCGGCGATCACCCAGTCATGCGATGTGTATTTCTATGACCTCGCCATGTCGATGGGCATCGACCGGATTCACGATTATCTGTCACACTTTGGTTTCGGCAGTCTCACCGGCATCGATATCCAGGGAGAACTGCCGGGCCTGCTACCCTCGCCAGCCTGGAAACGCGCACGGCGCGGCCAGGCCTGGTTCCCCGGCGAGACCGTTATTACCGGCATCGGCCAGGGATTTTTTATGGCCACGCCCCTGCAGCTGGCCGTAGCCACCGCGACCCTGGCAAACCGAGGCCAGCGGATCAGGCCATCCATCATCCATGCCGAGCAGGAAGCCGGCAGCACTGCCCTGCTCCCGCATATGCTGCAGATCGAGGAAACCCTGTCCGTGCAAGACCCGAAAAACTGGGACACGATCATCAAGGCCATGATCGATGTGGTGAACAGCGCTCGCGGCACAGCCCGGCATATCGGCATCGACAGTCCCTACAAGATCGCGGGCAAGACCGGCACGGCCCAGGTCTACGGCCTTAAACAGGATGAAAAGTACGATGCGAAACTTATCGAAGAGAAACTGCGTGATCATGCCCTGTTCATCGCCTTCGCACCCGCGGACGATCCGAAGATCGCCGTTGCCGTCGTTGTCGAGCACGGCGGGGGCGGGGGTTCGGTCGCCGCTCCCATCGCACGCGCCATCATTGACAGCTATCTGCAGGGTGGACCAACATGAACGCCGTGATTTCATCCAGCCGTGAGGACGCCAGCCGCCTCGGCTGGCAGTATCGCCTGCATATCGATGCGCCGCTGCTGATTGCGCTGATCGGGGTATCGACCATCGGGCTGCTGGTCTTGTACAGCGCAGGCGGCAGTGACATGAACCTGATCGGCCGACAGTTGCTGCGCCTGTGCATTGCCTTTGCCACGATGTTCGCGGTGGCGCAGGTTACGCCCCGCTGGCTGCAACGCATGACGCCCTGGATCTTCGCAACCGGCATCCTGCTGTTGCTGGCAGTGCTGATCAAGGGCGAGATCAGCGGTGGGGCGCAACGCTGGCTGGACCTGTATATCGTCCGTTTCCAGCCCTCTGAAATGATGAAACTGGCTGTCCCCATGATGGTCGCATGGTACCTCGCCGATACTCCCCTCCCGCCTAATCGCTTCCAGTTGCTGGCCAGTAGCGTCATGACCATTGTTCCGACGCTGATGATCATCAAGCAGCCGGATCTGGGGACGGCGTTGCTGATCGCCAGTGCCGGTTTCTTCGTCCTGTTTCTCGCCGGTCTGCAATGGCGGCTGCTGGCCATCCTGTGCGTGATCGCCGCCGCGGCCGCTCCCCTTCTCTGGCATTTCATGCACGATTACCAGCGCATGCGCGTGATGACCTTCCTCAATCCGCAGAATGACCCGCTCGGCGCGGGTTACCATACCATCCAGGCAGAGATCGCGATTGGTTCCGGCGGTCTGTTCGGCAAGGGATGGCTGAACGGAACCCAGTCCCAGCTCGATTTCCTTCCGGAGCGCTCGACCGATTTCATTTTCGCCGTATTGAGCGAGGAATTCGGCTTTATCGGAATCACCGTGCTGTTCATGTGTTACATGGTCATCGTGATACGCGGCAGCCTCATCGCCGTCCAGGCACAGGACACGTTTACGCGCCTGCTCGCCGGGAGCCTGGCGATGACGTTCTTTGTCTATGTGATCGTCAACACCGGCATGGTGACTGGCTTGCTTCCCGTGGTCGGCGTGCCACTTCCGATGATAAGCTACGGCGGCACATCCATCGTCACGCTGATGGCCGGTTTTGGTATCCTGATGTCGATACAGACACATCGCAAGCTGTTGCCGACATGAAGTGATAGAATCGGTCCGGTTCCAACACAAGAGTAAACCTTCCATATGTTGAAAGGGATTCTGAAGTACATCCTTGCGATCGTCGCCCTGCTCGGCGCGTTCCCGGCCTGCACCACAACGATGAGTCCGCCGGAGTCCAGCGGCTACACATCCAATCCGCAAGTACAGGTGTTCATCAACGAAATGGTCGCCCGTCACGGATTCAGCAAGCAGGAGCTGGAGAATATCTTCAGCCAGGCGCAGCGCAGCGACTCTATCCTCGAGGCGATGAGCAGACCGGCCGAAAAAAAGCTTGCCTGGTATGAATACCGGAAGATCTTTCTGACGCAAAGCCGGATCGAGGGAGGAGTCGCGTTCTGGAACCGGCATGCGGAAGCACTTGCGCAGGCTGAAAAAACCTTCGGCGTCGACGCGCAGGTCATCGTAGCCATAATCGGCGTTGAAACCCGCTACGGAGGGAACACCGGAAAATATCGTGTACTTGGATGCCCTCACCACGCTGGCGTTCGATTACCCGCCACGCAGCAAGTTCTTCCGCAGCGAGCTGGAACAGTACCTGCTGATGGCGCGCGCGGATCACATCGACCTGCTGAGCACCAAGGGCTCCTACGCCGGCGCCATGGGATACGGTCAGTTCATGCCCAGCAGTTACCAGCGCTACGCCGTCGATTTCGATCAGGACGGGAAACGCGATCTCTGGGACAGTCCGATGGATATCGTCGGCAGCGTGGCGAATTACCTGCATGAACACGGCTGGGACCCGGGAGCAACAGTAACGATGCGTGCCAGCGTGACCGGCACCCGCTACGAAAGTGTGATCGAAAAGGGTCTGAAACCGGAAACACCGGTAAAAAAACTCAGGGCGGAGGGCATCATCCCGTCGAAGCCCCTTCCGGACGACACTCTGGCCACGTTAATATCGCTTGATCAGGAAAACGGTCCGGAATACTGGCTGGGGTTGAACAATTTTTACGTCATTACCCGATACAACCACAGCCCGCTATATGCCATGGCGGTTTACCAGCTGAGTGAGGAAATCCGGCAGGCGCGCGAACGTATGCACTAGACTTTGAGGGGAAGGCTATGCAGAACAGGTTAACACCGGCACGAGTGACGACACCCCCGTCACGAGAAGGAAACAATGCCTGCCAGACGATCGCCCTGATCACTGCGGCACGAGGCACCGGTGTCCTGTTTTTCGGCTTCGTGCTCGCCACCGCCCTGCTGTTCACCGGCTGCAGTTCCCGGGTTGCCCGGGATACCAGCGACGCTGCCCCGCAGGAACCGATAGACATCTCCGGCATACCCGATGCCGTACCCCGCAACGAACCCCTCAGCCACTATGGCAACCCGGTTTCCTATGAGGTCATGGGACATCGCTATTACACACTCAAAAGCCGGAACGGCTACGTCGAACGGGGCATCGCCTCCTGGTACGGCACCAAATTCCACGGCCAGCGAACCTCGAGCGGAGAGGCCTACGACCTTTACAAGATGACCGCCGCCCACAAGACCCTGCCGCTGCCGACCTATGCCAGGGTGACCAACCTCAAGAACGGCCGTTCCGTCATCGTCAAAATCAATGACCGGGGTCCGTTTCATCCCAACCGCATTATCGATCTGTCCTATGCCGCCGCCGCCAAACTCGGCATACTCGAGTACGGTACCGGTCTCGTCGAGGTTGAGGCGATCAACCCGTCGGCGCCGAAAAAACCGATACTGGCCGCCCGCGAGCCCGCGGCACGTCAGGGATCATCGCTGTTTCTCCAGGTGGGCGCCTTCAGGAACCGGGACAACGCCCAACGTCTCAGCAGCAAATTACAGAATGCAAGGATCGGTGACATCCACATCATGGAGGCATCCAATACCTCCGGCCCCATTTATC
>CAVXNM010000044.1:0-22597 GCA_963763115.1 uncultured Gammaproteobacteria bacterium
GACAGCAGCACGATGATGACAATGACCGACCAGTACAGCACCGCCGGTCCCAGTCGTGGGCCATGGGCCCACAGCAGCCAGCGATTCTCCCCCAGCCGCAGCGTAATCGAACTGTTGACGCTGGGAGCACCCAGGTCCACTGCAGGAGTCCTGAACATGTCGGTGATACCCGCCGGTTCGCGCCATTGCAGCGCCACCTGCTGCGTCCCCGGGGAAACCGGCAAGGTTACGGCGCGCCCCTCCTGGCGGATAGGCTGGGACTGGCCGTCGATACTCACCGCCTGCAGCTGCGCCTCTTGCGGGATTCGCAGTGTGTGCTGCCCCCCCTGGCTGCTGCGCAGGGCAAAGGTTAGCTCGACTGTCGGAGGAGCGAATGCCGGGGTAACCCCGAGCCGGCTGGCATCGATAGTCAGGGTCGGGCCTGGTATCGCCTCGGGCCGCGTGATCGCGAGCTGTACCTCCTCCCGGGGCCAGGGCAGCCACTGCGGCAGCCAGGTGCTGTTGCGATCCTGATGGTGCGTCACGGCGATACCGGAGATGTCCACATGCCAGACGGGACTGATCTCGGCTTGCCACACCTCGCTCCACGACAGGGTGTCCGGTGCGCGCAGCGTCAGCACCGGGCGCTTGTCGAGTCGTGAATTCCATTCGAAGACCTGCTGGCCGGCGGGCAGGCTCACCTGTACCTGGCCGTCGTTCACGCGCACCCCGTCGCTGATCACCGACTCGCCGTCGAGCAGCGGCACGTCCAGCACGATGGGATTCCCGACCGGCGACAGGCGCACGACGCGCGTCTCCACACTCCAGTCGAGCCCGAGGCGCAAGGTTCGCTCGACCCGGACGAATGGCGGCAGCGTACCCGGCTCCAGTGTGGTCGATTCCTTGTCGCCGGTGGCGGCGCTCATCCGCGTGAATTGCAGCGGTCCCTCCGCAATGCCATCCTCGTGCAGACCCGCGACGGCCCAGCCTTCGGCGTCGATCTCGATACGGCGTGGCCGAAGCGGCAGCGGAAGCTGAAAGGTATCGCGAGAGGGAGCCATACCTGCCAGCGTGAGCTGGTGTTGGCCTCGCGGCAGTTCGATCCACAATTCGCCCGCGGGAGTACGGAACAGGGCGGCTGCCGGCGACCCGTCCAGGGTCACCTGTGCCGGAAGCCACTGGCGCGTATCGGCCGGCAACACCACGGCGGTGTCCTCCAGGGCATGAACCTCGAGGCGGGTCTGCAGCGCCTTCCCGTTCAGCACGATCCGCATGAGTGGAATCTGGGCGCAGGCGGGCAGACACTCGGGCGGTTCCAGCAGACGCGTCCTGAGTTCCTGCAGCAACCCGGCGTCCGGGTAATCGGCCTTGCCGTCCGGCGATCCGAGCAGCAACAGCGGCGCAAGCAGCAGGACACTGGCCACGGACCCGGCGCGGGACGGCCAGGCGAACCCACGGCCCGGTTTCCAGGACAGCAGGCGTAACGCCAGCGCAATCACCAGCAACACCCGCAACAGGTTAAGCGCGAGGTTGACCGAGGGTGACAGCAGCGTGAGGCCGAGGGTCTGTCCCCGCTCCACCGGGCCGTTCCAGCTCATGCCGATGGACATCCAGCGCCAATCCGGCAGGCCGGGACCGGTTTGTATCCTGGCTTTCGGATCGAGGCTTTCGAAGACTGGACTGACTCGCGCCTTGCCCTCCATCACGGCGGCCTGTTTCGCCAGAGACCCCACTCGATCACTCATGAGGAACGCATCACTGCCGGATGAAGCGGGCGCCGGGGCCTGTGCGGGCCTCGCCTGATCATAACCAGCCGATGACCCGCCGGGGTGTGCCAGCTGGGGATAGATGCCGGTGCGCACCTCATTGACCAGAAACGGAACCGCGATCACGGCGAGGGTCAGCAGTCCGAGGTTGCGATACCAGACAACGGTGCTGCGAAAACGGTTGGGCGGCAGAACCCGCAACAGCGCGATAGCCGCCAGGATGTTGAGCCATACGAAGCGCGGCGCCTCCGGCTCGTGCCAGATGAGTCCCAGGGTCAGCAGCGCCAGCAGGCCCCAGGGCCAGCCCCACAGACGCAACACGGCCAGGGCCCCGATCAACACCAGAAACAGGTCCAGCAGGGTCCAGCGCTGCAGCCACGTGGTGGTCACCCGATCGGCCCCGGTCGCCGCGAGCAGCTTCCAGCCGGGCGGCAGGTTCAGGGTGGCGTTGACCTGCTGGAAATCGTGGTCCCAACCCGTGGCCGGCAGTGTGGCGGTCGACCCCTCATAACGGCTGTCCGCACTGAGCACTATGGTGCCGCGGCGCACTTCGACACCGGGCTTGTCCGAGCCAGGCAGGGTCGTGATCAGTTGGGGCATCCCGTCGATGACGACCTGACCGAGCTCGATGTCAGGCTGAACCTCAAGGCGCCAGGCGCGCGTCATGCTGCCGGAGATCCCGTCCCGCAGCGTGTAGCCCTTGCCGTCGAAATCGAGCCAGATGCTGCGTTCGAGCACCAGCCGGTCCGGTTCGGGCTTGGGATCGCCGCGCCGGATCACCTTGAAACGCAGGATGTCATCCGGCAAGACGCGATATGCCGGAAGCTTCCGCCAGTCCTGCGGCAGGCGCGTCTGGCCGGGATCCACGCTGGCCAGACTTTCCAGCTCCACCAGGCGCAGACTGTTGTTCGACTCGAAAACCCACACTTCTTCCCCGGGCCATGGGGGGGCCTGAGTCGGGCGGGAAAGCTGCGTGACGTACGTCGTGGCGCGCGCGGCTATCTCCACCGTCCATCGACCCGGGCGCACCTGCACACGCAGGCGCCCATCCGGCTCCAGTCGTGCCGGCAGCTTGCTGCTGATGCGCAGTGGAAGAAAACCCTGCAGCAGGGTGCTGTCGAGAGTCACCTCCCGCTGCACGCCGGAGGCATCCATTTCGATCCGGGTCAGCACCTGCAGCGGGTTGCCGTCGACGATACGCCGAAAAACCTGGAGTTCGAGGCGGTCGCCGTTCTGTGTCCCATCGCCGACCTGCCGACCGCGCAGCCACAGGCGGCCATCGCCTTCCAGATCCGGGAACGGTGCCACCGCTCCATCGATGCTCAGCGCGAGCAGGCCCGTGGCCGGTGGAATCAGCAGCGTTTCCGGCAATCGCTCCCACAGAAACCGGCCCGTCACCCGATAGCTGCCGGCCGGCAACCGGAGGGCGGGCCGACCCGCGTCAAGGCTCACCAGCGCGGGTTCACCATTCGCCGTCACCGACTGCGGCCAGTGTTCGGCATCACCCGGAAGGTGGAGCCAGGTTTCGGCATACAGTTGCCACTGCTGCGTGAATTCCCCGCCGGTGTCATTCAGTTTCAGTTCCAGACGTGCCGGCCAGGCGCAGTGGCGCTGCGGCGCGTTGTAGAGAAACGGACACTGCGCCTGCGGCGCATCGTGCAAGACCCAGTCCACCCATGGCCGCAGCGGCTCCGGCACCGGTACCGCGGCGCCTGCCCGCCCGGACACTAACGCGATGCAAAGCAGGACCAAAAGTAAAAGCCATCGGTGTCGCATGCGGGGCCTCTCCTTACAGATGAAGAAACGAGAATGTCATTGCTGCTTCCGGGTGATGCACAGCAACCCCGGGCTGAGCGGAAATCTGCCGGATATTTGCGCGGCCGGCCAATCCGCCTTGATCGGCACCGGGAACTTACAACTGGTGCCCGACGGCGGCCATTTTTTCGCAAGACAAGGCAGCGCGAGTGCCGTGTAGTTAGGCTACACACGTGAGCGCTAACGCAGGATTGCGGGAAAATGGCCCCGTCCCTGCGGGTTGCGCCTGAAATCAGGCCATGCGGCGTTGCTCGTCGTTCATTTAGCACCACTACACTTCGCTCCTCGCACCTTGCCTGGCCAGATTTCAGACAGCAACGCGGCGATCATACACGTGTTAACAGGCCCTAAGACTGTCCAAGTTGAAGTAGATCAGTCCTCGCCCATGTCAAGGAAAACCCGGGCACCGGGTTCGGGTTTCTTACGGAAACACTGTGTGTCTCTTAGGCTACTATCCGGCACAAGAGCGCGTTGTTGTACAATGCTATGAATATATTGCTGCTGGTGGACGTTCGACGACGAGTACAATCCGCATCAATATTTCGACAGGATCTTCTGCAGGAGAAAGTGGATGCAGCGATTGAAGAAGAATTTCCTCACGGCCGCGACCGGTTTAACCCTGACTACATTGCTGGTACTCCACGCCGGCCTGGTACGGGCGGGGGGTGGCGAGGATGCACCTGTTTCCAGTGGTATGCCTACAGTCCTGCAGGACAAACCGGCGCCGGTGGCGGCACAGGGCATGCGGGTTTACCGTGATCCGCGAACGGGTCGGCTCGGCCCGCCACCCCCGGGTTGCAGCCGCCCGGCCTGTCTGCCGCCGAACTGCGCATGTTGAACCGCTCCGACCAGGGGCTGAAGCATCGCACCCTGCCCGGCGGCGCTGTCGCAGTCGATCTCCAGGGGCGCTATCAGAACATGGCCGTGGCGACGGTCGGTGCTGACGGTAAAGCCGCGGTCAACTGCGTCCTCACCCCGGCGCAGGCCCAGGCGGCCCTGCAGGCGGATCAACAGGCCAGGACCGGGCCGACAGACTGATGATGCATCGACGTCCGGGCGGCGCCGCTTTGCTGTCCCGACTGCTGCCTGTCCTGCTGCTGTGCCTGATCGCAGCGCCGCCGGTCCCGGCGGCGACTTTCGTGATCAACAACTTGGATGGTACCGGGGAGGGTTTTAACGATCCCACGCCGGTTGCCCCCGTGGGCGGCAACAACGGGACCACCCTGGGGCAGCAGCGCCTGAACCTGTTCCAGAAGGTGGCGGATATCTGGGGTGCGGTCATCGAGAGTGGCGTGCCGATTATTATCCAGGCGAAATTTGATCCACTGAGCTGCGGTGCCGCTTCGGCTGTTTTAGGGTCGGCCGGTACCACCTACGTCGTCCGCGACTTTCCAGGCGCACCCAGACCCAACACCTGGTACCACGCCGCGCTGGCCAACGCGATTTCCGGAGTGGATCTGGGGCCGGGCGACGACGACATCAATGCGACCTTCAACAGCGCCATTGACAATAACAACAACTGCCTGTCCGGGACCAACTGGTATCTCGGCTTCGACCACAACCACGGCAACGATATCGATCTGCTGGTGGTGCTGCTGCACGAGTTCGCACATGGTCTGGGCTTCTCGGGCTTCATCAGCCTGACCAACGGAACATATTTCTATGGCTACCCGGATATCTATTCGCACTTCACCCTGGATAACTCCACCGGAAAGCACTGGGACGAGATGAGCAATGGCCAGCGCATAAGCTCGGCGACCAACATCGGCAACGTGGTGTGGGACGGCCCCGCCGTCCTCGCCGGCACCGCGGGGTTCCTCACCGGCGGCACCGACCCTGCCGGACACGCACTGCTCTACGCCCCGAATCCGGTTCAAACGGGCTCATCGATTTCGCACTTCGACACCACGGCAAGTCCGAACCTGCTCATGGAGCCCTACATCACCCCGAACCTCGGCTCGGATCTCGATCTCACCGATGAACAACTGATCGACGTGGGCTGGAACCGCGCGGACACGGACGGTGATGGTGTGGCGAATGCCGTGGACAATTGCCCGCAAAGCCCGAACCCCAGCCAGACCGATACCGATGGCGACGGGGCGGGAGACACCTGTGACAACGATATCGACGGCGACGGGCTGGACAACGCGACTGAGTTGTCGTTGGGTACTGACCCGGTGAATCCCGACAGCGACGGGGATGGACTCACCGACGGCGAGGAGGTGAACCTCTACGCGACCGATCCGTTGAAGACCGACAGCGACGGCGATTACCTGGGCGACGGCGAGGAGATCAATGTGTACAGTTCCGACCCTAACCACGATGACACCGGCGACCTGGCACCGCGCGGCAATCCTGACGGAACGCTTAACGCCGGTGATCTGGTGATATTGATGCGACTGGTGCTGGAACTGGAAACGCCCGATACGCGCGAAACCGCACTGGCCGACATGAACCATGACGGCCTGCTGAACGCGGCCGATATCCTGCTGCTCACGACGGCGTTGAGCCTGTAGGCACCTGTATCACCCCGGTATTGAGATGGGGGTCGACCCCGGCCGGGGCGCCCATGAAGGCGCGCGTGGCGGATAGTCGGCGGTCAGACCAGGCTATAATATACAACCAGATCATTGCAACGGTTTCTGGGATGCATTTGATACCCGGCTGATCGAGCGCAAGGCGCCGGGAGTGGTCAACTATGAATAACGGCGCAGGAAACCTGTCGGTGTTTCTGGCATTGTGTGCGATCCTGTCCCTGCTGTTCCTGACTGCAGCTGCGAATGGTCTGTTCGCCGCCATCGCACCGCCCGCGCTGGAACTGAAACCGGCCGTCGCGACACCCGCTCCAGGCATGTTCCTGGTCGCCCGGCGCGGCTTTCTGGATCCCAATTTCAGCGGGACCGTGGTCTACCTGTTGCAGCACGACCGGGAGGCATCATTCGGACTCGTGGTCAATCGCCCCAGCGGAAGTTCCTTGTCCTCCACGCTGCCCTACGTCGCCGAGACGCCGTATGCTTCCAGTCCCGTGTATCGTGGCGGTCCCATGGACCCTGACATGCTGGTCATGTTGATCAGGAAATCACCGGGCTCATCCGAGATGCGTCAGATCACCGACACGATCCAGGCCAGCGTCAGCCTGCAGGTACTGGACGAATTGCTCGTGGACCGGAAACCGCCGAATGACGTGCGCTTCTACCTGGGATATGCCGGCTGGTCGCCGGGCAGACTGGAGAAGGAAATCGAACACCACTACTGGCATCTGGTGAAGGGCGACGCGGCAGTGGTGTTCGGAACGGAAGCCGCTTCCCTCTGGGAGACGCTGATCGATCAGCTGGAGCCGCTCGACTTATTACCGGGATCCGGCAACCGCCGTCATCCCGAGGTCATCCGGTAGCGTCGGTCGGCAACGCCGCTACAGCGCCTTCGTCTTCGTGGCTCCGCAGCGGCTGCAGCGGTATACGGTCACCAGCCGCCCCTGCCGGACGTCGAACTGCTTGTCATTAAAGACCACCCAGCGGTGGAAACCCTCCCGGCACAGCGTCTTGCCCCGCGCTTTCTCCCCGGGTTTTGGCTTTTTGAAGCGGATTACCTCGCTCATGCATCGACCTGTTCTGGGACGCTTCCACTCAAACAACCCGGTACCTTCGGGCGGCACCCGGCGTAACAACAAGTCGGGCAGGTAACCCGACGGGGGCAATCATCCGTCACGCAGGCCACACCTTAACGCCGGCGCAAGGACCTACGACCGTCCGCCATCGGCGCTCAGTACTTCGCAGGGATAAAACGCCGTCCCTTGAGCGACGTCTCGTCGTCGTATTTGTCCTTCATATTGCGCCGGCCCAGCTTTACCTCCTCGAGCTGCGGGCCCTTGTAGGGAACCAGACTGAGCAGATGGGAAATACAATTAAGGCGCGCCCGTTTCTTGTCGTCCGAGGGCACGATATACCAGGGTGCGAACTCGGTGTCGGTAGCGGTGAACATGGCATCCCGCGCCCGGGAATAGTCATACCAGCGTTTGTACGACTCCGTGTCCATCGGGCTCAGTTTCCAGGTCTTGCGCACATCATGGATGCGGTCCTTGAAACGGCGTTCCTGTTCTTTCATACCGACATCGAGCCAGTACTTGACCAGCAGAATGCCGCCATCCGTCATGGCTTTCTCGAAGACGGGCGTGTAATGCAGGAACCCCAGGTACTGTTCCTCGGTGCAGAAGCCCATCACCCGTTCGACGCCGGCGCGGTTGTACCAGCTGCGGTCGAACAGGACGATCTCACCGGCCGCCGGAAAGTGGGTTACGTAGCGCTGCATATACATCTGGGTCTTCTCGCGCTCGGAGGGGGTCGGCAACGCCACGACCCGGAAGACACGGGGGCTGACGCGTTCGGTGATGCGCTTGATGATGCCACCCTTGCCGGCCGCATCGCGGCCTTCGAATACCACGATGATCCGCAGGCCCTTATCCTTCACCCAGTATTGCAGCTTGACCAGTTCACCCTGCAGCCGCTCAAGTTCCGCATTGAATTCCTTATTGGAGAGTTTGTCTGGTTTTTCGGTGGGAAGCGCTTCCGCCATGTCAGCCTGCGGCTTTTTTATCTCCTTGTCTTTCTTGTCCTTCTTGTCTTTTTTGGATTTTCTCGCCATGGCCATCCCCTGTGTTAATTATGATATGAATATTTTCCGGTGATATCCGCACTGAACGCCGATGCCGGAGCCGGCCCGCACGCGCCAACCCGTGGTTTGAGCATAGCAGACCCCGCTCCACAGGCAATCACTGTCAGCGCATGCCATTCGAGTACTCTGATGCGTCCAGCGCCGGGGCTCACATCGGTATGCAGACCGGGGGCTGGAGGGAATATTCGCGCATGATGAGCGGAAACCAGTGGCTCGCCACTCTGGAAACACTGAACCAGCCGACTTCAGGTGTCTCCCGCCCGCCAATTACTGGCGGCGTCTGAGATTACGATTCAGCGCTGCCAGAACGGCAGGGTTAGAATCACCAGCAGGGTATAGAATTCCAGCCGCCCCGCAATCATGCACAGACTGAGTATCCACTTGGCGAGGTCAGGAAGCTGCGCGTAGGTGTTCATCGGCCCGACGCCCCCGAGGCCGGGACCGACATTGAAGACGCAGGCGACGACCGCGCTGAGCGCCGTAAGGATATCCACCCCCAGCGCGGTCAGCAGCAACCACGCGAAGAAGATCACCAGCCAGGACAGATACACCAGGTTGAGCAGTCCGTTCACGGCCGGCTCGGGCGTGGTCTCGCCGCCCAGGCGTATCGTGAACACCCCCTGCGGTTCGGCCATGCGGCGGAACTCCCGGTCAACGACCCGGCTGAGGAACATGACACGCGCCACCTTGATTCCGCCCGCGGTGGAGCCGGTACAGCCGCCCACGAACATGAGCAGCAGCAGGGTGAGCTGGCACAGCGGGTACCAGGCGGCGTAGTCATTGGTCACGAAACCGGTGGTCGTAAAGATCGAGGTCACCTGGAACAACGCGGCGCGGAATGCCTCCTCCCCTGCCATGTGGTTCTTCCAGAGCAGCACCGACGCGATGATGGCGGTTGCACCCAGCAGCAGCAGGAGATACCCGCGCAGTTCATAATCACTCCACAGGGTGCGCGGTTGTCGTTCGATCCAGAGGCGGTAATGCAGAATGAAACTCATGCCGCTCAACAGCATGAAGACGATAATAATGTATTCGATCACCGGACTGTCGAACCCGGCGATGCTCGCCGTGCGGGTGGAAAACCCGCCCGTGCCCAGGGTGGAGAAGGACTGGCACACGGCCTCGAAGCCGTCCATGCCGGCCAGCCAGAGAGCGAAAGTCTCCAGCAGTGTCAGCAGGATGTAGATCTTCCACAGGGCTTTTGTAGTCTCGAGCACGCGCGGCGTGAGCCGTTGGGATTTCGCGCCGGAGAACTCGGCGCGGTAGAGATACATGCCGCCCTGCCCGACCAGCGGCAGGATCGCCAGGCCGAGCAGCACGATACCCATGCCCCCCAGCCAGTGGGAAAAGCAGCGCCACAGCTGTATCGGTCGTGACAACTCCTCCACCCGGTCGAGCACCGTCGCTCCCGTTGTGGTGAAGCCGGAGGTGGACTCGAAAAAGGCGTCGGTAAGATCCGGGAACCAGGGCGAGAAGAAGTACGGCAGGCAACCGAAGAAACAGATCCCCATCCAGATCAGGACAACGACGAGAATGCCCTCGCGCTGCTTGATTTCCCGCTCCGGTCGCCGGTGCGACAGCGCCATGAGGAACCCTCCGGCGACCGCGGTAATCACGACGGACAACATCAAAGCGCGCAGTCCACCGCCGCCGCTCAATACACCATAGCCGAGGGGTATCAACATGACAGCGGCGAGAGCGGTAATGAACTGCCCGAGTAACCAGCCGACGATGCGCGGTTCGACGACGGAGTACTGCATCATGCCTCTTCGGCTGTGGCGAGAAAACCGGACTCAAGCTGTGCCACGCAACTCTCCGCGGCGAAGAACACCACCCGGTCACCGGCGGCAATGACCGCATTACCGCGCGGGATGATCACCTCCCCGTAGGGACGCACAATGGCGCCGACGATGGCGCCCCGAGGGAAATTCAGTTCACGCAATGCCCGCCCCACGTATTTGGAAGAGGCGTGGGCGATGAGTTCGATCGCCTCCGCTTCCTCTTCCCGGAAGGTCCGCACCGAGAGCACCTTCCCCTTGCGCACCAGCTCGAGAATGGCATCGACGGTCTTCACCCGCAGGCTGACCGTGGCGTTGATGCCGAGACGCTGGGCCAGGATGAGATTGTGCACCCGGTTGACCAGCGCCACGACTTTGCGTGCGCCCAGCTGACGGGCCAGCAACGAGACGATGAGATTGGTGTCATCGTCGGCGGTGAGCGCCAGGAAGGCGTCCACCCCCTCGACATTTTCCTGCAGCAGGGTGTCCTGATCGCTGCCGTCTGCATGGATCACGACGCTTTTCTTGAGGATGCCGGCGACATGTTCACATTGTACGGCATCCTGCTCGAAGATCTTCACCGCGACCCCCTGCGCTTCGAGGAGTTCGGCGACGGCGATGCCGCCCTCGCCACCACCGACGATGAAGGCGCGCTGGACCGCGGCCTGCTTCTCGATGCCCATGAAACGCAGGGTGGCATCGAAATTCTGCCGCGTCGTCACGACGTAGATGTGATCCCAGGGCCGCAGGATCTCGTCGCCGTGGGGAATGATGAATTCCTTGCCGCGGAAGATCATCGAGACCATGGTGTTCTGCGGCGGCACGGCGCGGATCAGATCGCTCAGGGACTTGCCGGCAAGCCAGCTGTCGTGCTCCACGTTCATGCCGAAAACCTTCACCTCGCCGCCGGCGAAATCACGGATATCCGACACGCCGGGAACGGCGAGTACATTGTAGATGCGTCCCACGATGTCGCTTTCCGGGTGTATGACCCGATCGATACGCACGCCCCTGGCCGTGAGCATCTTCTCCCAGTCGCTGAACTCCCGGGTGCGCAGCCGTACGGCCTTGGTGGCGGCCGGCGCCTCGGCATCGGCGATCAGGCAGGCCAGCACATTGGTTTCATCACTGTCGGTCGCTGCAATCAGCATGTCTGCCGTGGCAATTCCGGCGCGCCGCCAGGCGGTATGACTGCCAGCGCTTCCCTGAACGATCCTGGCATCGAGGTGGGATTCGAGATACGTGCAGCGCGTCCCGTCCAGTTCCATGATCACGAGTTCGTTGCCTTCCCTGATCAGGCGCTTGGCGATGGTTTCCGCGCTTTGCCCGCCGCCGGCGATGAAGATACGCATCAGGACCTGCCTCCCGAAGCCGGTCTGTGTCTGGATTGCGAAGAGTGAAACATAGGTTAACCTTGATACATCGACAACTTCGGATCCGGGGCCTGGCTCCGCGAGCGAGTCGTGCAATATACCAAACTAGCGCAAGAAAAGTGATCGACTTTGCAGGCTCCGCGCCCTCACGCGTCAGAGTGGAAGCTTCATGCGCTTAATCAGGAACAGGAGGCGATCAGCGCGGGTACGCCTGAACAGTCAGCAACAGGCAAGGTCGGCCCTGGAGATTTCCTGGAAGATGCCGGTCAGGCAACCACCCGCTGGTTCTGCGCTGACTCCTGCGCCGACAGGCAGGCGGCAGGTTTCAGCGGGTCGGCGCCGATAGTGCCGACCAGCCCCGCCAGGTAGTCCCGGCTCTGGACCTGAGCGAGTTTTTTCCGGGCGGCGTCGAAGCGTTTGCCGATGCCAAGACGCTCCGCCTCATCGCTGTACTCGGCATCGTTGAGGAACCGCTGGAGATTCTGCAGATGGCGCTTCCACAGGGCGATGTCGTTGCGCTGTTTGACCGTCAGGCGCTCATGATACCAGTCGGATTCGAGCAGGTACTCGCGCGTGAACATGGAGCGGATTCCGGGGTGATGCACGTCCATGTCCCGGTAGCTGCCAAGCGCCATGATGTGCAGCAGCGCCCGCAGTGGCGGGCAGGCATCCTCGATGCAGCCGCCGTCGAGATAACGCTGGGCGACGCGTTGCTGGGCCTCGACGATATTGTGAATACCGTCGACGAACACCTCCATACCCTGGGTCTCCGGCATGAGGATCTCTTCGGAAAAAACGGCCCTGGGATTGTCGAAGATCTTACCCATGAAGTCGTGCACGAAGTGTCCGGTGATGCGGTAACCCAGGCGACTGGCAAGCACCGTTCTGCCGTTGTACTCGAAGTCCTCCAGCGCTTCCAGGTAGCCGTTCGCGATAAGATACGCGGGGTCACGCACTTCGGGGGACAGCCGGGCCCAGATTTCCGGAATCAGCAGACTGATGTCATGGTCGACCCGCATATCGGGTCCCACGTATCCCGCAGAGCTGGAAAAGCCCGCATAACCGGTGAGGATGAATGACACCAGGGCATTGTTGAGGTCCGCGGTGGCGCGCAAGGCATTGAACGGTCCCTTGGTGAGCGCACCTTCGCTGCCAGCTCCGGTGGTGGAGGGCGACTTGCCGGTCAGGCTGCAGATGAAGTCCATGAACAGTTCCGGCAGTTCCTGGTAGTGAATCGGGTTGTACACCGCCAGCGAACGGATGCCCGGTTCGGGCGGATTGTTGCGTCGCCCGGTCAGCACGGCATCTACCGGGTGACAAATCGCTTCCTGCAAACCGAGTTTGCGGTGCAGACGTATCCCCGTCTCGGCAATGTACGTTCGCCGTGGCTCCACCAGATCGGGGCGGATTTGCAGGTAACGCGGATTTTTCGAGGGCTTGCCGTCGACCAGCCGCGGGTGTGCCGAGGAGACGACGAAGCCGCATCCCTCCTCGTAAACGCCCTTCAACAACCGCTGCATGGGAGGGCTAAACGCGTAGAAGGTGTCGACGTCCTCAACCAGCGCGGCCAGCCGGTCGCCGTACAGCGGCTCGAAATTGGCAATAAAGTTATCAGGCCCCGAGAGATCCGCTTCGGTCTGCTTGTCGAAGCCGGGGTGGATCGCCTCATCCGGACGCTGGAACAGGCGATACTCACAGTTCTTCACCAGCTTGACGCTGTAGTCGCCGCTATGCAACGGGGCGCAGCCGGCGACACAACTGGCTGGAACCGCGACGGATGCACTGATATCGTCCTCCATTTGCACCTTTTCCGTTGCGATGAAGTCCTGCCGCAGCTTGAAGGTTCGCCATTTGGATTCCCGGTCGAAACCGACGCGCAGGTAGGAAGCGATGATGGTGCGGTCATGCAGCTTGAGTTCGTGCGCGGGAGCACCGTCCACCACGTCCACCGAGAGCTGCTCACGCCAGCGATCGCCCCATTCCGGGCGATAGAAGCGTTTGATGAGGTAGGTCAGCGCCAGGATGCGCGGCGGCAGGGATTCCAGCCAGGCATTGAACTCGTCGGTGTACTTGGGGGATGGCGTCAGCAGCTTGATGACCGAACCGAGGCTGCGACTGGTGCTCAACGGCCGGCGGCTGGCATCATGGTCATCGTCCTCGAAACCGGGTTTGTAGCGCGTGGTGTAATCCCGAGTGAAGATCTCCTGCACCATGTCGAGATCCTTGTTCAGGTCATCGACAAACAGCGGTCGGTAGATGACGGCATCGTCGAGCGCCTTGGAGATCTCGGACTTGCCGCCGCCCGATACCGTACAGGGTTTGTGGCAGAAGGTGCCTTCCGGGTCCGAGCCGACCAGCCGCCAGGAGGGCGCATCCGGGTGCTTCTGCATCTCGAGCTTGTAGCCGTTGGGCTGGATATAGACAGTATCGGGACGCAGATGAATCGATTGCGGTTCACCGCTCGTTTCCCAGCTGACGGTCTGGGAGATAAGGTCCATGCGCAGTTTCTGAGGAACGTACACGATATCAGGATAGCGCTTGTCGATACCGTAACCTTCCGGTTGCAGCTCCATGATATCGCCGTAGCGTTCCACGATTTCCGCGAACGAATACCCGGGTGCATGGGCGCGGCTGTCCGCCCCGTACTCCTCGCCGTGGTTGCGGCGCGGGAAAGCAAGCGCCCCGCCGGCGTGTTCTTCCTCCGCCAGTCCGAAGAGATTGGCGGAAAAGCTGATCTGCGCCTTGACTTCCTTCTTGCAGTAGCCGAAATAATTGTCGGCCAGCAGCGTGACAATGACGCCCGACTCGTCCCGCGTGGTGAGCTTGAACGGCTGGCCGTCATTGTAAAGCTCATCGTGTGTCTTCCAGCACATGCCGTCCCGGCGCTGGCGCTCGGTAGCCTCCTCCCAGCGCGGCAGTCCGAGTTCCCGCTTGCTCAACCCGGCTATGTGGGGGGCGAGGATCACGCAGCCGGTGTGCCCGGTCCAGTGGTCGACATCGAGGGCAGCGTCAAACTCGGCCAGGTTGGGATTGCCGCCGTTGCCGAAGATACTTTCCACGAAGTCCAGGTTACAGACCAGATTGCCGGGCGCAAAAAACCGTATCTCCATGGTCTTCTCGGCTTCCAGCCCGGGAATCTCGGGGCACACGATGGGACGCAGCAACAAGGACACGAACATGCGGGCGGGTTCCGTCAGCCCGGCGGTAAACGGGATGACCAGCAGTTCCGGCGGCGGATTGAGCGCATGTTCCAGCAGCAGCGCGAAAGTGCGTTTGGGCACGGCCTTCTTGTCGCCGGGCACCGGCAGTCCACCCTCGCTTATATGGAATAAACCCTGGGTCGTGCGCCGGTCGCTGACAGGATTGTGGAGCACTCCTTGCTTTACCCGGTAGCTGGAAACGATTTTCGAGTGGAATTCATCCTCGCCCAGCGGCAGCGAAAGCTCGCGCGCCACGCCATGGCGATCGAGAATGAAGGTCTGGGTCGGAAGCCGGGGCACCCGTTCGGGTTCCAGTTCGTCGAGATAGCGATTGAGGAAGCTCTGGATGCGCTGGTCGACGCGGCACTGATAGTTCGAGAGAAGGCGGTTTTTTTCCCGGTAGCTCTTGAGCAGATTGCGGGATATTTCGAAGAACCGGGACGCTTCGCGGGAAATACACGTCGGCTGGCCCGAAGATGCCAGCTTCAGATTGATGTATAGCTGAACATCCTCACGTTCTTCCTGAGGATCGTCAATCACCTTGTTCAAGCCAAGGGTAAGTGCATAATCCATGGCCATTTTCCCCATTTTGATGCCGTGTCTCCCTATTGAGACCTACGTCAGGATTGTGGCGACCAGGGATGAACCCTGGAGGACACTTCAAGGCATATTTTCAGAGGTATAGAGCAAAAACCAGACCACGAGGCTATGTTGTTAATACTTATTGAATTCAGATATCAGCATCCGTCATGACAGCAGTTTTTTTGCACTAGGTCAGTGCATAGTGTGCACCAAAAGCAAGCAGCATCCAAGTCAGAGGTATGATTCGCGTCCGCCACTTGATTCCCCCCCAAGGGAATGCAAACATCCCTTGCCACACATACCTGGTCACGCTATGAGCCGAACTTTTGACACCCCCCAAGACGCTGAAGATGCCTACTACGATGCCCTCGAAGACGGGAACCTGGAAGGCCTGCTCAGCGTCTGGGACGAGACGGACGACATCAGTTGTCTGTTGCCCATGCATCCCCTGGCGCAAGGCCGCCCGGCGGTCAGGGACGTCTTTACACAGCTTTTCGCCCGCGGCCAGGGTATTGCGTTGTCGGTGAAACACCTGGGCTGGATTGACGCGGGCGATGTCGCCATACACCATGTGGAAGAATCCCCACAGAATCAAGCCCCGGGCGGCGAACCCCCCATGGCCGTTTATGGAACCAACATCTACCGTCGCGGGAGCGGGGGCTGGCGCCTTATCATCCACCAGAACGCGCCAACCGCCCCGCCTGCCGACAGGATGCCACCGATGGCCCGGTGAAACACCGGCCGGAAAGCCGCACGAACCCGCCGGACGAAGACACTAGGGCCTGAGTGGAAATCGACATAGCGGGTGACGGAATCCCCTGCAACTGTCGCGGGATGCCGTCAGGACCGCTGGCTGATGAAATTCAGGATACTGCGCGCATGACCCTTCGGCGCGACGCCGTATTGCGCAAACCGGATCACGCCCTGGGGATCGATGACGAAGGTCGAACGCACGATGCCGGTTTTTTTGACCCCGTCCTTCTCCTTTTCCTGAATAACGCCGTAGTTGCCACACACCTCGCATTCGACATCGGCCAGCAGGGTGATCTTGAGGCCAAATTTTTCCCTGAAGGCCTGGTGGCTGAAGCAGTCATCCCCACTGACGCCGACAATCTGCGCGCCCGCTTTTTCGAACTCGTCCATCAGGTCGGTGAATTCGTTCGCCTGTATCGTGCAACCTGGCGTGTCATCCTTGGGATAAAAATACATGATCACCGTTTTGCCGTCGAAATCGGCCAGCGATCGATACTCCATGTCGGCGTCCGGCAGGGAGAAATCGGGAGCCTTGTCACCTACTCGCAGCATTTAATTCTCCAGTCATTCATCCAGAAAACCGTGTGGCGGCGATACGGTGGCCCACCCCCGTGACCGGCAGTCGTTCTGATCGACGGGCCACTCCCTGCAACACAGTATAGCGAGTGCAGAATAATGTGTTGAAACCGGAACCGGTGCAAACACTTTTCGAATCACCGCACCACGGATCGTACTTCTGGACAATATACAGGCCAGGCTGCAATCACTATTCTGGATGTCAGTGGCGCATACCATAATAAAGATCCTCCCCAACGCCACTGGCACGCTCCGTGCATCCTCCTGCGGAGCGTGCTTTTTATGTCTGACGCCTGAACAACACCGTCAACCGTCTGTCACGTGAATTTTCGCATCACTCACCGGCAATCAACGGTGTGAGATGGCTTGTTCTGCATTCTCGTCGCGATAAATTACCGACGCATCACGCCTGACCGGAAGGATAGCATTACGGGAATTACGTATTGCACCCGCCCGATCCGTGAACTAGGTTTAGTATGAGTTCCCTGGCCGGCGGCTTGTCTCCTGCAGCCGGGGGGTGAAGCAGTGCCCACCCTGTGCGGCGTGTCATGCTCCGATACACAGGGCAGGTGTCCATATCGCGTGCCAACCGGCACCGTGAGGACCGCAAAGTCGGAAGGATACCCGGTATCCGGGTTACGACAGGGAGAACAGGTATGTTCGCTGCACGTTACACTGACATTGCCGGCGGCGGCGCGAAAACCGGCTGTTTACTCTGTCTGCTCCTTACGCTGTGTTCGCTCGCGCCTGCCAGGGCGAGCGATCTCAACAGTATCGAGATCAGCGAGAACTCGGGTAACTACCGGGTCAGAATGGTCATGCTGGTCCATGCGCCGGCGCGATACGTCAGCAGTGTGTTAACCGATTACAAGCACATTTACCGACTGAATCCCTCGATCACGGAGAGTGAGATTCTTCCCTCCCCGCGCAGCGGAATGGTCCGGGTGAGAACCCGCATGCAAGGCTGCGTCTTTTTCTTCTGCCGGGATATTGATCGCGTGGAAGAGGTGCACAAGGTGAATGCGGAACATCTGCAGGCCGTCATTATTCCGGAACAGAGCGACTTCACATCCGGCTCAGCGGACTGGCGCATCCAGCCGGTCGGGGATGACAGCCGGATTGTCTACGATGCGCAGATCACTCCGGCGTTTTTTATCCCGCCGATTATCGGCAGTTACTTCGTCAAGCGGACATTCGCCGAGGCCGTCATCACCAGCTTCGCAAGGCTTGAATGCATCGCACGCATCAGGGCGGGACTGGATACCCGTTCGCGACAGTACCTCGCCGATGCCACGTTCGGCGCGACGGACATCGATGCCATTCAGGCAGCGGTGCTGGCTGGCGAGGACCCCTCGGCCCTAGGTTCGCCAACAAGCGCAGGTGCGGGATGCACCGGAAGCTGCAGTCAATCAGGCAGCGGTTGCTGAACATGGATCATGGTCGCGCAGTCACTGGCGGCGTAGTCATCACCCTGCTGGCCGGCTGTGCAGGCCAGCAAACGATCAGTTACCACCAGGATGTTTACCCGGTACTGAAAACCAACTGCCTTGCATGCCACAGTCCGCCCGACGGCAAGGGTTATCTGAAGACACATCTCAACATGGAAAGCTACCGGAGTCTGATGCAGGGCACCCTCTACGGCCCGGTGATCATCCCCGGCGACAGCAGGAAAAGCATCCTGAATATGCTGGTGGAAGGACGCGCGGACGCCTCCCTGCGCATGCCACACCAGCGGGATGAACCCCTCACCGCACAGGAGATCGAGATTCTGCGATTGTGGGTCGACCAGGGCGCGCGGGATAACTGACCTGCCATGCATAGAGAGTATAAACACTCCCGTAGCAGCGGTGTTACCAGAACGGGGGCCGGTAGTCACCAGTCAGCGACCATGCATGATAATCCGCTGACATACCCGGGAGTAAACGCATCGATGACGGCACTCCCCCGATGGCGGGAAGTTACGAATCTGGGTCCGATCGGTATCGTGGGGACTCAGGCTTTCCAACGCATTCCGGTTTGGTCTGGAGACCACGATCCTGCCATGCCAAGTCCGACAGTCTGCTAGGGAGCAACCCCGGGGGTGAGATTCTTCAGGGCCGTTCCACCCGCGTCGAGGTACTGCACACGAATCCGGTCGAGTGGCCGGTTGAAGCGGCTGAAATCCACGTACTCGTAGATCTCGCCGTCGTTGTAGGTCTTGCGCAGCAACTCCTCGCTGCTCTTGTTATCGGAGATCAACAGCGTGACCGGAGCGCCGTCGGGATGCTCGAATTCGACGAAGCCTCGCTGGCTGGCGTCGACCCTGAGCACGTTTTCGGGCAGCGGGGCCCGGTTCGCGGGTGGCGCAGGGACCGGGGCTTGCCCACCGCCCAGTGCGGAAGGATCCATGCCGGCGGCGGCCATCGCAGCCATCGCCTGTTGCATCGCCGCTGCCATCTGCGCGTTCGTGTCACCGGTAGCCGTGTTCTGACCCGGCCCGCCGGCGGCCAGTGCCTGTTTCATCCTCTCTGCCTGCTTCGCCGCGGCAGCCATCATCGCATCCATGTCGCCGCTCTTGATCATCGCGGTCTTGCGTTCCCTGTTGCTGAGTGCGGTGTACTCCTCCGGCGACATGCCCACCACCGCCGCCATGTCGGCGTTGAACTGTTGCCTGCTGGCTTCGCGATTCAGCTTGCGTTGCTGCCGCGCCGCTTCCCTGGACAGGCCGGCCTTCCGTTCCTCATAGGCCTCGTTCCAGCTGACCAGGTCGTCTCCGGCTTCGTCGAAGCGCACTGCGAAGCGGCGGTTCAGGTAACCGATGGAGACCGCCAGCGGTGTGTTGCCGAGCCGGCTCAACAGCACGGGCTCACCACCCGGCCGGTTGTCGAGATACTGCAGTTCCGCATCTCCGGCATTCATCGCTGCCTCCAGGTAGCGCCGGTCCAGCGGGATCAATCGTGTTTCCGGCTGACCGCCTGACAGTTTCATCCAGCTGACCGCGTTCTGGCCGTACTTCGTGCGCCGCGACTGCACGCCGGACTGGCTGGCGTTGACCTGGCTCAGCAGCACCATCTGATCGCCGTCGATGTAGAAATCCGACCAGTACTCCAGCCCATGGCCCTCGATTTGGTCGGTCAGTCCCGACTCTGCCTCAACCTGCCCGCCACGGGCGATCCGGTACAGGTAGTGCCCTTCCCGGCCATCTGCACCGCTGGTTCGCTGCAGCAGCACGTCGAAGCCGCCACCGGGGCGTGCGAACACATCCAGCTTCTTGATCCCCTCCATGTAATTATTCTGCATCAGCTCACCGAAGCGGCTCATGTCTTCGGGCTTCAGCGCACTGAGGCTCTGCATGTCAAGCTGTTTGTCTTTTGCAATCACCACCGGCGGCAGCAGCTTGCCTGCTGGGATGATGGGATACAGCCGGGTTTCGGTTGCGATGGTGGAATTATCGGACGGTATCGAGTCCACATGGAGCAGCGCACCGCCGTCCGTCCCCGCCCATACCCCCATAATGGTCAGACGCTCTCCGGGCATGTCAAGGTCCAGCTTCCAGCGAAGCTTGCCGTCTGCGTTCAGGCCGATCACTTGCGCGCCGAAGTCAGAAGATCGCTGCTGCTTGCTGCCGGCCCGCGGCACCGCGATAACACTATCTCCGGTCGCCGCGAGGTCGAAGAACTGGCCGCCGTTGCTGGTCTCCATCCCCAGTCCCTGCGTTGCTTCCAGGGTGGCGAAAGACTCCGAGCTCAAGCGCTTGCCGTTGCGCCATCGCTCGAGATGGTCGTGCACGAGAATCAACAGGTCACCGTTCGGCAGCAGGCTGGCCCTGGCGCCCATGAAGCCGCAGACGCCCGAGGCCAGCGGTTTCGGTGTGGCGTCTTCGAGGCCGGGCCGCAGCACCACGGCATAGAAATTCAGCGGGCAGGGCTTGCCCGAATTCGGGTCGCCCAGGTCCGGGTGGGTGTAATAAAGCACGGTGGTTGCACCAGCCTGCAGCTGCGCACCGAGAACAGCGATCCGGCTGTTGCCGTCATTCGGAATCGCTACTGCGCTGCCGGCAAGGCAGATCGGGGTCGTCAATGCAGAAGTCAGCAAGGCGCGGCCGGTCGCCAACAGGGCAGTGCGACCATACTGAACTATTCGACCGGACCAGAATGCACAAAGGTCTGCGAACGGGTTTGTAGCTATTGTGTTCTTAGCATCCATGATCCGGTTTTCCAGCGGCTGCGGGGACCTCGCGTCTTCGGCCCGTAGATGGAAAGTGCGCTATGCTGTACTTTGACAAGTCTGGTTTTCATCCCCCGGGTTCCGTTGGTAATGGCCAGGCGGGATGAGCCTTGACAAGACAAGCATAGGTAAACATATGCCGATTGTGAAGCAAGGAACATGGCGGGGGGCGGGGAGTCGGAATGAACGCGTCACAGTCAATTAGCAGGTCAGGGACTGTTATCCGGGTCGCTCTGCTGTTCCTCGCCACCTTGCTCTGCCGCGATGCCTGGTGCGGTACGCCGTGGCCCACCACCGAGTTCAGAGTCGATTTCTCCACCCGCGCAGAGACATCCAGCACCGGAGAGATTAATCAGCCGGTGCTTCCGGACCGTGACCGCGCGAGTGCGCCACCGGCAGGCGCCGACCGGGACGTCCTGGACATCTTCGGAAATCGCGCCCGCGCCTATGGCGTACTGGCAATGTATTTCGAGCGCAGCCTGAACGATGCAGCGGAATTTCTCGAGGCAGAGGGCTATGAGCCCCCAAGCCTGCCACTCTATCGGGATGAGAACGGCGGCACTTTCTATCGGATAAATGTCTTCGACTTCACCCGGGCGCCTGGCAACCTGGAAGAAGATGACGGTGTGTATTATATCGGCAACCGCAATTGCAGTGATCCCAATATTTCCCGGGCGTCCTGGTTCGCCGTGAACGCTGACTATTTCGTCCCGCTGGATTCGGAGAAGGAAGTATATCTGTACTTCGTGCTGGCACACGAGTTGGTGCACGCGGTGCAGGCGAATTACCCGGCAACCAATGCGGCTCTGAACGGCTGCAAAGGGAAAACCCGGGATTATTATAACGTGATCGAGGGCACGGCGGATGCGCTGGCTTTCTACCTCGCCCGTCGGCACTGGCCGGAGTACTACAGGAAGTTCCGTCTCGAATCCTCGTCAAGCGGGCCTGACGGGGAGGAAATCGAATTTCTGAGCTTCAACGGGGGTGACGGCTTCGTCGATACGGATCTGCTCGGCCTGCGCGGTTATGTGCAACCGTTTCTCGACCTGAGCGCCGCCTCCGTCGTCGACCGCCCTATGGCCGAATACAAGACGTCGTCCTTCTGGTTCAACGTGACGGACCGTTATGGCTTCGGGTTCGTCGATCATCTCCTGCGCCAGCCACTCGGCTATGGCGACCAGAAGTCCCTGTTCGAATGGCTGGATGGCGCGCTGAAGAGCTGGAAGCCGAATCTCGACGGTCTGTATACCGTATTTCCTCATTTCGTGGCGGAATTCGCCTCTCAAGCGGGGTCACGGATACCGCTGAACGGGTTTTCCGGGTATGGGCCAGGACGGGAGATTCAGCTGGGAACCGGAAATATCGGGGGACAGGTGCCCGGCAATGATGACGAATGGCGCCTGTTCTGGATTCAGCGGATACTGGGCAGATGTCATACCGTCGAGTTGACAGCGGGAGGTGCGCAGGTCGTGCAGTTGAAATTGCCTCTCCGACAGGTGAGCGCAGCGTGTCTGGACATCAGTTGGCAAGGATTCAACGAAAACTTCGAACTCTACCTGGAAGCCGAACATGCGTCGCTGCGGTTGATCGACCAGGTCAACATCGGCCTGATCTACCAACGCTGGAACGGCAAGGAACTCTACTGTTACAACGAGGTTCATCCCCACTATAGCGAGCCGCTGTGGACCTGTATGCATGAGAAGCCGTTCCTGACCAGCGGCTCGCAGCCCCTGACGTACACCAAGCGCTGGGCAGAGACCGGGATCCTGTTCAACGGTGAAGGTCACCGCCTCGTCGCGATCAGCAACGTGGCACGGAACGCCGAGGACACGCGCGCCTTCACCGACCGTGATCCGCTCGTTGTTCGCGTCGGCATCGCAGAATCGCAGGCCCGGGAC
>CAVXNM010000045.1:0-37369 GCA_963763115.1 uncultured Gammaproteobacteria bacterium
CAAAGATCGCGAAGAACGTATTAAAAAAACTTCCTGATTATCGGACGTCCTGCAGCAGCCGGATTGTGGTGCGATTTAAAACCATTGTACGGCTTCGCGCTCTTTGCGTTGTTTGCGGTGAGTTGATTTCTATATGGATGGGCGCTACCCGGCATATCAGGTTCAGACAACGAGGGCATCCAGAGCCACATCCCGCAGGCCTTCCTCGACCATCTCGTCGAAGCGCGCCTGTGCCGCCTCGCCATTGTAACCGGTCCAGCGAGCAATCAGGCCCCAGCGCTGCGTATAAAGCAGCACCGCCTCAAAGTCGAAATGATGGCCGTCGGACAGCCGTTCCAGGTGCTCCCATCCAACGCCGATCAGCAGACGCTCCAGGCCCAGGGTGTCCCCGGACTTCCAGCAACGTCCGGGCTTCTGGCAGCCAGTGAAACGCCCGCTCCAGGCGGAAGTGGGGCTCGTTCCAGTATTTGCGAAGATGCGACAGCCAGCGCCCGTAGCCCCAGTGCTCGTGGGCGGGCGGCGCCGCCTGCCCGCGCTGGCGGCGCCGCAGCGCAGCCAGTACGGTGCGCAGTTCCAGTCGCCAAACGACCAGGTCGCGGACGAAGGCGTTGACCAGCGTCGGGATCACGGCCCGGGCGTGGGCGATGATCTCCTCGTCACGCCGTTCCCTGCCCAGGTATGACCAGTCGAGCAACCCGGCAATCACCTGCAGGCAGGCGGCGTCCCCCGGTTCCAGCAGACTCAGTCGCTGCTGCAGGCGAATGCGCGAAAGCGGCGTCTGCCAGGCGCCGAACAGCACCCCGTGATAGGGAAGGCTGCTGATCAGCATGGCATAACGGTTGGCTGCACTCACGCCGGCGCGCACCTCACTTGACGGTGCCTTCCAGGATGGCGCGAAAGCGCGGCTGCAGGTGCTGCAGCAGCAACGCCGCCACCTTCTCGTCGGTGAGATCAATGGTCACGTCCTTGTCCTTGAGGTAGAGGCAGATGCCCCGGGCATCGTCCTCCGCGACGCCGAAGGAGACGCCCTCGGCCAGCACGTTGCCGGCCAGTGACAGCACGAAATGGGACAGTGAACCCTCGCGCAGCTCGAGCGGATTGCGACGCAGCTCCTCCAGGCCGACTAGCGCGCGCGGCAGCAGGATTTGGACTGCCTCGCCGGTATCAACGCCGGCTTCTGCGCGTGCACGGACGGCCACTTCGAGAATCAGTTGTTTAAGGAAGGACTCCTGGTTCATCGCAACCGCGATCAACCGTCGCACCTCGGCGCCGAAGCGTTCGGTCAACTCCACCTTGAGGCGCAGCACCGTGTCGCGCATGGCGATGCGCAACGCCTCCTCGCCGCCGGTCTGCAGCATCCGGGTCTCCTTGCGGGCCGCCTCGACCAGCTCTGCGGCGCGGGTCTCGGCCTCGTGCACGATCTGCGCAGCGCGCCGGCGCGCCTCCACCACGATTTTGTCCGCTTCCGACCGGCCGGCGTCCACCCCCTGCTCGCGCAGGCGTTCGATCAGGGCCTCGACGCCGGAGGAGGCCAGCTGTGCCTGCTTGTCGGTCTGCGATTCAGCCATGTTCCACCCGCCGCCTCAGCCGGGAATCCTACCCGCCAGCACCAGGGCGAAGACGAAGGCGAACACCGCGAAACCCTCGACGATGGCCGCCGGCGCCAGTGTCAGGCCGAAGATCTCCGGCTTGGTTTTGCTGGCGTGGATGGCCGAAGCGCAGGCCTGACCCTGGAAGATCGCGGAGAACATCAGCGCCAGCCCCGCCAGGATGCCGATGCCGAACAGCCCGGTCGCGTTCTCCACCACCACGTCCCGCTGCAGGGTGAACATGACTACGATGCCGTAGATAACCTGGGAAGAGGGCATGACCGAAACGCCGATGTAACGCCCGTGGCCGGATTCGGTGTCCACCATGGCGCCGATGGCGGCCTGGCCGGCGACGGCGCAGCCCATGATGCTGCCGATCGCGGCAAGCGCCATGACCCCGTACATGCCCGCCCAGCCCAGAGCGATGACCAGCTCGTTCATTCGCTTGCCTCCTTTTTTCTGAAGGGCCGGAAAGGATAGCCTTCGCCCAGCAGAGCCCAGTTGTAGAATTCGATGAAATTCAGACGCAGACCGTGCACCACGCCGCTCATCACTGACAATAACAGGTTGAGCACATGCCCGACCAGCAGGATCAGGATCGCGAACAGCAGACCCAAACCCGGCACCTCGGCGGCAACCTGACGCGCCAGGTCATTGAAGGTGAGCGCCAGCGAGGCCGAGGCCAGGCCCAGGGCGAACAGGCGCAGGTAGGACAGTACGTCTCCGAAGATCTTGGTGACATTGCTCAGACCCTGCAGACCGTCCAGCACCCACAGCAGGGCGCTGCGCGCATCGCGTACCGGCCGCTCGCTGCCGAAGACAAATACCGCGCCGAGCCCGAGGCCGAGCGTCCAGCGACCCGAGATTTCCAGCCAGTGCGGCGCACCGACCGCCCCGCCCAGCCACAGTGCGAATCCACCCAGCATTACGCCAATCCAGCCCACGTGCGCCCAGGCCGTGATCCGGCCCCGCTTGAGGGCGGCCTGCTGCAGGTTCGCCAGCACCAGGTGCAGCACCCCGATGGCCACGCAGAGCTTCATCATGGTATCGAAATCTTTTACATCCAGCAGCCTGAAACGGGCCCACAGACTCTCCGGCGGCGGAGAGACGCCGAAATAACTGCCCACCAGCACGCCGTAGCAGAAGGCGACGCCCACCAGCACAGCCCCCAGGATGCGGAGACGCCGGCCGAGGTGGCTCTGGTCCAGTCGTCGCCAGTAAGCACCCAGCAGCACCCCGAGCACCGCCGCGTAACCGGCGTCCGCGAGTATCATGGCGAAAAAGGCGGCGAACGAGAAAAACAGTACCTGCGAGGGATCCCAGCTGCCGTAGGCGGGCATTTGGTAGAAACCCACCAGGTCCTCGCCCGCCGCGAGCTGCTCGGGATTGTCGAGCAGGGTAGGCGGTCGATCCGACGGTTCCGGGTCTTCGAGCAGTACGGCGAGACCGTGCCCGTCAGCCAGCTCGGTCACCCGGGCAACATCGTCCTCGGCGACCCAGCCCTGAACCAGGAACAGCGCCTCGGCATCCCGGGTCTGGGCCTCCGCGTGCCGCAGGACCGCCTGGTCTTCGGCCCGGTCCAGAGAGCGGGACATGAGATAGATCCAGCGGGTCAGGGCCAGGCGTTCGGCCTCCGCATCCTCCAGCTCCAGTTCGGTATCCTCGAGCTGTTTGACGAGTTCGCTCAAACTGACCGCTCCGGTATGGGTGCGGGGTACTGGCAGGGCATCGCGTGGCGGCTCCTGCGGATCGATGACCGCCACCCAGGACTGGCGGTTGTCCTTGTGAACGACATGCCAGGGCGTTGTGAGCGCATTCAGCAGATGCATCTGGCGTTCCGGGACGATATAGAACCACAGCATGCACCCGGCCAGGGCGTCCGCAGGGGGGAAACTGAAATCACCCCAGGGTTCGATCTCCGCGATACGCACCACCAGCGCATCGCGGCGATCGGTGACCACCCGCAGGCGCTGCTGGCTGGCCAGCACGCGCGCCACAATCCTGTCCATGTCGAAGCCCTTCCCGGAGCGCACCTGTCGGCGCTTGTTCGACGTTTCCGTCAGGTAACGCAGCGCCCGGCGGGCAGACACGGCGTGCTGTGGGGGGGTCTCTTCCGGTTCCCGGGAGACGCCGGCGAGGGACACCAGATGCAGGCAACCCAGTGCCTGCATCTGCTCCAGGACCTGCGTCTTCTCCCGGAGCAGGCCAGCCAGCGTGAGCTTGCGCAAGCGGGCGATACTCATCTCAGCCCTTCCGTGGCGTGCTTGCGCTTGGCGATCTTGGAACGCACCACGGCGGCACGCTCGGCGTCGGAGAGATAGATCCGGATCTTGCGGATATGCTCCCTCGTTCGGGGGATCAGCACCTTTTCGAACAGGTTCACCCGCTGCGTGACTTTGCGCACTGCCTCTTCCAGCAGCGCAACGCGGCGCTGCTCCACCGCAAGGCGAACACGTAGTTCGAGCATGCGCGTAAGTTCATCGCTCAGGCGGTCCACCCACTGGGGCATGCCCAGAAAGCCATAGTCGCGTCGCTGCACTTCGATGTCCTGCAATACGGGCAGACGCGTACCCACCACATTCTCCTCGCCCAGCCGGACCGACTTCAGCATGACCAGATCCGCCAGCTCGATTTCCCGGTTCGCCAGCATCGGCAGCCCGCCGGCGATGCTCTCGCGCAACGTCGCTATCGTCTGTCCGGTGAGCCGCAGGTCGGCCTGGGCCTTCGCCCGTTCGGCCATCAGCTGCTTGCGCTTGAGGTCGAGGGAAGGGAGAAAACGTTCGAAGGTCCCGAGCTGGCGGGTCAGTTTCGAAAGCGAGGACTTGTTCAAGGCGAGGCGAGCCATGACTCAAACCTCGCCGGTCGTGTCGGAGGTGCAGCTCACCTCAGGCCGCCACGACACCGTCACGCGGAACATCGACTTGCGGGAAGTACTTGTCAATGAGGTGCTGCTTCATGAGCAATTCCCCGGGAGCAAAGCACTCCGCCAGCGTTTTCCAGCACAAATCGAGCGCCTCCTCGAGGGGCAGCGCGACCTCGATGTCCATGAAGCGTTGCCTGAAAAGACGGCCGAAGCGCAGCAGCTTGTGGTCGAATTCCGAAAGATCGAAGGCCATGGCCTGCTTTTGCTCCGCGTCCCTGGCCCCGGCATAGAAACGGATCATGGTGTTCATGATCTGTCCATGGTCCTCGCGGGTGACCTTGCCGATCACGTGCTGCTTGAGGCGTGAAAGCGAACCGAAAGGGTCCAGCACGCCGTCATGCAGATAGAACTGGCCCTCGGTAATGTAGCCGGTGTTATCGGGCACCGGGTGGGTGACATCGTCGCCGGGCATGGTCGTGACGGTCAGAATGGTCACCGAACCGCCCTCCTTGAAGTCGGCGGCCTTCTCGTAGCGTCGCGCCAGCTGGGAGTAGAGATCGCCCATGTAGCCGCGGTTCGAAGGTACATTCTCCATGGCGATCCCGACCTCCTTCATGGCGTCGGCGTAAGCGGTCATGTCGGTGAGCAGTACCAGCACGCGCTTGCCCTCCTCCACGGCGAAGCGCTCCGCCACCGCCAGGGCCATGTCAGGTACCAGCAGGCGTTCGACGATGGGGTCCGAGGCGAGGTTGACGAACATCACCGTGCGCGCGAACACCCCGGCATCCTCGAAGCGGCGGCGGAAGGAGTGATAGTCGTCGAAGATCAGCCCCAGTCCGCCGAACACCACGATGTCCGCATCGGCCTGGATGCCGATGCGCGCAAGCAGCGGGTTGTAGGGCTCACCGGCGACCGAGAAAATCGGGATCTTCTGGCTCTCGACCAGGGTGTTGAACAGATCGATCATCGGCACGTCGGTACGGATCATCTTCGAGGCCAGCAAACGGCGCATCGGATTCACCGAAGGCCCGCCGATCGGCAGTTGCGGATCCTGGGAAAGATCGGGACCGGTGTCCAGGGGCGTGCCATCGCCGCGGAAGACGCGGCCGAGAATGTTGGTGGAATAGGTGACGCGCATCGGATAACCGAGGAATTGCACCGAGGCCTCGGTCGACAACCCCTTGGTGCCGCCAAAAACCTGCAGGGATACGACATCATGATCGAGACGGATGACCCGCGCCAGGGAGCGGTAACCGCGGAGGTCCTGCACGATGGCCAGATCGTCGAAGGCGACGCTGCCCTCCCCGCCGACCGGGGCGGGCACCCGCACCTTCAGGATATCGCCGACGATCTCCAGAATATTTGAATAGCGCGCCAGACTCTGGGACACGGTTTTTCCCCTTTGTTTTGACCAGTTACCAGCATCCAGCGGCTACCGGCGAGACATCTTCATTCTCTTCAGGGAGCATCTGTCTTTCTGATCGATAACGCAGTCAGCATCGTCTGCGCTGACTGCCAGGAAAGCTTCGATTAATTCAGCCATCCCCGTGAAAGCAGGATGACTGATTATTAGATTTTGTTAAATTTAGCATGCCACCCGGGGTATTTAACAATCCTTGCCGGATCACTTGAAACCGGATAGTTTCACAACCGACCCGGGATTCAGCCTGCCGCGGCCGCAGTCACGATCTCGGCCAGCTGCCCGGCCTGCTCCACTACCGTCTTTTCATCCTCGCCCTCGACCATGACACGTACCACGGGTTCGGTCCCGGAAGAACGCAGCAGGACACGGCCCCTGCCATTGAGCTGCCGCTCCGCCGCCTGCACGGCCTCCTGAACGCAGGACGCGGCCGCCAGATCCATGCTCCGGCTGACCGGCACGTTGATCATGTGCTGCGGATATTTTTTCATACCGGCCGTCAGTTCATGCAGCGGTTTGCCGTCCTGGCGCATGGTGGTGAGTACCTGCAGGGCGGCGACGATACCGTCGCCGGTCGTGGTGCGATCCAGGCAGATGATATGGCCGGAGGACTCCCCACCCAGCGCGCCGCCGTTCTGCTGCAGCAACTCCAGCACGTAGCGGTCGCCGACCCGGGCGCGTTCGAATCCGATCCCCCGCGACTGCAGGGCATGCTCCAGTCCGAGATTGCTCATCAGGGTGCCGACGACGCTGCTGCCCAGCTTTCCCTGCTGCTGGCGCGAGCACGCGATGACGAACAACAGCTCATCGCCGTCCACCAGTTCGCCCCGGCTGTCTACCATGATGACGCGGTCGCCGTCGCCGTCGAGGGCGATGCCGGCATCGGCGCCCTGTTCCCGCACCAACTTCTGCAGCAACTCGGGACGGGTGGAGCCGCAGTCATGGTTGATGTTGAGGCCATCGGGACAGGTACCGATTTCCACCACTTCCGCGCCAAGTTCGTCGAAGACACTCGGCGCAACCTGATAGGTGGCGCCGTTCGCGCAGTCCACGACCAGCTTCAGACCACGCAGCGACAGACTCATCGGGACTGTGCTCTTGCAGAATTCGATGTAGCGCCCGCGCGCATCGGGTACGCGCTCCGCCTTGCCGAGCCGGACGGAGTCCACGGTTTCCATGGGCTTGTCCAGCTCTTCCTCGATGGCGAATTCGACTTCATCCGGAAGCTTGGTGCCCTGACGCGAGAAGAACTTGATGCCGTTGTCGGCAAAGGAGTTGTGCGAGGCGCTGATGACGATGCCGGCACAGGCATGCAGGGTCCGCGTGAGGTAGGCGATGCCTGGAGTCGGCATCGGGCCCAGCAGGCGGATGTCGATGCCGGCGGCGGAAAGACCCGCCTCCAGGGCCGATTCGAACATATAGCCGGAGATGCGCGTGTCCTTGCCGATGATGACCCGATCACCGCCGGTGCGACCCAGTACCCGGCCGGTGGCCCAACCCAGTTTCAGCATGAACTCGGCCGTTATCGGGAACTCCCCCACCCGGCCGCGGATACCATCGGTTCCGAAATATTTTTTCGACATGATCGTTCCTCAGAAAAGTTGCATCAATCCAGACCGGAATTTTTCACCGCAGAGACGCCAGGGTTGCAGAGAATTGTTTCAAGAAAAAATCAAACGACGTTACGTTCTTCCGGTCCATGCTTCATACCTCGTCAATGGCGTCCTCACTGCGGTCCCGGCGACAGGGTTCCCTACCCCGCGTCCCTGACCGCCCGGCACATCCGGATCGCCTCGTGCGTTTCCCGTACATCGTGGCAACGCACGATCACCGCGCCCTGCCAGACAGCCAGTACCGCCAGGGCCACACCGGGATACAACCGTTTATCGACCGGCAGGTCCAGAATCTGACCGATCAGCGACTTGCGTGACAGGCCGACCAGCACCGGGTATCCCTGCCCGGTCAGGCGGTCGAGATGACGCAACAGCAGCAGATTATGTTCGGCCGTCTTACCGAAACCGAAGCCAGGGTCCAGCAGGATGCGGTCTCGCGCCACGCCAGTCGCTATACAGTCCAGGGCACGATCGAGCAGGAAACCGATGACCTCATCGACTACATCCGAATAATTCGGCGCCGCCTGCATGAATTCCGGTTCGCCCTGCATGTGCATCAGGCAGACCGGCACTCCGAGATCCGCCGCCATAGCGGCGGCGCCTACCGCCCGCAGGGCATTCACGTCATTGATCAGGCCGGCGCCCGCCGCTACCGCGGCACGCATCACCTGCGGTTTCCGGGTATCTACCGATACGGGAACCGGGAGCGTGTCATGCAGGGCCTCGATGACCGGCAGTACACGCCGCAGTTCTTCATCCAGCGGAACCGGCTGCGCCCCCGGGCGGGTAGACTCACCGCCGACATCGATGATCGCGGCACCCTCGTCGACCATGCGCCGCGCCCGTTCGAGCGCAGCGGCAGTGGAAAAGAAATCACCCCCGTCCGAAAAGGAATCGGGGGTGACATTGAGTACGCCCATCACCTGCGGCTGCGAGAGATCGAGCGACTTGTCCGCGCAGTCTAGCAGCATGGCGTCCGGTGTCCGGCACTGCGCTGTGCAAGCGGCCTTTCAGTGCTGGCTGGCGGGGCCGCCGATCTTGGTCTCGCTCTTGCCTTCCTTATCCGGCTTGCTCGCGGGCGTGCCCGTCCTGGTGCCGGTGCCGGTGCCGGTGTCTGAATCGTCCCAGCCTTCCGGGGGACGCGGCGTCTTGCCGGCCATGATGTCGTCCATCTGGTCGCTGTCGATGGTTTCATACTTGATAAGCGCCTCGGCCATGGCGTGCAGCTTGTCCATGTTCGTCTTGAGGATCTCTTCCGCGCGGCGGTAGGCACGATCGATGATGGAGCGGATCTCCTGGTCGATGTCGTGCGCGGTCTCATCCGAGACGTGTTTGTGCTGGGCGACGGAGTGCCCCAGGAAAACCTCTGCCTGTTCGTCGCTGTAGGTCAGCGGGCCGAGCTTTTCCGACAGCCCCCACTTGGTCACCATGTTGCGCGCCAGCTCGGTGGTGCGCATGATGTCGTTGGAGGCGCCGGTGGTTACCTTTTCCGCGCCGAACACCAGTTCTTCGGCGATGCGCCCGCCGAACAGGCTGCAGATCTGGCTCTCCAGCGTTTCCTTGCTGAGGCTGTACCGATCGCCCTCAGGCAGGAACATGGTCACGCCCAGCGCCCGTCCGCGCGGGATGATGGAGACCTTGTAGACCGGGTCATGCGAGGGCATCAGACGACCGACGATGGCATGGCCCGCTTCGTGATAGGCGGTGAGTTTCTTCTCTTCCTCGCTCATCACCATGGAACGGCGCTCGGCTCCCATCATGATCTTGTCCTTGGCCTTCTCGAGATCCTCCATATCCACCAGGCGCTTGTTGGCGCGCGCCGCGAACAATGCGGCCTCGTTGACGAGATTAGCAAGATCGGCGCCGGAGAAACCCGGGGTGCCGCGCGCGATAACCGAGGGCTTCACGCCGTCGGAGATCGGCACCTTGCGCATGTGTACCTTGAGGATCTGCTCGCGCCCGCGCACATCGGGCAGCGGCACTACGACCTGCCGGTCGAAGCGCCCCGGGCGAAGCAGCGCGGGATCCAGCACATCGGGCCGGTTAGTCGCCGCAATGACGATCACGCCCTCGTTGCCTTCAAAGCCGTCCATCTCGACCAGCAACTGGTTGAGCGTCTGCTCGCGTTCGTCATGACCGCCGCCCAAACCGGCGCCGCGGTGGCGGCCGACGGCGTCGATTTCGTCGATGAAGATGATGCAGGGCGCATGTTTTTTCGCCTGATCGAACATGTCGCGCACGCGCGATGCGCCGACGCCCACGAACATTTCCACGAAGTCAGAACCCGAGATGGTGAAGAACGGCACCTTCGCCTCGCCGGCGATCGCCTTGGCCAGCAGTGTCTTGCCAGTCCCGGGCGAACCCACCATGAGGACGCCGCGCGGGATCTTGCCGCCGAGGCGCTGGAACTTGCCCGGGTCGCGCAGGAATTCCACCAGCTCCGCGACCTCCTCCTTGGCCTCCTCGACACCGGCGACATCGGCGAAAGTGATCTTGACCTGATCCTCACCGAGCATGCGGGCGCGGCTCTTGCCGAAGGACATGGCGCCCCGCCCGCCGGCACCGCCCTGCATCTGGCGCATGAAAAAGATCCACACGCCGATCAACAGCAGCATCGGGAACCAGGAGATGAAGATCTGCATCAGCAGGGACTGCTGATTCGGGGTCTTTACCTTGACCTCGACGTTGTTGTTCAACAGGTCGTCCACCATCTTCGGATCATCCGGCGGCGTCTGGGTGACGAAGCGGCTACCGTCGGAGCGCGTGCCTTCAACGGTATGATCCTCGATTTCCACGCGCTGCACGTTACCCTGCTGTACATCGGTGATGAATTCGGAATAGTTGATGTTCTGCGTGCTGGACTTGGTGGGGCCGAAATTGTTGAACACCGACATCAGTACAATGGCGATGACGATCCACAGAACCAGATTTTTTACGAGATCATTCAAACCGGACACCTCAATTGGGCAATGTGAGTGCTGCCGTGATTTCCACACATGCTGGAAGGGTTAATACACACTTGGATATATTATGACACATTAGCCGGATTGCAGTTGTTTTGCCAACACATACACCTCGCGGCTTTTGGGACGGGAAGCCCTGGGCTTGCGTATTCTGATCTCCTGGTATTGTGCGCGCAGCACCTTCACCAGAGGGTCGAATCCCTCGCCCTGAAAGGCTTTGAACAGCAACACCCCGCCCTTGCGCAGGACCCGGCCGGCAAAATCCACTGCCAGTTCCGCCAGATACATACTGCCGGGCTGGTCCACGGCCTGCATTCCCGTGATATTGGGGGCCATGTCCGACATTACAAGGTCGGCCCGGTTTCCGCCCAGCATCCCAAGCAGCCGGGTGTACACCGAATCTTCCCGGAAATCGCCCTGCAGGAACTCCACCCCGGTCAGCGCTTCCATCGGCAGGATGTCCAGCGCGATGATGCGGCCGTTGCCCTTGAGCAGCTGCGCGGCATACTGTGACCATCCGCCGGGCGCCGCCCCGAGGTCGACCAGGGTCATGCCGGGCTTCAACAGGTGATCCTTGCGCTGGATTTCCTCGAGCTTGTAGACGGCGCGCGAGCGATAGCCTTCGCGCTGCGCGCGTTTGACGAACTCGTCGTCGAAATGGGATTTAAGCCACTGGTGGCTGCTCTTGCTTCTGCCCATGCGTGTTAAATCCGGTTAGCTGTGGATCGGGATCTACCCGTATAATGGCGCGCAGCCGATTTCCTGAATGCGATTATGCCGTTAGCCGAAAACCAGAAACGCGATCTGCGCCAGCGCGGGCATGCCCTCAAACCGGTCGTCATTATCGGCAATGCGGGGCTGAGCGAGGCCGTGATCAGGGAAATCGACCTCTCGCTGGAACACCACGAACTGATGAAGGTGCGCTGCGGTGGTGCGGACCGCGAGGCAAAAAGGCAGCTGATCACGTCGATCTGCGAGTCCTGTCATGCAGAACTGGTCCAGTCGATCGGCCATATCGCCCTGATCTACAGGAAACAGTCTACTCCCGGTCCCGGCGACCGGTCGAGACGAGGACCAGGCCGAGTACGCAGTTAACCAGAAACACCCCGCTTGCCAGGCCGTGCGCCTGGGCGAAACGGGCGCTCTCCGTCAGCCCCGCCACGCGCAGTTCCGCGATCCACGGCGCCAGGACGAATTCTCCGATCGCCGTCATCACCAGCATCGCCATGATCACCAGGGTCTGCCAGTCGAGGAAACGCCGTTGCCCCCGCAACAGCCAGTTGATCGCCAGCAGGCAGACACCGCAGGCCAGTCCAGCATAGGCCATCACCTGGAACATAGCGCCGGCCAGGGTGCCCGCCAGCGCGCGGTCATCCAGCTCGGCAAACAGCAGCGGCGCCACCACGAACCCGCTCGTCCACAGGCCGCCGATCCAGAAGGTCAGCAGCGTGCGTTGCAGCGCCTGCAGGTAGTGATGGGTCATCGATCAAATTTTCCGGTTGTAAGTACCATAGTTTTCAGCGGAAGGGCCGTCAGTGCCATCAAGAATGATCTCGCCTGGGAGAGGCACAGGGCCGAATAAACCGGGCGGGACCCGCCGTAAATCCATCTCTGGAGGCTCGCCTGCCGCATCCCTGCGCGGCAGACGGTCCCGCGCCCGGCTTCTCCAGCCCTGTGCGACAGGAATCGGTGAGTTGCTCAGGATCTTTCGGTGCCCCGGGGGTCCTGCAGGGAACCCACGGACGTGGCTCTTAATTTTTATTATATATAGCGGACCTCGACGATCTCCAGGCTGCGTTCGCCGCCCGGGACCCTGACCGTAACAACATCCCCCTCCATCTTGGCGATCAGCGCGCGCGCGATCGGGGAGTTGATCGAAATCTTTCCTGACTTGATGTCGGCCTCATCCTCACCGACGATCTGATAGGTCACGGACTCGCCGGTGTCTTCGTCCGAGAGTTCCACGGTACTGCCGAACACCACCTTGCCGCCGGCATCCAGGGTGCTGACGTCGACGATATGGGCATGACTCAGCTTGCTTTCGATTTCCTTGATGCGGCCTTCGGCAAAACTCTGCTGCTCGCGGGCGGCATGGTATTCGGCATTTTCCTTCAGATCGCCGTGCGCCCGCGCCTCCGCAATGGCCTGAATGATACGGGGCCGGTCGATCGTTTTCAGCCTGACCAGCTCCTCGCGCAATTTTTCCGCACCCCTGGCGGTAATGGGAACCTTGCTCATGCAATCTGCTCCTGATGCAGCGCCTGCAGGCTGTTTACCGTTGCCGTATCCAGATACTCCAGCGCCATGCAGGTCGCGCGCGCGCCGGCCAGCGTCGTGCTGTAAGACACCTTGTGCTGCACGGCGGCCCTGCGAATGGCAAAGGAATCGGCGATGGCCTGCTTGCCTTCAGTGGTATTGACGATCAGGTCGATCTGGTTGTTCTTGATCATGTCGACGATATGCGGCCGCCCTTCAAGCACCTTGTTGACGACCAGGCAAGCTGTGCCCGCCGCCTGTATGGCCGTCGCGGTACCGCGGGTGGCGACGATCCGGTAGCCGCGTTCGGAGAGATCACGCGCCAGCGTCACCAGACCCGGCTTGTCGGCATCGCGTACGCTGAGGAAGGCGGTGCCGGTCAACGGCACTGCATTACCCGCACCGAGCTGGGCCTTGGCAAAGGCCTCGCCGAAGGTGCTGCCTATCCCCATCACCTCGCCGGTGGATTTCATTTCCGGACCCAGCAGAGTATCCACACCCTGGAACTTGATAAACGGGAATACCGACTCCTTCACCGAGTAATAGCCCGGGGCCACGGGCCGGCTGATGCCCTGCTGCCGGAGGGATATGCCCGCCATGACGCGGGCCGCGATCTTGGCCAGCGGCAGCGAGGTCGCCTTCGACACGAACGGCACCGTGCGCGAGGCGCGCGGATTGACCTCGATGATGTAAATGTCATCGCCCTTGACCGCGAACTGGGTATTCATCAGGCCCCTGACTTTCAGTTCCTTCGCCATCAGGGTCACCTGCTCCGCCAGCCGTCGCTGGATATCCGCATTCAGGGTGTAGGGCGGCAGCGAACAGGCGGAATCGCCGGAGTGTACACCGGCCTGCTCGATGTGTTCCATGATGCCGCCGATGAGCACATCCTCGCCGTCGCAGACGGCATCCACATCGACCTCCACGGCATCGTCGAGAAAGCGGTCGAGCAGCACGGGTGAGTCGTTCGAAACACGCACGGCCTCGCGCATGTAGCGCGACAGATCCTCGCTGCCATAGACGATCTCCATGGCGCGCCCGCCAAGCACGTAGGACGGACGCACCACCAGCGGGTAGCCGATCTGTTCCGCCAGTGCCAGCGCCTGCACGGGATCCGTGGCGGTCCGGTTGGGCGGCTGCCGGAGCCCCAGCCGCTCGATCATCTGCTGGAAGCGTTCCCGGTCCTCGGCGTGATCGATGGCGTCCGCCGAAGTGCCGATCACCGGCACGCCGTTCGCTTCCAGCCCGCGCGCGAGCTTCAGCGGGGTCTGTCCGCCATACTGCACGATGACGCCGCGGGGACGCTCGATGCGGATAATCTCCAGCACGTCTTCCAGGGTCAGGGGCTCGAAGTACAGACGGTCGGAGGTGTCGTAGTCGGTCGATACGGTCTCCGGATTGCAATTCACCATGATGGTCTCGAACCCGTCCTCGCGGCAGGCCTGCGCGGCGTGCACGCAGCAATAGTCGAACTCGATGCCCTGGCCGATCCGGTTCGGCCCGCCGCCCAGTACGACGATCTTCTCGCGCGCGGTGGGTTCGGCCTCGCATTCCTCCTCATAGGTCGAATAGAGGTAGGCGGTCGAGGTCGCAAATTCGGCGGCACAGGTGTCCACCCGCTTATAGACCGGGTGAATGGCGAGGTCATGCCGCATCCGTCGCAGTTCCTCCTCCGGAATGCCCAGCAAGGACGCCAGGCGCGCGTCGGAGAATCCCTTGCGCTTGAGATGGCGCAGGCGCCCGGCATCCAGCGCCGCGGTCCCCTGTGCCTTGACCTCCGCCTCCAGTTCGACCAGTTCGGCGATCTGCATCAGAAACCACGGATCGACCGCGGTCAGTTCATGGAGCTCGGCCACCGACAGACCGGCGCGGAAACCGTCCGCGATATTCCAGATGCGCTCCGGCCGCGCGATGCGCAGCTCCCGGATCAGCAGATCGCGGTCCGGTACTCCATCGGGTCCGAAGGTTTCATTCAGACCGTCGGCCCCGGTCTCCAGACTGCGCAGCGCCTTTTGCAGGGATTCCTGGAAAGTACGCCCGATAGCCATGACCTCGCCGACGGATTTCATCTGGGTACCCAGCACCCGCTCCGCCAGCGGGAATTTCTCGAAAGTGAAGCGCGGAATCTTGGTGACGACGTAATCGATGGTCGGCTCGAACGAAGCCGGTGTCGCCCCGCCGGTGATTTCGTTTCTCAGCTCATCGAGGGTGTAGCCCACGGCCAGTTTGGCGGCCACCTTGGCGATCGGGAAACCCGTGGCCTTGGAGGCGAGCGCCGAGGAACGCGAGACGCGCGGATTCATCTCGATGACCACCATGCGGCCATCGGCGGGATTGATGGCGAACTGCACGTTCGAACCGCCGGTCTCCACCCCGATCTTGCGCAGCACGGCGATGGAGGCGTTGCGCATGATCTGGTATTCCTTGTCCGTCAGGGTCTGCGCCGGCGCCACGGTGATCGAGTCGCCGGTATGCACGCCCATCGGATCGAGGTTCTCGATCGAGCAGATGATGATGCAGTTGTCCTGTTTGTCCCGCACGACCTCCATTTCGAATTCCTTCCAGCCGAGGATGGACTCCTCCAGCAGCACCTCCGAGGTCGGCGAGAGATCGAGTCCGCGTTCGCAGATATCGACGAACTCCTCCCGGTTGTAGGCGATGCCGCCGCCGCTGCCGCCAAGCGTGAAGGAGGGGCGGATGATGATGGGGAAGCCGATGGAGGCCTGGATCTGGTGGGCCTCCTCCATGCTGTGCGCCACCGCGGCATGCGGCGTGGCCAGGCCGATCGAACGCATGGCATTGCGAAACAGACCGCGGTCCTCGGCCATGTCGATTGCCTCGCGGCTGGCGCCGATCAGCTCGACATCGTATTGCGCGAGCACGCCTTCGCGCACCAGGTCGAGCGCGCAGTTCAGCGCCGTCTGCCCGCCCATGGTCGGCAACAGGGCGTCAGGACGCTCCTTCTCAATGATGCGCGCGACGGTGCGCCAGTGCACCGGTTCGATATAGACCGCGTCCGCCGTTTCCGGATCGGTCATGATGGTGGCCGGGTTGGAGTTCACCAGCACCACCCGGTAACCTTCTTCCCGCAGCGCCTTGCAGGCCTGCGCGCCCGAGTAGTCGAACTCGCAGGCCTGGCCGATCACGATCGGGCCCGCACCGATGATCAGGACGCTGTGGATATCCGTACGTCTGCCCATGCGAATCCTGTCGGTGTGGCTATTTGGTGCCCGCCGCACTGCCGGCGATAACGCCCCCGGCGGCGGCAGGCTGCTGGATTTGTTCGATAAAACGGTCGAACAGCAGCGCCACATCATGCGGTCCGGGGCTCGCCTCCGGATGTCCCTGGAAGCTGAATGCCGGACAGTCGGTGCGCGCAAGGCCCTGCAGGGAACCGTCGAACAGCGAGCGGTGGGTGGCCACCAGGCAATCCGGCAGGCTGTTCTCGTCGACAGCGAAACCGTGATTCTGGCTGGTGATCATAACCCGTCGGCTTTCCAGATCCTGCACCGGGTGATTGGCACCGTGATGGCCGAATTTCATCTTGATGGTGCGCGCCCCGCTCGCGAGGGCGAGCAACTGATGCCCCAGGCAGATGCCGAACAGGGGAATGCCGCTTTTCAGCAGCTGCCGGATGGCTGCGATCGCATAATCGCAGGGCTCCGGATCGCCCGGTCCGTTGGAGAGGAAGATGCCGTCGGGTTGCATCGCCAGCACCGCTTCGGCCGTGGTCCTGGCGGGCACCACGGTAACCCGGCAACCGCGATCGGCCAGCATGCGCAGGATGTTGCGCTTGACGCCGTAATCGTAGGCCACCACGTGATGCGGACAGGATGTCACGGCACGCGCCTCGGGCAGACCCTGTTCGAGAGACCACACGCCCTGACGCCATTCATAGGCCTCGGAGGTGCTTACCTCCTGCGCCAGATCCATGCCCACCAGGCCGGGGAAATCCCGTGCCATGTCCAGGGCCGCGTCCGCGTCGATGCCCTCGCCGGCGACCAGGCAGCCGTTCTGGGCGCCCTTCTCCCGCAGGATGCGCGTCAGGCGCCGGGTGTCGATGTCGGCGACGCCGATGACGCCGCGTTGTCTGAGATAGGCGTCAAGGGTCGCGACGCTGCGCCAGTTGCTGGCGCTGGCGGGCAGATCCCGGATCACCAGCCCGGCACAGTGGATCGACGCGGCTTCCTCATCGGCGGCATTGGTGCCGACATTGCCGATGTGCGGGTAGGTCAGGGTGACGATCTGGCGGGCATAGGACGGGTCGGTCAGAATCTCCTGGTAACCCGTCATGGCGGTATTGAAAACCACTTCACCGGCGATCCGCCCTTCAATACCGATTGATGCACCCCGAAACAGGCTGCCGTCTTCCAGGGCCAATAGGGCCGGTATCCTCAAGAAGACCTCCGCGTCTGGACGTAGAAAACGGGAGGGCCCCGTGGAACCGTCCCGTCTCTTGAACCTGATGTGTACTGCTGTTTAGCGTGGCGCGAATTGTACTGGATTATGACCGGGGCTGTCTATGCAGCGACCCGCTGTACGGACGCCGCCACGCAGCTTTCAAAACGCAGACGATGTCTATCATGGAAGCCCTGAAACCCCCGAATATGACAGGCTCCTAGCGCAGGCCCAGCACGTCCTGCATGTCGAACAGGCCCCGCTCATGCGCCATCAGCCACCCGGCCGCGCGCACCGCCCCGCGGGCGAAGGTCATGCGGCTCGAGGCCTTGTGGGTGATCTCGACCCGCTCGCCGGCACCGGCAAACATCACCGTGTGGTCGCCGACGATATCGCCGGCGCGGATGGTCTCGAAGCCGATGGTCCCGGGAACCCGCTCCCCGGTATGGCCCTCGCGCCCATAAACGGCGCAGGTCCCGAGATCGCGGCCCAGGGCGGCGGCCACCACCTCGCCCATGCGCAGCGCCGTCCCGGACGGGGCATCTACCTTGTGACGATGGTGCGCCTCGATCACCTCAACATCGACTTCATCGCCCAGCACCCGGGCGGCAAGGTCGAGGAGTTTCAGGCACAAGTTGACACCGACACTCATGTTGGGGGCAACCACGATGCCGATATCCCGCGCGGCCACAGCGATGCCGGCACGTTGCGTCTCGGTGAAGCCGGTCGTGCCGATCACCATGCGCCGTCCGGCCGCCCGGCAGACCTCCAGGTTGGCCAGAGTGGCTTCGGGGCGGGTGAAATCGATCAGGACATCGAAATCCGCCACCACGGCGGCCAGATCCGCGCCCACACGCACGCCGTTTCTGCCGAGTCCGGCCAGTTCGCCGGCGTCGCCGCCGATCAGGCTGCTGTCCGGGTGTTCCAGCGCCACGGTGAGCGAAAGCCCATCGATCTGCCGGCTGGCTTCGATCAGGGTCCGCCCCATCCGGCCGCCGGCCCCGGTAATTGCGATTCGTGTCATGGACACCACTACATCTTCATGGCGTCGAAGAACTTCTTCACGCCATCCAGCCAGGAATGCGCCTGCGGGCTGTGCCGGCTGCCGCCCTCGTCCATTTCGCTGGCAAACGCCTGCAGCATCTCCTTCTGCTTGCGGCTCAGATTCACCGGGGTCTCGACATTCACCTTGCAGAGCAGATCGCCGACCGGGCCACCGCGCACCGGCTTCACACCCTTGCCGCGGACCCGGAACATCCTGCCGGTCTGGGTTTCCGGGGGAATCTTGAGACTCACGCGTCCGGTGAGTGTGGGCACCTCCAGTTCACCACCCAGCGCCGCCGTGACGAAACCGATCGGCACTTCGCAGTAGAGGTTGTTTTCATCGCGCACGAAAATGGGATGCTGCTTTACCTGGATCTGGACGTAGAGATCGCCTGGCGGGCCACCGGCCTCGCCGGCCTCGCCTTCGCCGGCCAGACGGATCCGGTCGCCGGTATCGACACCGGCCGGCACCTTCACCGACAGGGTCCTGCGCTCCTGCACGCGACCCTGCCCATGGCATTTCTGGCAGGGATCGGAAATGATAGTGCCCTTGCCGTGACAGCGCGGGCAGGTCTGCTGCAGCGAAAAGAAACCCTGCTGCATGCGCACCTGTCCATGACCGCCGCAGGTCCCGCAGGTCGTCGGGCTGCTGCCCTTGCGCGCCCCGCTGCCGCCGCACTCATCGCAGGCCACGTGGGTCGGAACGCGGATTTTGACGCTGGTGCCGGCCACGGCATCCTCCAGCGAGAGTTCGAGGTTGTAGCGCAGATCGGAACCACGGTAAACACGCTGCCCGCCGGCGCCGCCGCGACCGCCGCCGAAGATGTCGCCGAATACGTCGCCAAAGATGTCGCTGAAACTCGCACCCGCGCCCGCCGCTCCGCCGCCGCCTATGGAAGGGTCCACACCGGCATGGCCAAACTGGTCATAGGCGGCGCGCTTGCGTGAGTCGTTAAGCACCTCGTAGGCTTCCTTGCACTCCTTGAACTTGTCTTCCGACCCCTTGTCGTCCGGATTGCGGTCGGGATGGTATTTCTGTGCGGCGCGGCGATAGGCTTTTTTCAGGTCGGCCTCGCTGGCGTTCTTGCTGACACCAAGGACCTCGTAATAGTCACGTTTTGACATGGTTCGGCAGTTTGTCTGGTTTCAGTCCGGTTTGTTCATCACCGGGTGTGACGTAAATCCTGCAGCCGGTGCTGCGGCAGCTGACGACGTCAATACCGCCGTGGCCTGCACGGTTCATACGACCACCACCTGCCCGTCCCTCACCCCTTCCCCTGTTGCGGCAAGCCATTGCATTCACTCCGGTCAATGCCGTAGAAAACTCATACAGACGGACCGCCACCGGCACAAGCCGGTGGCGGTCCCGAAAGCTGCGCACGAAGCGACGTCGTCATTTATTGCCAGCGTCTTTCACCTCTTCGAACTCCGCATCGACCACATCACCTTCCGCCCCGCCACCGGAACCGGACTCGCCGGCGGCACCACCGGCAGGCCCGCCGCCCGCGGCTCCCGACCCGGACTGCTGCTCCTTGTAGATTCGCTCGGCGAGTTTACCGGACTTCTCGCCCAGGGCGCTGGTAAGCGACTCGATGGCACCCTTGTCGTCGCCTTTCATGGCCTCCTGCAGGGCTGCGATGGCCGACTCGATCTCCTTCTTCTCGGACTCGTTCATCTTGTCCCCGAGATCCTTGAGCGACTTGTTGGTGGCATGAATCAGCCCGTCCGCCTGGTTGCGGGTGTCGATCAGTTCATGGAACTTGCGATCGTCCTCGGCATGCGCCTCGGCATCCTTGACCATCTGATCGATCTCGGCATCCGACAAGCCGCTCGAGGCCTTGATCTGGATCGACTGCTCCCTGCCGGTTGCCTTGTCCTTCGCCGAGACGTGCAGGATGCCGTTGGCATCGATGTCGAAGGTCACCTCGATCTGCGGCACGCCGCGCGGGGCCGGCGGGATGTCGCTCAGGTCGAAGCGCCCCAGGGACTTGTTGGCGGAAGCCACGTCGCGCTCGCCCTGCAGTACGTGCACGGTAACCGCGGTCTGACTGTCGTCCGCCGTCGAGAAGACCTGATTGGCCTTGGTCGGTATAGTGGTGTTCTTTTCGATCAGCTTGGTCATCACTCCGCCCAGCGTCTCGATGCCGAGCGACAGCGGCGTAACATCGAGCAGCAGCACGTCCTTGACCTGACCCGACAGCACGCCGCCCTGGATCGCCGCACCGACCGCAACGGCCTCGTCGGGATTGACGTCCTTGCGCGGCTCCTTGCCGAAGAAATTCTTGACCATTTCCTGCACCTTGGGCATGCGGGTCTGGCCGCCGACCAGGATGATGTCATCGATCTGGCTGGTCGACATGCCGGCGTCCTTGAGCGCGATCTTGCACGGCTCCATAGTCCGGTCGATCAGGTCCTCAACGAGGGATTCCAGCTTGGCGCGGGTGAGTTTCATGTTGAGGTGCTTGGGCCCGCTGGCATCGGCCGTGATGTACGGCAGGTTCACGTCGGTCTGCTGGCTGGAGGACAGCTCGATCTTGGCCTTTTCGGCTCCTTCCTTGAGGCGCTGCATGGCGAGCGGGTCACCGCGCAGGTCGATGCCCTGATCCTTCTTGAACTCGTCGGCGAGGTAGTCAATCAGGCGCTTGTCGAAGTCCTCGCCGCCGAGGAAAGTGTCACCGTTGGTGGACAACACCTCGAACTGGTGCTCGCCGTCCACATCCGCGATTTCGATGATGGAGATATCGAAGGTGCCGCCGCCGAGATCGTAGACGGCGATCTTGGAGTCGCCGCGCTTCTTGTCCATACCGTAGGCCAGCGCCGCCGCCGTCGGTTCGTTGATGATGCGTTTGACTTCCAGGCCGGCAATGCGTCCGGCGTCCTTGGTGGCCTGACGCTGCGAGTCGTTGAAATAGGCCGGCACCGTGATGACTGCCTCGGTCACCTTCTCGCCCAGGTAATCCTCCGCCGTGCTCTTCATTTTCTGCAGCACGCGGGCAGAGATCTCCGGCGGCGCCATGCGCTTGCCGCGGGCCTCGACCCAGGCGTCGTCGTTGTCCGCCTTGACGATCTTGTAAGGCACCAGCTTGATGTCACGCTGGACGACGTCTTCCTGGAAGCGGCGGCCGATCAGGCGCTTGATTGCATAGAGGGTGTTGTGGGGATTGGTAACGGCCTGGCGCTTCGCGGCCTGACCGACCAGGATTTCATCATCGCCGGTAAAGGCCACGATGGAGGGCGTGGTCCGGTCCCCCTCGCTGTTCTCAATGACCCGGGGCTTGCCGCCCTCCATAATCGCCACGCACGAATTGGTGGTGCCGAGGTCAATGCCGATAATCTTAGCCATATTCTCTAGTCTCCATGTAACTTCATGAATATTCGGATCTTGTTCACAAGCCGCTGCTACCCTATTAGATGGGGTCGGCAGACAGACAAATCAAGACCTCACGATTCCTCGCCGAGGCTGCCGGCATCTCCGGCGTCGCCGGCATCTTTGGGTGCGTGCGAAACGATTACCATCGCCGGGCGCAACAGGCGGTCGTTCAGCAGGTAGCCTTTCTGAACCACGGTCACCACGGTATTCGGTTCGACGTCGGCGCGTTCCTGCAGGGACATGGCCTGATGAAAATCCGGATTGAACCGCTCGAGCTGCGGATCAATCTCCGTTATGCCGAATTTGCCCAGTGCGGTGGTGAGCATCTGCAGGGTCAGCTCGACGCCTTCCTGCAGCCGGGCCGGATCGACCTGCCCGCCGGCGGAGCTGGCTAGACCCATCTCCAGGCTGTCGCGCACCGGCAGCAACTCCTGGGCAAAGCGTTCCAGAGCAAACTTGTGCGCATTAGCGAGATCTCTCTCGGAACGCTTGCGCAGGTTATCCAGATCGGCCTGCAGGCGCAGACACAGATTCCAGTTTTCGTCGGCCTTGTTGCGGGCGTCCTCCAGCAGGGTGGCCAGTTCCGTTTCCTGCGGCGGGCCCGTCACGGCCGCCGGATCGGCAGACTGCTCCGTTCCTGACTGCTCAACCGGATCTCCTGAAAAACTATTTTCCTTTCCTGACATAATGTTACTCCGTATTCCTGATATATTTCCTCACAAGCCGGCCGGCAAGCCAAGGGCCTGAAATAAATTCCAGTGACTGATGTATGGGTTAATCTTTCTGTTTCAAGGCCGCACCGAGCAAACGCGCGGTCGCGTCCACGATGGGGATGACCCGCTCATAGGCCATGCGGGTCGGTCCGATGACGCCGAGCACACCCACGATCCGCCCGTCGATCTGGTAGGGGGCGGTTACCATACTGCATTCGTCCAGCGTCCGGTAGCCGGATTCCTCGCCGATGAAGATCTGGATGCCCTCACCGTGCACGCACTGATCGAGCAAATGGAGGATTTCCCGCTTCTTGTTGAAGGCATCGAACAGATTGCGCAATTTGTCGATATCGCACAACTCGTGAAACTCCATGAGGTTGGTCTGGCCCGCCATGACGTAACCTTCGTTCCGGTTCTGCTCCAGAATCTCGTCCGCCATCTGCATCGCCGTCGCCATCATGCGGTTCATGGTGGACCGCGCTTCCTGCATATCGCGCAACAGGGTGTCGCGCACCGCCGCCAGGTCCTTGCCGGTGAAATGCTCGTTCAGGAAATTGGACGCCTGTTGCAATTCGGAGGTGCTGCACAGGCGCTCGGTCGAAATGATGCGGTTCTGTACCTCGCCCTTGCTGGTCACCAGGATGGCCAGTACCCGCTTTTCCGATAACGGCAGAAACTCCACCCGCCGGAAGATCGCCTGCTCGTGCTTTGGCAGGGTCACCACACCGGCCAGGTGGGTAATGCCGGACAGCAGACCGGAGGTGGCCTCAATCAGTTCCTTCGGCGCCATGCTCACGTCGAACTCGGCGCGCAACTGATCGACCGAAAGACTGTCGAGCGGCTGCACCTTGAGCAGGGTATCCACGAAGAAGCGATATCCCTGCACCGTAGGCACCCGTCCGGACGAGGTGTGCGGTGAGCGGATATAGCCGAGTTCCTCCAGGTCGGACATGACATTGCGGATGGTCGCCGGACTGAGATTGAGCCCCGCTTCCCGCGCCAGGGTCCGGGAACCCACCGGCTGGCCGTCGCGGATATAGCGGTCGATCAGCATCCTCAGCATATACTGGGCACGTTCCGAGATTTCATGTGGTATCTCTGTCATCGTCTTGAACGGGTGTGCGGCGAATCGTCATCATTCGCGCAGCCGGTTTGGCACTCTCCACTATAGAGTGCCAGCGGGGAGCACGCAACCGGCGATTACTCCGACAAGCATGGAAACGGGTTCGATCCGGCGGATTCGAGGGAGTTGGCGTGCCGGTGCAGTCATGATAGCTTTCCAGCCTCTCGATTCGGATAACGATTCATGAATTCTCCCTTTGAGCGCGTGGGCCTCATCGGCAAGTCCGGGGACCACAGCGTGTCGGCCACCCTGCGGGCGCTGGCCGCACTGCTTGAGCGCCACCGCTTGCAGATACAGGTGGATGAAGGCGTTGCGGACTTGTTTGCCGACAGCAACTACCCGGTGGTCACCCGTGAGGCTCTGGCCCGGCAGTGCGACCTGGCCATCGTGGTCGGCGGCGACGGAACGTTGCTCAATGCGGCGCGCAGTCTGACCGATCCCGGCTGCGCTGTGCTGGGCGTCAATCTCGGTCGCCTCGGCTTTCTGGTGGATGTATCGCCGGAAGATATGGATATGCAGATCGAAAGAATCCTCGGTGGCGATTTCATCGAAGAGCAGCGCACCCTCCTCCATGCCGCGGTAATCAGAGGCGGTGAACCGGTCGGTGACAGTACCGCTCTCAACGATGTCATCGTTCACAAGAAAGACATCGCACGCATGATCGAGCTCGACACCTGGATTGACGGTCATTTCCTGAACAGGAACCGGTCCGACGGCCTGATTGTCGCCACACCGACCGGTTCGACCGCCTATGCACTGTCGGGCGGCGGCCCGATCCTGCACCCGAGCCTCGATGCCATCACCCTGGTGCCGATCTGCCCGCATACCCTCAGCAACCGTCCCATTGTCATCAACCACGATTCACGCATCGAGATCGTCATCCACGAAGGCACGCTGCAGGCCCAGATCTCCTGTGACGGGCAGGTCAACCTCACTCTCGATCCGGGGGACCGGGTCACGGTGCGCAGACACGACCATGACCTGCGGCTCATCCATCCGCCCGGTCACGACTACTTTGATATCCTGCGCAGGAAACTGCGCTGGAGCGAGCAGCCCTGATTATAAAATGTCTTCACCGCAGAGACGCGAAGTACGCAGGGAAACCATCTTCAGGACAAAATGAAGAATTATTAGAAGTCGATGGCGCTTAACTTAACGGGTGTTGCACCTGAATGATGTCCGTATAGCCACGGAAGCACACGGAAAACGCGGAATATCACTATCAAGGCGTTTACCTTCCGTGTGCTTCCGCGGTTATTTATTCGGGTTGGGGTTTAAGTAAGTGTCATTCCCATCAGAGGAATTTATGTCAATTATCCTACAGACAATCAATGACTCTGCGCCTCTGCGGTGAAAAACACCGGCTGAAATAACATGCTAACCGACATCCACATTCGCAATTTCGCCATCGTCGAGGAGGCGGATCTCGAGTTCGACGCTGGCCTCACGGCCTTGACGGGTGAAACCGGCGCAGGCAAGTCGATCCTGGTCGACGCGCTCGGACTCGTCCTCGGCGATCGCGCCGACGGCAATGTCATCCGCCACGGGTGCGAGCGCGCCGAGATCTCGGCCGGCTTCGCAATCCGAGACCTGCCGGCCGTCGCGCACTGGCTCGAGGAGAGGGAACTTCAGGCGGACGGTGAATGCCAGCTGCGACGGGTCATCAATCGCGATGGCCGCTCGCGCGGATTCATCAACAACCGGTCGGTCCCGCTGCAGTCCCTGCGCGAGCTGGGCGAACAACTGGTCGATATCCATGGCCAGCACGAACACCAGTCCCTCCTGCAGACCGCGGTACAGCGCCAGTTGCTGGATGATTTCGCCGCACAGGAGGCGCCGCTCGCCGATATCACTGCGCTCTTCAACGACTGGAAATACACCCGGGAGGAACTCGAGGCCGTTATCCGCAGCGGCCAGGAACGCGAGGCGCGCCTCGATCTGCTGCACTACCAGCTGCAGGAACTGGAGGTGCTGCAGATCGATGCGGATGAAATCGCCCGACTGACCCGGGAGCATGGCCGGCTGGCCAACGCCGAAGAGCTGCTGGGCGCCTGTCGGCGCGGCCTGGAGCGGTTGTATGGCGATGATGCCGCCTCGGCCTATCAGCAGATCAGCCAGACACTCACCGAAACGGAACACCTGATCGCAATCGACGACCGCCTGTCGGAAACCGCCCGGCTTCTGAGCGAGATCCTGGTCCTGGTGCAAGAATGCACCGACGGACTCAGGCATCAGGCGGAAGGACTTGAAGTTGACCCGGAACATTTACATGCCCTGGAAACCCGTATCGGCCTCATCCACGACCTGTCCCGCAAGCACCGCTGCGCTCCGGAGCAACTGCCGGCGGTACAGGAGGCGATGCGTTACGAACTGGATACGCTGGAGCATGCCGACCAGCGGTGCGTCGAACTGCAGTCCAGACTGGACGTACTGGAGAGCGCCTATCGGGAGACCGCGCGGCAATTATCGGTTCGACGGCGCAAGGCGGGCGGACAATTTGGCAAACAGGTCACCGAGGACATGCAGGCGCTCGGCATGCCGGGTGGCGTGTTCCGGGTCGACGTCCAGTACGACAGCAACAGGTCTTTCGGGCCACACGGCCAGGATGGCATCGCCTTCCTGGTCAGCGCCAACCCGGGGCAGCCCGAGGAAACCCTGTCCCGGGTGGCCTCGGGCGGGGAGCTTTCGCGCATCAGCCTCGCCATCCAGGTCATGTCACCGCGCAGCGCCAGCATCCCCACGCTGATCTTCGACGAAGTGGACTCCGGGATCGGCGGCGGAGTGGCCGAGATCGTCGGGCAGAAACTGCGCACCCTGGGCGTGAACCGGCAGGTATTCTGCGTCACCCACCTCCCCCAGGTTGCCGCCCTCGCGAATCAGCAGCTGCAGGTTACCAAGCTCGCGGCGGAGGACACCACCCGAACCCGCATCCGCAAACTCAGTCAGGATGAGCGCATCGACGAGCTGGCGCGCATGCTGGGCGGTATCGAAATCACGCGGCAGACACGGGAACATGCACGCGACATGCTGGAACGCGCGCAGAGCGTCAAACCGCCAGGAAGGAAAAAGAAATCCCCGCGACGCGCCGGTTGAATACACGGCTAGACTGCTTGTCCCGGGCCATCCTGCAACCCGAAAGGGATTTGTTTAAATCCCGATCCTGGGTAATAGCCACGGAAGATATCGACAGTGTCAGTGGCTATTCCCTGTTTTACCGCGTGCTTCCGTGACCAGAAGGATGCCGCCAGGGACGAACCCCTTCAAGCTATTCGCCCGACTTGACGCGGCAGGCGGAACAGATCCCGTACATGTAGAGGCAGTGGTCGGTCATCTCATAGCCGAGCCGCGCGGCAATGGCTTTCTGCCGCTCCTCGATCATTTCGTCGACGAACTCATCCACCCGGCCGCATTTCACACACAGGATATGGTCGTGATGGACCCCCTCGTTGAGTTCGAACACGGAATGACCGCCTTCGAAGTGGTGGCGCTTCACCAGACCGGCCGCTTCGAACTGGGTCAGCACCCGGTATACAGTCGCGAGACCGATGTCCTCGCCGGTATCCAGCAAGGCCTTATAGACGTCTTCTGCACTGTGATGCCGGCTGCTGCTTTGCTCAAGGATATCCAGGATCTTCACCCTGGGCAGCGTAACCTTCAGTCCGGCCTTGCGTAACTCGCTGGATTCCAATGGTTCCTCTCCTTTGCTAATGCCATGGATGGCGGTGTTGGAGTATCATGCGGCGGGTCATTCTGAGAGAACCCGACAGGTCTGCAGATGAAAAAGCTTCTCATTATTATCACCTGCTTTGCAAGCTTGCATCTCGTGTCCTGCGCCTCCCGGTGGCACATAGTCCACATAATTGACATTCAGCAGGGCAATGTCGTTACCCAGGACATGGTCAACCAGCTGAAGATCGGCATGAGCCGCAACCAGGTCCAGTTCATCATGGGAACGCCGCTGGTGGTCGACACCTTCCACCAGCAGCGCTGGGATTACATTTATTACTTCAAGCCGGGTTATGGTGACTCCACCGAACAACGGGTCACGCTGCTGTTCAATAACGACTCCCTGGCCAGCATCACCGGCGCGGTGCATCCCGAGGCGGGTGTCATTGTGGCAGGCGAAAGCAGCACCCCGGTAACGGTGGTCGTTCCACCGTACGAGCGGGTGGAACCCGGAATATTGAACAAGATCTGGCACTGGATAACCTTCCGCAAGGCAGGGGAAAGCTAGGAGTGTTCATCCATAAACACCGTCTTCACCGCAGAGACGCAAAGAACACAAAGTCGTTTATTTGTTTTCGTTAAATAATTTCTCTGCGTCGTTTGCGTCTCTGCGGTGAGTTAATTTTTTGTGGACAGGCACTAATCAAGCGCCATTCCAGTCATTCCCGCGAAAGCGCGCAATACCTTGAACGCCCTAAGGGCGGCTCAGTCCTGACTGCCCGCGCCTTTTTTCATCTCCTTTCCCCGGGCCGCTCGCTGTTTCCTGATTTCCTTGGGATCGGCGATCAACGGCCGGTAGATCTCGACCCGGTCGCCGTGATGCAGGGTATCCGTCAGTTTGCACGGCTTGCCGAAGATGCCGACCTTGTTGCTTTCCAGATTGATCTCCGGAAACTGCTCGAGTATTCCGGAGGCACGTATGGCCTGTTCCGCGGTTGTTCCTTCGTCAACCCGTAGTTCCAGGATCAGCTGCCTCCGCGGCAGGGCGCAGGCGACCTCAATCATAACAGACTCAGCGCGGTCCATAGATCTCGACGGCACGCCGCTGAAAGGCATCGACCAGGGTGTTGGCGATCTGTCCGAATATCGGCCCGACCACCAGGCCCAGTACGCGGTTGGAAAAGTCGTACTCGAGAAACAACGCGATCTTGCTGCCCTCCTCACCCAGGGGATCAAAACGCCAGAACCCGTTGAGCCGGCTGAAAGGACCGTCGACCAGATGCATTTCGATCATCTTGTTGACCTGATGCCGGTTGCGCGTGGTGAAGGATCGGGTCATACCACCGACGGCAAACTCGATGTTGGCGCGCACTTCGTCAACATCACGGGACAATATCCGCGTCCCGTGACACCATGGCAAAAAGCGCGGGTACGATTCGATATCGCTCACCAGCTCGAACATTTCCCGTGGCGTATAGGGCACCAGCGCCGAACGATCAACCGTTTCCACAACAAAAACCCGTCATAACGATCCGCAATCAAAGAATTCCGATGACATTCAGGAATACGATTATCACCGCCACCGGCGTGATATAGCGCACCAGAAAACGCCACAGTCGATAGAAAAACCCGTCGCCCATGGCCAGTTCATCCACGCTGGCGTCGCGGCGCATGCGCCAGGCGGCAAATACAGCGATCAACAGTCCGCCCAGCGGCAGCATGATGTTGGAGGTAAGATAATCGAGCAGGTCGAAAACCGTATGATCATGGAATATCGGGATCCAGGAAAGCAGTTTCACATCCGACCAGATGTTGAAAGAGAACACCGTGAGCAGCCCGAACAGCCAGGTGACCACCCCGGCCACCACGGAGGCATGGACACGACTCAGCCCGTGATTCTCCACCAGCCAGGCGACGGCCGGTTCAATCAGGGAAATGGCGGAAGTCCAGGCGGCGAACACAAGAAGGACAAAGAACAGCATACCGAAGAATGCCCCGCCATCCATATGACCGAAGGCGATGGGCAGGGTCTGGAATATTAACCCGGGGCCGACAGCCGGTTCGAGCCCGTTGGCGAAGACAATGGGGAAAATGGCGAGACCTGCCAGCAGGGCCACCACTGTATCCATGAGGGAAACCGCAATGGAGGTCCTGGCAATGGAGGCGTTGTCCGGCAGGTAGGAACCATAGACCATGATCGCCCCCATGCCCAGGCTGAGGGTAAAAAAGGCATGCCCCATGGCGATGAGGACACTATTGGCAGAGAGTCGACTGAAATCCAGCCTGAACAGGAAATCGACCCCCTGCTCAAAGGTGCCGCTGTTCCATGCATAAACGTCCAGCACCAGCAGCAACACGAAGAGGGCGGGCATGAGCACGCGCGTGGCGGCCTCAAGACCACCGCGCACACCTCGTGCCACCACGATCATGGTCATTACGATGAAGATCGTGTGCCAGGTCATAAGCCGTTCCGGCTCGTCGACGAGGTTGGTGAATATGCTTTGCACGCCATCGGCCGTCAGTCCGGTGAACACTCCGCTGACGGTGCGAAACACGTAGGCCAACGCCCAGCCGGCAATCACGCTGTAATAGGAAAGAATCAGGAAACCGGCGAGCATGCCGCCCCACCCCAGCCACTGCCAGTGTGGGCTGAGCATTTCCTCGACCGCGAGGGTGCGCATGGTATTGACGGGACTCTGGCGACCACGACGCCCCAGCATCACCTCTGCCATCATGATCGGTACGCCGATGACGGCAATGCACAGGAGGTAAACCAGCACAAAGGCCCCGCCGCCGTTCTCACCGGTAATATACGGGAACTTCCAAATATTACCCAGGCCCACGGCGGAACCGGTGGCAGCCAGAACGAACGCCAGGCGGTTTGACCACTGACCATGAATCGACACTCGCTCGGTTGTCATGCCTGCCTGTTTCCTGCCTTTGCCGCCGTCCGGTGAGAAATGCGGGGTAACGGATGCCCGGGCATTGTCCGTGAAATGGCTGCCCACCTCAACAACGACTCGCGAGCAGCGTACGAGCGACAGGCGGGATTGCTATACTGCGCCGATGAACGCCAAGAAATCCGGCAAGGACACATCGGGCACCATTGCGCTTAACAGGAAAGCCCGTCACGACTATTTCATAGAAGACCGTTTCGAGGCAGGCATCGCCCTGCAGGGATGGGAAGTGAAGAGCATTCGCGACGGGCGGGCGCAGCTCAACGAAAGCCACATCCTCATTAAAAACGGCGAGGCATGGCTGTTTGGCGTACACATCACGCCGCTGACCAGCGCCTCCACGCATATCAAAGCCGATCCGACCCGCACCCGCAAACTGCTTCTGCATCGCCGCGAACTGGACAAGCTGATCGGCGCCGTCGAGCGCAAGGGCTATACGCTGGTGCCGCTCGCCATGTACTGGAAAAACGGGCTGGCCAAGCTGGAAGTCGCCCTGGCCCGCGGCAAACAGAGCCACGACAAGCGCACCAGCGAGAAGGCGCGTGACTGGGAACGCGAGAAAGGGCGACTGCTGCGCAAACGCTAGGAGTCAGTCCGCGGCCGGTAGGCGCCAGCAGCTTATTGAACGGCAGTCGGCGCCGCCGTCGCCTGGTTAATGCGTTTGTTGTTGCGCTCTTCCAGCAGGGCAATCAGACCACTCAGACCCTTTTCATGGATGATGGAGGAAAAACTGGAACGCTGGGTGATGACCAGACTGACGCCTTCGACAACCACATCGTAGACCTTCCAGTTGCCGTCGTCCCTGCGGTACATGCGAAACTGTGCATGTATCAGTGGTCCACTCGGTTGTTCGATTTCCGCGTCAACCTCCGCGCGGTCGCCGGTCGGCGGATTGCGCAGGGGCAGATACTTAATGGACTGTCCCTGGTAGTCTGCCCTGGAGATAGAATTCAGGTAGGAGTTCATCAGCAGCGACCTGAACTCCCGCTCGAAGACCTCACGCTGCTCGGGCGTCGCCTTGCGCCAAGTGATGCCCAACACCGACTGCGACAGGGCGATAAAATCGATATTCGGAATCACGACCTGATCAGCGATAGCGCGCAAGCGCACCTTGTCGTCAAGGACAGAGGGATCCTTCTGAATTATCTCGAGCACATGGTCAGACATTCCCTGCAGAACTTCCACGGGACTTTTTTCTGCCAGAACCGGTGCGCACGGGACGAAGCCAAAAAGCGGCATCAAGATAAACCACAGCCTTAGATATGTATAGCAGTCTATTGTTTTATATATCATTTGTGATATCTTCCGATGAATATTTACCGGAGTCATGACAACCTGTGCAGGCATCTCCGTCCCCTGCATTTGGACACTAGCGTGTATTTTCAATTAATTCATAGTTGAATGGTAGCCGCGAACAATCAAATTTGCAGATTTACGTTACTAAGGCGATGGGCGAATTGGCGTTTGACACTCCCGTCAGTCCTGACTGCCCGACAGGGCTACAGGCCTCGGACGGAATCCCTGCCCGCCCATCGAAAGAATTTATTGTCCGTGCATATAGCGACTTATACGTGATTCCTGCCGTACAGGACACGCTCCGGGATGCCCTACATGCCAGAGTTCGATGCCGATAACCGGATTCGGCGACCGCATCGGTCGCTCGCCTGGTTCCGCTTCTACGAAGAGCTGAATGATTTCCTTCCCGCATCCCGCCGGAAACGGCGCTTCCCCCATGCCTTTGACCGTCGGGCGTCCATCAAGGACACAATTGAGGCGCTCGGCATCCCTCACACGGAAATCGAAGTCATCCTGGTCAATGGTGAAAGCGTTGATTTTTCATACATTGTGAATGACGGGGATGAGATCAGTGTGTATCCGATGTTCGAAAGTCTGGATATCCGCCCGCTGCTGAAGCTGCGTCCGCAGCCCCTGCGCCGTCCCCGCTTCGTACTCGACACACACCTGGGCCGCCTGGCGCGTTATCTGCGTCTGCTGGGTTTCGATTGCCTGTATCGAAACAATTTCCAGGACGACGATCTGGCGCGGATTTCCAGCGAACAACAGCGCACCTTGCTCACCCGCGACCGGCTTCTGCTGCAGCGCAAGATCATCACCCGCGGTTATTTCATTCGCGCGGTGCAGCCGCTGGAGCAGACCATCGAAGTCCTGCGGCGGTTTGACCTGTCAGGGGACATCACACCGCTCGGTCGCTGTATCCGCTGCAACGGGCTGCTGGAGGATATCGAAAAGGACGCAATCGAGGCGCGGCTTGAACCCCGAACGCGCCGCTATTACCAGGATTTCCGGATTTGCCCTGATTGCGGGCAGATCTACTGGCGGGGAAGTCACTTCAGGAAAATGACCGGACTGATTGACGCCCTGTCGACGTCAGCGGCAGGAGAAACCGCGCCTGTCAGCCACTCATGAAACGGTCGGGCCGCGGCTGCAACCACATCGTCCAGCCACCAGGGCAGGAAATTCCGTTTCACCCGGCACCGCATGCGATACGTTCACCCGGTCGCCACGACATCTTACCGGCATGAACAGAGCCACCCGCCGGCACGGCGATGCGAGACCGGCAATAAAGGGAGTACGATTCCCCGATGACAAGCTGGCCGGGAGACCCATATATGTACTGATGAGCTATCCGGATGAGAGCTCCGGCTACGTCAAGTTGGCCACCTACATCGACTAGGAGAGCTGCGGTTGAGATTTCATGTAATGTTCAATCCGAGTCAACCCGCAATGACTGTACATATTTTTCACGCCAGTACGTTAAGAGATCGATAGACGACGATGGCTGGGAAACTCAAGGAACCCATGGTGATCACCGACTACCGGCGAGAACCAGTCTGCATCCTCCCGGTCGGGTTTTATTTCGACGATGACCGTTGGGAAAAGATCTGGCAGCGCTTCGATGAAAAAGGCGCGTCACTCACGCGGGAAGACCTGCTCGCGCTGTTTCCGGAAGAACCGGTGCTGAAACTCAAACGGGTAGAGCCCGATCACGGGTAATCATGTATCAGTGTCGGGATAGACTTGCTGTGTGCACGACGTGCCCTACATCACCCGTGACATACACCGGAATGGAGTGAGAAGTGAGAAGTAAGAAGTGAGAGGTGATGTATCCTGCAGTGTTATTCCGTAGCCATCTGATTTTCGATTTACTTCTTACTTCTTAACGTATTACGTATTACTGTTCTGCCGCGGCTGCCGAGCCATGGTAGTACTCCCGGCACGCCGGTTCCCGCCCGCGCACCACGCGCAGGCCGGTCAGGGGACCGCGCGTCTCGGTGACGATGGTGCATTGCCCCTCTTCGTGGTGGTCATCGTAGAAATACACCACCACCCAGTCCCGGGTGCGTTTGAGTTCGTGAGCCCGGGCGGTGTTGGAGTACATCAGGGTGAAGTGCCAGTCGCCGCGCTGGGTGTGCAGCACGGGCAGCCAGGCCCGACCGTCAGGGTTGAAACGCCGGGGCGCGATGAGCGGGAGTCCGCCCTGCGCCGCCTGCTCGCGGTACTCCCGGTCCACCTCCAGCAGCGCGGCAATGTCCGGTTCACCTCCCGTTGCCGGACGTGCAGGGCGGCGCGTTCGGGCGAGCAACTGGGCCAGGGCGTTGCGTATCGCCGTGATCCGCCGTGTTCCCATGCCGGGCACGCCTTCCAGGCGGCCATCGTAGGCGGCAGCCTCGAGACCTTCTAGCGTATCGACATGCAGGCTGTCATGGATCTGTTCCGCAAGTTTCGAACCGATTCCCGGTACCGTCCGGAACAACTCCGCCGGGTCCAGGGTCCCGCGCAGGCGCTCCAGCTGCACCCAGCCGCCAGTGCCCAGCAGTTCCTGGATCGCGGCGGCTATGCCGGTGCCGATCCCCGGCAGTTTGATCAGCCCGTCCGACCCTTCCGCTTGCGCCAGTTCGCCGATGTCGCGCGTCAGCCGTGAGACCGTTTCGCTTGCGCGCCGGTAGGCGGAGACACGAAAAGGGTTGGCGCCCTGCTGTTCCAGCAGGTCCGCAGCCTGGGCGAGCTTCATGGCGACCTGCTGATTGAGCGGCGTGGTCATTGCGGCGAAGCTTAGCCCGAACGGGAACGGCCGCAAAGCCGCGTGATGGTCGGCCAAATCAGATGGCCACGGAAAAACACGTATTAATGGTTAACAGCGCACCAGCATTCCGTGTGTTCCCAAGGCCCTTGACCGGTTAGTAAGGCATCAGCAAACAGGCCTGGACGACTTTGCGAACATGGCCCACAGCATGATTGGAAGACATTGAAAATCTTTCCGTGGGTTCAGTGGATTCCGTGGCCATTATCTAATAGGCGAACCGGCTACCGCCCGGCCTGCAGGGCCGCGATGCGCTCTTCCAGCGGCGGGTGGCTCAGGAACAGTTTCTTCAGTCCGGACGCGTAGCCGCCGGAGATGCCGAAGGCGGCAAACTCGCCCGGCAGGTCCTGCGGTTCATGCGCCCGCTGCAACGCCTGCAAAGCGCCGATCATCTTGCCGCTGCCGGCAAGCGAGGCGCCACCGGCATCGGCACGGAATTCCCGCCGGCGCGAAAACCACATCACGATCATCGAAGCCAGAATGGAAAGAAATACCTGTGCGACGATGGAGGTGATGAAATAGGCCGGGCCGTAACCGCGTTCTGTCTTGAACACTACCCGGTCGACCACGTGGCCGATCACGCGTGACAGGAAAATAACAAAGGTATTCACCACACCCTGAAGCAACCCCATGGTGACCATGTCACCATTACTGACGTGGGTTATCTCATGCCCCAGCACCGCTTCAACCTCGTCGCTGTTCATGTTCTGCAACAACCCGCTGCTGACCGCCACGAGCGCATTATTGCGGCTCATGCCGGTTGCGAAGGCATTCGGTTCCGGGGCGTTGAAAACCCCGACCTCCGGCATGCCGATACCGGCTTGCCTGGCCTGACGCCGCACGGTTTCGACCAGCCACTGCTCCGTTTGGCTGCGCGGCTGTTCGATGATCTGCACTCCCATGGAACGCTTCGCCATGAACTTGGACAGGGCCAGGGAAATGAAGGAACCGCCGAAGCCAATTACGGCCGACATCACCAGCAGGGCCTGCAGGTTCAGGTCGACCCGGTTCGCCTGCAGGATGCCCTCGAACCCGAACACCTGAAAAACGACGCTGATCAGCACCAGCACCGCGGCATTGGTGGCCAGAAACAGGAAAATTCGCATCATAGGGTTAATCTCCTTGTTGTAACCAGAATTCGCATACCCCATTAGATGATGGCGATGCTGGAAAATTCAATCACGTCATCACATGGCCAGGCACACAAGACCCGGAATCCGGGAATTCAACTAACCCGCCTTGTGAAAAACCACCGCCTCGACCTCGGGGAAACGCGCCACGAAATGCACCGTCATGCCTTCCCGAATATGTTCCTGCAACTCCTCGAAATCGCCCCGGTTAGCCGCTGGCAGGATCAGTTCCCGGATACCGGTGCGTTTTGCCGCAATCACCTTTTCCTGGATGCCGCCGACCGGCAGCACGTCGCCGGTCAGGGTCAGCTCTCCGGTCATCGCCAGCGGCCGCACCGGACGGCGCCCCCGCGCGAGCGAGAGGATGGCGGTGGCCATGGTGATGCCCGCGCTGGGACCGTCCTTGGGCGTCGCCCCCGCGGGCACGTGCAGGTGGATGAAGGCGTTCTCGAAAAACCCCGGCTTGACGCCGAAGTGCTGCGCGCTGGACATGACATAGCCGTAGGCGATCTCGGCCGACTCCCGCATCACCTCGCCCAGCTGCCCGGTCAGTTTCAGCCCACGGCTGTAGTTATGGATGCGGGTCGCCTCGATCGTGAGGGTGGCCCCGCCCATGGCGGTCCATGCCAGTCCGGTGATCATGCCCACCCCGCTGATGCGCTTTTCCTTCTCGAATACCGCCTTGCCGAGGTAGTCCTCAACATCCGCCGCTTTGATCACAATCGGGGCACGCTCCCCTTTCAGCAGCTTCACCACGGCCTTGCGGACGATAGCGCCCAGCTGTTTTTCGAGCTTGCGCACCCCGGCTTCGCGGGCGTAGTCATCGATGATGTGGCGCAGCGCGCCCTGCTCGATGCGAGCTGACGCGCTTCTTCAGGCCGGCCTTCGAGCAGCCGCGGCAACAGGTGCTTCTGGCGATCGCGAGCTTTTCCTTGGCCAGATAGCCGGACAGCCGGATGACCTCCATGCGGTCCAGCAGCGGCGCCGGGATGGTATCGAGCTGGTTGGCGGTGCAGATGAACAGCGCCTTGGACAGGTCAAACGGCACGTCGAGATAGTGGTCGAGGAAATCCGCGTTCTGCTCCGGATCCAGCACCTCCAGCAGCGCCGAGGCGGGATCGCCCTGGAAGGAGGCGCCGATCTTGTCGATCTCATCCAGCATGATCACCGGGTTGGCCGAACCGGTGCTCTTATGGCCTGGATGAACTTGCCGGGCATGGCGCCGATGTAGGTGCGGCGGTGGCCCTTGATCTCCGCCTCGTCGCGCATGCCGCCGAGCGAGAAGCGGAAGAACTTGCGCCCCAGGGCGTGCGCGATGGAGTGCCCGAGCGAGGTCTTGCCGACGCCCGGCGGGCCGACAAACAGCAGGATGGAACCGGACACCTCGCCTTTCATCGATGCCGACGGCGAGAAATTCCAGGATGCGCTCCTTGACGTCTTCCAGGCCGTCGTGGTCCTGGTCGAGAATCCGTGCGTGCCTGTTCCAGATCCAGCGCGTCCGGGGTGTGCTTGCCCCAGGGCAGCTGCGGTCAGCCAGTCGAGGTAGTTGCGGGTGACGGCATATTCGGGCGAACCCGTCTCCAGCAGGCCGAGTTTCTCCAGTTCCTCGTCGAGCCGCTTCTGCGCGGCCTCCGGGATGGTAAGCGCGGCGATGCGCTCGCGGAACTTGTCGACCTCGGCGGTCTTGTCGTCCTTCGAAAGGCCGAGCTCCTTCTGGATCGCCTTCAGCTGCTCGCGCAGGAAGAATTCCTTCTGGTGCGACTGGATCTCCGCCTCGACATGCTTGCGGATCTTCATCTGCGCCCTGGCGACCTCCAGCTCCTTGTTGATCAGCAGCAGCACTTTCTCCAGGCGCGGGAGGAAACGCGTGGTCTCCAGCACTTCCTGCAATTCCTCCTTGCCGGCGGTAGTCAGGCTGGCGGCGAAATCGGCAAGCTGCGACGGATCATTGGGTCTGAAGTGATTCAGAAAGACCTTGAGCTCTTCGCCATACAGGGGGTTGAGCGGCAGCAGTTCCTTGATGGTGTTGATGATGGCAATCGAATAGGCCTTGACCTCCTGGACCTGCTCGTACGGGGCTTCCGGGTGATGGCTGGACCCGGGCGTTGAACGGCGGGTGTTTCGAGGTCCAGTGCTCGACACGGAAGCGCTGCAACCCCTCC
>CAVXNM010000046.1:0-24415 GCA_963763115.1 uncultured Gammaproteobacteria bacterium
ATGCTTGATGTCGGTGAACGGCGAGCGGTCGAACTCGATGTGCTCGAGCAGCTCGAAGAGCCGCTCGTCGATGTCGAGAAAGGACGTGTGGCAGCCGAAGCAGCCCGCCAGCGACGTGGTCGCGACACGAATTTTTCGCTTTTCCGTCGCGCTCATTTCGACTCCCCGTCTCTGGGCGCCGGACGACGCGGCGCATCCTCCAGCGCCTGGGCGCTGACCGGCCGCCGGTCGAAGCGACGCTCGCCGATCGGCACTCTGAAGCCGACGCGCTTGCGCAGGATCACACCGACCGGACAGACCTCCATCGCCTTGTCGCCGACAGCGATGTCGGTATCGGCCAGCCGCCCGGACTCGGCGTTGACGATGAGGTGCTTGGTGATGCCCCGGCCCGACAACGCAAACACGTGCTTGCCGTCGACCTCCCTTGATGCGCGCACGCACAGCTCGCACAGGATGCAGCGGTTGAACTCGAGCAGGATATCCGGGTGTGAGGCATCGATCGGCCGGTTGGGGAACAGGTAGTCGAGTTCCGAGGACAACATCCCGAGGTCGTAGGCCACCGACTGCAACAGGCAGTTCCCGCTCTTTTCACAGGACGGACAGAAATGGTTGCCCTCGACAAACAGCATCTGCACCAGCGTCTGGCGCTTCTCGTTGAGTTCCTCGGTCTCGCTCGCCACCTCCATACCCGCCCTAGCGGGCATGGTGCAGGCGGCGGCGGTCCGGCCATCGACCTCGACGGTGCAGACCTTGCAGCTGCCGTGCGGCTTGAACTCCGGGTGGTAGCACAGATGGGGAATGTAATGACCGGCGGCGAGCGCGGCCTGGATCACCGTTTGCCCAGGCTCGTAGGGCACTTCCTCGCCGTCGAGCAGGAAGGTATCGACGCGTTCAGTCTCGCCGTTCATCGTCACCTCCCAAATGTGCACCGGCGTCATCCCGTCCGGTCATCTCCCGCGCCCGCGCGAGTGCGCCGTCCAGGTCGAACGCAGGTTCGAATTCGAGGGACTCGAGACGCCGTTCGTAGGCGGGACGGAACCGCTTGATGGTATCCACCAGGGGATTGCAGGCGGTAAGACCGAGACCGCAGTGGCTCGAGGCCTGTAGCAGCTGGTTGAGACGGAAGATCTGGTTCAGGTCATGCCAGGAGCCCTTGCCGCCATGGATCTTGTCCATGACATCGCACAGCAGCGTGGTGCCCACCCGGCAGGGCGTGCAAAAACCGCAGCTCTCGTGCGCGAAGAAATGCATGAAATTGCGTGCCACCTCGAACAGGTCGCGCGAGTCATCGAACACCATGAAGGCTCCCGCGGTGGGCAGATCCTCGAAACCGATGCGCCGCTCGAATTCGGTCGCATCGATGCAGATTCCCGAGGGACCGCTGATCTGCACCGCCTGGGTGCGCTGCGCACCGCAGTCCTCCAGCACCTGGCGCACCGTCACACCGAACGGGACTTCATAGATGCCGGGGCGCGCGCAGTCGCCGGATACCGACAGCACCTTGGTGCCAGCGGACTTTGCCGTACCGATGCCGCGATACCACTCACCGCCCTGCAGCGCGATCAGGGCCGCAGCGCAGAAGGTCTCGACGTTGTTGACCGTGGTCGGCTGCTGCAGATAACCGTGAGTGACCGGATACGGCGGGCGATTGCGCGGGACGCCGCGCTTGCCTTCGAGCGATTCGATGAGGGCGGATTCCTCGCCGCAGACATAGGCTCCGGCGCCGAGGTGAATGTCGATATCGAAACAGAAATCCGGCTGGCCGCAGATGCCGGCGCCGAGCAGTCCGGCGTCGCGACGCCGGGTCAGGACATCCCGCAGGGGGTCGAGCAGATGACGGTATTCGCCGCGCAGGTAGAGAAACCCCCGGCTCGCTCCGACGACGCGGGCGCAAACGGTCATGCCCTCGAACATCAGATCCGCGTAACGCGATAACAGCACCCGGTCCTTGAACGTGCCCGGCTCGCCCTCATCGGCGTTGCAAACCACATAATGCATCTCACCTGGTGCGCTCCGGCAGGCCTCCCATTTATGCCCGGTAGCATAGCCCGCGCCGCCCCGGCCGCGCAGGTTCGAGCCCTTGATCTCCTCCAGCGTCGCACTCGCCCCCCGGCTGATGGCGCTGCGGATGGCCGCGCCCGGCGCGAGGTCCGCCCCGAGCAGGATATCCCTGCGATGGATATTGTCCTCGATCGCGAAGAGTTCGGCGGGCCAGTCCTCCATGGGCCTGCAAGAGCGGATCAGCTCGGCCAGCGCATCGACCCGTTCCGGAGTGATACGCGGGATGGCCCGACCGTTCACCAGGATGGCGGGGCCCTGGTCACACATGCCGGTGCAGGACGTGGTCTCCACCAGGACGAGGCCGTCTTCGGAGGGCTTGCCACGCTCCACCCAGAGACTGCTGCACAGCCGATCGAGCAATTCGAGATTGCCGACCATGCGATCGGTGATGCTGTCGGAGAACAGCACCCGGTAGCGCCCGGCACGCTTGAGGTGCAGGAAACTGTAGAAGCCGGCCAAGCCTACGACACGCGCCCGCGGCAATCCGAGCCGCTTCGCCAGTTGGGTGAGCGTCGCCGGCGGCAGCCAGCCCTCGATCTCCTGAGCCTCCACCAGGATCTGCAGGAGTGCGGTCGGAGCGCAGCCGTAGCGTTCCGCAATGGCGTCAAGCTCGGCACGTTGTTCAGTCACGGGGATCCTGCCTTGTCGTTGAGCGTTCCATCTGGATGACCCGGGGAGCCGGCGGAGGCTCACCCCGGTATCGGGGTATGGCGACCGCGGCGTGCGGCGGCGCCCGGCAAGCATAACCAGCTCTTTCCGAAGAATCCAGATGAATAGCCTCCATTGCTGCGCCGGCAGACAGAAATCTCGCGAACACTTCAGACGACCGATGCATCAGCCGCATTGACGCTCCGCCCCGCGTGGACCAGACTGACCCTGAATGAGGTCGTGTTTCCTCCATTTGGCCCCGGGAACCCCAACAGGTCACGAACCGCATGTCCCAGCCTGACAACACCCAGCCGTTGGTTCTGCACCCGCACGCGGCCTGCGGCGTCGGGGTGCTGGTCGATCTTCAGGGCCGCGCCAGTCATGCCCTGGTGGACCAGGGCCTGGAACTGCTCGCCAATCTCGATCATCGCGGAGCCCGCGGTGCGGAGGAGAAAACCGGTGACGGGGCCGGCATGCTGCTGCAGAAGCCGCATGCGCTGTTCGCCGCGCTGATTCCGGACCTGCCGCCGGCCGACCAGTACGGCGTCGGCCAGTGTTTTCTTCCGCGCGATCACGGGCAACGCGCCGCCCTGCAGACCCTCATCGAATCCACTGCCGCTGCCGAAGGGATGCGCCTGCTGGCCTGGCGCAACGTGCCCACCGACGACCGCGACCTGGGCGAGGGAGCCCGCGCAGCCGAGCCGGCGGTGGTACAGGGTTTCTTCGCTCCGGTCACGGCCGTGTCGCCGGCCGTGCTGGACACCCGGCTCTATGTGCTGCGGCGCGTGCTGGAAAAGGCCGTGACCGCGCAGGCGGAAGCGCTCGATCCGGACGGGCGCTTCTACCTTTGTTCGTTGCACCGGCGCAAGATTGTCTACAAGGGGCTCCTGACCCCGGCACAGCTGCGCTCCTACTACCCGGACCTCTCCGATCCGCGGCTGGCCTCGGCGCTGGTGCTGGTGCATTCGCGATTCTCCACCAATACCCTTGGAGCCTGGGACCTGGCCCATCCCTACCGGGCGATCGTCCACAACGGCGAGATCAATACACTGCGCGGTAACCTGAACTGGATGCGGGCCCGCGAGACGGATCTGGCGTGTCTGCGGTTCGGTGATGCCATCGACAGAATCCGCCCGGTGACGGGCGAAGACCTGAGCGATACGGCGGTATTCGATCAGGTGCTCGAGCTGCTGGTCGAAGCCGGTCGTCCCCTGGCGAAGGCGCTGCGCATGATGGTGCCGGAGGCCTGGGAGCAGGATGCCGGGATGGCGCCGGCGCGGCGCAATTTCTACGAATACTGCTCGACCCTGATGGAACCCTGGGACGGTCCCGCGCTGGTGGCCGCCAGCGATGGCGAGCAGGTCGCGGCAATCCTCGATCGCAACGGCCTGCGCCCGTGCCGCTACTGGATCACCCGGGATCACCGGCTGATCATGGCGAGCGAGGCCGGGGTACTGGACGTTCCACCCGGCGAGATCCTCGAGAAGGGCCGGTTGCGACCCGGCCAGCTGCTGCTCGTCGATACTGCAACACGGCGTATCGTGCCCGAGACGGAAATCTTCGATTCCCTGACCGATCACCCCTACGGCGAGTGGCTGGCGGCCAATCGGGTGACACTGGCCGACCGGGTGGAAACCGCCGGGCCGCCGCCGGCACTCGAACCACAGGCAGTACAGCGTCTGCAGCGCGCCTTCGGCGTCACCTCCGAGCAACTGGATGTCATGCTGCGACCGATGGCGGAGTCGGGCAAGGATCCAATCGGCTCCATGGGCAGCGACACACCGCCGGCGGCACTGTCGACGCGCGGCCCCTCGCTGTTTGCCTATTTCAACCAGCTCTTCGCCCAGGTCTCCAATCCGCCCATCGATTTCCTGCGCGAGGCTCTGGTGACCTCCCTGTCCTGCTACGTGGGGCACCGTGGCAATCTGCTGGAGGAAACCCCGGCGCACTGCCGCCAGCTGCTGCTCGCCTCGCCGGTACTCACCACGCCGCAACGGGACGCGATCCGAAATCTGGAAATCCCGGGCCTGCGCACGACCACGATCCCCATCACCTGTCCGCCGGCCGATCCCCTGGCGGATGCCGCGGAGGCGCTGTGCGCCCGGGTCGACGCCGCGATCGAGGAAGGGTATGCGCTGGTGCTGCTTTCGGATCGCGACATCGGCCCGGAACGGATCGCCATCCCCAGCCTGCTCGCGGTCACCGCGGTGCATCATCATCTCATTCGCCGCGGATTGCGTACCCGGGTCGCGCTGGTGCTGGATTCGGGCGAACCCCGCCTGGTTCATCACCTGTGCACCCTGATCGGCTATGGCGCGGATGCCGTTCACCCCTGGCTTTCCTACGCCGCAGTGGCGCAATTGTGCGGCGATGGCATACTGGAAATGCCGTCCGGGGAGGGTCTCGCCCGGTATCGCCGCGCCCTGGAACACGGGCTGCTCAAAGTCATGTCCAAGATGGGAATCTCCACCCTGGCGAGCTACAAGGGCGCGCAGGTATTCGAGGCGGTCGGGCTGGCCCGTGAGCTGGTGGACCGTTACTTTACCGGCACCCGGCTACACCTCCCCGGCGTGGGGCTGGAACGGCTGGAACGCGAACTCCGGGAACGCCACCGTCTGGCCTTCGGCGCGCGGCCGGCGGCCACCCTGGCGCTGGAGTCCGGCGGCGAATATGCCTGGCGCCGCGACGGCGAGCGCCATCAATGGAACCCCTACACCATCGGGCGCCTGCAGCAGGCGGCGCGCCACGCCGATTGGGAGGCCTATAGCGATTTCGCCGCCGCCGTCAACGATCAGTCCACGCAGCTGCAGACCGTACGCGGCCTGCTCGATTTCGCCACCGATGCCTGTACGCCGGTGCCCCTTGAGGAGGTGGAACCGGTCGAGACGATCCTGCGCCGCTTCGCGACCGGTTCCATGTCCTTCGGCTCGCTGAGTCAGGAGGCCCATGAGACCCTGGCCGTGGCGATGAATCGCCTGGGCGGAATCGCAGGCAGCGGCGAGGGCGGCGAGCAGGTGGCGCGCTTCGGCACCGAACGCGAGTGCAGCATGAAACAGGTCGCCAGCGGCCGCTTCGGGGTCACCATTGAGTATCTGGCCCGCGCCCGTCAGATCGAGATCAAGATGGCCCAGGGCGCCAAGCCCGGTGAGGGCGGCGAACTGCCCGGCAACAAGGTTGATGAGGGTATCGCGTCCGTGCGCTTCACCACCCCGGGGGTAGGATTGATCTCGCCGCCGCCGCATCACGATATCTACTCCATCGAGGATCTGGCACAGCTCATTCACGACCTCAAATGCGCCAACCCGGAGGCGGACGTTCACGTCAAGCTGGTGTCCATCGGCGGTGTCGGCACCATCGCCGCCGGGGTGGCCAAGGCACGCGCGGATGCGGTGCTCATCAGCGGCGATTCCGGCGGTACCGGCGCCTCTCTCAAGACCTCGATCAAGTCCGCCGGCAGCCCCTGGGAGCTGGGTCTGGCGGAAACCCATCAGGTGCTGATGGAAAACAGGCTGCGCTCGCGCATCCGGGTGCGCGTCGACGGCGGCCTCAAGACCGGACGCGATGTCGTGATCGCCGCCCTGCTCGGGGCCGAGCAGTACGGCTTCGGCAGCGCGGCCCTGGTCAGCCTCGGCTGCGTCATGCTGCGCAAATGCCATTGCAACACCTGCTCGGTGGGCGTGGCGACCCAGGACCCGCGGCTGCGCGCCCGCTTCGCCGGCGAACCGCAGCACGTGATCAACTATCTGGGCTTTGTCGCCCGCGAGGTGCGCGAACTGATGGCGCAGCTGGGCGTTCGGCGCATGGATGAGTTGATCGGCCGCCGCGACCTGCTGCGGCCACGGCAGTCGGCGGTGGGGCCCGCTCTGGATCTCTCGGCGCTGCTATGCATGCCGTCGTCGCAGGACACCCCGCACCAGTGCCGGGCGCAGGATCATCATCTCGACCGGGTGGCCGATCGCCGCCTGATCGAGCAGGCCCGACCTGCCATCGAACAGCGGCAGCCGGTGCGGCTGCAGCTCGCAGTGCGCAACCGCGACCGCGCCGTCGGTACGATGCTCAGCGGGACGGTCGCGCGTCGCCACGGCGGACGGGGTCTTCCGAACGACTGCATCCGCATCGACTGCACCGGCTCCGCGGGACAAAGCTTCGCGGCGTTTCTGGCGCGGGGCATCAGCCTGCACCTCGAAGGCGACGCCAATGACTATGTCGGCAAGGGACTGTCCGGCGGGTGTGTCAGTGTGCGGGTGCCGCGCGAGTCCGCTTTCGATCCGGCGCACAATGTCATCGTCGGCAACGTCGTCCTCTACGGCGCCACCGCGGGCGAAGCCTACTTCAACGGGCTCGCCGGCGAACGCTTCGCGGTGCGCAACTCGGGCGCGCTGGCGGTGGTGGAAGGGGTGGGCGACCACGCCTGTGAATACATGACCGGCGGCACGGTGCTGGTGCTCGGACCGACGGGACGCAATTTCGGTGCCGGAATGAGCGGCGGCGAGGCCTATGTCCATGATCCCGAGGGGCGGCTTGCCCGATGCATCAACCCGGGAACCGTGCAACTGGAGCCGCTGTACAACACGCGCGATATCGCGTTGACACGGCGGTTGCTGGATAATCATGCCGCCTACACCGGCAGTTCCCTGGCAGGTGCCCTGCTGGAGGACTGGGACCGGTCCTGGCGCGCTATCGTCAAGGTCGTGCCGCAGGCCTATGCCGCGGTGATCACGCGGGCGCTGGCAGAGGGGCGCGACCTCCGGGTGCCGCTGCCGCCGGCGGCGCGCTGGCGCGGGTTCGCACCGGCTGCTGCCAGGGGACATGGCGGATGAACGACAAACATCCCGACGGCTTCCTGCGCCATCCGTGCCGACCGCTCGACTACCGCGAGCCGGCCGAGCGCATACAGGATTATCGCGAGGTGTACGCCGCCGACTGGGACCCCGACCAGCTGCGCACCCAGGGGGAGCGCTGCATGGATTGCGGAACGCCTACCTGCATGGCCGGATGTCCAATCGGTAATCTCATCCCCGAGTGGAATGACCTCGTTTCCCGCAGGTGCTGGCACGAGGCGCTGGAGCGGCTGCACGCCACCAACAATTTTCCCGAGTTCACCGGCTACACCTGCCCCGCACCCTGCGAGCCGGCCTGCACCCTCGCCGTCAGCGACGACCCGGTGACCATCAAGAACATCGAGCGCGCCATCGTCGACATGGGCTGGCAGCAGGGCTGGATCCGTCCCGAACCGCCTGAGCAGCGCAGTGGCTTCAGGGTCGCGGTGGTCGGCAGCGGACCGGCCGGGCTGGCCTGCGCCCAGCAGCTCAACCGCGCCGGACACGCGGTGGTGGTGTTCGAGCGTGATGACGCCATCGGCGGGTTAATGACCTACGGGATCCCCGACTTCAAATTCGAAAAATGGAAAGTGGCGCGCCGGATCGATCAGCTTGTGCAGGAGGGCATCGAGTTCCGCAGCGGCATCGAGGTGGGACGTGATCTGTCGCTGGCGGAGCTGCGCGACCGCTTCGACGCCGTGTGCCTGGCCATCGGCGCCCGAACCCCGCGTGAAGTGGAAGTTCCGGGCCGCGCCCTGGGCGGGGTCGAGCTGGCCATGGAGTTCCTCACCGCGGAGAATCGTCGACAGGCCGGTGTTGCCGTGCCGCGGCCCATCTCCGCCCGGGGGCTCGACGTCGTGGTCCTCGGGGGCGGAGATACCGGCGCCGACTGCCTGGCGACCGCGCACCGCCATGGCGCCTGTTCCGTCACCCAGATCAGCATCCGTGATCGTCCGCCGGAGCAGCGCGATGCACGCCATCCCTGGCCCTGGCTGCCGATGACCTACGCCACGACCTACGCACTGGAAGAGGGCGGGCAGGACCGGTTCGGCCTGAATTCACTGGCCTTCCTCGATGAGACCGGCGATGGTCGTGTGACTACGGTGCTGGCCGAACGGGTGGCCTGGGGTTACGACGCCGGCGGCCGGCGCGTGGACAAACGGGTGCTGGAAACGGCAATCCGGATTCCGGCCCAGCTGGTGCTGATTGCCGTGGGATTCAGCGGACCGCGGCTGGACGGCCTCGACGGCAGCGGCCTGGAGTTGACTCCGGGCGCCACGCTGGCCAGGGGCCTGGATTTAATGACGGCACTGCCCGGGGTGTTCGCCGCGGGAGACGCCGCTATGGGACAGTCCATCGTGGTCTGGGCGATCGGCGAAGGACGTGATGCCGCGCGAACCATCGACCGCTACCTGACCGGCGATTCCCATCTGCCCGCCAGCCTGCGCACGGCGAACCCGCCATTGCAGCGGCGCTGAGCAACCGGGACCGACTCCGGCATCCGTGCCGGATAACCCAACGGCAGTAGGTTACACCGGGAAAGGCCAACACCGATCAGAAGTCCGGCGACCAGCCCCACCACGGTGGCGGCACCGCCAGGAATTCCTGGTCAAACGGTGCAAGGCCCCAGCTATCAAACGGAAAAACATCATCCCGTGCGGTCAGCGCATCCAACAGCTGGTTGCGTTCCGTGACCGGCAGATCCTTCTGCGCCAGGATCTGTTGATGAATCTCGTCGCGGGTGCCCTGGAATTCGAGACGCTTGTGGGTACCGTCCTTGGTTAGATAGCCGATCACTGCCTTGTACTTGTCGCCGTTCAGCTTGTCCAGTGACAGCGAATCGAAGCTTTCCCAGACATTCTCGTTACCCTGCAGCGCTTGCGGTCCGGGTCCGCCATATTGGCGCTGGTGATACCGGTGAGGCGGATGCAATTCAGGTCCCGAGCCCCGTTTCGCTGATTCCAGCAGGCTGGTCTCCCCAATGGTCACATCCAGCGTCGACACCTTGCCGCCGCGGACAATGGTGAGCTTCACCGGTTGTTTGCTGGTATCGGAGCCGACCAGCCGGGTAAGCTGCTCAGGTGAAAACAGCTTCTGGTCATTGTACTGAAGCAGGATATCGAAAGGCTGCAGGCCGGCCTTCTCCGCGGGCGAGCCTTTCATGACCTGATCCACCAGTATGCCCTGCTCCCGCGGAATTGAGTCGGGAAGCTGGGCGCGTACCGGGTCGGGCAGCCGATTGATGGTCACACCCAGATAGCCTCTCATGACCGGGGCCTGTGACGGTGACTGAGTCTGTGTCGTTACCACGGGTGACTCTGCGGCCAGCAGCGGCGTTGACTGCGGCAGGGCCAGTGCCGCGGCAAGGGCGATTGCAACGAGTGAGTGTTTCATGGGCGTTTTCTCCATGGGGTTTGAGTTCATTTGTCATTCGCTTAAAGCGTAGACCTGCCGGATTACAGGCAGCTTTCCGGCGGATTAAAAATTATTAATCTCTTCACCGGGGGTGCCGCTTGCGTAGGCGGCCCCATCGTGAATGCAGGGTGGGTCAGGCACGCCGTGTGTACCGTAACCCACCCACTGTGTCGCCAGGCACTCACTAAAAATGCATTGTGTTGCTTCGCAACGACTGGTGGGTTACGCACAAAACACTCACCCACCCTAATATTTTGAGCAAGATTCACTCGGCTCGACTCCACCGGTTGGTTTGCAAGAGAAGGAATCGACCCGGGTGCGGTATTCCCGGGTTTTGGACGTGCTACTGCGGTTCCGCGGCGATCGACAGCCGCAGCAGCGCCTGGTTCTGGTCGATGAAGAACTGGAAATGGCGCAGGAAGTTCATGCCCAGCAGACCGTCGATACCCGGGTCACCCAGTTCGAGTACGCCGACATCGAGATCGCTGACCTGCCAGTCGCCGACCGACAGGATATCGAGGCGGTAGATCGGCGCATTAACACGGCCGTTGGCCGTGTTGAAGAGGCCGGCTCTGCCGGTGGCATGGGCACCAGAGCCGTAACGGTTCAGAGTATCCGGCGTGAGCATGGTCAGACTGGCACCGGTGTCGATGAGCAGGCGCGCCTGCTGCGCGCCCAGGCGGGCATCGACCAGGAAATGGCTGCCGGTGCGCACCAGCGGGATACCGGTGACCTCGGTCGCCGCCGCGGACGTTTCCGACGGCTGCGCATCGATCGCGGCAACCCTTACGCCCTCGAGCAACTCCCGCGCCCGGGCGCCGACCTCCGGATCCTGCGCCACCAGCAGCAACGATTGACGCGCGGCGTCGATGTCATCGAGCGCCAGTTGTGCCGTGGCGAGACCAATGAAATACGGCGCATAGCTGGGCTCGAGCCGGGTGAGGTCCTGGTAAAGCTCCAGCAGACCGGCGGTATCGCCGCGTTGCTTAAGGGTATCCCCAAACTCCGCCACCATCGCACGAAGATTCCGGTTCAGTTCCTCCAGCATCTCCGGGCGCCAGGCCTGCCCTTTCGCCTCGTACAGCTGCCCGATCGCGGCACGCAGGTCACCCTCGCCATGCCAGGCAGTCGCCAGCAGCAGGCGCGCCTCCACGTCGCGGTAGTCGATCTGCAGGAAAAGCTGCAACAGCTGGATTGCCGACGGGTAGTCGGCCTGCGCAATCAACCGGCGCGCGTGTTCCAGCAACTGTACTCTGGCCCGCTGCACGGTGGCGTCATCCGCCTGCGCCTGCAGTGCCTCGTATCGTTCCATGGCGCGCTCGAATGCCTTGTTTTCCAGCAGTTGCCGGAGAGCATCACCGCGTTCCGGCCGCAGCAACTCGACCGGGGTGTCCGTCTCCGGAACAACCGACGGCGCAGCCGGGATGACATCCGACAGTGCGCGGTCTGCCTGCGGTTCGGACCCCCAGCGGTCGCGCGAATACCACCCCAGGCCCCATCCCGTAATCAATGCCAGAACCAGTAATCCGGCGGCGCCTGTTCGCATCAGCTGACTATAGCAGCGCGCGGAACATGCCACGAGGTGGGCCCGGCATCGGGTGCAATGACAGCAGCGCCTTCAGGGTCGCTCACCGCCTGTGCTAAGCTCGCGACGGTGACCCCGAAGCCCGCACCAGAATCAGAATCACGACAGCACGGCGCACCGGACCTGTGCCCGACCGCAGGAGGCCCTGTCCGTGGGACACACAGGCGGCTTTTGCAAAGCCTGACAGGCGCCGTACTCGTGCTGGCGCTGTTCGGCTGCGGCGGGCAAACGCAAACCCAGCCGCCGATCCTGCACTGGTACGTGTTCGATGAACCCTCGGGGAGTTTCGAAACCGCCGCCCAGCGCTGTGCGGAGGCATCGGAAGGTGCCTATCAGGTGAAGCTGATGCCCTTGCCGGCCGATGCGGACCAGCAGCGAGAACAGCTCGTGCGCCGGCTGGCCGCCCGCGATGCCGCCATCGACATCATCGGCATGGATGTCATCTGGACCCCGGAATTCGCGCGGGCAGGCTGGATCCTGCCCTGGACGGGTTCGGCGGCCACGCAAGCGACTGAGCGCCGCATCGGCGCAACGCGCGACAGCGCCCGCTACGATAACCGCCTGTGGGCGGTGCCGTTCACCACAAACACGCAACTGCTGTGGTATCGCACCGACCGGGTCGACCATCCACCGGCGACCTGGGACGAGATGCTGGCCATGGCCGATGCACTCGGCGAGAACGGTACCATCCAGGCACAGGGCGAACGCTACGAGGGGCTCACGGTATTTTTCGTCTCCCTGCTCGCCTCCGCCGGCGGCACCGTGCTGGATGCCACGGGCACGCGCAGCGCGCTGCAGACCGGACCCACCGAACAGGCCCTGTCGATCATGAAGCGCCTGGCCACCTCGCCGGCCGCCGACCCGGCGCTCTCCACCGCGCGGGAGGACCAGGCGCGCCTCGCCTTCGAGGCCGGCGGTTCCACGTTCATGCTCAATTACACTTTCGTCTGGCCGAGCGCGCGCCAGCACGCCCCCGAGGTTGCCGCCCATATGGGCTGGGCGCGCTGGCCCGCGGTCGTCCCGGGGCGGCCCTCCCGGGTCACGATCGGCGGCATCAACCTCGGCATCAGTGCCTTTTCGCCGCATCCGGAGCTGGCGTTCCGCGCCGCCCTGTGCATCGCTTCCGAGGAAAACCAGCGCCTGGCGGCGGCGCGCGGCGGCCTGCCGCCCACCATCGACGCGCTTTACGAGGATCCCGGGGTGCGCGCGACGTTTCCGTTCGCCGACACGCTGCGCGCCACACTGCGCGACGCCGTGTCGCGACCGCAGACGCCGCTCTACAACGATGTCTCGCTCGCCATCAGCCACACCCTGCACCCCCTGCGGGACATCGGGCCCGACCGCGATGTCCCGCGCCTGCGTGCTGCCGTGAATCGCGCGCTGCGCTCAGAGGGTCTGTTGTGAGCACCCGCCGCCGCGGCGAGCGCCGGCTCGGCTGGCTGCTGTGCGCCCCGGCCGTGGCGGCGCTGCTGCTGGTCACCGCCTACCCGATCCTCTACGCCGGCTGGTTGTCCCTGTTCCGCTACGACCTGCGCTTTCCCGGGGAGCGGCTATTCATCGGCCTGGAGAACTACGCCAGCATCCTGAGTTCGGAAGTCTGGTGGCGCGCCCTCGGCAACACGCTGATCATCACCGTCGGATCGGTAGCGATCGAACTACTGCTCGGCTTCGTACTCGCCCTGCTCATGCACCGCACCCTGGTGGCGCGCCGGGCGGTGCGGGCTACCCTGCTCATCCCGTATGCCATCATCACGGTGGTGGCCGCGCTGGCGTGGAAGTTCGCGTTCGATCCCGTCACCGGCTTCGTCAACGGACTGCTCGGCCTCGACACCGCGTGGCTGACGCAGCGCTGGTCGGCGTTTTTCGTGATCATCTTCACCGAGATCTGGAAGACCACGCCGTTCATGGCCCTGCTGTTGCTGGCCGGGCTGACGCTGGTTCCCGTCGATATACTGCAGGCCGCACGCGTCGACGGCGCGGGCCCCTGGCGGCGGCTGTTCGGCATCACCCTGCCGCTGATGAAATCGACCCTCATGGTGGCGCTGCTGTTCCGCAGCCTGGATGCCTTCCGCATCTTCGACACGGTGTACGTGCAGACCCGCGGCGCCCAGCACACCGGGACCGTCTCCATCCTCGGTTACAACACGCTCATCACGCGCCTCAATCTCGGACTCGGCTCCGCCGTCGCCGTGCTGATCTTTCTGTGCGTCGTACTCATCGCACTGCTGATCGTCCGGGGATTCGGAGCCCCGCTGGTTGCCCGAAGGGGACGGCAATGACAGGAAAAGCAGGCGGATGGCCCGAGAAGCTGTTCCATGGCGCCGGCAGCGTGATGGTCATGGTCTACGCGCTGGCGCCGGTTGTCTGGATCCTGTCCCTCTCACTCAAGCGCGCCGCCGATCTCGGCGACCGGCGCTTCCTGCCCCGCAGCCTCAGCCTCGAACACTATCAGGCGATTATCGCCGATGCGCAGTTCCCGGCCGCCCTGTGGAACTCGATCGGGATCGCCTCGCTCGCCACCCTGCTCTCCGTCACCATGGGCATGCTCGCGGCCTACGCCATCGTGCGCCTGGACTTCCCCGGCAGGCGGCTGATACTGGCCGGTGCGCTCGCCACCGCCATGTTCCCCCCGGTGGCCATCATCGGACCCCTGTTCAACCTGTGGAGGATGCTCGGCCTGTTCGATACCTGGCCGGGCCTGATCCTGCCGTACATGACGTTCACGCTGCCACTCGCCATCTGGGTGCTGTCGGCCTACTTCCGGGAAATCCCCTGGGAACTCGACAAGGCGGCCCGCATCGACGGGGCCACTCCCTTCCAGGCGTTCATCCGGGTCATCGCCCCGCTGGCCGCCCCGGGCGTGTTCACCGCCGCCATCCTGGTGTTCATCTTCGCGTGGAACGATTTCCTGTTCGCCGCCGCGCTGACTTCCACCGACCGGGCGCGCACCGTGCCGGCGGCGATCGCCTTCTTCACCGGCAGTTCCCGCTTCGAGCTGCCCACCCAGGCCATCGCCGCGGCCTCGGTGGTGGTGACCGTGCCGGTGATGGCCGTGGTGCTGGTCTTCCAGCGGCGCATCGTCGCCGGACTCACGGCCGGCGCCGTGAAGGGTTAGTCCGGATCTCACAGCGTGTAGAAAAAGAACGACCTTGGCTAAAGAAGAATGAGGTAACGAGATAATGAATAGGGTATTGATTCGTCAAAAGACAGTGTTTTATCGGGGAGCAACGATGCCCCTGAGAAATCCGGGCTAGCCATGGCGGAGATCCGGCTCGACAAGGTCAGCAAACGCTTCCCGGACGGCACGGATGCCGTTCGCGATGCCTCCCTCGCCATACACGACGGCGAGTTCTTCATTCTGGTGGGGCCCTCCGGTTGCGGAAAATCCACCCTGCTTAACCTGATCGTGGGGCTGGAAGAGATCAGCAGCGGTGAGCTGCGCGTCGACGGCCGGCTCGTCAACGACGTCGATCCACGTGACCGCAACATGGCCATGGTGTTCCAGAACTATGCGCTTTACCCGCACCTGAGCGTACGGGAGAACATCGCCTTCCCGCTGCGCATGAAAAAGCTGCCGGCCGCGGAAATCGAGCGGCGGGTTGCGGAGACCGCCGCGATCCTGGAACTCGGGGAACTGCTCGCGCGCAAGCCCGGCAGCCTGTCCGGCGGACAGCGCCAGCGCGTCGCCATGGGACGGGCGATCGTGCGCGAACCCGTGGCCTTTCTGCTTGATGAGCCGCTTTCCAATCTGGACGCCCGCCTGCGCACGCAGATGCGTGCGGAGATTGCCCGGCTGCAGCGACGCCTGGGCACGACCACGATTTACGTGACCCATGACCAGACCGAGGCCATGACCCTGGGCGACCGGGTAGCCGTCATGCGCGAGGGCGTGATTCAGCAAACCGGCACGCCGCGTGAACTCTACGAGCGGCCGCGCAACCTGTTCGTCGCCGGCTTCATGGGTTCGCCGGCCATGAACCTGCTGCCCGCCGAATTCCGGGACGGTCGTATCCGGCTGCCGTTGCCGGGCGTCAGCCTGTTGCCCCCGCCGAGCATGCGCCTGCCCCCCGATCCCGGCCATCTGATTGCGGGGATACGCCCGGAACATTTTCAGCTGGCCGAAACCGGCGGGGAACCGAATGGCTTCGAGGTAAATATCGAGATGGCCGAGTGGCTGGGCGCCGACCTGCTGGTTCACTTCCGGATCGGGGCCGGCACCGGCCACGAGGTCATCGCGCGGTTAGACGGCGGCGTACGCGCCCGTGCCGGCGATACGCTGCGGCTGGCACTTGTGCCGGAGTCCCTGACGCTTTTCGATGCGCTCAGCGGCGAAGCACTGAGCGCCGCGTGCAGGTGATGCGGCAGAGCGGTGCGCCGCAGCACATGGCTTCAAGGAAGTCCGCCAATTTCACACAAACCGGTTTCCGGTCTTGCGCGGGTGACGTGTGCCCTCACAAGACTATCGCGTCACGACCGGAGACGTCCGTAATGCGACAGTGACCATCAAACCAAAACGGAGCCCGCAGGCTCCGTTTTTACACTAACATCCGAACACCATCAGAACTTGTGTTGAAAACCCAGAGTGTACTGGGCCAGCGTGTCGACATCGCTGCTATCCGGATCGATGCCCGCATACCCTAGGTAAGCGAACGTGCGCTTGCTGAAGCTGTGTTTACCGACGATTTCCCACGCCTTGTACTGATACCTCGACACTTTCTGATTTGCTGCAGGCGGCACGGCAATCGTGTTATCGGTGGTCTTGGCGTTATCACCCTGACCATAGCCGGCATAGAGCATATTGTTGCCCATGGTGTAGGTTCCGCCGACCATCCAGATATCTGCCCCGTCACCGTTGTTGCTCTGCCCCAGGGTCCCGGTGCGATCGTCCGTGATCAGGCCGCCGTCCAACTCGTACTGGCCGACGATGGCGAAATTGTTGAAGGTATACTTCGCGGACGCCTGTGTGGCCGAGTCATCACCGCCCGCACCATTGTTGAGGTAAGCCACCGCGGCAAACAGGCCGCCGTTCTCGTATTTCACACCAACGCTGTAGGGGTTGTCGTGGGCCGGCGGATACTCGCTGTCGGGCCGGATGGTATAGGTTGCATCCAGTCCCAGACCGTTCCAGTCCGGGCTGAAGTACCCGATCGTGTTGGTCGAGCGGCCCTGACCCTGGTCGCCTTTCCCGCTGTGCAGGTGGGACTGCAAACCGATGTTTTTCCCCTGTAAAACGGTCTCATAGAGCGGGTCGACAGCCTTGCCGTACTCCTTGTAGACGGTCGACATGGTGCCGGCCTGGAGCTTGCCGAAGACGCCGCCCAGACCCAGCCACTGGTCACGACCCGTCAGGCCCGTGCTGTTGTTGATGTCATATTCGTACGCCAGCTTGAACAGGGCCTTCAGACCGTTGCCCAGGTCTTCGCTGCCCTTGACACCCACTTCACAGTCGTTACAGACAAGTTGTGTGTTGCTGTCTCCCCGGGCAACATACTTCGAGATATTTTCGTTGGTGGAATCAATCTTGCCGCCGTTGATGTAGTTGAGGGATTCGTCGATGCGACCAAAAACCTGGACGTCAGCCTGTACAACGGCTACACCACCGGCCAGGAGCATGGCGATTACGGAGGGTAAAAGTTTCTTAGTCATGAGAGACCCCTTTGATTGATAGAAATTCAGGTTCGGCAGAAGCACAATCAATGTATGGGGGTAAAATACAACAGCAATGTTACAGAATTATGACAATTGTGATGAAGAACCAACATTTTTCGTAAAGTATGTTGCTTGTATACGACGAATTCTGGTTTTTATCCTATATAACCGATTGTCTACGCCTGATCCAATAAACAACATTTCTCTTTTCAAGGTTCTCACTGGCGGAAGGATCTTTTGTATACACAGCCCGTTCCAGACGGCAGCTGTCTGGGGACGTGCGGTCGTTAAGGCCATCTGGCATAAACAGAAGGCGCTGGCGCGCATTTCAGACGACATACCCTTCTCGTGCCGATTCGTGTCGTGAACCCAACATCGATGTAATAAATGCGGAAGAGAAAAATCTAAGGAGCTGTCTGGCAGTTCGAGAATACAGGGGAAGATACCGGCGCCGTCGACAGGCACACGCCATCATTGCCGTCCCTGCGTATCCATTGCAGGACCAGCAACAATCCATCAGGTTGAAATGACCCGAGGACACCCCGAGTGGTTCGATTGGCTCTGGAGAAGGAGAGAGCTCGCCTGTACCGACGACTGATCGGGTGCTCACTACTTCGGCAGAAATCCCGATCTGTCGATATGGCCCTTTTCAAACATGCAGCAGCGCTTCGAAAACGGTGACTGCTGCACCGGCCAGCATGACCCTGTCACCCTGCAGCTGCAGCTGCGCGTTCTGCCAGTCCCGACGCAGCGAACGCTTTCAGTCGATTCTGCGAATATACGGGACACCAACCCTCGATGCGGAACCGGATTTTTCGATTATAGTTATGGATACGGGTCAGGCCATGAAGGGGTTGATGCAGACCCGGCGCGCTGCCGGGAAGCTGCCGAATTCCGGATCATCACTGGCGAATGATATGCAAATAAGCAGATTACTCGATTAGCAGTTTCCGAATATAGGAGACGCCATCATGAGGGATGCAAACTCCGCCGACCAGACGGTACTGGTGATCAGACTTGGCACGCCGACGCCCGAATCATCCGTTGCCGGCATGTCACAACCGCAGCTCGATGAACAACTGGCATTCATTGAGGCAGCGCTGCATGATTGCGGGCTCTGCCGCGGAACACGCATCGACAATAATGCACTCATTGGTATATTCCCCACCGTCGATTCCGCCTTCGGGGTTGCCTGCAGCGTGCAGCAGGCCTGCAGGGACCGCGGCCACGGCTCAGCGCTGGCTGATGTGCGTATCCTGCTGGACAGACAAACCGGGGATCATGCCGGCGATGCCGATCCATCGCCCGTGAGCGGGGTAGACGGACTGGCAGAACAGTTGTTGAAACAGGTACCCCCCGGGCAGATCTTTGCCACCAGGGCCATTACCGGACAGCTCGGCGATCTGTCCCTCGCCCGGTTCCGGCTGTATGAACAGGATGCGGCGGGCGCAGACACGGACAACCCGCTCTGTCAGGTCATCTGCAATGAAGAAACGGTTACCCGCCTTGCGATTCCTACGCGATACCAGGAAAGTACCGGCACCACCCGCAGCCTGAACCTACGCTGGCGTGACAACATCATGACCCTGATCCCGGAAAGCCCCTCACTGACGATTGGTCGCGGTGATCAGTCGGATATCCAGATCGAGTCGGAACTGGCGTCGCGCAGCCACGCCCGCCTGGGTTTCCAGCAAACTAATTTCATCCTGGCCGATCAGAGTACCAACGGCACATTCGTTCAAATCGACGATGATGATGAAGTCTTTCTACATCATGAACAGATCGTGCTGCGCGGCAGTGGCGTAATCAGCCTTGGCCGGCATATACGGGCCGGGCGTGGCAAGCTCATCTATTTCAAGCTGATTGACTAATCCGCGTGATGCTACTGACTGGGCGTGATTCCCGGTCCCGAAATCCCCCTTGGACAGTCCTCGAACATACCGAAGCCTACGCTGGTCAGGGTCTTGCGCATGGCATCAAGGCTGGCCGTCGACTGCAGCTTGTCTCTGAAGGCCTCCAGCCCGCCAAAGTCACGACAGTGTTCAATGAGGGGGCGCAGGACTTCGAAATTTTTCACCCGGGTAAAATCCACCGAGTAGTCCATGGTCAGCGATGCCTCCGGCAGCTTGACCGGTGCGATGCCCGGCCCGGAAATGTTGTCAGGGCACTTGTTGAACAGCGCAAAGCCGACGCTGGACAGGGTGCTGCGCAGATCCTCGAGGTTGGTACTGGCTTCCATTTTGCTGCGGTAGATCTCCAGCGCATCGAAGTCAGCGCAGTGCTGCACGAGCGGGCGAATGCTTTCAAGATTTTCGATGCGCGAAAAATCCACAGTGTAATCCGTCGCTATCGCCGGACCGCTGACCAACAGCAGGGCGAGCATCAGTCGTTGCAGAATTTTCAATGTGTTGTCCACCCGAACCTCCCCGTTGAACCTCGTGGCCCGGCGCAGAAACCGAACCTATCGTCGTTGTTGCGTGCACGTCGCGGGTAGAGTAATCACTCTCCCGGGATCACAGATACCGTTGCCCCGCAGGGCCCTCCGGATGGTTACAGTCTGATCGCCCGCCTGTCCTCCGCCGGTGAACCCACATCGTCACGACCGCCCACCCTGCGGTCTTCGGCGTTTGTGCCCGGCACCGGACAGCCTTTGTGTCTGAGGATACAGCATTGCGGCGACTCCTGATCACTCGCCTGATAGGGTGTTGCTCACCGACCAACCACTGGCAGATTTGTGTTTGCAGCCGACCCACGATCCACCCTGATACACCCCACGCGGCCACACACAGACACCACCAGAAAGGAGATTATTATTAGATAATTCAGTGTGTTGAAATTTCGCCACCCGTCCTCACAAGAACCTGGCACAAATGATGCTGAATCCCTGACGTAGGCAACTGTGACTCACTGGATCGTATGGATGGAACAACCATGAACAGCGGCACACCGACCCTCGAAACCAATACCAGACACGACTGGCAGGTTTGCAACGACGAACGCCCAACCGGCCGGGAGGCGATATCAGTGAATGCACTGGCACACATCCTGTTGCTTGTGGTTCTTGCAGCCGGTTTACTTTTCCCCGGGCTACCCGTATTCGCGGCACCTCAGATCGAAGTCAGATTTGAGGCCGATAGCGCCGACAACCAGAAACTGATCCACGCACAGGCGATGTTCACCGTCCCGGAACCGGTCATCTATAACGTCTTCAACTGCATCACCACCTACCCGATGCTGCATGACTGGGTCCAGGAGACGACACTCGTCAGTGAGGATCACGACAGCCAGGAGTTCCTGGTGAAGTTTTCATTCCCCTGGCCGGTCGGCAGCCAGTGGTCACGGGTCGAGGTGCGTCATGGCGGGAATACGATTTTCTGGAGACAGGTGGACGGCAGTCTCAAGGCGAATCACGGCCGCATCAGCTTCACAACAGTGGACAGCAAGGTCCACCTCGACTATCACGCCGCCATCGATGTCGGTCTGCCGGAGCTGTTGACACGGTCTTACAAGGAAAAGTTTATCAGGGAATTCCTGACCGCCGCCTATCATCAGGCCGAGACAACCGTTTCAACACCAGCGCTGGTCCTGGCCGACGAGCCGTAGCGCAGCGTCAGCGGATGTGCTGGCCGCGTCGAACATCACGCACTCACCTGGCGTAGATCGTTTTCTTGGTCGAATAGACCGGCGGGTCGTGCGGTATATGGTTGCAGTCCCCCATGAGCAGCTGCAAGGTGTGCGTTCCCGGTGGCAGCTCGATGGTTGTCTCTGTCTGCCCCGCACCAAAGTGAATGTAATTGCGGTCGGACGGGATCTCCTGATCCAGCGGCGGCAGATCGGTGTCGATCAACAGGTGGTGATGCCCGGTGTTTGGAACGCAGGCGCCTTTTGGCGCCACGCCCATATTGCGCAGCCCGAACCACACCCTGAACGGCCTGTTGGCCGGCACGACTTCGCCATCATTGGGCCAGCCGATATACAGGTAGGCATTTGCGGGTGCAGGCGTTCTGTCTGCGGCTGCGACACCGGAGAACAACACCGCGGTCGCCAGGCAAGCAATCAAGTTCCTGATCATGCTTTTCATGTGTTTGTCTTCCTTTGTTCGTTCTTTCCAGGGCGTTCCCGACTCGTCCTGCCTAGTAAGGCGGCACAGTGATGGTGATCTTCGTCGAGTACAGGGGCGGGTCATGCGGCACATGGTTGCAGTCGGCCAGCAGAAGCTGCAGGGTATGCTTCCCGGGCGTCAGGTCTTCGAGACGCGCCTCGGTCTGGCCGCCGCCGAAATGCAGGTGCTGGCGATCCGAGGGAACCACCTCGTCGAAGGGCGGCAGATCGGTATCGATCAACAGATGGTGGTGACCGGTGTTTGGCATGCATACGCCCTTGGGCGCAACGCCCGCGTTACGCAGCCCCATGCGGACCCAGAGCTTGCCACCCCTGATAACCGCGCCATCAGGCGGCCAGATAATATAGACCACGGCATCCTTGGGCGCCGGTGTCCGCTCTGCGGCAAGCGCCATCGTGCCCGACACCGCCAGCAGTACCACGAACGCGACTATTCTTGTTGGTAGCATTTCTCACCCTCCCTGAGATCCCGACCCGTGAAACTTCTTCAAGCGATTCACAAGCTCGCGGGACCGGTGTCTGAAAAGCAGCTCATTGTTCTGTTGATGAGCTTTCTGATTGATTCGCTCTGCCGGCCAGCAGCATTTACAGATCGCTGAAACACGGCTCGCCCCACCAATCATATATCACGCGTCGGCTATTTCAAGTTACCTGTCACACGCGCCGTATCGCAGAGGTGGAGGATGCCTGTGTGAGCCATCTTGTTACTGCTGCGGCAGCGGGAAATCGACTCCACGGACAGATTCACCTATCCTTAGACTGTCGGTGGCCGGTAAAGCGCTTGCGCACACGTGCATGCTCGTCTAGCCTCTCAGGCTTGATTGCCAGACCTGATCGATCTCAAAAACACCAGCACGGGATAATCATGATGACAGGAACAGGGATCAGAGTGTTGTTATTGAGCCTGTCGCTCGGCCTTTTCACCCTGGGCGCAGCGACCGCGGGCCTGCTGCCCAAGAGCGGCGAGGCCCAGTACGAACTCGAGTTCTGGGAATCCATCAAGAACAGCACCCACGCAGAAGACTATAAGGCTTATCTTCAGGCCTACCCTGACGGACGTTTCGCATCGCTGGCCAGGGCCCGGGCGGCGCGATACGCCGAATCCAGTCCCCCTGCCGCACCGCCGGCGCCACCCGTCGAGATAATGGATGTTCAGTATGAGGCCGTCACCAGGGCCAATGTGCGCAAGGAACCTTCCTCGCGCGCCGAACTCGTCGGTGGACTGGACCGAGGCGAGCATGTGCATGTCACGGGCCGCACCCAAGACAGGAACTGGTACCGCATCGAGCTCGCTGGCGGGATCACGGGTTTTGTCTACCGCGAGCTGATTCGGGAACCGGTCGCTCCGACGCCATCGCCGGCGCATGCATCGACACCAAAGCCGGCACCGCCGGCGGTCGCGAAACCCGGACCGGCGCCCGCCCGGGCACCGGTTGTGGCACACGGGACCGGAGGTTCGCGAGACTGCGACGATTGCCCGGAAATGGTGACTGTGCAGCCGGGGGCATTTGTCATGGGGGATAACCACGGCGATCGCAGCGAAAGACCTGCACACCGGGTGACGATCAGCAAACCGTACGCCATCGGCGAGTACGAGGTCACCCTGGCGCAATGGAACGCCTGTGTCCAGGCGGAGGCTTGCAGACCCGTTACCAGCACAACCGGCTCGCCGGATAAATCACCGGCCAGGGACATCAGCTGGACAGATACCCAGCGCTACGTACACTGGCTGTCGAAGCAGACGGGCCAGAACTACCGCCTGCCGACGGAGGCGGAATGGGAGTACGCCGCTCGCGCGGGGACCGGTTCGCGCTACTGGTGGGGTGAAAAAATGCAAGCCGGCAAGGCCAACTGCAAGGGCTGCGGCGGTGACTGGAACAATGATGCGCCGGCCAACGTTGACGCTCTCCCGCCTAATCCTTTCGGCCTCTACGGCATGAACGGCGGCGTCTGGGAATGGGTCGAGGACTGCTGGCATAAAGACTACGACGGCGCACCGACCGACGGTTCCGCCTGGACCAGTGCCGACTGTCGCGAGAACGTGATCAGGGGGGGGGCGTGGCGCAACGACAGCACCTATGCGCACTCCGCGAGCCGGTTCACCTACGATACGGCGGTGCGTTACATACTCAACGGTTTTCGCGTGGCTAAAACACTGCCCTAGGGCATACCCGTTTACCGAGCGCCGCACTTCGCTGTACGCTCAGGGACTGCGTCCCAGCGCTTTGTCCTTGAACTGTTCCAGAAGCGTCCGGGGCCTGGTGTTGATCATGACAAAATCCGCGGTGATCCTGTCCCGTGAGGAATCTCTCCCCAGTTGATCCAGGCGTTCTCGAAGCGCCACCAGGTAATCTGCACCCTTTTCCACTTCTTCGCGCGGCTTGTCGAACAACGGCTTCGGCGTGGTCAACACCACCACGAGTTCCGTGCCGAACGGCTTCGCAATAATCCACTCGCCCAGATCACCGATGGTGGCGGCGTAGCTGGGCGGCGCCTGATTGCCCTCGACTCGGGGTCCCGGAACCATGTGTACCACACCGCCGTCCAGTGAGTAATAGTCAAGATTGACATAGGACTCGTAAGGCGGGGTTGTTATCCTGACGATCAGGGGATCCCCTTCGGTGAGCTCGCCGTGCTTACTCCGGGTGCGAATCGTGGTGGCATCCCCGGCGTCCTTGTTGACGCGCCAGTATGGCTCGTAGAGATCCATCACGGCACACTTCTCATCACTGACCGGCGTCACATCGGCGGCGACTTTTTTCGCCCCTGGCAGCGCCAGCAGCTCACTTTCCAGCCGCTTCATGTCCAGGCGTTGCGAGGCATACCCGTGTACGTTCACGGTACCGTTATTGACCGTGGCATCCAGCGCCGCACAGGACACCCGGTCCAGCATGGGCATTACCGCCGACAGAGACAGCTTGTGTACCTCTGTCGCGATGGATTTCACCGGGATCTGCGGCTCCGTCTTCGCAACCTGCATGCCGGCGGCAGGGAGTTTTTCCAGCCCTGCTGCGGGTGCTTCCGCGTCAGCATACTCCTTGATCTCCAGGGCTGCCGGACGGGTGGCGGTCTCCCCACCATTGATACCGGCACGCTCTGCCGGAGACACCGCCCT
>CAVXNM010000047.1:0-15588 GCA_963763115.1 uncultured Gammaproteobacteria bacterium
ATCACTGGGCGCGGATGATCGAATTGCTGTTCTCGGCGGAGGCGATCAAGGACCTGCTGCATGACGACGACATCCTGGGCGGTGAGCTGGTGGTCGAGGGCGAGCATCGCGAGCGCGGGGTCGGCGTGATCGAGGCGCCGCGCGGCACCCTGATTCACCACTACCGGGTGAACGAGGACGACGTGGTGGTGCGCGCCAACCTGATCGTATCGACCACCCACAATAATCAGGCGATGAACGAGTCGATCCGTCATGTCGCGAAGCGCTATCTCAACGGCCGCAAGCTCACCGAGGGCCTGCTGAACCACATCGAGGTGGCGATCCGGGCCTTCGATCCCTGTCTGTCCTGCGCCACCCACGCGCTCGGCAGGATGCCGCTTCGCATCGAGCTGTTCGACGCCGAAGGAGCGTGCATCGACACCCTGGTGAAAGATTCGCACGAGCGGTGCGGCTGAGTCCCGGGCCCGGGATTGCCCCGCGGCTCATCATCGGCATCGGCAACCCGAGCCGGGGCGACGATGCCATCGGGCCGCGCGCCATCGAACGGCTGGAGGCGCTGGACCTGCCCGGCACCGAACTGCTGACCGATTTCCAGCTGCAGGTCGAGCATGCGCTCGACCTGCTCGGGCGCCGCGAGGTGGTGTTCATCGACGCCGCCGCCAGCGGTGCGGCGCCGTTCAGTTTCGATCCCGCGTGTCCGGCGGCGGACGCGAGCACCACATCGCATGCGCTTTCCCCGGCGGCCGTGCTGGCGGCGTTTCTGCGCGTCACCGATGAACCGCTGCCGGCGGCGTTCGTGCTCGCCGTGCGCGGTTACGACTTCGAGCTCGGCGCCCCGATGAGCGCCGCCGCCAGCCGGAATCTCGACGCGGCGATGGATATGGTGGTTTCACATCTCACCGCTTGATGCCTGGAACGCCAAGCAGGGTGTTCACCCTGCAGACCCCGCCAGCCAGCGATCCGGAGGAGACACCTACGGATATGGTGGGCAAGCTGGCCGGTCTGGCGTCGCGTCGGTGCATCCATGCTCCGGTACTAACCGGCAATATTTACCGCCGTGTTAATGGTTGCGTTAGCGGACTGTAGTGAACGGTCACCTGGCAAGCTTGGAATGCGGCGCGTTATCTTGTAGGGTCGTCTGTTGATCCAGAAGTGCCGACCCCGAACAGCCAATTCCCAAACGATTCCGGAGAATGCCGGTAATGAACTGGAAGACTGCCTACCGTTCCTTCTACTACGAGGATGCGCCGGAACCTGAGGTCCCGTCGCTGCCACCCGCCGAAACCGCGCTGCTGTGCATCGATGTGCAGAACTACGGCCTTGCGCCGAAGCAGACCGATGCGGAGAACGCGCGCTGGACGCCGTTCTATGCACGCATGCGCGGAACCGTGATTCCTAACCTGCGCGTGTTACAGGATACGTTTCGCAACAACGGCATCGATGTCGTCCATGCACGCATCGCGTGCCTGCTCGACGACGGACGTGATCGCTCGCTGAGCCAGAAAATGCCGGGCTGGAACAATCTGCTGATGCCGAAAAACACCGTGGAATCGCAGCTCATTCCCGAGCTTGCGCCTGTGCCCGGCGAGATCGTCGTCACCAAGACCACCGACAGCGCGCTGACCGGCACCAATCTGCGACTGGTGCTCGGCAATATGGGCATACGCAATGTGATTGTGACCGGCATATATACCGATCAGTGCGTATCATCGACCGTACGGAGTCTGGCCGACGAGAGCTTCAACGTCATCGTAGTCGAGGACTGTTGCGCCGCCGGTACCGATGAGCTCCACCAAAGGGAACTCGAAATCATCAATATGATTTACTGTCATGTGCTCAGCAGCGATGAGCTGGTGTCGATCATGGGGCTGGCCTAGTTCACCTCGTGGTGATCACCGCGAGCCAATGACCATATTACGCCTTGACTGAAAAAAATCTGACTATTCGCTCCATAGCCAGCGGCATGTTGATCGGCGCCCTGCTGACGCCCTGCAATATCTACTCGGGTCTGAAGATCGGCTGGTCGTTCAATATCTCGATAATCGCGTTGCTGCTGTCTGCCGGCTTCTGGGCGTTGCTGGCGCGCGTGCGTATCAGCGGTCACCTGAGCGCAGGTGAGGCCAATATCGCGCAAACAGCGGCATCGTCTTCGGCCAATATTATTTCCGGCGGCCTGGTCGCACCGATCCCGGCGCTGGCGATGATATCAGGCACTAATATGCCGCCACTGCAACTGGTCATGTGGGTATTCGCGGTCAGTTTTCTTGGTATCTGGGTCGCGTGGTATTTGCGCGCATCTCTAATCCTGCGTGCTGATCTGCCGTTTCCCACGGGGCGCGCGACCGCCGAAACGTTGCTGGAAATCTTCGACCAGGGCCGTGAAGCAGCATTGAAGCTGCGCGTGCTGTTGAGCTCGGCTGCGCTTGCCGGTGTTCTGAAATGGCTCGACACCGGCGCGTTCATGCTGCCGCGCCCGAGTCTTGGCTTCGTGCTCCCGGCAATGGGCAAGCTGTCAGGGTTCGCCGGCATCAGTGCGAAGAACCTGAGCTTTGTATTCGATCCGTCGCTGCTGCTGGCGGGTTTCGGCGCGATCATAGGGTTTCGTGCCGGTCTGTCGTTGCTGCTCGGCGGTATCGTGTCTTGGGGTTTGCTGGGGCCCTGGGGTTTGTTCCAGGGCTTCATCGTGCCCGGCGCGGATGACCTGGACGCGAACTGGTTCGCAACCATGATCGAATGGTTGTTATGGCCGGGTATTTCACTGATGGTAGGATCGGCGCTGACACGCTTCGTGCTGCAGGGCGTGTCTTATCGACTGACGGCTTCGAAGCCGGACGGCCATTCCAGTGGCGATAACGATGGCGCTATGGTTACTCGCATGCTCGGGCTTTCACTTGCCAGCGCGCTGGTCGTGATCGCGCAGGTGATGATTTTCGATATCCACTGGTTCATCGCCACGCTCGCGGTTCCCCTGGCCTTTCTGCTCGCAACGGTGGCATCGCGTGTCGTCGGTGAAACGGGCATACCCCCGATCGGTGCGATCGGCAAGGTGTCGCAGCTCTCGACCGGTATCATTGCGCCGGGTGAAACCACCGCGAACCTGATAGGCGCAAACGTCGCGGGTGGCGCAGCCGGACAAAGCGCGGACCTGCTGAACGATCTGAAAGTGGGCCATATGATCGGCACGCCGCCGCGTTTACAGATCGTGGCGCAATGCTTCGGTGTACTGACCGGCAGCGTGATCGGCAGTATCGTCTATTTGCACCTGATCCCGGATCCGGCCACGATGCTGGTAACCGAGGGATGGCCGGCGCCTGCGGTGGCGACCTGGAAAGTGGTCGCCGAGACCCTCCACAACGGACTCGGTGCGATTCCAGTCAGCGCACTGCTGGCGGTGGCGATCGGCGGTGGCGCAGGTATTGCGGGCGCCTGGCTGCAACATCGCCGTGCGTCGCGGTGGTTGCCCAACATACCGGCCTTCGGTCTCGCGATGGTAATTCCGGCGTCGATTTCAATCACGATGTTTTTCGGCAGTCTCGTCGGTAAATTCCTTGAGCGCTATCAACCGAACCTTGCGCAGCGATTCCTGATCGCTGCCGCGTCCGGGCTGATCGCGGGAGAGAGCCTGACCGGCGTCGCACGGGCCTTGCTCGGCATTGCGGGTTGAGTTTCTGCGCAAGATTCAATCGGTGTTTCCTTCAGGATCTTAAAATGATTCTTCATGCCCGCAACATGTCGCGTTCAGGAGCTCACCCATGCGTGGGCTTCTGCGGAATGAACTCGAGGGCGAGCTGCGGCACCTGGCGGCCGTTTGGTTTCCTCGCACTATAGACGAGAAATGCGGTGGATTTCTTCGTGACGCCGCTCTATACGGGTTCCGGTACATCAAGGAGCGCATGCGGGATCCCGTCCAGGGTGGCTGGTACAGAATGCTGGATCAACAGGAAGCGCCGCTGGAAGGGAACACCAAGCATGGACACGGCTATTCCTGCTCGCGTAGCGCGGCTACGACTTCGAGTTGGGCGCCCCGATGAGCGCCGCCGCTTCACGGAATCTCGATGCCGCGCTGGAGATGCTGGTCTCGCGCCTCACTGCCTGACGCCCGGTCCATCTTTGTTGCCGATTTGGTGATGTGCTGCAAGGTATAACGGCGAGCGTTCGCCTAGGCTTTGACCAGGGCGTCTGATCAAGAACTTTACCCCCTCAGCCGCCCCGGGAGAAGAGGTGTGCCTATGGGACGATGTCATACTCGGGCAGGTGCGGTCACTACGTCGTTAGTGAAAGGGCCGATCAGGGCTGCGCTGGGCATGGCCTCCCTTTTCGCCCTGTGCAGCTTTCTGATTGCGGTATTCTCACTCGTTGCGTATCGCCTGACCCTTGTCGACATCATCCGGCTGCTGCCCCACGGTCCGGCGGTACACCCGGTTACGTCGCTGAGTGTGATACTGCTGTCAGTTTGTGTCGTGCTCACCATGCAACGCACACGCCGGTTCGTCGATGTGGCCTGCACTGCGGTAGTGCTCGGCGCACTGGTACAGTTGGAATTTCCCGAGCAGACCAGCCGCTGGCTCCAGGAAGTCAATCCATTTCCCGCGGGACCGGAGGCCGTCGTGTCGACGAGCACTGCCCTCTGTCTGCTGATGCTGGCCACGTCACTGTTGTTGCGCCGGTACCGTGACGCGGCAGTTTCGCAACTATTATCCGTGCTCGCGTACGGCGCGCCAGCCATGGCATTGGTCGGGTTTGTGCTCGGTGTACAGGAGTCCCATGTGAGTATGTCGCTCACCACGGTCCTGATGCTGATACCGCTTTGCGTGGCCACGGCTTTGCGCACCGTCTATCACGGCTTCCTGCGGGCGCTGCTCGGCCCAACCCGCGTCAGTGCGCTTGCGAGGCGTCACCTCGCGCTGGTCATGATGGCGCCATACCTGCTGGGTCTCGGCCTTGTCGGTTTCCGTCCGAATGCCGCCGATGCCTCGATCGTGATCCTGATTGTCGCCAGCAGCCAGACTGTGGGGCTTGTCGTAGCCTTCCTGGCGCTGTCCTTCTGCAACCTGGAACGCCGAAGCACTATCCTGCAGCGGCGCACCGAAACGCGGGCCACGCGCGACGGGCTGACCGGGGCCATGAATCGAGCCAGCTTCACCAGTCACGCCCACCGGGAGATCGGTCAGCACCGCAGCATCAAAAGCAATGTGTCTTTACTTTTTGTCGACGTGGATCATTTCAAGCGCATCAACGACACGTACGGGCACGAATCCGGTGACCGGGTACTGAAACGTATCATTCGTCTTGCACGTGGCTGTCTTCGCAGCGGCGATACCGTAGCGCGATGGGGTGGTGAGGAATTCGTCGTGTTGCTGCCGGCCACTGACCTGAATGGGGCACTGCTGATAGCGGAGAAGATACGGTATCATATCGAGGTTGAACATTTCGATGCGTTGGCGACCGGCTTTCAGGTAACGGTGTCGATCGGTTGTGTGGAGATGAGCAGCGGCGAGGGATTCGATGAACTCGTCGTCCGGGCGGACCGTGCGCTCTACGAGGCCAAGCATCAAGGGCGCAACCAGACCGTCGCGGCGTAATCGCGGATCCATCATAGTCCATCCTGTCCAGGGGGCACAGCGGATGGGAATGTCCTGTTTTGCCCAACGACCGGATTTCAGGTCGTCCCGCGCTCGATTCCTCCCCGTTCCTGGAGCCACTGGGCCATGAGCCAGCAGGCCGCGGCCCAGGCGGCGCCGACAGCCCATCCGGCCAGCACATCACTCGGCCAGTGAACCCCGAGGTAGACGCGGTTTGCCCCGACCAGTAGCGTGGCAATAATCGAACAGCCGATCAGGTAGACCCTTACCCTGCGCGCGATGTGTACCTCCGCCAGCAGGGAGTAAGATTATCTGCATAACGTATATCATGTACTCGATGAACTTATTGCCTGAAACGTAACAGGAGGCACAGATTATGTGGGATTTTGAAACCGGCAAGGCATTGAGCGCAATGCACGCCACTGCCCCTTTCATCGCCTTTCGGATGATCATCTACTTCGGCATCGGCCTTGCCTATGTTCTCGGCACGGGTATTGGCGCCGGCCTGGGCTATGTCGTCACCAGCTTCGGCGATGACCCTGGCAGTGGCACCGGTGTCGGTGGCCTGTTGGGTTTCGGGGTGATCAGCGCCATCCTCTACTGGGCTCGTGAGTATCTACTCTATCTGGTCAAGGCAGGCCACATCGCGGTATTGGTAAAACTACTGCAGGGAGAACAGCTGCCCGGCGGTAAAAGCCAGATCGACTACGCCCAGGGCATAGTGCGCGAGCGGTTTGCCGAGGCATCCTCCCTGTTCCTGCTCGACCAACTCATCAAGGGGATACTGGGCGCCATCAACGGACTGTTGATGACCGTCACCACCCTGCTGCCGATCCCCGCCCTGCAGGGGCTGCTGCGCTTCGTGCAGAAGATTTTCAATCTATCGCTCACTTACGTGGACGAGATCATCCTCGCCTACAATCTGCGCGCCGAGTCCGACAATCCCTGGGCGAGCAGCAAGGATGCCCTGATCCTCTATGCTCAGAACTACAAGGGGATGTTGAAAAACGCTTTCTTCCTGATGTTCATCCAGTATGGCCTTGCCCTGCTCATCTTTCTGGTTATCACCGGCCCGGTGGCGGCTATTGCGGGCCTGCTCTCCGAAGGTCTGGCCACTTGGTCTGTGCTGCTGTCCATCGTTTTTGCCTGGGCCTTCAAATCGGCCCTGCTGGAACCCTTCGCCATTGCCGCACTCATGCAGGCTTACTTCAAACTGATCGAGGGACAACAGCCCAATCCGGAGTGGGACGAGAAACTGACCGGTCTCAGCAGTCGCTTCCGGGAACTCAAGGATAAGGCTGTAGACTGGACTACCCGGCAAACAGGACAGTCAAAATCATTGGGGAAGGAACTACCTTCAACCACAGAACAATAAACAGCGATGTCGGCCCTGCCGGAATCAATGGGGGTCAGGAATCAATGTGGTCAGACTCGATCGATGTTTGTGAGCAGAATAAACAGTCAGACGTTACAGATCTGATGAATCAATCGAGTTTGACCCCATTGATCGCTTGGGCGGCAGCATGGTCATGCTGACCATCGGCGCGGCGCTGGCATTTTCCAGCACGTTCCTGGTTGCACCGGTGCAGAAGCGGGTCGACAAGCAGACCATCGTTGCCGTTAATCTGATCGTCTGGGCGGCATGCACCGCAGCGTTTAGCGCTTCCCCCGTCGCGATCCTCTGATTCGTTCCGGTGTTCATGTTCTATTTCGTCTTCGGTATCACCTACCCGACATTTCTCGGTCTCTATGCCGCCAGCGTCAGCGACGAGGAACAAGGCTGGATCATGGGGATCACCACCGCCGTGTTCACGCCGGTTGCCGGGCTCATGTCACTGCTCGGCGGGGACCTGATGAGCATCAATATCCGGGCGCCATTCTATATCGTCATCGGTGCGGCGCTTGTCGGTGTCGCCGTCCTGGACATGGCTGGGCCAGACCGGAGATAAGACGAATCACTCGAATGTAGCTTTTAATTGGAGGCCGATCGTTTTCCATAACGATGAGTCAGGATGTTCAATGAATATCACCAAATCTAGTATAGTCAATGATCAGACCCGCGGTCATCAATACGTTTGGGTCGGTTTCCACATTCATCCTTCAGGAACCCGGTGCGGTGGAGCGACTGGGCGGTTTCTGTTTGACCAGCATTACGATCGCGATACCCGAAGCGATGAGGGCTATGCCCGCCACATGGTAGAGGTGAAGTTTCTCGCCGAGAAAGAGGTAGGCCAGTATGGTCGTGAAGAGCGCCTGGAGATAGAAGGTCACGCTTGCCTCCGCGGCTCCCAGGAGCGCGAGACCGGTGTTGTAGAGCAGGAACATCACGCCGCCGCCGATGATGCCGATGTAGGCAAACACGAGGATATCGTGCCAGTCGATGACTATGCGCTCGTCATGAAGGATTTCCCAGACAAAGAACGGTGTTGATGAGAGCGCGGCGACCACGAGCAGCAGAATCAGGAGGGGCAGGTGGGGCAGGTCGATCTTCACCTTTTTCAGCAGCACGGTATAGACCGACATGCCGGCCACGGCGCCGAGGATCCAGAGATCACCGGCATTGAAATCCAGGCTAACGATCCGGTCGGGATTACCCTGGGCGACGATCACCAGTACCCCGCCGAAACACAGGATGACCCCGACGGCCTGCCAGGGCGTAAACCGTTCGCCCAGGACCAGCGCGGCGAGAATGATCGCGGTGATCGGCCAGATGGAGAACACGATGCACGCCGTGATGGCTGTTGTATAACCCAACCCGGTAAACATGAAGCCCTGGGTGAACGCCAGTGCGACAGCAATTGAAATGATCACCACGAAATGGGTCCGCAGCTGGGTCGCCATGGCTTTAAAGTGGGAAGTGGCGAAGGGAAGCAGGCACAGCGCGGCAAGCGTCATGCGGAAAAACACCATGGTCCATGGCGGGGTGTAGGGGCCGGCCCATTTGACCGCGACGAATGTGCCCCCCGCCAGCAGCCAGCACAGTACCAGCAGCCCCAGGGCCCGGGTGCGCTGCGCCTCGGTTGTCGCCGCGCCCTGAGGAGCGGTCTTGATCGCATGGAGTGCATGATGTGGCATGGTGTCCTTCCCCGGGATTTCGTTTGCGTTCGATTCCCTGGCGCTATGCGATGCCTGCAAGCATGAGCATACTCCCGGTGAGTTGACCCCAGAGGTTCTCGTCCACGCCTTTCCGGATCGCCATCCCGTTCGTACGGAAAACATCCGCTGGCAGTGAGGCGCGCGAGGCCCTGGTGAAGCCTCCTGAGCACTCATCCGGGGCATCCCATGGACAAGCCGGGTAATGCGCACGGACGCCAGCGTGGAACGTTATACAGGTCGAAGTGCTATCGCTGAATGGCTCCGGTTTTTTATAGTTAAGTATAAATGACCTGCTTGCGCCAGCCGGCACCTGATCACCGGACTACCGCATGCTCAACCGGGTTCGTCGGATAGATGACCGGGGATGGTCGAAAAAAATTCCGGTTGCGTCAACGCTCAACGGTTGTCTGTGGCGCCATGCCTCATGCGACCCGCGACAACTCCATGAGCTGATAGGGCGCCATCACCAGTTCCTGGGTCGTCGTGATGACGCACCCCGCGCAGAGGTCCACCATGGTCTTGCGCGTTCCCATCTGGCGCAGCCCTCTGGTATGGCGTAGCGATGGTGCAAGGTGACGTTGCCGAAGAACATTCCAGCGCGCGCGTTCTGGTCGTTCAGCCTCTACGACAACCAGTCGCGCTCCATGCTGGACACTCCGCAACGCTACCCGAACGCCGGCGGTCAGAGCTATCCTTCGCCTGCCGCCGAGGCGGATGCCGACGGTTCCATGACAATATACATCGGTCCGAAACAGCCCGACGGTGTCAAGCGCGGCAACTGGATCCAGACGATGCCGGGTAAGGGCTGGTTCACCATCCTGCGCCTCTACAGCCCGCTGGAGCCGCTCATCACGAAAGAATGGCGGCCGAGCAAGATCGAATTGGTTTGGTGAGACAAGGCTTTGACCAATCGGTGAGACAGGTAACAACCGGTTCAACGGACGGCACTTCGCGCCGTTCGCCGACTGCCCTGTTTATGGTTGAGTCATTTGGCGATCCTCGTTCTAGACCGATGGTTGCCTCCGACACGAAGCGGGTCGCGATGAACATGACGGCGTTGACTACAGTACATTCCGTGATGATCCTGGAGAACGGATCCCGTTTCGAACCGATTGACGGCAACGGGTTGTCCTGCCGGCCTTGAGATACACACGACCTGGCAAGGTGCGACCATGCTGTGCCGTTCCCGGCTGGGCAGGGAAGCCAGTCCGGGTGACGGTGTGACTCGACACGAGCGCCATCGCCCGGAACAGACCCTCCTTTACCCGCTGTTGAAGAATACCATCCCGCGCTCAGGATCCACCTGGCTGTGCAGGCCGATATCTAGCCGTCCTGACTGTCCGTTGCTCCCACACCCTCGCGTTCCAGCAGCGAGACGAAACCGTCGGGTTTCACCCCCACCACGTCACACTTCACGTAATCGAATACTTGCATGGCCCGGGTACCCAGCAATACGGTCGGCAGGTTTTCATGGGTACGCGCACCCATGACAACCAGGTCTATATGCTTGTCATCGACCAGATCCACGATCACATTCGCCGGCGACCCTGTTACCATGTGAATCCAGTCATCATTCAATTTCACCTGATACTCTCTCAGCACGTTCCCGCATTTCTGCATGAACGAGCTTTTCAACTTGTCAATATTATCTGCCAGGTCGCTGCGCAGTTTCTTCCCTTTTTGGCCTTCGCCCCCGTAAAGGGGCATGGCATGCACATAATGCAGTTCGCTCCCGTTGGCCTCGGCGATGGCGGCGGCCGTGTGCAATACCTTGATGTCCAGTGCATCGCAGGCGACATCGTCTCGCATGCCGCCGAGCGCTGCGAGCACGCGTGTGGGAAGTTCGGGAGTAGTGCCTTTGGAGATCCAGAGTGTGCACGGGCAGTGCTGCAGCAGGTCCATCGATGGACATTCCAGTACCTTCCTGGCCATTTTCTGCTTGTATTGTACGGTAATCATGGCGAGATCGTGTTTGTGTTTCATGACTTCGCGGCTGATTTCCAGAAATGTCCCGCCCCAGCGAAGTTCCGATGACACCTGATCCAGACCACGTTCCCGGGCATGTGTGACCATTTCGTCGAGGATTGCTTGCCGTTCCGCAATGACCTGCTTTTTCAACTTGGCTGGATCGCGTACGTTCCACCACTCCGAGGTATCCTCAGGATAGTCGCTGATCACATGAAATATCTTGACTGCAGCCTGATGCTTCTTAGCGAGCCCTATAGCCTTGTCAAGCATCCGGGTATCCGGCGCCCTCTTTCCGACACAGACCAGGATACTATTGAACTGACTCATAATGCCTTCCTCTCGTCACAGCTGATTTGCGGTTGTCAATGTCACTAAAGCGCCACTTCTGGCGGCGACATTCTGTACCACCGCATGATTATCCGAAGATATCAGCGGTAATGTTGTCGAACCAGCTCCTGGCATAGGTTGCCTCCATTTTCCGCTGCCACGCCGATGTATCCTGTGGCGACGTTCCTCCGGAACCCTCGACGGCGACGATCTCGCCTTTTTCGAGACGATATACAGCCGCTACCGAGATACCGTAATCGGGTGCGATGATGCTGTAGCAGGTATTGATATAGGAAGGCAGCGGGGGGTCAACTCCGTCTAACAACGCGCCGATCGCGGCGGCGCACACTTTGGCCTGGCTGTTGGCGGAATATCCGGACTTGGGCATCATGCCGGCAATACAGGCGTCACCGATCACATGCACATTCTTGTGAATGACGGATTCGAAGGTCTGCTGATCGATGGGACACCAGCCCCGGTCGTCCGTCAGGCCCGACTGTTCGGCGACGTGGCCGGCCTTCTGCGGCGGGATCACATTCACCACATCGCCCTGGTATGTATCGAACTCGGTGTACAAAATGCGCTTTTTCGCATCCACCCTCACAACCCTGCCGTCCTGCGAGGCGGGCACCCACCTGATCATGTCCGGATAGTACCGTTTCCAGCCCTGTTCGAACAAGGCCTGTTTGGCGAAGCTGTCCTTTGCATCAAGGATGATGATCTTTGAACGCCCCTTGCCGTGCTGCTTCAGGTAGTGGGCAATGAGGGCCGCCCGCTCATAGGGGCCGGGAGGGCACTTGTAGGGATTGGGCGGCGACACGATGTAGATCTTGCCACCGTCGGGCATGGCCTCGAGCTGCCCGCGCAACAGCAGAGTTTGTTCCCCGGCATTCCAGGCGTGAGGCATCAGCTGCGCCGCGGCCTCGTCATAGCCCTCGATCACATTCCATTTGAAAGTGACACCCGGGGCGAGGACAAGACGATCGTATCCGTATTCCTTCCCGCTGCTGGTGACCGCCACCCGCCTGTTGGAGTCGATCCCGGTCACTTCGTCGTGAACCACACTCACGCCGTAGTAGGTGACCAGCGGCTCATAACCGAATGTCAGGCTCTCCAGTGCGCGCTCTCCTGCGATCACCTCGTTACTGAGCGCGCAGGATATGAATTTCGGTTTTTTTTCGATCAGGATAACCTCGATCCGCGGGTCTTGAAGGCGCAGATACTTGGCGGCCGTGGCGCCTGCATAGCCGCCTCCCACGATTACCACGCGTGCCTTGTACTTGCCCGCGCAGGTGATCCCGGGGAAACCCAGCATTCCTGCGGCTGCCGTGCTCCCAAGGAGGGCAAGGAAATTCCTGCGTGACATTCGTTTCATGATGGGACCTCCTCAGCGTTCACTGGCATAAAAACTCGCGAGTGCCTTGAAATCATCCTCATCAAGCTGGCTGATGGCGATGTTCATGAACAGATTCGGCATCCTGTGCTCCGGCTGCGAGTATTCCTCGAGCAGGATCTCCAGATAGCCGCGCCACTGACCAGCCAGGCGCGGTATTTTGTCATCCTGAAAACGGCCGCTGTCCTTGTGGCAGGCACCGCATCCGTCGCGATGGATCCGTTTGCCGCTCTTCACCAGTTTCGGATCCAGTTCCTGCTCGGGCGAGATCCATGGCTGCGAGGCAAAAAAGGCTGCCAGCGCATCGATCTCTGCGTCATCGTAACCGCTTGCCACCCGCCCCATGATTGTCGACGGTCGTTTTCCGCTTTTATAGTCATGCAGGGTCTGCCTGAGATAGGCCTCGGGGAGTCCCGCGATGATCGGCATGGGACTGGCACTGTGTCCGTGGGTTCCATGACAGCCGGCGCAGGCATCGCCCAGCATGCGATGACTTGGTTGAGCACAGACAACCGGCAGGTAAAGCAGCCCCAGAATCAGTACCAGTGACGCAAGCCGGTGCGCTCTCATGGCCGTTCCTCAAGCACGTCGTTTTCCTTTCGGTAGTCACGGTAATCCTTGTCGGCTGTCACCACGGTCGGTGGGTCGCTATCCGTCTCGGGTTCGTCCCGGATAACCGGAATGACCTTGCTGATAAGGTAATACACCACGAAGGGGGCGCTCAACAGGATGATGGCGGCAAGCACCCCCTCGCGCGTCAGGAATTCGAAATGGAATTCCGTGAAGCCGCGATCGGATTTGGATATCAGCTGCCCGCCCACGACGACATTAAAACGCATTAACAGCACCTGCAGAACCAGCATGAAGCTGGCCAGATTGGCCAGATAGAGCAGCCCCTTGCCCCAGGGTTTGAAGATGGTGATATAAGCCAGGATCAGGAACGGCACCACGGACAGGACCAGGACCTGCCCGATGACGAAGCTACCGTAGAGTGGACCGGAGAGTAGCGGCCCGATAACAGACCAGTGATGGCCATGTTCGTAGCCGGTATAGACGATCTCGAGACCTTCCAGGAAGAAATCGATAATGAAAAATCCCCACAGGAATACCATCAGCTTCTGGATCATAGGAAAGTCATAGGCTTGCCGGGTCCGCCAGCGGATTACGGCGTACATCAACATCAGCATGGCGATGCCGCTAACGATGGCGGACATCAGGAAAATGATAGGCTGCAATGGCGTCGCCCACCAGGCATCGGCCTTGACCGACCCGAAAATGAATCCCACGTAACCGTGGAGAAAACACGCCCAGGGTATGCCGATCGCGGCGAGAAAAGTCGTGACCTTGCGGTCGATTCTGGCTGCCTCGGGCGTGTACTCCATGACCCCCAGCGTCAGGATCTTCCACACCAGACCGCTTATACCGTGTGTCTCTTTAGCCCTCTGGATGAAGTGCTCGCGGTAGACCAGCCACAGCTCGACCATGAGCAGTATCATGTAGCTGCTGTAGACGTAGCCGAATACACTCATGGCCGAGGTGGTATGCGGCGTGAAGAAGATATTGAAGGCCCGCTGCGGCTGTCCGAGATGCAATAACAAGGGTACCGCGGCGAACAGACCGAAGCAGAATGCCGCTACCAGCGCGAAGCGGGCGATATTCTCAAACGCCCTGATCTGGAAGACGTGGTAGAGAGACGAAACCACAAAGGCGCCGGCCACCAGTCCGGTGATATAGGGGTAGATGACGATCATCAGGGACCAGTAGATGTGGGCCTCGTTGGGAAAAAAGAAACTTACCAGGGATTCGTTCGGCAACATCTCACACCACCACCCTGGGCAGGCCCAGGTACAGGCACATGGACTCTGTATGCGCGTCCGGTTTTAGAATATCCCAGTTATCTTCCCGGAGCACCGTGGCCGGCTGGCTGTCCGGATCGTTGAGATCGCCGAACATCCGCGCCTGTGTCGGGCAGACCGTGACACAGGCCGGAAGCTTGCCCCGGGAGACGCGGTGGTAACACCAGGTGCATTTATCGGCGATGTGTTTTTCGTCGTTAATGAATCTCACGCCATAGGGACAGGCCTGCACACAATAGGCGCAGCCGATGCAGTGCTCGGGATCAACCAGGACAAAACCTTCCGGAGAACGGTAGGTCGCACCCACCGGACAGACCTGGATGCAGGGGGCTTCCGCACAATGATTGCATAATTTCGGAACGAAAAACGCGTTGATCGCCTCGCCGGCGAGCTCTGCGTCGACCTCGTCGAAACCGTACATCCCGCCCTGCGGTGAATCTATATGGACGCCTTCGGGCGTTACGACATAGCGCTCTATCCAGGTCCGGTATTGCCCCTCGGGCACATTGTTTTCGATACTGCAGGCCCGGACACATTGCCCGCAGCCGATGCAGCGGTTGACATCGACCACAAAGGCGTAGTCGTGATCAGCCGCGGGCGGCGTTTCGCCGGCGTCGCTCAGGGCAGCCACGACCGGCTGCCGGTACACCATAAAGATACCGGCGGCCGCGCCCCCTGCCAGGAGCCTCTGCAGAAATACCCGTCTCGCGTTTGAAGTCTGGGTTGTCATTGTGTCACCTCGTTGATCGCACGCGGTTGCCCTGTCGCATCCGTTGCGGATTCCTCTTCAGGCTCACCCTTGTCGGGTGCTGCGGCCATGTGGCGCGGTTCATGCGGGTCATGGCAGTCAAGACACGTAGTGGTTATTTCCACGTCGAAGTACGAATGACCGGTATTATCGGCATTGAACTGGGGAAAGCCCTTTGGCCTGGACAGGAGAGGAGCATGGCAGCCGAGACACAGTGTGTTTTCGCGGTTGATGAGTGCCGGGGCCACGCGTCTGCCGTCACTGACGTGAACTGACATCGGCCCATGACAGTTCTCACAGGCAAGCCCGCTATGATTGCCTCTGGAGAGCGCAGCGACATGCTCCTTATGCTTTGCTAACTGCTGCTGCTCGTGGCAGCCGGAGCCGGCACATTCCGCGTTACCGCCGATGCGCATCGGCAGCAGCTTCAGCTCGTCAAGGGAGTCCACACGGTAGAACAGTTCATCATTCCAGCTATCCGGTATGGCAAGGCTTTTGAGCGCAAGGAAACCGACCACGATAACCACCAGCACCATTACCATGCGGTAAATATGCGATCTTGGCGAAGGGTTCATGAAACTACCTTTTCTCTATCTTAAGGTGGAGCCTGCCCCTGGC
>CAVXNM010000048.1:0-5174 GCA_963763115.1 uncultured Gammaproteobacteria bacterium
ATTTCCCAGTGCCGGCACTCAAGTATATCCAGGGCGAATATCTGGATTTCGTGCACGGCATACTCGACAGTGATCGGGCAAGGCAGCGTACGCTGTACCGGCGCGATTATGTTGACCGGTTGCTCGCGGATCCCGGCGCCCACATCACGCCATTGCGGGGATCCAAGCTATGGCAGATCACACTGCTCGAGTACTGGCTGCAACAGCAGGGACTCTAGGAGGATTCAGCATGAATACCAAGGAACTTCTACGCCTGCGCCTTGAGCGGTGCCGCTCGGGCAGCACCTACATGCAGGTACCGGGCCAGACCGGTCCGGATGCATGCGAAAATGCCGTCATCGATTGCGGCTGGGGTCGGCTGATTTTCGCGCAAACCTTCATCGATTCAGCCGCAATGGTCGCCACGCTGTGCAAGGAACAGCCAAATCGACGCGACATTGCGCTGTACGTGTCGGACCCCCACGTCGCCGTCTCCATGGCACCGCAGGAGGTCTTTCTAGACCCTTCCCACACCTTTCGCCTGTGGCTGGATCGCTACCAACCCGCACACCTGCGAACCAGGGGGTTCACGATCCGTCTGTTGAACAGCCCGGATGACGCCGAAGCGGTGCACAATCTGTACATCCGCCGCCATATGGTCCCGCCAAGCGCCGACTTCCTCTGGGAACACCGTGCGTCTCGCCTGCTTACCTATCTGCTTGCGGTGGACGCCGGCGACGGTCACATTCTCGGGGTCGTCACAGGCGTGGATCACAAGACAGCATTTGGAGATCCCGAAGGCGGCTCCAGCCTGTGGGCTCTGGCTGTGGACCCGCAGGCCAGTGTACCGGGCATCGGCCAGGCCCTGGTTCGCCAGCTCGCCGAACATTACCAGGCACGCGGCCGTGCCTACATCGATCTGTCGGTGATGCATGACAACACCCAGGCCATTCGCCTCTACCAGAAGCTCGGCTTCGAGCGCGTACCGGTTTTCGCATTGAAGCACAAGAACCCGCACAATGAGCCGCTGTTCACAGGCGAGGACGTCGGCGAGAGCCTGAACCCCTACGCACGCATCATCATTCGCGAAGCCCAGAAGCGGGGTATTTATGTCGAGGTGCTCGACGCCGAGGGCGGCTATTTCGAATTGAGTTTTGGTGGTCGCAGCGTCGTGTGCCGTGAATCCCTGAGCGAACTGACCACAGCAATCGCCATGAGCCGCTGCGATGACAAGACCACCACTCATCGCCTGCTGCGCGATGCCGGCCTGCGGGTCCCGGCACAGAGAAAGGCCGATAACGAACAACAGGCGCTGGATTTTCTGAACGAGTGCGGTTCGGTCGTGGTCAAGCCGGCGCGCGGCGAGCAGGGCGCGGGCATCAGCGTCGGTGTGCGCGACGCGGCCTCCCTGCGCACGGCCATCGGCGAGGCGCGAACCGTCTGCGACAAGGTAATTCTCGAGGAATATGTCAGCGGCGACGACCTGCGTATCATCGTCATCGGCGAAGAAGTAGTCGCCGCGGCGGTGCGCAGACCGGCGCAAATCATCGGCAACGGCAAGGATTCGGTGAGGACGCTCATCGAAAAGCAGAGCCGCCGGCGTGCTGCGGCTACCGGCGGCGAAAGCCGGATCCCGCTCGATCGCGAGACGGAACGGTGTGTCAACGAGGCCGGTTACGAACTCGACAGCGTATTGCAGGAAAGTGAATGTCTGAAAGTGCGCAAGACCGCCAACCTGCACACGGGAGGCACCATACACGACGTCACTTCCAGCCTGCACAAGACATTGCGCACGGCGGCCATCGACGCGGCCCGGGCGATCAACATCCCCGTCACCGGACTCGATTTGATTGTCCCGGCGGTGGACGGCCCGGAGTATGCCATCATCGAGGCGAACGAGCGCCCCGGCCTGGCGAATCATGAACCCCAGCCTACCGCGGAACGCTTTATGGACCTGCTGTTCCCCCAGACCGCGGTGCGCTGAACCGGCAACGACGAACAATGAAAAAGCTGCCCATAGACCAGACCTATGTCCTGAGCACGCTGGTGAAACTGCTGCGCATCCCCAGCCCCAGCGGCTATACAGACCGAATAGTGCACTTCATGTGCGACCGCCTGGAGCGCCTGGGCGTGGAATTCGAACTCACCCGCCGCGGCGCCATACGCGCCACACTCAAGGGCAAGCGCAGCAGTCCCGACCGGGCCATCGTGGCTCACCTCGACACCCTGGGCGCCATGGTGAAGGGTCTGAAAGCCAACGGGCGTGTTCAGGCGGTGCCAGTAGGCCATTGGAACGCCCGTTTTGCCGAAGGCGCGCGAGTCACGCTGTTTGCCGATCTCGGCGCTTATCGCGGAACCCTGCTTCCCCTGAAGGCATCGGGGCACACCTTCGCAGCCGAGGTCGATGCGCAGCCCTCGAGCTGGGAAAACCTCGAGATGCGCATCGATGAGCGCTGTCACAGCCTCGAGGACCTGCTGCGGCTCGGCATTCATGTGGGGGATTTTATCGCGGTGGACCCGCAGCCGGACCTCATGGAAAACGGTTTTATCGTGTCGCGCCATCTCGACGACAAGGCGGGGGTGGCCGTGCTGCTGGGCGCCATGAAAGCCCTCATCGATTCAGGCGTTCATCTGCCCCTGGACTGCCACCCGCTGTTCACCATTTCGGAGGAGGTGGGCTCCGGTGCTTCGGCAATTCTTCACGGTGATATCGCCGAGATGCTGACTCTGGACAATGGCACCACCGCGCCGGGCCAGAACTCCAGCGAGTATGGCGTGACCATCTGTATGGCCGACATGGACGGCCCCTTTGACTACCACCTGACACACCGTTTGCTGCAGATCTGCCAGGAGTTCGAGATCCCGCACCAGCGCGACGTGTTTCGTTATTACCGCTCCGACAGCGCCTCTGCCGTGGAGGCCGGAAACGATTTGCGCACGGCACTGGCGGCATTCGGTGTTGACGGTTCCCACGGCTGGGAGCGCATCCACTGGAACGCGCTGGAGTCGCTGGCGCAGCTCGTGTCACTCTACATTCAGTCACCCCCGCTTTACGAACGCGACCGCACCTCACGCGGTCCGCTGCCCGGGTTTCCGACCATGCCCGGCTGATCCGGCTGGACAGTCTACCCGTCCAGGGCCGTTGCCGCGAAATCCTCAATCGACCCGTACAATCCGGTCCGTTCATCAGCGCTCTTCACGCTTGCTGAGCACCAGTCCCATCGAGCCGATCAGGGTATCGTCCTGATTGATCTGGAAAACCATATTGCCCTTGTTGCCCTTTACGATGATCTTGTCATCGTCCATTTCGTATTCGCCGGCGGACTGTATGCCGAGCGTAGTCACGTAGACTTTGCCGTCGGATTTGAAATAGTACTGCATGATACCGGATTTATCCGAGTACTGGCCTGACAGTCCTGAACCGCAGGCCGTCAGCAGCAGCATGAGTCCGGCCGTTATCGCTACCTGCTACAGGCAAACCGCTGCCTGTGTCGGGCACCCATAGGACGCATTTTCATGGGGTACCTCCCTATACTGGACACGGTGATACTAATACCCCGTTTTCGCGCGAGTTCTCCCCGGGAAACAATCATAGCGTACTCACGTCGATGTGATGACGTGCCTGTATCAGCCAGCATGGACATAATCATATATTACTGGTATATTATATACCTGTTATACATTTTTTTGTTTCGCATTTTCAAAGACCGCACACCAGTCGTATCTTTTGCCTCATCGGGAGGCGTAATCATGCTTCAAATCCATGTATCGATGAGATTTACCAATGAACCGGTCAAGCGCACACCCGTCATCCTCTACCTCGACACGGATCCTGAAAATCCGGTGCAGGGCACTACGGACCGCAGTGGTACTGCTGTATTCGATCTGCCACCGGCATGCGGCAAGGTTGTGGTAAACGGCGCTGCCCGCTATCACGGTCGCCTGGAGGGCGATGTGGAGATCAGTCTATGGTCACCAACCGATGCCGGCACAATTGCGGATTCCGGCACACCCGGCGACGACGAAAGCGGCAGCGTTGCCTATCCCGGCATGGAGATCCGTACACTCAGTGTTAATGGACACGAGGTGCAGACCGACAGTGAAGGTTACCTGGTCAACCTCGGTGACTGGTCAGAGGCATTTGTACGTGCCGAGGCAGAATACGAAGGTCTTCCGCTCACGGCTGAGGTATGGGAGGTGATCCGCTTCCTGAGGGACTTTTTCGAGCGACACCGGGTCCAGGCCAATGTGCGCGAGCTCATCAGGCACTTTCGCAAGGTCTGGGGGCCTGAGCATGGCAGCAATCGCCATCTGCACGCCATTTTCCCGGGTGGCGGTCCGCAGAAACAGGGAAACCGGCTGGCGGGTCTGCTGCGCACCAAGGGGGAGCACTAGCCCTCAGCGCTGAGCGGCTCGTTCCCGGGCCGATGATTTCCGTAACAGGGACTCCAGCGTCGTGTGGTTTACGATCAGGTCGGCCAGGGTATAGGTATCCAGTACCGCATAGAACGCCTGGACCGCCCTGTGAATGGCGCCGCGCAGCAGACATGAGCGTTCAATGCGACATTCGGAGGTTCCCGGTGAAAAACACTCCACCAGCACACTGTCCGCCTCTGATTTGCGCACGACTTCGCCAATACGAATCCGGTTCGGATCGTGTTTCAACCGCACCCCACCCCCCTTGCCACGCGCCGTGACCACATAACCCTCATCTGCCAGAAACTGAATGACTTTCATCAAATGGTTTTTGGAAATGCCATAGGCAATTGCAATCTCGCCGACTGACGCCCGCCGGTTGTCGTGCGTACCTAGATAGATCAGCACGCGCAGCGAATAATCCGTAAATGTCGTCAATCGCATCGGGGAGAGCCTGGATTCGCCTTAACCGGGTCGGATTCGGTCACTATTTATTCGGTTGCCCGGATTTTAGCCGTAATAACTTTGAATCCGGCGGGTTTTCTCTCATGCGAATTAATTGTAGTATATTTTATACTTATTCAATGGTCGAGTGTAACCCATCATCGCACATCCATCTGCGAAGACACTAAAAGATCCGGGTTGGGTGACGCATTATCCGAATGCGTTGTAACGCGAGAACAAATCAAGCGGGTCACGCCTGAAGTAGAACAAATGCAGAATGGATGACGCCTTTATGAACAGTAATGCCCATGAATCCAGTTCCATTGCGGATTGCA
>CAVXNM010000049.1:0-67678 GCA_963763115.1 uncultured Gammaproteobacteria bacterium
CACCGGGAAGGTGTCAAGGCGGTCAGACGCATTGTAGAGGCGTGCCGCAACAAGGGTATCAGTGTGCTGACACTGTTCGCTTTCAGCAGTGAAAACTGGCGACGTCCAAGTGACGAGGTCGGCTGGCTGATGGACCTGTTCATTCACACACTGAAGAAAGAGATCGAGACGCTGCACAGTAATGATATCCGCGTACGTTTCATCGGTGATCGCAGCGTTTTCCCGGCTGACTTGCGCGAACAGATCGCCCGGGCGGAGTCGAGGACCATGCTCAACCGGGGGCTCAACCTGGTGGTCGCCGCAAACTACGGCGGTCATTGGGATATCACCCAGGCCTGTCGCACGCTGGCACAGCGCGTTGCTGACGAAGAAGTCGCACCCGGGGATATAACGCCCGGGATGATAGGCGAATACACATCCATGCCGGATCTGCCCGAACCCGACCTGTTTATCCGGACCGGAGGTGAGCAGCGGATCAGCAATTTCCTGTTATGGCAGCTGGCCTATACGGAGCTGTATTTCACCGAAACTCTCTGGCCGGCCTTCGATGAAAAGGCACTCGATGACGCATTGCAGTCCTATGCCAGCCGGCAGCGCCGCTTCGGCCGCACCGCAGAACAGGTGGAGCAGCTGAAGGGTGCTTAAGACACGCCTGGTCTCGGCAGCGATCATGGTGCCGCTCGTCGTGGGTGGTGTACTCTATCTTCCCAATGCGGGTGTGGCGCTGGCGCTGGCGCTGGTCATGAGTGTCGGGTTGTGGGAATGGGGCGCAATGATCCCGCTGGGTTCCATGCCGGTGCGTATCGCCTACCCGGCCGGAGTTGCTGCGCTCATGGCGCTTGCCTGGGCGGCGCCGCTCGACAGGGTCCTCGTGCCGTTTCTGCTGCTGGCGGTTATCTGGTGGCTGACAGCCCTTTACTGGCTGGTGCACCCGGGCTTTGGTGCACAGTCGACACGCGCGGTGCGTGTACTCAAGGGGTGCGCCGGCATGCTGGTGATGCTGCCCTGCTGGGCGTCATTCGTCACCCTGCACGCTCGCGAGGATCATGGCCCTCTGATTACCCTGGCCTTGCTGGTCATGATCTGGCTGGCGGACAGTGGCGCCTATTTTGCCGGACAGCGGTGGGGCCGCACCAGGCTGGCACCGGTGATCAGCCCGGGCAAGACCTGGGAGGGTGTACTCGGCGGAATTGTCGCCAGCGCGATTGCCGTCCTGCTGGCCGGCTACTGGTACAGCCGCTCACTCGAGTGGACGCTCACCCTGGTGCCGGTCGCTCTGCTGGCGGTGATGTTTTCCATCGTGGGCGACCTGCTGGAGAGTTTGATGAAACGTCAAGCCGGTATCAAGGACAGCGGCAGCATCATTCCGGGACATGGGGGGGTGCTGGACCGGATCGACAGTTTGACGGCGGCTGCCCCGATGTTTCTTGCGGGTATGCTGTGGTACGGACTGTGACTCCGACCGATTCGGGGACCCCGTGCCTCGTCCACCGGCCCGTCCGGCATTGATTCGACCCGCATCCGGATCAGACATGACAGACAGGCATCCCGCAGGCATCACAATACTCGGAGCGACCGGCTCGATTGGCATGAGCACTCTGGATGTCGTCGCCCGCCACCCCGACCGGTTCCGGGTGGTAGCCCTCACGGCGCATACCGATGTCGACACTCTGGCCAGGCAATGCGAGCGGTTTCATCCGCACTTTGCCGTCATGGCCGACCCGTCGTCAGCCGAGCGTCTGCTAACCAGGCTCAGGGTACGCGCTCCGGAGGTTCAGGTCCTGGGGGGGCAGGAAGCGCTTGCGGAGGTCGCCGGCCTGGCGGATGCCGAGTACGTGATGGCCGCCATCGTCGGATCGGCCGGACTGTTGCCGACGCTGGCCGCGGCGGCCAGGGGAAAACGCGTGTTGCTGGCTAACAAGGAATCGCTGGTTATGTCGGGCGCCCTGTTCATGCAGACTGTCAGGGACCATCATGCCACCCTGCTACCCATCGACAGCGAACACAATGCGCTGCTGCAGTGCATGCCGGACAACTATGCCACCGGGCAGACGCCACGCGGCGTGAAGAGCATCATGCTGACCGCCTCGGGTGGACCCTTCAGAAACACGCCGATGAGCAAGCTGGACAGGGTGACGCCTGAGCAGGCTTGCGCCCATCCCAACTGGGAGATGGGCCGCAAGATTTCCGTTGATTCGGCCACCATGATGAACAAGGGGCTGGAGGTCATCGAGGCGGGATGGCTGTTTGATCTCCCGATCGACAGGATTCATGTGGTCCTGCATCCGCAGAGCATCCTGCACTCCCTGGTGGAATACCAGGACGGCTCGATGTTGGCCCAGCTGGGGAATCCGGACATGCGCATACCGATCAGCCATGCGCTGGGATGGCCGGAGCGCATCGAATCCGGCGCACAGCCGCTGGACCTGCCGGCCATCGGGATGCTGCAGTTCGAGCGCCCGGACCTGCATCGTTTTCCCTGTCTAGCGCTGGCAGGGCAGGCGTGGCGGACCGGAGGCACGGCACCGGCCATCCTCAATGCAGCCAACGAGGTCGCCGTGCAGGCCTTTCTTGACCGCACACTGGCCTTTACTTCCATACCCTGCGTCATCGAACATGCCCTGGAGCACTGCGTTGTACACGAGGCTGGCACGCTGCAGACCATTCTCGAGGATGATGCCCTGGCGCGTGACCAGGCATTGCGTTATCTCACCACCGGCATCGGCATGACTGCGCCATGAACAGCCTGTTCATCTCCGTCATCGCGTTCATTGTCGCGATCGGGATACTCGTGACCGTCCATGAATTCGGTCATTTCTGGGTCGCCCGGAAGCTGGGGATAAAGGTCCTGCGGTTTTCCATCGGTTTCGGCAGGCCACTCTGGCGCCGCAACGTGGGTCATGACGGAACCGAACTGGTTATCGCCGCGGTGCCGCTCGGCGGCTACGTGAAGATGCTTGATGAGCGGGAGGGTGAAGTTGCCCCGGGTGACCTGCACCGCGCATTCAACCGCCAGCCGCTCGCCACGCGCAGTGCCGTGGTTGCCGCCGGCCCGATTTTCAATTTCCTGTTCGCCATACTTGCCTACTGGGTGATGTACGCGAGCGGTGTTCCCGGAATGCGTCCGGTCATTGGCGAAGTGATCCCGGACAGCCCTGCGGAAACAGCCGGTTTTGTGGCCGGTGACGAGATACTGGCAATACAGGGCAAGCCGACACCCAGCTGGGAATCGGCTGTCCTGACCCTGCTGGATGCCGGTCTGGATGAACCGGCAACGTTTCCGGTCAGCATCCGGGACGCGAACGGACAGGAGAAGAAACTGCAGGTTGCCCTTGATGCGTCGACCCGGCTGCTGGGCAAGGGTAACCTGCTGGAGAATTTCGGTATCAAACCCTGGCACCCGGTCTATCCGGCTCTCATTGACAGGCTCGAACCGGACAGTCCGGCAGAACGGGCCGGCATGCTGGCGGGGGACCTTGTGCTGACGGCCGACGGGTCGACCATCGGGGACTGGAACCAGTGGGTTGATTATGTCCGCGCCAGGCCCGGGCGGACGATTGCCGTGCAGGTCCGGCGCGGAGATACACTGGTGTCTCTCAGCCTGACACCGGAAGCGCTCGAGGAAGACGACGGGACGGTCGGGCGTATCGGTGCCTACGTCCGGCTTCAGGATAATGATCAGCATGTTACAATGCGTGTCGTTGTGCGCTACGGTCTGATCGGGGCCATGCCGGTGGCTCTGGGGAAGACCTGGGAGATGACGACGCTGACGCTGCGGACCCTGTGGAAAATGGTCACAGGAGGTGCATCGATCGAGAACCTGAGCGGGCCGATCAGCATTGCCCGCTATGCCGGTCAGTCAGCGGTGCTTGGGATCTCCGCCTTTCTGGGCTTTCTGGCCGTCGTCAGTGTCAGCCTGGCGGTGCTGAACCTGCTGCCTGTCCCGGTACTCGATGGCGGACACCTGATGTATTACCTGATTGAAGTGGTGAAAGGGAGTCCTGTTTCCGAAGCGGCACAGCTACTCGGTCAGCGGATTGGAATCATCCTCCTGCTGATGCTGATGTCGCTGGCGTTTTATAACGATCTGGCGCGCCTGTTCACATGATGTCGTTTCGGTGTCGATGCGTACAGCTGCCATGAGGACCTTTATCCGGATAGTGTTGTTGTCCCTGCTGCTGTGCGGGTCAGCCAGGGCTTTCGAGGCATTTGAAGTCACCGACATACGTGTCGAGGGACTGGAACGTATTTCTCCCGGCACGGTGTTCAACTATCTGCCCATCAAGGTCGGCGACACGGTTGACTCCGATGACACGGTCAATGCGGTCAAAACCCTCTTCAAGACGGGATTCTTCAGTGACATACGCATAGAACGCGATGGAAGCGTCCTGGTCGTCTATGTCAAGGAGCGCGCAGCGATCAGCAGCATCAAGATTACCGGTAACAAGGACCTGGAGACGGACAAGCTGCTCGAGGGCCTTAAGGATATCGGCCTCGCCGAGGGGCGGGTGTTTGACCGTTCCCTGCTGGACAAGGTGGAACAGGAGCTTCGGCGCCAGTATTTCAGCCGCGGGAAATATGCGGTCCAGATAAAGACGACCATCACGCCGTTGGAGCGTAACCGCGTCGGTATCCTGATCGACATCTCGGAAGGCGAGGCTGCCCGTATCAAACAGATCAACATCGTCGGAAATCACACGTTCACGGACAAGGAGTTGCGCAAGGGTTTCACCCTGGACACCCCGTCCTTCCTGTCATTCATCACCAAGAACGACCAGTATTCAAAGCAGAAGCTTTCGGCTGACCTGGAAATCCTGCGATCCTATTACCTCGATAGGGGCTATCTCAATTTCAATATCCTCTCGACGCAGGTATCGATCACGCCGGACAAGAAGGACATTTACATAACGATCAATATTTCCGAGGGGGATCAGTTCAGGATCAAGGAGGTCACCCTCTCCGGTGAGCTGGTGCTCAAGCCGGAGGAGTTGTTCCCCCTAGTAAAGATTAATCCGGATGATGTGTTCTCGCGCAAACGCGTCACGGAGGCGGTTGATCGCATCAGCGCGAAACTGGGTGACCAGGGCTACGCCTTCGCCAATGTCAACACCGTGCCCGATGTCAACGAGTCAGACAGGCTGGTCACCCTGGCGTTTATCGTCGACCCCGGCAAGCGGGTCTATGTTCGGCGCGTGAATGTTAAGGGAAATATCACCACCCGCGACGAGGTCCTGCGCCGCGAGATGCGGCAGATGGAAGCCGGCTGGTTTTCGGCGGAAAAGGTCGAACGTTCCCGCACCCGCCTGCAGAAGCTGGGTTTCTTTGAGGACGTCAACGTGGAAACCCCGGCAGTGCCCGGCACCACGGACCAGGTCGACGTCAATTACTCGGTGACCGAGACCTCTTCGGGTAACATTACCGCGGGCGCCGGTTACTCGCAGACATCGGGTATCCTGTTCAACGCAAGTATATCGCAGGACAACTTCCTCGGCAGCGGCAAGCGTGTCAGCTTCACCTTCAACAACAGCAAGGTCACGACGATTTACAATTTCTATTACACCGATCCGTATTACACCATCAACGGAGTCAGCCGGGGTTTCGGTCTGTTCTACAAGAAGACGGATGCCGACCAGGCGAATATCTCCAGCTACACAACCGATACCTACGGCGCCAATGTCAACTATGGCATCCCCATAAACGAGTTCGACACCATACGTGTGTCGCCGGAATTCGAGAATCTGAAGCTGAAAGAGACCAGCGAATCGCCGAACGAGGTGATAGACTTCATCGACCAGCATGGCAACGATTACAACACGGTCAAACTGACCGGCAGCTGGGCTCATGACACGCGCAACAAGGCGCTTTTCGCCGATGATGGCGGCTTGCAGAGTGTTTCCGTAGCGACCACCGTGCCGGGTCCCGGCCTTCAATATTACAAGCTGGGCTACGACCAGCGACGCTACGTGCCGCTGACCAAGGATCTGACCCTGTCCATGCACGCCCAGCTGGGTTATGGCGACGGCTACGGCGACTATAACAACCTGCCGTTCTTCGAAAACTATTTTGCCGGCGGGGTACGCTCGGTGCGTGGTTTCGAGGATAATACCCTGGGCCCGACCGACTCGAAGGGCAACCCGATCGGCGGCAGCGTCCAGCTCGTCGGCGGCGCTGAAGTGCTGTTTCCGATACCGTTCGTGGAGGGTACCAAGTCGTTCCGTCTGGGGACCTTCTTCGATATCGGCAATGTCTATTCGGACGTCGCCAGTTTCGATGCAACGGAACTGCGCTATTCGGTCGGCGTGTCGTCATTATGGATATCGCCCCTGGGGCCGCTCGCGATAAGTCTGGGATTCCCGCTTAACGCAAAGTCGAGTGATAATGTGCAGAACTTCCAGTTTACTGTCGGGTTCTGATGCGCAAACAGGCAACATTGGAGAACTAGCTTGAACATATACAGACCAGCACAATCGATGGCGGTAATTACCGCTGCGGCACTCATCTTCAGCGGCAGCGTTCTCGCGGAAACGAAAATTGGTTTCGTCGACACGGCAAAGCTGATGGAGGCCGCGCCCCAGGTAAAATCCGCACAAGCCAAGATCGAATCGGAATTTGCCCCCAGGGAAAAGGAACTCGTGGCCCTGCAACAGCAAATACGCACGCTGGAAGACCGCATATCGCGTGACGGCAGTGTCATGAGCGAGACCGAGAGTTCCAAGCTGGAGCGCGACGTGCTCGCCAAGCGTCGCGACCTCAAGCGCAGTCAGGAGGAATTTCGCGACGACCTCAACATCAGGCGCAACGAGGTGCTGGCGAAACTGCAGAAGGATATCTATGATGTGGTCGTCGCTTTCGCCAAGGAGCAAAACTTCGATCTGATTCTGACGCAGGGCGTGGTCTATTCGAGCGGCAAGGTCGATGTAACCGAAAGCGTGCTGAAGAAGCTCAAACAGTGACCGGAGCCGGACACAGCGACGCGCCTCCGAACCTGTAAGGATGCGACGGGATGGACCTTGTCCTGGGCGAGCTGGCGGGCAGGTTAGGGGGTGAATTGCGTGGCGACCCCGACTGCATGATCAATTCGGTCGCGACTCTCCAGCGAGCGGGACAGGGTGCCATCAGCTTTCTGGCGAACAGGTCCTACCGGAAATATCTGACTGCCACGCGCGCCTCGGCCGTCATCCTGGAGGCGGTGTTCGCCGATGAGTGTCCAACGGCGACGATAACCGTTGCAAACCCCTACGCCGCGTATGCGCGGGCCGCTTCGCTGTTGACAGCATCGCCGGTCAGACGATGCGGCGTCCATCCGAGTGCGGTCATCGGCGCGGGCTGCGAAATCGCTCCGTCTGCCTGGGTGGGTCCGCATTGCATCATCGACGACGGCGTGACCATTGCTGCAGGCGTTCAGCTGTCCGGCGCCTGTTGCATAGGGAGGGACAGCCGCATCGGTGCTGACTGCGTTATTCATGCCAATGTGGTCATCTGTGACGGAGTGAGGATCGGCGAGCGTGTGGTGCTCCACCCCGGCGTGGTGATCGGCAGTGATGGTTTCGGTCTGGCGAATGAACAAGGCCACTGGTTGAAAGTGCCGCAACTGGGGAGCGTCCTTATCGGTAACGACGTCGAGGTCGGCGCCGGTACTACCATAGATCGCGGCTCTCTTGACGACACCCTGATCGCGGATGGCGTGAAGCTGGATAACCAGGTCCGTGTTGCCCACAATGTCCGGATAGGCGCGCATACGGCGATAGCCGCATGCGCGGGCATTTCGGGCAGTGCCAGTATCGGCTGTCATTGCAGAATCGGGGGCGGGGCAGGCATCCTTGGTCACCTTGAAATTACCGACCATGTCGTCATCACCGCCATGAGCCTGGTGACAAAATCGATCACCTGTCCCGGGGTGTATTCATCCGGTGTGCCTGCGCAGGAGAATGCGCTATGGAACAGGAATAATGCCCGCCTCAGGCGTCTGGACAGACTGGTAAGGAAGATTCGAAAGATCGAGCGGCAGTTTGCGCCGTTGGCAACTGACTGAGGCGGCGCACCCGGTGTCGCAGCGATGCTGCAGGGAGCCAACAACAACTCATACAGGATGACACCCGATGCCCATGGATATAAATGACATACTCAGGCATTTGCCGCACCGCTATCCCTTTCTGCTGATCGACCGGGTGATTGAATTTAACAAGGGCGAATCACTCACCGGCATCAAGAATGTTAGCTATAACGAACCGTTCTTTCAGGGCCACTTCCCGCAGCGTCCGGTCATGCCGGGGGTGCTGATCCTGGAGGCCATGGCGCAGGCGACCGGTCTGCTGGCATTCCGTACGCTGGAAAATACGGCTGACCGGAACACGCTCTACTTTCTGGTCGGCATGGACAGGGTACGTTTCAAGCGTCCCGTGGAGCCCGGCGACCAGCTGCTGCTCTCCGCCCGGCTGCTGAAGATGAAACGCGGCATCTGGATGTTCGACTGCGATGCCCGGGTGGATGGCGCTATCGCCGCCTCGGCTGAAATCATGTGTACCGAGAGGGACATCAACACTTGATCGATCAACGGGCGGTTGTCGACCGCGCTGCCGAACTTGCCGGGGATGTCAGTGTCGGAGCCTTTTCGGTGATCGGTCCCGGTGTCGTCCTCGGTCAGGGAACCTGGATCGGCCCGCATGTCGTGATCAACGGCCCGACGCAGATCGGGAAGGAAAACAGGATTCACCAGTTCGCCTCGATCGGCGATGCACCGCAGGACAAGAAGTATTCAGGGGAGCCGACGCGGCTCGAGATAGGTGACCGTAATGTGATCCGCGAGTATGTCACCATCAACCGCGGCACGCTCCAGTACGGGGGCGTAACGCGTCTTGGTGACGAGAACTGGATCATGACCCATGCACATATTGCGCATGACTGCCAGGTGGGTAACCGGACCGTATTCGCCAACGGCGCGTCCCTGGCGGGTCATGTCAGCGTCGATGACTGCGCAACCCTCGGCGGTTATACGCTCGTGCACCAGTTCTGCGCTATCGGAGCGCATGCCTTCTGTGCATTCGGCAGTGTCATCAATAAGGATGTGCCTCCCTTCGTGACGGTAACCGGAAACCCGGCGCGAAACTCCGGACTGAATGCCGAGGGCCTGCGCCGCCATGGCTTCCCCGATGCGACCCGCAAGGCATTGCAACAGGCTTACAGGACCCTTTACCGGTCCAACCTATCGCTGCAGGCGGCGTTGCAGCGCCTGCAGGACCAGTCCCGGCAGGATGAGGCGGTCGCCGTGCTGGCCGCGTTTGTCGAGCACGCAAAACGCGGCATCGTGCGGTAACCATGTTGTTGTCCTTCCCGAATGCAATCGGTAAGTTGAGCGCAACAAGGCTTGGCAGCCTCAATCGTCGATTTCAGGAAACCCGTTGTAGTCATGACTGACAAGGTACACCCGTTGCACATCGGCATCATTGCCGGTGAGGTTTCCGGCGATGCGCTGGGAGCGGGACTGATCCGGGCCATACGGGAACGGGAACCGCACGCGCTGTTCGAGGGCATCGGCGGTCCACGCATGACCGACGCCGGTTGTTTCAGCCTGTACCCCATGGAGCGGCTTTCCGTCATGGGCATCACCGAGGTGGTCAGGCATCTGCCGGCGCTGCTGGGCATGAGGCGCGACCTGCATGAACATTTCCTCGCAACACCGCCGGATATATTTATCGGAATCGATGCGCCGGATTTCAACCTCGGGCTTGAACGCAGCCTCAAGCGCGCCGGTATCAGGACCCTGCATTATGTCAGCCCGTCGGTCTGGGCCTGGCGTCGGTACCGGGTGCGCACTGTTGCACAGAGCTGCGATTGTCTGCTGACCCTGTTTCCCTTTGAAGAGGACCTCTACCGGCATCAACCAGTCCAGGTCCGCTGTGTCGGGCATCCACTGGCTGACCAGCTGGCAGACGAAATCAATCCGGCGGTGGCGCGTCACCATCTCGGTTTTCCACTGGAGGCGCCGCTCGTCGCCCTGCTGCCCGGCAGTCGGCGTGATGAGGTCCGGCGACTCGCCGGACCTTTTCTCCGGACCGCGCTCTGGTGCTGGAAACTGATGCCGGACATGCAGTTTGTCGCGGCGCTGGCAAACAGGGGGTGCCGTGAGGAATTCGAGAAGGAGCTGAGGCATCATCGGGAATCGTTGCCGCTTACCCTGGTCAATGGAAGATCCCTCGAGGCGATGGCCGCGGCGGACGCCGTATTGCTTGCCTGCGGCACGGCGGCCCTTGAATGCATACTGCTCAAGCGTCCAATGGTGGTCGCCTATCGAATGTCGCCGCTGAGCTACCGGATTGCACATCTGCTGTCGGGAACGCGCTCGTATTCCCTGCCGAACCTGCTGGCGGGAAGACCGATCGTGCGGGAAATCATCCAGCACGGACTCACAGCCGAAAAGCTCGGCGGAGAGATCCTGCGGTTGATCAATAATCGCCGACTGACTCGTGATCTGGGGGAAGTCTTTTCGGGCATACACGCCGGATTGCGGCGGGACGCAAACCGCTCAGCCGCCGATGCCGTGCTGGACATGGTGGGGCGCAATGACACTCGATTTGCCTGATATTCACAGCAGGCATGTTGCCGGCGTGGACGAGGCAGGTCGCGGACCGCTGGCCGGTCCGGTCATCGCCGCGGCAGTCATCCTCGATCCGGAGAATCCCGTATGCGGCCTGAAGGATTCAAAGCAGCTCACGCAGGCACGCCGCGAGGCCCTTTACCTGGAAATTACCCAAAAGGCGATTGCCTGGGCAGTCGGCCGCGCCGGCGTCGGGGAGATAGACCGGCTGAACATACTCCAGGCGACGCTCCTGGCGATGCAGCGTGCCGTTGACATGTTAAGTCCGCCTGCGCACTGCGTGCTCGTTGACGGCAACCGGTGCCCACGCCTGGACTGTCCAGTGGAGGCTATCGTCAGGGGGGACAGCACGGTCGCGGTGATCAGTGCCGCCTCGATTATCGCGAAGGTGACCCGTGACCGCGAAATGGTTGAAATGGACCGGCGCTACCCGGGCTACGGTCTTGCACGGCATAAAGGGTATCCGAGCCGGGAACATCTGCTGGCCCTGCAGCGGCTGGGGGTCACGCCGCTGCATCGTCGCAGCTATGCGCCGGTCAGGAACTTGCTGAGGATGAACGAAGAGGGCGGGAAATAATGGCCGCAGCTGCAACAGGCAGCTGCTTCACACTCTCGAAATCCGCGCGATAGACGGTGACCCGGTCGCGGCCTGACTGTTTGCTCTTGTAAAGCGCAACGTCCGCTTTTTCCAGGACATTCCCGGCGACATCGACACTTTCCGGAAAACTGGCGATGCCGATGCTGGCGGAGGCAGCAATGTGCTGCCCGTTCGTGCCAAACGAGGATTCGTGAATGGCGGCGCGGATACGTTCAGCGGCGATCCGTGCGGCTTCACACCGCGTGTGCGGCATCAGGATGACGAATTCATCGCCGCCATAGCGGGCCACCACATCGGAGGTTCTGACGCAGTCACTGATCGAACCGGCCACCGTCTTGAGCAGGGTGGTGCCTGCGGCATGGCCAAAATGGTCGTTGACCTTCTTGAGTCCGTCCACGTCGATCATCATGAGCGTGAAGGGCTGAGGGTAGCGTTCCACCGTGGTGATCTCCTTGTCCAGCAGGGTGCTGAAGGCACGCATGTTGAGCAGGCCGGTCAGCTCGTCAGTCTGCGACAGCACGGTGATCTTCCGCCTGGCATGGTGGATATCTTCGGCCAGCAGGGAGGTTACGTAGGCCACCAGCAGGAACGGCGAGAAATTCGCCATCAGGGTGGTGAATGTCGCAGGAGAGATGATATCGGAACCGTAGTCGACGTATCCCATGAAGAGATAACAGGCGGCGATCAGCAGGACTTCCAGCATGGTCATCACCTTGCCCAGGGTAATGGCGCAGGCGATGATAACCAGCAGGTACAGGTTGAGCAGCGGACTTGCTGTTTTTCCCGTGAAAATGAGCGCGAAGGTGATAAAGGCAATCATCCCCCAGGTTTGAATGGCCAGTTTCCAGCGTGTTTCGTGCACACAACACCTGAAATAGCGAAACAGCAGCACAAAGCCGGCGAAAGATACCATGACAACGACCAGGGCATCGGGTTTTTCGATCGGGCGTGTCGGGATGTGGAAATACAGCATGACGAGAATGAGCAGCAGCCACTGCAACTCGGTCATGCTGTGATTGAAGCTCCGCAGATCGTCACCTCCATGGATTGACGTGACACGTTCTTGAATTTTCGACTTCATGGGTTCTTCCGATCGATAGTCTCAACAGGCCGGGGCCAACTTGTTATCGACCGCCACACTGTGACATTTAACCAACAGCAGTCGCCGGTTGCGCGAGGAGCTACGGGTTAATTGCCGGAAGGGATTACCCGTCCCTCGTGATGCCGCTTACCTACGGGGATGGGGCATGGGGGTCTGTCCCATGCTATAGTTTCGAGCCTGGAATCGTCCCGCTGGAAAAGCGTGAATATGAATTAAAGTAACAGTTAAAACAATAACATGAGCAATACATCCAGAATTACTATCGAGCGGCGCCTCAGCCCGAGAACAGCCCCCCGGACACGGAAGCCCTAGTCCATGCATCCAGCCTTTGTTCATCTGCGTGTACATACGGAATATTCCCTGGCGAATGGCACCGTCCGCATCAAACCGCTGGTCGAGACGGCGGCCGGGATGATGATGCCTGCCGTCGCGGTGACCGACCAAAGCAACCTGTTTTCGATGGTCAAGTTCTACCGTGCCGCCATGAAAGCCGGCGTGAAACCTCTCATCGGCGTCGATCTCTGGATTACGGAGGGCTCCGGGAGCGGCCAACCTACCCGTATCGTCCTGCTTTGCAGGCATCATGAGGGGTTTCTCAGCCTCACCCGACTGGTCTCGCGTACCTACACCGAGGGCCAGCAGCGAGGACTCCCGATGCTCGACAAGTCCTGGCTGGAGGGAAACACGCAGGGACTCATTGCGCTTTCCGGTGGCCGTTCAGGCGATATCGGACAGGCACTGCTGACCGGCAAGACTGCACAGGCGCGTACCCTGCTCGATGGCTGGTGCCGGCTGTTTCCGGACAGCTTCTACCTGGAACTGCAGCGCACGGGACGCCAGGGAGAGGAGGAATATTTGCACCGTGCCGTGAATCTGGCCGCTGCCGCCGATGTGCCGGTGGTTGCCACCAACGACGTGCATTTCCTGCGCTCAGCCGATTTCGAGGCGCATGAAGCCCGTGTCTGTATCAACGAAGGCCGCACCCTGAACGATCCCCGTCGCACCCGCCAGTTTACCGACCAGCAGTATCTGCGCAGCCCCGAAGAGATGGCGGAGCTCTTCCGGGATGTCCCCGAGGCGCTTGCCAACACGGTGGAAATCGCCAGGCGCTGCAACCTGGAACTCGAACTGGGCAAGAATTATCTCCCGGATTTTCCCGTTCCGGAGGGTTTGACGCTTGAGAATTACTTTCGCGGGCAGGCGCGTGCAGGACTGGAACGGCGCCTGAAAAAAATACTGCCCATGGATACACCGGACGTCGAGACCCAGCGGCGTCGGTACCTGGATCGCCTCGAGACCGAGATCGATGTCATCATCGAAATGGGTTTTCCGGGCTATTTCATGATCGTTGCCGACTTCATTACCTGGGCCAAGCAAAACGGGATACCCGTCGGTCCCGGGCGTGGATCGGGTGCCGGCTCGCTGGTTGCCTACGCCCTTACCATCACCGACCTCGATCCACTCCGCTACGACCTCCTGTTCGAGCGGTTTCTCAATCCGGAACGCGTCTCGATGCCGGATTTCGACGTGGATTTCTGCATGGACGGGCGCGACCGGGTCATCGATTACGTCGCCGAACGCTACGGCAGGGACCGGGTTTCCCAGATCATCACCTACGGTTCCATGGCCGCCAAGGCGGTGGTGCGCGATGTCGGGCGGGTGCTGGGACACCCCTACGGGTTTGTTGACCGGATTGCCAAGCTGATTCCCTTCGAGATCGGCATCACCCTGGAGAGGGCGCTGGAGCAGGAGGCCGCGCTGCGTGAACTCTATGAAGGCGATGAGGATGTCAGAACCGTAATCGACCTCGCCAGGTCGCTCGAGGGGCTGGCGCGCAATGCGGGCAAGCACGCGGGCGGCGTGGTCATTGCTCCTTCGAAGCTGACGGATTTCACGCCGCTTTATTGCGAACAGGGGGGCGAGGCGCTCGTCAGCCAGTTCGACAAGGACGACGTGGAGGCGGTGGGGCTGGTCAAGTTCGACTTTCTCGGCCTGCGCACCCTGACGATTATCGATCGCGCGCTGCAGACCATCAATTCCCGGGGTGCGTACAGCGGCGAGTCGGTGGTCGAAATTGAAAGCATACCCCTGTCGGACGCTGCGACCTTCGCGCAGTTGAAGTCCTGTGCAACCACCGCGGTGTTTCAGCTTGAGTCCTCCGGCATGAAGGATCTGATACGCCGCCTGCAACCGGACAGCTTCGAGGACATCGTGGCGCTGGTTGCCCTGTTCCGCCCCGGGCCGCTGCAGTCCGGAATGGTGGATGATTTCATCAAGCGCAAGCACGGCGCGCTGGTCAGTTATCCGCATCCCGATCTCGAACCGGTACTCAAACCGACCTACGGCATCATTCTCTACCAGGAGCAGGTGATGCAGATCGCGCAGGTGCTCGCGGGGTACTCGCTGGGCGGGGCGGACCTGCTGCGACGGGCAATGGGCAAGAAAAAGCCGGAAGAAATGGCCAAGCAGCGCACCATCTTCCAGGAAGGCGCGCAGAAACGGGGCGTGGACGCCTCGGTCGCTGCCGGTATTTTCGACCTGATGGAGAAATTCGCCGGTTACGGATTCAATAAGAGCCACTCGGCCGCCTATGCGCTGATTTCCTACCAGACCGCCTGGCTGAAGGCGCATTACCCGGCGGCTTTCATGGCCGCGGTGCTATCCGCCGACATGGACAACACGGACAAGATCGTGCGGCTGATGGCGGAATGCCGGGACATGAAGCTGAAGGTCGTGCCGCCGGATGTGAATTCCTCCGACTATTATTTTACCGCGTGTGCCGGTGACACGATCGTCTACGGGCTGGGTGCGATCAAGGGGGTGGGGCAGTCCGCAATCGAGGGCATGCTGCAGGAACGTGCAGGGAACGGCGTATTCTCCGATCTCTACGACCTGTGTCGGCGCGTCGACTTGCGCAAGGTCAACCGCCGGGTATTCGAGGCATTGATTCGGGCCGGTGCGCTGGACCCGATGGGGGACAACCGCGCCACACAGATGGCGAATCTGCCGCTGGCGATTAAACTTGCCGAACAGAATTCCCGCAATCAGGATACCGGGCAGGACGATCTGTTCGGCGAAACTACGGAGCACAGCTGTTCACCGCAGGCGAAGCTGTCTGTACCGGAATGGGACGAGGAACAGAAGCTGCTGGGCGAGAAGGAAACACTGGGCTTGTATCTCACCGGGCACCCGATCATCCGCTATCAGGATGAACTGGGGGGCATCATCAGCGGGACCCTGGCAAGCCTGGTGAACTTCGCCGGGGATACTGCCGCTGTGCCATCGGGACGTGGTGAAGGCTGGGAGCGGCCAGTGGTCATCGCCGGACTGGTCATGACGATGCGGGTTCGCAAGACTCAGCGTGGCGGCAACATCGCGTTTCTGACCATCGATGATCATACCGCGCAGATCGACGTGCGCCTCTTCTCCGAGGTCTTCGACAAGCACCAGGCTCTGCTCGCCAAGGACAAGTTATTGGTGATACAGGGTACACTGGGCATTGACGATTATTCCGGCGGCAACCAGGTTACCGCTCAGGCCGTCTATGACATCAACCAGGCGCGCGCGCAGTTTGCCCGGCGCCTCGTCGTTGGTGTCGAGGCGCGGCAGGCCGGCAACGGTTTCGTCAGTTCGCTGGCGGATGTCCTGCGACCTTTTCGCGAGGGAAAGTGCCGGGTGTGCATCGATTATCTCGGCGGCGGTGCGCAGGCGCGTATTGCGCTGGGAGACGACTGGACGGTTTATCCCACCGATGAACTTCTGCACCGACTTCGGGAGCTGGCCGGTTCGGAACGGGTGGCGGTTGAATACACCTGAGCGGCGCTTGTTTCAACGGGGTGTAAACGGTACCTTAAGTGGCTATCACAAAACCCGCTGGACTTATGACATGAATCTGAATTTCCTGGAATTCGAGCAGCCTATTGCCGAACTCGAAGCGAAAATCGACGAGTTGCGCTACATCGGCGACGACGCCGATGTGAACATCCATGAAGAGGTGTCAAAGCTAGAGGCGAAGAGCAAGACGCTGACCCAGTCCATCTTTTCCAGTCTCAGCGCCTGGCAGATTTCCCAGCTGGCCCGCCACCCGCAGCGTCCCTACACCCTGGACTATGTCGTACGGGTATTCACCGATTTCCAGGAACTTCACGGTGACCGCTGCTATGCAGATGACCGCGCCATCATCGGCGGCGTGGCGCGTCTCGACGGCATTCCGGTGATGATCATCGGCCAGCAGAAAGGGCGCGACACCAAGGAGAAACTGCATCGCAATTTCGGCATGCCGCGGCCCGAGGGTTACCGCAAGGCGATGCGCCTGATGAAGATGGCGGAACGCTTCGGCTTGCCGCTGCTGACCTTCATCGATACCCCGGGCGCCTATCCGGGTATCGGCGCTGAGGAACGCGGGCAGAGCGAGGCGATCGCCAGAAACCTGTTCGTTATGTCGGACCTGCGTGTCCCGGTCATCTGTACGGTGATTGGCGAGGGCGGTTCGGGCGGCGCGCTCGCAATCGGCATCGGCGACCGGATCCTTATGCTGCAATACAGCACCTACTCGGTGATCTCGCCCGAAGGCTGCGCCTCGATACTCTGGAAAAGCGCGGATAACGCGGAGGATGCCGCCGAGGCTCTCGGCATCACCTCAAAACGTTTGAAGGAACTCGGTCTGATCGACAGGATTATCGAGGAACCGCTCGGAGGCGCCCACCGTGATATCGATGCCATGGCCGCGAGTCTCAGGCAGGTCCTGCTGGAGGAACTGCGCCATTTGCAGGCGATTCCCCCGCAGGAGCTGATGGAGGCCCGCTACCGGCATCTCATGGCCTATGGCGAATACGCCGACCGCCAGTCCTGACCGGCGCTGATTATCCCCAGCGGGCGGTTGTATACAGGGTCCGATGGAGTTTTCTCCGGATTACCTGCAGAGGCAACTGACGGACTTGCCCGCCGACGCCTGCTGCTGGGTCGCCTACAGCGGCGGTGTCGACTCCCATGTGCTGCTGCATGCCCTGGCGGCCTTGCCTCCCGGACAACCTTGCCGTGTCGCCGCCGTACATATCAACCATGGCCTGCAGGCCGGTGCCGCCGCCTGGGATGAACATTGCCGAATCGTGTGCGTCGGACTCGGTGTCCACTATGTTTCCATGCAGGCGGATGGCCGTGCCATCGCCGGCGAGAGCCGCGAGGCCGCGGCGCGGGCGGCACGCTATGCCGTGCTGAAAGCCTGGCTGCCGCAGCGGCACTACCTGCTGACCGCCCAGCACCGGGACGACCAGGCGGAGACGCTGCTGCTGCAGCTGCTGCGCGGCAGCGGTGTGAAGGGGCTGGCCGCAATGCCCCGGCTGGTGCCATTCGGCGCTGGCAGCCTGCTGCGCCCGTTGCTCGGTTGCAGCCGCAATGCGTTGCTCGACTATGCACTGGCGAATCGTTTGAACTGGGTGGACGATCCCAGCAACCGGGATATTTCCCTGGATCGCAACTTCCTCCGCCACCAGGTACTGCCGGTGCTGCACCAGCGCTGGCCCGCCCTGTCGGCCACGCTGTCACGGAGCGCACGCCACTGTGCCGAGGCGGCGCTGATCCTGGAGGATCTGGCAAGGCAGGATCTCGCCATGCTCGTCGATGAATCGAAGGATACCCTGCCGGTTTCCGGTCTGCTTCAATTGCCCCCGGAGCGGCAACGCAACAGCTTGCGCCACTGGATGGCAGAAAAAGGCGGAACGACCCCGTCCGAGGCCGTGCTTGCGCGGATCGTGAACGACATCCTGGGCAGCCGCGCGGATGCCGAAGCCTGTGTGTGCTGGGGTGACTGCGAGCTGCGGCGTTACCGTGACCGTCTCTATCTGCTGCCGCGGGACACGCGGCAAGATATGCCCGCCTGGCTCGAGTGGCGGACGGAGACAGTGCTGGAACTCCCGCAGGCGGGCGGCTTGCTGAGCGCGAGCCGCCGCACGGGTAGTGGCGTGCGTGCCGCGGACTGCGTCGAGGCGGAGGTGCGCGTGACCTGGCGTCACGGGGGTGAACGCTGCCGTCCCGCAGGACGCCGGCACCACCATCCACTGAAAAAGCTGTTCCAGGAAGCCGGTATCCCCCCCTGGGAGCGTGGGCGTATCCCGCTGGTGTACATCGGCGACGAGCTGGCGGCTGTGGCGGACCTCTGGGTGTGCGACCCGTTCAGCGCCGGACCGGGAGAAGCCGGGTTCACCATCCGCTGGTACAGGGGCTGATCCCGCGCTGCCGTCCGGGGGGTGTCCACCCGAGTCGCGAAGTAATTGAGGTAAGCGCCCCGATCTGGTAACGTTCACTCCCGTCCAGCGAGCCCGGTGCCGTATCCTGATCCCACAGTGTTGATGACCCGTTTTATCTTTATTACCGGTGGCGTCGTTTCCTCTCTGGGCAAGGGCATCGCCTCCGCCTCGCTTGGCAGCTTACTGGAGTCCGGGGTCTCAAGGTCACCCTGCTCAAGCTGGATCCCTACATCAACGTGGATCCCGGCACCATGAGCCCGTTCCAGCACGGCGAGGTGTTCGTGACCGACGACGGCACCGAAACCGACCTGGACCTCGGCCATTACGAGCGCTTCGTGCGCACGACCATGGGGAAGAACAACAACTTCACCACTGGCCAGATCTACGAGAACGTGATTCGCAAGGAACGCCGCGGGGATTATCTCGGCGCGACCGTGCAGGTCATTCCGCACATCACCGACGAGATCAAGCGCTGCATCCGGACGGGCGCCGACGAGGCGGATGTCGCACTGGTTGAAATTGGCGGAACCGTGGGTGACATCGAGTCCCTGCCGTTCCTGGAAGCCATACGCCAGATGGGCGTGGAACTGGGCCGCTCACAGACCCTGTTCATGCACCTGACGCTGGTTCCCTATATTGCGGTTTCAGGCGAGATCAAGACCAAGCCGACCCAGCACTCGGTAAAGGAACTGCGTTCCATCGGTATTCAGCCGGATATCCTCCTGTGCCGTGCCGATCGATCCCTGCCGCCGGCCGAGCGCCGCAAGGTGGCCCTGTTCACCAATGTGGACGAACGCGCAGTTATCTCGGCGGTGGATGTGGACAGTATCTACAAGATACCGCAACTGCTTCATGCCCAGCATCTCGATGATATTGTCGTTGAGAAGTTCGGAATCGAGACACCGCCGGCCGACCTGTCGGAGTGGGAAAAGGTCAACCGGGACAGCGAACTGCGCACCGGCGAGGTCACTATTGCGATGGTAGGCAAGTACGTCGATCTGACCGAATCCTACAAATCACTGTCCGAAGCCCTGATCCATGCCGGTATTCACACCCGCACCAACGTCACCATCCGCTACGTGGATTCCGAGACCATCGAATCACGGAGTACTGGCGTACTCGAGGGCGCGGACGGCATACTGGTTCCCGGCGGTTTCGGGGAGCGCGGCGTGGAGGGCAAGATCGCCGCGGTGCGTTATGCGCGCGAGAACAGTATTCCGTATCTGGGAATCTGTTTGGGCATGCAGGTTGCCGTCATCGAGTTCGCACGTCATGTGGCCGGGCTCGAAGGAGCACATTCGACGGAATTCGCAAGGACGACACACCACCCGGTGATCGCGCTGATCACCGAATGGAGTCGCGAGGACGGCGGCCTGGAGAAACGCAGCGAGGACTCGGATCTCGGCGGATCCATGCGTCTTGGCGGGCAGAAGTGCCGGCTCGTCCCCGGCAGCCTGGCGCACTCCGTCTACAAAAAGAATGTGATCGTCGAACGTCATCGTCACCGTTATGAATTCAACAACCAGTACCGTCAGGTACTTGAAGAGAACGGCCTGATCATGTCCGGGGTGTCGATGGACGGCAATCTGGTTGAGGTGGTCGAGGTGAGGGATCATCCCTGGTTTCTCGGTTGCCAGTTCCATCCGGAGTTCACCTCGACTCCGCGCGATGGACATCCGCTGTTCTCCGGCTACATTCAGGCCGCGCGTGCCTACCGTCAGCGGTGCGAGGCGGAACGCTCCGGCCACGTCATGGCGGAAGCGGGTTCCTGAATCCCGCCTGGTGTTCCGTCCCACAGGCAGCCTAGTCGCAGGAGCAGTCGAATCGTGAAATTGTGTGGATTCGAGGCCGGCATTGACCAGCCTTTCTTTTTGATTGCCGGCCCGTGCGTCATCGAGAGCGAGGCGCTGGCCATCGACACCGCCGGAGAACTGAAGGCAATCGCCGCGGCGCTGGATATCCCGTTCATATACAAGTCCTCGTATGACAAGGCCAACCGCTCGTCGCATAAAAGCTTCCGCGGTCCTGGCGTGGACGAGGGCTTGCGGATACTGCAGCTCGTCAGGACGCAGATCGATGTGCCCGTCCTCACCGACGTACATGAGGACACGCCTCTGGATGAGGTCTCGGCGGTCGTCGATGTCCTGCAGACACCAGCCTTTCTGTGCCGCCAGACCAACTTCATCCAGAATGTCGCCGCCCAGGGCAAGCCGGTCAATATCAAGAAAGGTCAGTTCATGTCGCCCTGGGACATGCGCAATGTCGTCGACAAGGCTCAGGCCACCGGGAATCCGCAGATCATGGTCTGCGAACGAGGCGCCTCGTTCGGTTACAATAATCTGGTCTCCGATATGCGTTCCCTCGCGGTGATGCGCAACTGCGGCGTACCGGTGGTGTTCGATGCCACCCATTCGGTACAGCTGCCCGGCGGGCAGGGTGACCGTTCCGGCGGTCAACGCGAGTTCGTGCCCGTGCTGGCGCGAGCCGCTACGGCTGCCGGCATCTCCGGCCTGTTTATGGAAACCCACCCCGACCCGGACAAGGCACTGAGTGATGGTCCAAACGCCTGGCCGATGGCGCGTCTGCGGGACTTGCTCGAGGTCCTGAAAAGGATCGACGCCACGGTCAAGTCACTGCCTTTCGCGGAAACAGGGTTAATGCAATGACGGGGGGCAGTGCCCGTCGCTGATCGAGCCATTCACCACTAAAGACGCAAAGGGATTCTCTAGTCAAGAAATGAATCATGGAACCTGAACCAGTCATCCCTGAGAAGCGGGGATTCAGCATGACACTGATTCTGCAAAGACTCGATTCCCGTTTGCGCGGGAATGACGGACTTAAGTCGTCCTTAAACACTTTTGCGGTCATTGCGCCTTCGCGGCGAATACATTTTAAATGGATGAACATTCGCCGTGCCTTGCTGATGGCGAATTAACGGATAAAGAAATGTCGAAGATTACGGAATTGGCTGGATGGGAAATTCTCGACTCCCGTGGAAATCCCACGGTGAGGCGGAAGTGACGCTGGCCAGTGGTGCCGTGGGTCGTGCCGCGGTGTCTTCCGGCGCCTCGACCGGTACGCGTGAAGCCGTAGAGCTGCGAGACGGCGACAAGAAACGCTATGGCGGGAAGGGTGTATTGAAAGCCGTCGGCCACGTGAATAGCGAGATCCGATCCGCGCTGCTCGGCAACGACGCCGCAGACCAGGCCGGCATCGACCGACTGCTGATCGTGGGCGGGCGGTTGCAGCTGGTCGGCGACGACCTGTTCGTCACCAATACCAGGATCCTCCAGCAAGGAATCGACAAGGGCATCGCCAATTCGATTCTGATCAAGCTCAACCAGATTGGAACCCTGAGGGAGACGCTGGCGGCGATAAAGATGGCAAATGACGCAGGCTACACCGCAGTCATATCGCATCGCTCCGGCGAGACCGAGGACGTGACCATCGCCGATGTGACCGTGGCGACGTCGGCGACCCAGATCAAGACGGGGTCGCTGTCCCGAACGGACCGGGTGGCCAAGTATAACCAGCTGATACACATCGAAAACGAGTTGGGTGAGGCGGCGAGTTATGCCGGTCGTTCGGCGTTCAGGCATCTTGCTGGCGGTTGATGAGGGCATGGGCAGGCTGTCCTGTAACTTGACCGATGTACCCGCCATGCCATGAGGAAACTGATTCTCTTTCTGGTCATTCTTCTGGTTTATTTGCAATACCGGCTTTGGCTGGGCGACGGCGGGTTGCTGGAATTATGGGATGTTCATCAGGAAGTCGAGGCCCAGCGCGAGGAAAACGCGCTTCTGCGCGAGCGCAATGAAGCGCTCAACGCCCAGGTGCTGGATCTCAAGCAGGGGCAGGATGCCATCGAGGAGCGCGCCCGGGAGGACATGGGTATGGTCAAGCAAGGGGAAACGTTCTACCAGGTCGTGGAATAGTCCTGACCCCGGTGGACCGTACTGATCGATGTGCCTGACATGTCAGCGGCATCCGCACTTGTCCTGAAATACTGGGCCGTCGTCCCGGCCGCCGGCAGAGGTCGCCGCATGGCGATCGATATACCCAAACAGTACCTGCCGCTCCAGGGAAGCACCGTGCTGGAACACACCCTGAATACGCTGTTTGCCTGCGAGACCATCGAAGGCGTGGTGCTTGCGCTATCCTCCGAAGACGGCTACTGGCCGGAGATCGCCCCGCGATTTTCCGAGAAAAACCTGGCGTGCGTCGCCGGTGGGGAGGAACGCTGCCACAGCGTGCTCAGTGCCATTCATCACCTGAGCGGTTTTGCGGACGCGCATGACTGGGTGCTGGTCCACGATGCGGCGCGCCCCTGCGTGCGTGCCGATGACGTGATCGCGTTGATCGAGACCCTGGCTGATGATGTCTGCGGGGGGCTGCTGGGCGTGCCGGTCGCCGATACCATGAAGCGCCTCGGTGCAGACGGCCGTGTCGCGGGAACCGTCGACCGGCAGGCCCTGTGGCATTCGCAGACACCCCAGATGTTCCGCCTGGGTCTGCTGCAGTCGGCGCTGGAACAGGCGGTCGCGCAGGACAGCCTGGTCACGGACGAGGCCGCCGCTATGGAAATGGCCGGTTATCGGCCCTGCATGGTCCGCGGTCATGCCGATAATATCAAGATCACCGTGCCGTCTGATCTGGCGCTGGCGGAATTTTACCTGCAGGGGACTTAATGAGAGTCGGACAGGGCTTCGATGCACATGCCTTCAAGCCGGGCGGCAGGCTGGTGCTGGGTGGCGTGGAGATTCCCCATGCCCGGGGGCTGGAGGCGCACTCCGATGGTGATGTGGTTCTGCACGCCCTGTGCGATGCCTTGCTGGGCGCCGCCGGACTGGGCGATATCGGCCGGCATTTCCCCCCGGACGATCCTGACTATAAAAATATCGACAGCCGGATTCTGCTACGCCGCGTGGTGGATCTCGTGGCCGGCACCGGACTGCGGGTCGTTAACACGGATATCACCATCGTCGCGCAGGAACCCCGCATGGCACCCCATACCGCCGTCATGCGGGAAAATATCCGCGGCGATCTCGGAGTGGAGCCCTCGCGGGTCAATATCAAGGCTACCACGACCGAGCATATGGGTTTTACCGGGAGAAACGAGGGTATCGCCGTCTTCGCGATCGTCCTGCTGCAGGACTGAAACCCGGCATGCATTGCCTTGATTCCCGATCTCGACATCGCTATCCATGGCCTAGGCTTCGCCTGGGGCGGCCCCCCGGCGAGCGGTCGCCTGCGCAGCACCCCCGAGGATTTTCTGGTTCACGAAATTCCGCTGGTCGAACCCGTGGGAGAGGGTGAACACGTCTGGTTGCTGATACGCAAACGACAGGAGAATACCGAACAGGTGGCGCGGGGCCTGGCGCGGCTTGCCGGCGTTTCGCGGCGGGACATTAGCTACGCCGGGCTGAAGGACCGTAACGCCGTCACCGAGCAATGGTTCTCCGTGTACCTGCCGGGCGGGAGTGAGCCTGAATGGAGCGCCATCGATTCCGCAAACGTCACCCTGTTACGCTGCGCTCGTCATCACCGCAAGCTGCGCCGCGGTGCCCTGCGCGGTAATGCGTTCTGCATCCGTGTCCGCGACATCACGGGAGACAGGCCGTCTCTCGATCAGCGGTTGAGGAACGTCGCCGCCAGGGGAGTGCCGAATTACTTCGGCGAACAGCGCTTCGGACGTGGTGGGAGCAATCTGCGCACCGCCGGGCGGCTGTTCAGCCACTCTGCCGGGCGCCTGCCACGGGAGCAGCGTGGACTGGCGTTGTCCGCCGCACGCTCCTGCCTGTTCAACCAGGTGCTGGCCCGCCGGGTCGAGAGGCACAGCTGGGACCGTCCCTTGCCCGGGGAGGCGCTGCAACTGGAGGGCACGCACAGTTACTTCATCGCGGAGCTGGTGGATGAGACCCTGCTGTGGCGGGTACGGGAGGGTGATGTGCATCCGACCGGTCCGCTTTACGGGCGGGGGGAATGTCCCGCCACGGGGGAGGCGCTGCGGGAGGAAGCCGCCAGCCTGGCGCCCTACGAAGTGTGGTGCCGGGGACTCATCGAGGCGGGCCTGAAACAGGAACGCCGTTCCTTGCGACTGCTCATCGGCGCGCCGGCCTGGTCATGGCCGGAGTCTGACTGTCTCGAACTTTCTTTCCGCCTGCCGGCGGGTGCCTATGCAACCAGTGTGTTGCGCGAACTGGTACGGTATGGCGATCAACGCTAAGGGCGTTTTATCACCGCAAAGACGCAAAGGACGCAGAGAAAATCATTGCCGTTCGAATCAGGGGGGAACGAACACAGGCGGATGTATACCGGCCGTACTGATACAAAATGAACTGGTGTTGTTATTGCTAACCCTGCGTCCTCTGCGTCTCTGAGGTGGACCAGTCTGTTAACGACGTGACCGCAGCAGGACGTTTACGGCGCCAGTGCCACCCTGGTCGGGGCGGGAGGAGCAAAAGGCAAGTACTTCCTGCTGGTCGCGCAACCAGTGATTGAGACGACTCTTCAACACCGGCGCCTGTTCCCGCGAACCATATCCCTTGCCGTGGATGATGCGTACCGTGCGTATTCCCCGCTCTCCGCACCAGGACAGGAAGCGCGCCATTTCGACCTGCGCCTCGGCTATGGTTAACCCGTGCAGGTCGAGTTCGACCTCACATGGCAGCTGCCCGCGGCGCAGGCGTTGCAGGAGCCGCTGTTGCAACCCCGTTCGCGCAAAGTACAGTGACTCGACCGCACTGATCTCCCTGCCGTGGAACTCTTCCGGGAAGAAGGGCAGGGGGCGTGCCTGTTGGCCGGCCGGGGGTTTGCGTGGCCGGGGTGCGGGGCGCTTAGTCGCGTGGAAGATCTTGTCACTGCGTAATTTCCTGACAGGCCCGATACTGCGGCGAAACAGGTCAATATCGTCAGAGGTCGGCTTTCCTGTCGTGGACATATCGGACCTGCTCGGGATCATCGGCAGTGGCTGGATCCATCACTACAGGAACCCTAACCAGTTTGGCGGGTGCTTGCAAGCCGAGGAAGCATCGTGTTTTGTGTTCCTGTACGGCTTTCGTTACGATGCAGCTCTCTTGGCGAGAGCGATGCGGTACATATGGAGATTCTGATCAGCAATGACGACGGTTATCAGTCGATCGGTATCCGTGTACTTGCCGCTGCCCTGGGGAAGATTGCGACCGTCACCGTGGTCGCGCCGGATCGTGACCGCAGTGGCGCCAGCAATTCCCTGACACTTGATGCGCCGGTACGGGCGACTCGCGCAGAGAACGGTTTTACCTATGTGGACGGTACGCCCACCGATTGTGTGCACCTGGCCATAACCGGGTTGCTGGACAAGGAGCCGGATATGGTCGTCGCGGGGATCAATGCCGGCGCTAATCTGGGCGATGACGTGCTCTATTCGGGTACCGTCGCGGCGGCCATGGAAGGTCGATTCCTCGGCTTGCCCGCCATCGCGGTCTCTCTAGCCTCCCACAATCCCGTGCATTACGAGACGGCGGCTCATGTCGCCGCGGAGCTAGTGGAACGTGTGCTGTCGCGTTCCCTGCCGGTTGATACAATCCTCAATGTGAATGTGCCGGACGTTCCGCTCGACCGGCTGGCCGGCATGCGGGTGACACGGCTGGGGCATCGCCACAAATCCGAACCGGTCGTTCCAATGCTCGATCCGAGAGGACGCACGGTTTACTGGGTGGGGCCCGCCGGTCCCGAGCAGGATGCTGGTCCCGGAACCGACTTTCATGCGGTTCGCTCCGGCTATGTATCGTTGACACCGATCGATGCTGATCTGACGCGTTATGCGGTGCTGGACAGTATCAGCAGCTGGCTCGGGAGTCAGGAGCCCGTGTAGCTATATGGAACCACCTGACGTGAATTCTCTGACGCATGGTATCGGCATGACATCGCAGCGCACGCGTGACCGGCTGGTCATGCGCCTGCATGACGGGGGCATTCGAAGCGTCGCGGTCCTCGACGTGATTCGCAGGACACCCCGGCATTTTTTCGTCGACGAGGCTCTGGCCAGCCGGGCCTACGAGGATACCGCGCTTCCAATCGGTTTTAACCAGACGATCTCCCAGCCCTTTGTTGTCGCCGCCATGACGGAGCTGATTATCGCCGTTCAGCCCGAGCGTGTGCTGGAGGTGGGAACCGGCTCCGGATACCAGGCCGCGGTGCTGGCCCAGCTGGTCCCGAAAGTGTACACGGTGGAACGCATCGAAGCGCTGGTGAATCTGGCCCGGCAGCGATTCCGGCAGCTCGGGTTACGCAATATTCGCGCCGCGCACACTGACGGCACGGTCGGCCTGCCTGACTTCGCGCCCTATGACGCCATCATCGTCACGGCGGCGTCTGAAATCATTCCCGAGGCACTGCTCGAACAACTGGCGCCTGACGGGGGGAGGCTGGTGATACCGGTAGGTGGTCGGGACGCCCAGACACTGACACTGATCACCCGCACCGAGGCGGGCATCGAGCACACGACTCTCGACCCGGTTGTCTTTGTGCCCTTGCTGAGCGGCATCAGCTGATGCCTGTTTTTTCACTACTCGATGATCGTGCCGCAGTTCCTTGCACATCAGCGTGCCGGCTGGACAGGTTTTCCGGTGGCGGCCCTGTTGACATTGAAGGGAGCCGGGATGGTAGCCATGCCGTCAGTCTGCAGTGAACGTATCGACGGGATGAAGGTGATTGCCGGGATTTTCTCCATTCCGTATTCCCACTAATGGTTATGCCTGTCCGTGTGTCCGGAGTCGTTTTTCTGCTGGTGCTGCTCGCCGCTTGCAGCGACGTGCCTGTTAATGCCCCTGTCGGCTCACGTGTTGCGGTGCCGCAAACACAGTCGGCAGCCTCGACTGACTCCGCTTCCGCCCAAAAACCCGGGCAGTACATTGTTCGCCGCGGCGACACGCTGTACTCGATCGCCTGGCAGAATGGACTCAACTTCCGGCAGCTGGCCGAAATGAATGCCATTCGATCGCCCTATACCATTTATGTCGGCCAGTCGCTGCGCCTCTCCCCGGCTACCGGAACCTCGCCGACGCCGTCGCCGACTCCCATGCATGGACCGGTCTCCACCCCGCCACCAGAGCCGGGCGCGATCGCGTCTCCCATACCGCGATCCGATCCGGTTCTGGCAACCACCCCGGTTCCCGCCCCGGAACCGGAGGCTGCGCCCGAACCGGCGCTGCCCGCCGTCGTTTCCCACTGGGTGTGGCCGACCACGGGGCCGCTGTTACGAGGCTATATGCCGGAAGCAAACGGCAAGAAGGGCATCGATATCGGGGGGAAGACTGGGCAGCCGATCGTGTCGGCGGCGGACGGCAAGGTGGTGTACTCGGGAAGTGGACTTGTTGGATACGGACGACTTATCATCATAAAACATAATGACAGTTTATTGAGCGCGTACGGGCATAACAGCGAATTACTCGTCGCGGAAGGTGACTATGTGAAAGCCGGACAGGTCATTGCGAAAATGGGTAGTAGCGGTGCCAGCAGTACCCGACTTTATTTCGAAATCCGCCAGGACGGCAAGCCGGTGAATCCCCTGCGCTACTTGCCGCATGGCTGATCCTCGGCCTTGAATGATACGATCGGTGGAGCTGACCAGTGGTTGATCATCGCAAGGACCCGAATCACAAGGAAGACAATAAACCCTTGCCTGAGTCCGACCTCCCGGAAAAGAGGGAAGATAACGGATAATGACGAGGGCTCGCTTGCGAACAACGGCCGCAAACCTGCGCAGATCGGGCCCGGGAAACGCATTCCCCCATCCCGTGAAGACAATCACGATCCTACCCGCCTGTATCTCAGCGAGATCGGCGCCTCACCCCTGTTGACAGCGGAGGAGGAGGTCCATTTCGCACGACTGGCCCAGAAAGGCAATGAGCCCGCGCGCCAGCGAATGATCGAAAGCAATCTGCGTCTGGTCGTCAAGATCGCGCGGCGTTACATGAACCGGGGTCTGGCGCTGCTTGACCTGATCGAAGAGGGCAACCTGGGGCTGATCCGGGCCGTGGAGAAGTTTGATCCTGAACGCGGCTTCCGGTTTTCCACCTACGCCACGTGGTGGATCAGGCAAACCATAGAACGGGCGATCATGAACCAGAGCCGCACCATTCGCCTGCCTATTCATGTCGTCAAGGAGATCAACCTCTATCTCCGGGTGGCGCGCAAACTGGCGCAGCAACTCGATCATGATCCCAGCGCGGAGGAAATCGCCGCGCTGCTCGACAAGCCGATCGAGGACGTCGAACACATGCTCGGACTGAACGAGCGGACCGCATCAACCGACACGAGTATCATGCACGACTCCGCGAGGACGCTCCTCGAGACGATACCGGACGACAGTGCCCAGGATCCCGTGGAGACCTTGCAGGAGAACGATGTTCAAACCAATATCGAACAATGGCTCGGCCAGTTGAATGACAAGCAGCGTGAGGTCGTGGAGCGCCGTTTCGGTTTGCACGGCCATCCGGTTTCGACGCTGGAGGAGGTGGGTGAGGAGATCGGCGTGACGCGCGAACGGGTCCGGCAGATTCAGATGGACGCGCTGCGACGATTGAGGAAAATTCTCGAAGCCGACGGTTTCTCGATGGATGCCCTGCTGAAATAGATTACCCCTGCAGCATACGGATTACCCGCCCAGGTGAGGAAACATCATGACTGGAGTTAGCCAATAAATCGTTTTCAACGCAAAGACGCACGACTGCAGGGAGAGGTGAACCGGGTAGCGGTCAGAGACTGGCCTGGGCGGTGCAGGAGGTAGAGCACCAAAAGTAGGCGCTTTAGGCGATGCAGGGAGCAATTGCCGAAGAACGCAAAGCATTTTAGGCAAGTTCTGCTTAAGCACGTCATTACCGTTTTCGCGGGGGCGTTTGTTCAGAGATACCTGAGCCTGACTTTTGCTAAAGAATTCCTTTGCGTCTTTGCGGTGAATATATTTCACTGCTGAGAACCACTGTTCAGGCCATCAACAGCGCGGCGGCCACCCGGCGGCCCTCCGAGAGCAGGATATGTAGGTGCGGCAGGCGCATACGTGTCCATGATTTCAACCCCGATGCCCTGTGACTGGAATCCGGCGGTGAATTCGGCGTCCGGGAACCGCAGGCGTAGACCTGTCCCCAACACGATAATTTCCGGCTGCAGTTCCTCCAGTCGGGCGATATGCTGCAGTTCCAGATCCCCGAATGTCTGTGGCAGCCAATCACGAATGATCCGGTCCGGTGTGACGATCACGCTGTTGACGATGACCTCGTCGTTTACCGTGACCTGGCCTGCTGCATAGGCGCGGATGATGTTGCCTGCCAGTCTGTCCTGGGCGAAACGCATGAAGTGAACGATACCGGGCCTTCCGGCACTGAACAAGCACCCTTGTCGTCCGGGGGTATGACGGGCGGAAGGGATGGCCGCAACCGGCAGCGCCTCGCGGAACACGTGCCACTTGTTTCCGAAGACGCTTTTCAGTAACGTTAGTCGCTATAAATAGTTACTCCAACAACCTCGGATTCACTGCAGAAAGCCGGTTATTACCTTGATTGAAGAATTCTCCCGTATCACACGCCTGCCGCCGTATGTCTTTAACATCGTTAATGAGTTGAAGGCAGCCGCGCGGGCGCGCGGTGAAGACATCATCGATTTCGGCATGGGCAATCCCGACCAGTCGACGCCCAGGCACATCGTAGACAAGCTGGTCGAGGCAGCGCAACGGAGCGACACGCACCGCTATTCGCTCTCCCGCGGCATCCCGCGTCTGCGCAAGGCCATCGCTGACTGGTACGGGCGCCGTTATGATGTGGACCTCGACCCCGAGCGGCAGGCCATCATAACCATTGGCTCGAAGGAAGGACTGGCTCATCTGGCGCTGGCGACGCTCGGACCTGGCGATGCCGTGCTGGTCCCGAACCCGGCCTACCCCATCCACCCCTATGGCTGCGTCATTGCCGGCGCCGATATCCGCCATGTTCCTTTAAAGGCGGATGTGGATTTCTTCGCCGAACTGGAAAAGGCCATCAAGGACTCCTGGCCACGTCCAAAGATGCTGGTTCTCAATTTCCCCGCCAACCCGACGACCCAGTGCGTGGATCTGGATTTTTACGAAAAAGTGGTTGCAATCGCGCGCGAGCATGAAATCTGGGTGGTACAGGATCTGGCTTACGCCGACCTGGTGTTCGACGGTTACCGGGCGCCTTCCATCCTGCAGGTCAGCGGGGCGATGGATGTCGCCGTGGAATTTTTCTCGCTGTCCAAGAGCTACAACATGCCGGGCTGGCGGGTCGGATTCATGTGCGGCAACCAGACGCTGGTCGCGGCGCTGGCGCGTATCAAGTCGTATCTGGATTACGGCATGTTCACTCCCATCCAGGTGGCGGCGATCTCCGCCCTGGATGGTCCGCAGGACTGCGTGCGCGAAATCGTCGAGAATTACCGCGAGCGCCGCGATGTGCTCTGTGAAGGACTGAACTCCATCGGCTGGTCGGTCACGAAACCGAAAGCGACCATGTTCGTCTGGGCGCCGATCCCGGAACCGTACCGTGAAATGGGTTCGCTCGAGTTTTCCAAGAAACTGCTGGCTGATGCCCGGGTCGCTGTCTCCCCGGGGGTCGGCTTCGGGTCGTACGGCGATGACCACGTGCGTTTCAGTCTTATCGAAAACAAACATCGTACACGCCAGGCGATACGGGGCATACGGGACATGTTCCGCAGTGACCTTCAAGCAGGCGCGTGTCTCGGGAGGGTAGATACTTGAATCCGGTCAATGTTGGCCTGCTCGGTCTGGGAACCGTGGGTGGAGGCACCTTCAGGGTGCTGAACCGTAATGCCGGGGAAATCACGCGCCGTGCGGGGCGCGGTATCCGTATCTCTCATGCGGCGGCGCGCGAATACAAGCCGGATGCCTTGCCAGGAATCGCCGAAGTCCCGGTTACCGATGATGCCTTCGCCGTGGTGGACAACCCGGATGTCGACATTGTGGTCGAGCTGATCGGCGGATACGAGCCGGCGCGCGAACTGGTGCTTAGAGCCATCGCCAACGGCAAACACGTGGTCACGGCCAACAAGGCCCTGATAGCAAGACACGGCAACGAGATCTTCGCCGCCGCTCAGCAGAAGGGTGTCATGGTCGCCTTCGAGGCGGCCGTGGCCGGGGGTATCCCGATCATCAAGGCGATTCGCGAGGGCCTGGCAGCCAACAAGATCGAGTGGCTGACCGGCATCATCAACGGGACGGGGAACTTCATCCTGACTGAGATGCGCGACAAGGGTCGCGACTTCGCGGATGTGCTGAGGGAGGCGCAGCAGCTCGGTTACGCTGAAGCTGATCCGACCTTCGATATCGAGGGTATCGACGCGGCGCACAAACTGACCATTCTGGCCTCCATCGCCTTCGGTATACCGTTGCAGTTCGACAAGGTCTACACAGAAGGCATCAGTCATATCACCCGTGATGACGTCTGCTATGCCGCCGAATTCGGCTACCGCATAAAGCACCTCGGCTTCGCCCGCCGAACCGGGAACGGCATCGAGCTGCGCGTGCATCCCACGCTGATTCCTGAACGGCGCCTGATCGCCAATGTGGACGGCGTCATGAACGCCGTGCTGGTGGTTGCCGACGCCGTGGGACCGACGCTCTATTACGGGGCCGGCGCGGGTTCGGAGCCGACCGCTTCCGCCGTGGTCGCGGATATCATCGATGTGGTGCGCACTCTGACGACCGACCCGGAGAACCGGGTGCCGCATCTGGCGTTCCAGTCCGATGCCCTGTCGGACATCCCCATACTGCCGATGGAGGAGGTGCAAACGGCCTACTATCTGCGCCTGCTGGCGACGGACAAGCCGGGTGTGCTGGCGGAGGTGACGCGCATCCTGGGCGAATCCGGCATCAGTATCGAGGCCATTCTGCAGAAGGAGCCCCTGCCGGACGCCATAGAGGTGCCGATCATCATCCTGACCCACTCTATCAGGGAGCGCCAGATGAATGCCGCCATTCGGCAGATCGAGGCGCTGGACACCATCCATGGAAAGATCACTCGGATTCGCCTCGAACACCTGAACTGCGACTAGCACAAATTGCTCATCAATCAGCAAGGAATCACCACATGTCTACCGGGTCACGCTACACGGGTCTGATCGAACACTACCGCGACCGTCTGCCGGTCAGCGACAGCACGCGCGTCATCAGCCTTGGCGAAGGCAGCACCCCGCTGATCAGGCTGGAAAACATCCCGGGCGAGACCGGCAGGGAGATCGAGCTCTACGTCAAGTACGAGGGGCTCAACCCGACCGGTTCGTTCAAGGACCGCGGCATGAGCATGGCCGTGACCAGGGCCGTCGAGGAAGGCAGCCGCGCCGTACTGTGCGCCTCCACCGGCAATACCTCGGCGTCGGCCGCTGCCTATGCCGCACGCGCCGGCATCGCTGCCTTCGTGATCATCCCGGAAGGCAAGATCGCGCTCGGCAAACTGGCGCAGGCGATGATCCACGGGGCGGTGGTGATCCAGATTCGCGGCAACTTCGATGACGGCATGCGCCTGGTCAAGGAGGTGGCCGATCATGCCCCCGTGACTATCGTGAATTCCATCAATCCCTATCGCCTTCAGGGACAGAAGACCGCCGCCTTTGAAATCGTCGATGAACTGGGGCGCGCCCCGGATTATCATTGTCTTCCGGTCGGTAATGCCGGCAATATCACCGCGCACTGGATCGGCTATTGCGAGTATTCCCACCAGGGTGACAGTGTGGTCACCGCCGCCTGCAGGTACTGTGCGGGTGAGTGTCACTACGCCGGTCGCGGGGTGACCGGCACACGTCCGGTCATGGTCGGATATCAGGCCTCCGGGGCGGCGCCGTTTCTGCGCGGCGAGATGGTCGATCACCCGGAAACCGTGGCCACCGCCATTCGCATCGGCCATCCGCAGTCGTGGGACAGCGCCTGGAAGGTCAGGGAGGAATCCGGCGGCTGGTTCGATGAATGCAGCGACGAGGAAATCCTGGCCGCCCAGAAACTGCTTACCTCGCGAGAAGGCATTTTCTGCGAACCAGCCTCCGCCACCTCGGTTGCCGGGGCCTTGCGGGATATCCGCTCGGGCCGGATTCCGGAGGGCAGCCGTGTGGTTTGCACCCTGACCGGGCATGGACTCAAGGATCCGGACACCGCCATCAGGCAATGTGAAGGCGGTATGTTGACGGTGGATGCCAGTCTCGAGGCGGTGAAGCGGGCGATTCTCGATAACATGGTGTCCTAGGAGCCTGTCCGAGTAATGATAAACCTACTACGAAAGCGCCACGACGGCCCATATGTACGCAAATCCTCGTCAAATAGAACGCACTATTCTCCTCGAATTTGCGTGCATCTGTTCTCGCCGTGCCACTTTCTCGTAACGGCTCCCATTACTCGTACAGACTCCTGGCCTGATGAGTTCGCACTCTTTTCCCGCCGGACTGGCTCGCCATTGTCCCAGATGGTTGTCCACTATTCGCCTGTATCTTGACTGAAGATCCCTGCCACCTGGTATTGGTGATTCCGGGTCTATGCGGACCCTCTCTCGATACGCCCCCCACTGGTTATATTCCCACGACCCTGCCGGCGCTCGATCGGCTGTTGTCGCGGGCCCGGGTCGTGGAACACTCCACCTCTGACCTGGAGAGCACGCTGGCTGCTTTCTTCCGGTTGTCGGGCGGTGACAGCAATCAACATGCCGTCGCCCCATTGACCTGGCTGGCCGACACCGGAGAACGGACAACGGATTTTATCATGCGAGCCGACCCCATTCATCTGCGCGCCGACCAGGCCTGTCTGCGCCTGTTCGACAGTACGACATTTCACCTGGATATGCAGGAAGCGCGCGATCTGGTAGCCACGTTCAACGACCATTACGGCCGGCAGGACTGGCAGCTGCATGCTCCGTTGCCGCAGCGCTGGTATCTGACTCTGAACGAAGCGCCGGAACTTGCCACGGTAACACCCATGCAGCTCGCCGGCCGGGATATCAACGACGGGCTGCCGCAAGGGAATGACGCTGCGAGCTGGCATGCCTTCATGAATGAAGTGCAGATGCTGTTCCATGAGCATCCGGTCAACCTGGCGCGGGAGCAGCGAGGTGAACCGGCTGTCAACAGTATCTGGCCATGGGGAGGCGGGTACCTGCCAGGGCAGATAACGACCACGGTCAGCCGGGTGATTGCCGGCCACCCGCAGCTGCGTGGCCTCGCGCAGCTGGGAGGTGTCCCCTGCCGGGACGTGCCCGAAAATGCCGTTGATCTAATGGTGGAGTCGCAGGGCGGTCTGCAACTGGTTTGGCTCGACCGGTTGGAGCGTCCCTGGCGCTATGGCGAGGTGGAGGCCTGGTCCGACGGGATCAGGCAGCTGGAGCAGTCATGGTTCAGACCGCTGCTGAACATGCTCATGCAGGGGCGTATCGGCCGCCTGGATCTCTACCCCGTCGGCGCCAGACGCTACCAGGTAACCCGGCGGCGTTTGCGGCGATTCTGGAAGCCCGACCGGTCGCTGGCATGGCACTGCGGACGTGTCTAGACGTATCCTCTCCCGTCCGCTGGTCACGGATCCTGAGCGGCTGCCACCGGGTCTCCCGGCGGTCCTGCAACGGGTGTACGCGGCACGTGCTATCGAATCCTCCGGGGATCTGGATTACTCGCTGGACAGCTTGCTGCCACCGGATCGCCTGGGCGGTCTGGAGCAGGCCGTCGATCTGCTGGTAGAGGCTATTGAGGCAGACTGGCGGATTGTTGTCGTTGGCGACTTTGACGCCGATGGCGCGACCAGCTGTGCGCTGTGTCTGCGCGCCCTGCGCGGCATGGGTGCGGCACAAGTGGATTATCTCGTCCCCAATCGCTTCGAATTCGGTTATGGATTGACTCCCGAGATTGTCGCGGTCGCGGCGGCGGGGCGACCGGATCTTCTCATCACCGTGGATAACGGCATCTCCAGCCTGGCAGGTGTTGCGGCCGCCCGGGAACACGGCATTCGGGTACTGATCACGGATCACCACCTGCCCGGTCAAGAGCTGCCGCCCGCGAACGCCATCGTCAATCCCAGTCTTTACGGTGAGGGACTCCCCGGCAGGCACCTTGCCGGCGTTGGCGTCGCCTTTTATGTGATGCTGGCGTTGCGGGCCGGATTGCGCGCACGGGACTGGTTTGTCCAGCGGGGACTTGTCGAACCGAACCTCGGGCAGTTGCTGGACCTGGTTGCCCTGGGAACAGTGGCCGACGTGGTGCCGCTTGACCGCAATAACCGGCTGCTGGTTCAACAAGGCTTGCAACGCATCCGCGCCGGTCGCTGCCTGCCAGGCATACGGGCGCTGCTCGAGGCCGGCGGCAGGGTGCCCACGCGCACCGTTTCGGCGGACCTCGGCTTTGTCATCGGACCGCGCCTGAATGCCGCCGGGCGCCTGGAGGATATGTCGCTCGGCATCGAATGTCTGCTGACGGACAACGAGGCAAGTGCGCGTGCCATGGCCACTCGGCTCGATGCGCTCAATCGCGACCGCAAGGGCATCGAAGCCGATATGCAGGCTCAGGCGCTGGCTGTCATCGAGTCACTGCTAACAGACACACGGGAATTGCCGGCCGGGTTCTGTCTGTTCGATCCACAATGGCACCAGGGCGTCATCGGTATCCTGGCGGCGCGTATCAAGGATCGCTTCCATCGACCCGTAATTGCCTTCGCCCGCGCCGGCAAGGGTGAATTGAAGGGATCGGCCCGTTCCATTGCAGGCCTGCATATTCGGGATGCCCTCGATGCGATCGCCACCCGCCATCCGGAACTGCTCAGCCATTTCGGTGGTCATGCCATGGCCGCGGGGCTGACGCTGGCCGAGGAGCATCTCCCTGCGTTCGAGGCGGCCTTCGCTGCGGAGGTTTCACGGGTACTCTCGGTGGAGGATCTGCAGGCTGTCATCTATACCGACGGGTCGCTTTCCGAGGAGGAACTTTCCCTGACGACCGCGAAACTGCTTCGTGAAGCTGGTCCCTGGGGGCAGGGTTTTCCTGCGCCGCAATTCGAGGGCAATTTCGCGATTCTGGAACAGCGCGTGGTCGGTGAACGCCATCTGAAGATGGTTCTGAGGCCGGCGGGGGGCAGCCGGCGTCTCGACGCAATTGCCTTCAATAGCAGGGTTCAATCCATGACCGGCGAGCCGGTACGTCTGGTCTACCGCCTCGACGTCAATGAGTTCCGGGGCGTAGAGAACGCACAGCTGGTTATTGAGCACATCGAGTCCGGCTGAGTCGATGCCGGCGGGCCGGTGTGCCATCACCACCGTCCGGGCGTTGCTGGTCTCGCCTGAAGTACAGTAGTATCATGACCAGATTGATATTTTTCACTTTGATGACTATTTCCACATGCCTGACCTGAACGCTTTACGTGCCCTGATCAAGGACCTTGACGGACGCTCGGCCGACCTTAGGGGGTATCTTTGACCTCGATGCCAGGAACGAGCGACTGACCGAGGTCATCCGGGAGCTTGAAGATCCCGCCATCTGGAACAACCCGGAGCGCGCACAGGAACTCGGGCGTGAACGTGCTCGCCTGGAGGAGGTGGTACATCCCCTTGCCAGGATGTTCCAGTCACTGCGAGACGCCGACGAATTGCTGGAGATCGCCGCGGAAGAAGGCGACGAGGAGAGCATCGAGGCGGTCGAGGATGATGTCGCTCGCCTGGAAGCGGATATCGCGCGGCTGGAATTCCAGCGCATGTTCTCCGGCGAGATGGATCCCGAAAACGCCTTTCTGGATATCCAGTCAGGCTCCGGCGGTACCGAGGCGCAGGACTGGGCGGAGATGCTGCTGCGAATGTACCTGCGCTGGGGTGAGCGCCACGGGTTCGCTACCGAGATAATCGAGGCCTCCCCGGGTGAGGTCGCGGGCATCAAGAGCGCGACGGTCAAATTCGAGGGACCGTATGCCTTTGGCTGGCTGCGCACCGAAACCGGAGTGCACCGGCTGGTGCGTAAGTCGCCGTTTGATTCCGGCAACCGTCGGCATACCTCGTTCGCGGCGGTGTTCGTCTCTCCCGAGATCGCGGACGACATCGACATCGATATCAATCCGGCCGACCTGCGCATCGACGTCTACCGGGCCAGTGGGGCCGGCGGCCAGCATGTGAACCGCACGGAATCGGCAGTGCGCATCACCCACGCGCCCAGCGGCATCGTGGTGCAGTGCCAGAGCGACCGTTCCCAGCATAAAAACAGGGCGACGGCCATGAAGCAGCTCAAGTCCAAGCTCTACGAAATCGAAATGCAGAAACGCCGCGTCGACCAGCAGGCGCTGGAAGACACCAAGTCGGACATCGGCTGGGGCAGCCAGATCCGCTCCTACGTGCTCGACCAATCACGCATCAAGGATCTGCGCACCGGTGTAGAGGTGGGCAACACCCAGGCCGTTCTGGATGGTGATCTGGACCTGTTTATCGAGGCCAGCCTGAAAAGCGGATTGTGATTCAGTGTCCCTGCCACGGTGCGTGAGCGGTGCTGGTGTGCTTGCAGGTCGACAGAGGTTCCTTGCTGAAATCAGGACAATTTCATGAATGACCAGGAAGAACACGCCCTCATCGCCCAGCGGCGCACCAAGCTCAATGACCTGCGCCAGGCGGGCAATGCCTTTCCGAACGACTTCCGGCGCGATGCCATCGCCGGTGAACTGCACGCAGAATATGATCAAAAGGACAATGAACAGCTGGAAGCCTCACCTGCGCGCGTCAAGGTTGCCGGACGGCTGATGGCGAAACGCGTCATGGGCAAGGCCAGCTTCGCCCAGTTGCAGGACATGTCCGGGCGTATACAGCTGTTTCTTCAGCGTGAGTTACTGCCGGAAGGCGTTTACCAGGATTTCAAGGGCTGGGACATCGGCGATATCGTGGGCGCCGAGGGTGTGCTGTTCAAGACCAAAACCGGCGAGCTATCCGTCAAGACCGAGTCGATACGGATCCTGACCAAGTCATTGCGGCCTCTGCCGGAGAAATTCCACGGTCTGGCGGATCAGGAAACGCGCTACCGGCAGCGATACATCGATCTCATCATGAACGAAGTTTCGCGCAGGACTTTTCGCATGCGCACCCGGATTGTCCAATATATCCGGCAATACCTGAATGACAGGGATTTCCTCGAAGTCGAGACACCCATGATGCAGGCGATACCGGGGGGCGCAACGGCACGTCCGTTTACCACCTACCACAATGCCCTGGATATGGACCTGTTCCTGCGAATCGCCCCGGAGCTATACCTGAAGCGACTCGTCGTCGGCGGCTATGAAAGGGTTTACGAAATCAACCGCAATTTCCGCAACGAGGGACTCTCGACGCGCCATAATCCCGAATTCACCATGCTGGAATTCTATCAGGCGTATGTCGATTATCATGATCTCATGGACCTGACCGAAGATCTGCTGGTTGGTATGGCGACGGATCTGCTGGGTTCCACCAGTATCGTGTACCAGGCAGAGCGGTTTGATTTCAGCAGGCCGTTCCGGCGCATGACGGTGCGGGATTCGATTTTGCATTTCAATCCCGGCTTCACCCCCGGGCATATCGATGATCCGGACGCCGCGCGGAAACTGGCAGTCGGCCTGGGGATTGCATTGAAGGGCAGCTACGGCCTCGGAAAGATCCAGGTGGAAATCTTCGAGAAGACAGTGGAGGAGCGGCTCATCGACCCGACTTTCATCACCGCCTACCCAACGGAGGTTTCACCGCTTGCCCGACGCAACGACGATAACCCATTCGTCTCTGACCGATTCGAGTTCTTCGTGGGAGGGCGTGAGATCGCGAACGGGTTTTCCGAGTTGAACGATGCAGAGGATCAGGCCGAACGCTTCCGCAGGCAGGTCGAGGAGAAGGCGGCCGGCGACCTGGAAGCGATGCACTACGACGCCGATTACATCCGGGCCCTCGAGCATGGCATGCCGCCAACCGCGGGCGAGGGAATCGGTATCGACCGGCTCGTCATGCTGTTTACCGATTCACCGTCCATCCGCGACGTGCTGCTGTTTCCCCATATGCGGCCCGAGGTGTAGCTCTCCCACGCGCTCGATGCGGATATCATGACACCACCGGAATTACCGGATGTTAAGGTCGCCGGTGATGAGTGTTGGGGATGGAAGCATCGCAATGTTCATCCGCAATTGTCGCGGCAAGGATGCGTTCGGGGATGAAGTCGCCTGGGCGCGTAACAAGGACGATTATGCCGTCAGTAAAAATTGCAAGTCAACCCTGACTGTTCTGCGACAGACGAACGACATCGATATAGAGCTTCAGCTTTTGCCCTGGCTTGAGGTACTTTTGCTCCTCCAGCGCGTTCCATTCCTTCAGGTCGTTGACGCTGACGTTGAACTTCTGAGAGATGAGAAACAGGCTGTCTCCCTTGCGCACGATGTAACTGACCGGCCTGACGGTGTTGCTGGCCAGCGCCGGGTTCTGCTGCCTGCGAATGGTGAGTTGCTGTCCCGGTTTGATCGGTGCATCGGCGGAGAGATTGTTCCATTGTGAAAGCTGTTTGACGCTGATGTTGTAGGTACGTGCAATCAGCCACAGACTGTCACCGTTGTGTACCCGGTAGGTGTGGCTTTTACCGGACCCCTGTACCGGATTGTCCTTGACGAGAGAGGCGTAATGTGTACTGTCCCGGGTGGCCACCGGGATAATCAGCTGCTGACCGATGCGGATGGTGTCGCTCCGCAATTCATTGGTATTACGCAGGACGGTTACCGTGGTGTCATAGCGGTTTGCGATATGACCGAGAGTCTCACCGCGCCGCACCTTGTGGCGCAACCATTTGACGCGTTGCGAGGCAGGCAGGGCTGCGAGGTTCTTTTTAAAGACATCGGATTTATCCACCGGCACCACCAGACGGTGCGGACCTTGCGGATGCATGGCCCAGCGGTTGAATCCGGGATTAAGCAGCTGCAATTCCTTCGTGTCCATGTCCGCCAGCCTGGCGGCAACCGCGAGGTCCAGTTGAGCGTGTGTATTGACGACTGTGAAGGCGGGGGATTCGGCGACTGGTGACAGGTGCACGCCGTACTTTCCCGGTTGCCTGATGATCGTGCTGATTGCCAGCAGTCTTGGGACGTAGATCGCGGTTTCCCGTGGAAGATCCAGATGCCAGAAATCAACCGGCTTGCCCTTCTTCCGATTTCGTTTTATCGCCTGATGTACCGTCCCCTCGCCGGCGTTGTAGGCGGCCAGCGCCAGCAGCCAGTCGCCATCGAATTCCTGTTGCAGATTGTCGAGATAATTCAGCGCGGCTTCCGTCGAAGCCACCACATCCCTGCGTCCGTCGTACCACCAGTCCTGCTTGAGTCCGTAGTGTGTACCCGTGCCGGGAATGAATTGCCACAGGCCGGCGGCATGCCCGTAAGAATACGCATAGGGATCGTAGCCGCTTTCGATAAAAGGCAGCAGTACAATTTCGTTGGGGAAATCGCGTTTTCTAACCTCTTCGTATATATATGCCAGGTAGGGTTCTCCTCGTTGCAGGATGGTTTCGACCTGACGGGGTTCCCGGCTGTAGAAGCTTATCTGTCTGGTAACCGAGTCGCGAGGTTCTGCGGACAGGAGAAATCCCTCCCGCACCTGCTGCCAGAATTCGCCACTGTCTGAACCTTCTCCATTAGTATCTTGTGGCGCGTCGGCCGGTTCCTGTGTGGAATCGGCATAACGATTAGTTTCAAGTGCGTTACCGTTGCTGAAACTGTCTTCGTATGGTGAGGGGGTAGACGGGGTATTGAGTGATGCACAGCTGGAGGTCAGCAGAATGGCGACGACACAAAGGGTATCTCTCGCTGCTCTCATAAGGCAGTTAACGACGCAGGCGACATCGGTCTTTAAAGAATATGTGTGATCTGGGTCACATGCCGGGGGATACCGTAGTCATACTGGCAATAAATCCAGTATTCCGGCATGCAATAAGCGGCGTATGCTGACAGGGTCGATAAACGAGGTCAATGTCGGAATTATGACATTCGATGCCGGCATCCCCGCACCGGATGCGGTATGATTTCCTCATGAACACGCCGTTATCCCTGCCATCGAGAGCGTCCTCGCTACGCAGCTGGTACCGCTATCCGCTGGGAAGGCTGTTGGCTGATGTCGAGCTGTCCGCGCTCGGCGAACAGCTTCCCGGGCTGTTTGGTTACCATCTGATGGTGGTCGATCCGCCATGGGAAACTTGTACCCTGTCGGACAGTCGCATACCACATCATATTATCCAGAGGATACAGAGGGCTTCCGACAGCGAAACGGGCGTCGTTGGACATACTGACAGGTGGCCGGTGATGACGGATACCCTGGATGCCATTGTCCTGCCGCATACCCTTGAGATAACCGTTGATCCACACCAGGTGCTGCGCGAGGCCGAGCGCAGTCTGATACCGGATGGACATCTGGTGATTATCGGCTTCAATCCGTGGAGTCTGTGGGGGGTACGTCGACTGCTGTCGTGGCGTTCGCGAGAAATGCCGTGGAACGCACGATTTCTCGGCATGAACCGGATCAAGGACTGGCTCAGCCTGCTGGGATTCGATACCCTGCATTATCGTTATCTTTTTCAGCGGCCACCGATCCAGAATTCACGCATGTTGGGTCGTTTGCATTTTCTCGAACCATCCCGTGGTAATGACCGGATGTTGCTGGCCGGGGCCTATATCCTCGTTGCCAGAAAACGCACGGTGATCCTGACACCGCTCAAGGCGGTGCGCAACGGGCGGCGTCAATTGTTCCCGGTCGGTATTCCCACCTCGAGCCAAAGAAACATCCGGCGTGTCAGCAGAAGCTGAGATATACACTGACGGCGCCTGTCGCGGCAATCCGGGTCGGGGCGGCTGGGGCGCGGTGTTGCGTTACAAGGGGCATGAAAAGACCCTGTACGGCGCCGAGCCGCTTACTACCAACAACCGCATGGAACTGATGGCGGCAATTCGTGCGCTCGAAAGCCTGAAGCGTCCCTGCCGCGTGCGTCTGACCACCGATTCACAGTATGTCCAGAAAGGCATTACCGAATGGATGGCAAACTGGAAACGCAACGGCTGGAAGACCACCGCGAAAAAACCGGTTAAAAACGCCGATCTCTGGCAACGACTGGATACGGCCATCACCGGGCACCAGATACAATGGGAATGGGTGAAGGGGCACAGCGGTCATCCCGAGAACGAGCTGGCGGATGAGCTTGCCAACATGGCGATTGATGAGCTTTTGTAATCAGGGTTCTAACCGCAGAGGCGCAGAGAACAAGATAACAATAACCAAACGGATTTAATATCGTGATAGGCAATAACGATAACTTCACGGATTTATTCCAGATATTGATTTTGCAGTAGTGATTTTCTCTGTATTCTTTGCGTCTCTGCAGTAGATTTACAAAAAGCCCAGACAGCTCTTTCGGGATGAACGATGCGACAGATCATACTTGATACCGAAACTACGGGTCTCGAACCATCCGATGGGCACCGTATTATTGAAATCGGCTGCGTCGAGCTGGTGAACCGTCGGATTACCGGGAATACCTACCATCAGTACATCCAGCCGGATCGCATAATCGATGCGGGCGCCAGGGAAGTGCACGGGATAACCGATCAGTTTCTGTCCGACAAGCCGCGGTTTGCCGATATCGCCTGGGAATTCCTGACATTCATACGAGGTGCAGAACTCATCATACATAATGCGCCGTTCGATGTCGGGTTCATAAACCACGAATTTGCCCTACTCGGGGAACCCGTGGGACCTCTTGCGGAACACTGCACGATCGTTGACACCCTGGCTATCGCACGCCGTTTGCATCCCGGGCAGAGAAACAACCTTGACGCCTTGTGCAAACGCTACCAGATAGACAATTCACAGCGTGACCTTCATGGCGCGCTTCTGGACGCCGAGATACTCGCCGATGTCTATCTGGCAATGACCGGCGGACAGGCAACGCTGTCCCTGGACAGTCGCAGCGATATGCACGGAGAGAAGACGCAATCCATACGGCGACTGCAACCGGATCGGTCTCCCCTGCGGGTTATCCAGGCAAGCGCCAGGGAACTCGAGGCGCACGGGATGTACCTGGATGCAATCGACCGTGCGCATAATGGCACCTGTATCTGGCGACGACTGGAGGAGTAGGCGGGAAAGCCCGGTGATTTTCCATTCAGCCTGCGGGGGGTAGCTGGAACGTGGCGGAATTGACCCACATGTGAGTCAGGATAGACGCGGCGTAGCCCAGCAGGATGGCCGGTGCCCACTTGAGATGTCCGAAAAAGGTGTATCTGCCCTGTGCCTGACCCATCAGCGCGACACCCGCCGCCGAACCGATAGACAGCAGACTCCCGCCGACACCCGCGGTCAGGGTAACCAGCAGCCAGTGGCCAAGCGACATGTCCGGATTCATGGAGAGTACCGCGAACATGACCGGTATGTTGTCCACAATGGCTGAGATGATGCCGACTGAAGCGTTCGCAAAGGTCGGGCCCATGTCGACATAAATAATCTCGGACAGCAATCCCAGATAGCCGATGAATCCCAGGCCGCCGACGCAGAGTACGACGCCATAGAAAAACAGCAATGTGTCCCACTCGGCACGGGCCATGCGCCGGAAGATATCGAATGGTTTGCCTTGCATGGAAATATGGCTTATATCGCCGATGATTTCCGTGTCATGGTTTGTCGGTCGGTGCGATTTGCGCAAGTAGTAACCGAAGAACTGCAGATAGGCAAGTCCCGTCATCATGCCAATGAAAGGTGGCAGGTGCAGGAATTTATGGAAACATATCGTGGTCAGAATGGTGGCGACAAACAGGAGCATGATGCGTTTGCCGCCCCTGCGCACCTTGATCTGTTCCTCTTTGCCTGGAGGATGTCCGGCGGGAATGGCAAAGTGCATGAAAGCAGCCGGCACCAGGAAATTGACCAGGGAAGGGATGAACAGCAGGAAGAAACTGTTAAATTCAACCAGCCCTTCCTGCCATACCATGAGCGTGGTGATGTCCCCGAAAGGCGAAAATGCCCCGCCCGCATTGGCGGCGACGACAATATTGACACACCCTGGCGTGATGAATCTGTTGTTATCCTTGCCGACCGCGAGCAACACGGCACACATGATCAGCGACGTGGTCAGGTTGTCCAGTATCGGCGACAAAACAAATGCCAGTCCACCCGTCAACCAGAACAAGCTGCGGTAGCCAAAACCCTTGCGTACCAGCCAGGAACGCAGTGCTTCGAACAGCAGACGATCATCCATGGCATTGACATATGTCATGGCCGACAACAGGAACAGGAACAGTTCGGAAAATTCGACCAGGTCGCTACGCAAGGCCGATTCAACCGTATGGCTATCACCAAGGTTTGCATAGACGAAGGCGATCAACCCCCAGATTACGCCGGCCGCAAGGATCACGGGCTTCGACTTGCGCAAGTGGGTGAATTCCTCCGCCATGACCACAAGATAAGCGATGAAGAACACCAGCAACGCGGTATGGCCGATACTGGTTCGGGTCAGATCAGGGGCTATGGATCCGCCTGTTGAGGCCTGGAGTGCAGTCGGGGCAGTTAACAAGCCGACCAGGATCGGAATTATTGTCGTGAAAAATTGCACCGGTGTTCGTCTTTCTCGATTGATCGCATTCGCCACGGACCCGCACTCCGGTCGTGGTGAAGTGTGGGTGCCCGGGCATTAACAGTGATCACACTCGCTGGCATTAACGGTATTAAACACCGATGCAAGCGGCCATTGGCAGGTGATGCGGTTTTTCCTGGAGCAAGGCTGCTTGCCCGTCGTGACCAGGCTCGTAAATCTACTTATTGCAGCGGTTTCATCATAGGCACGGGAAGCCGGGGGTGCAACTGCTCTTCCTTTCCCGATACTCCCCGTCCGGTATTCTGTCGCGGGATTAAAATATTCAGTACATTACGAATAAATGTGCTGGCGAACGCGCTCGGAAACTCGTCCTGCCCGGGTTACTTCCGGCCTGATATGGAAGTAGGGGCTATTCGGAACCGATACCCTGTTTCTTCGTTGTCATTTGATAATTTCATGGGATCCATCGGACGATAATGTTGTTCAAACTCCTGTCCGCGGTTGTTTGCGCCGGTTGTAGGGAAATGACTTTTCCTGTTCAAGGATCCATTTGCGCCTGTCATTGGATCGTCTTCTTTCATACATGGGCATGGGGGCGATTGGTTATGGAAAAGAGAGATTCGCAAAATGAATTTTCAGGTATTACTCAAAAATACTTATTGCCGTCTGCTCGACAGTCTCGGGTGATTGATCAGTCGGTTTGCCCTTTCGATATCCTGGAGAGGATGGCTATCAGGTAGTCGAGATCACCGAGGATTTTGCGTCTGTCAGTCACCCTTCTGCGGTCGCACATTACCAGGACACCCTGACTGTCTACGAAGGGGAACTCATGGGGTAGATCCCAGCGGCGATCCCCCTTTTGTCTTGCGATAATTTCCATCGTTCCGACCGACGAGGTTCCTTGAATGGCTGTCAGCGACAGATTCCCGTCAGAATCCTAGGTACATAACCGGCGCATCGGGTTCGTGAATGCCGCGAGCCATATATTCATCGCCTTCCTGAAACTGTGACCGCCAGGGATAACCGTGCGTATTTATTGATCAAATCCTGGTTTCAACCTGGCCTGGCGGGGTGGCCGGCTAGTCGACCCTGATTAACCGGGCAGTTAACTTCAAGATAGTGGAGTTGCAGGGTGTAGACAATAAGGGGAATTACTTATAAAGCTCGCCAGAATCGCCAATGCCGGTTTTCGTTACGGCAATTGGCCTGGTGGTAGTTCAATGCTGGAATCCTGTGGTTTGACGGGATTTGATTCAGAAATTGCCGCTGTCCGGCTACTTGTAACCGGCACGGCCAACCGCGGCGAACCGCTGGCGGCAGTCCGGATTCTGCATGACGGAAATCATTGCATGCCACCGGTTTGGTGACAATTTTTATAGTTGAAGGCAAGCAAACACGACGAAAGAGGTTATGTCATGGGGACCAAATGGGCAGAGGTGACTCTCCACATAGACGAGGAGACGACACACGATCAAAGCGAGAACTTTCGTGACCGGTTACTTGGCAAGGATGGGGTTATTGCCGCGTAATGCCATGATTAAAGGCCGCATTTGATGTTAATTGAATATGACCCGGAGATCATTAACTCGAGGGAGTTTCTTACAGAAGCCAGCAAAGGAAACTTACATCGCGAGTTGATTGGTTTCTAGGTCGGGTCGATCGCCGGCGCGTGACGGTATTGCATCTCCTTTCGGTGCGTCAACCATCCGGCGAGCAGGATGCAGAGGGTGACAATGGCGACGATCAGTGTCGCCAGGGCATTGATTTGCGGGCTGACGCCGAGGCGTACGCTGGAATAGACCACCATGGGCAGGGTGGTGGCGCCGGGACCTGCCACGAAACTGGCGATGACCAGGTCATCCAGCGACAGGGTGAAGGCCAGTAACCAGCCTGCCAACAGGGACGGGGCGATGATCGGGAGGGTAATCAGCAGGAAGACCTTCCATGGCCGCGCGCCCAGATCCATGGCCGCCTCCTCCAGTGAGATGTCGAATTGCGTGAGACGAGACTGCACCACGACGGTGACGAAGGCCGCGCTAAAGGTGATATGGGCGAGTGTGATGGTGGTGATGCCGCGCCCGGCTGGCCAGCCGATCATATGCTCCATGGTCACGAACAGCAGCAGGGAGGCGAGACCCAGGATGACGTCGGGCATCACCAGTGGAGCACTGACCATGGTGGAAAAAAGCGTTCGTCCGCGGAACTTGCCAAAACGCACGAGGGTGATCGCGGCGAGGGTTCCCAGCAAGACCGACAGGGTCGCATTCATGGTGGCGATGCGCAGACTGAGCCAGGCGGCGGAGAGTATCTGGTCGTTGTGCAGCAGTTCGCTATACCATCGGGTGGAGAAACCGCCCCACACCGTGACCAGTCGGGAGGTGTTGAACGAGTATACGATCAGGGAAATGATCGGGACATAGAGAAACGCATAGCCAAACGCCAGCAGGGTGAACAGCAGATAGGGTCGTTGACGTTTCACGTCCGTACCGCACTCTCATTCTTTTCCTGGGAGCGCTGGAACAGAGCCAGGGGCACCACCAGCAGCATCAGCATAACCACCGCCACGGCGGACGCGGCGGGCCAGTCGCGGTTGGAAAAAAACTCGGTCCACAGCACCTTGCCGATCATGAGTGAATCCGGTCCGCCAAGGAGATCCGGGATCACGAATTCACCCACTGCCGGAATGAACACCAGCATGCAACCGGCGATGATACCGGGCAGGGAGAGCGGCAAGGTGACTCTCATAAAGGCCCTCCACGGCCTGCAGCCGAGGTCGGCCGCCGCCTCCAGCAGCGCCATGTCCATGCGTGAGAGCGTGGCGTACAGGGGAAGCACCATGAACGGCAGATACGAATAGACGATGCCCAGATACACGGCAAAGTCCGTATGCAGCAGTGTCAGGGGATGATCGATGACACCGATGTTGAGCAGCAGGTTATTGAGCAGGCCATTACTCTTGAGAATGCCGATCCAGGCATACACACGGATGAGGAAGCTGGTCCAGAAGGGCAGGATGACCAGCATCAGCAGGAGGTTGCGCAGCGTGTCGCGGGTGCGCGCGATGGCGTAGGCCATGGGATAGCCGAGCAGCAGGCACACCAGGGTCGAGATGCCGGCGATTTTGAGCGACTTCAGGTAGGAGATCAAATACAGCGGATCCTCCCACAGTCGCCGGTAATTCTCCAGATGCAGCTGGATTTGCAGCGTACTGTCTTCGAGGAATTGCCACAGGGGCGAATAGGGAGGTCGAGCGAGCAGGACTTCCGCCAGGCTGATCTTGAGCACGATCACGAACGGCAGGATAAAGAAGACGAGCAGCCACAGGTATGGCAGCGCGATAACCAGACACCGCCCGTTGTGTCCGGTGAGGAGATCGCCGAACCGCCCGCCTGCGCTGCGGGTGTAGCCGTTGATGGCTGCCCAAGTGTTCACGACGCGAACACCACGCCGCTGTCCGGCATCCAGGAAAGGTATACCTCTTGATCCCAGGTGAGCGGGTTTTCCGTGAGCCGAGCGATATTGGTGAGTTGTACCCGCATCTGCTGGCCGGTCGGCAATCGTACCAGATAAATCGAAACATCGCCGAGGTAGGCGACGTCGGTGATGATCCCCTTGACGACATTGCAATCTGCGGCGGGCGCCTGCTCGGAGGCGACCAGTTTCTCGGGACGCACGGCCACCGTGACCGGCGTCCCTTCCGGCAGGGGTTGCTTGTGCGCCATGACCAGGTCGCAGCCGAGGCTCTCGGAACGAATCAGCAGCCGTTCGCCTTCCTGTTCCACCACCCGTCCCTCGATGCTGTTCACCGCACCGATGAATTCTGCGACATGGCGGCTGGCCGGGTATTCATAGACGCTGGTCGGTGTGCCCACCTGCTCGATACGGCCGGCTTCCATGATCGCTATGCGGGTCGAAACGGTCATTGCTTCCTCCTGGTCGTGGGTCACCATGATGAAGGTGGTGCCCACGCGTTCCTGAATGTTGACCAGTTCGAACTGGGTATGTTCGCGCAGTTTCTTGTCCAGCGCCGCCAGGGGTTCGTCGAGGAGCAGGAGTTTGGGTTGTCTTGCCAGGGAACGGATTAGCGCAACCCGCTGGCGCTGCCCGCCGGAGAGCTGCTCCGGCTTGCGGCGCGCGAAGGGCATCATGCGCACCAGTTCCAGCAGGCCTGCCACGCGATCGCGGATCTCGTCCTTGCCGAGCTTCTGCTGTTTCAGTCCAAACGCGACATTCTGCTCCACGGTCATGTGTGGAAACAGTGCATAGGACTGGAACATCATGTTAACTGGTCGCGCGTAGGGCGGTACCCGGGTCATGTCCGCGCCGTCGATAAGGATGCGTCCCGAGGTTGGTTGCTCCAGACCCGCGAGCATGCGCAGCAGTGTGCTCTTGCCGCAGCCGGAGCCGCCGAGCAGACAGAAGAATTCACCCTGGTAGATATCCAGCGTTATCCCGTCGACGGCATAGGTAGTGTCGAAAACCCTGGTGACATTGTCGATGTGTACGAAGGGTTTGGCCGCGGGATCGCGCCAGGGTTCCTGGAGCGCTTTTACGGTTTTGGGCTGGGTCATCCTCGGTGTCTTCACAGTCTCCAGAGATGACGCCTGTCCCTGGTCCGGTATCGGATCAGGGACAGGCCAGTCTTTACGCCAGCGGCGGGAGTGTTACTGCCCGCTCTTGATGCGGGTCCAGGCCCGCACTTTCAGGCGCTGCACCTTGTCCGGCAGCGTCCCGATGGTGACCAGCCGCTGTTTTACGTCTTCCGGGGGATAGATGCCCGGATCATCGCGCACCGACTCGTCGAGAAGACCGGTTGCCGCCTTGTTGGCGTTGGCGTAGGCCACTTCATTGCTGATTGCCGCGATCACATCGGGTTTCAGAAGGTAGTTGATGAAGGTATAGGCGTTGTCCGTATGGGGCGCGTCCGTGGGGATGGCCATGACATCGATCCAGAGAATGGCACCCTGCTTCGGCACCGTGTAGGCAACGTGGACGTTGTTGCCGGCCTCATCCGCGCGGTCCCGGGCCTGCAGCACGTCGCCCGAGTAGCCATGGGCCACGCAGAGGTCGCCATTGGCCAGGTCATTGATGTACTGGGACGAGTGAAAGTACTTGATATAGGGCCGCACCTTCTTGAACAGTTCCACGGCCGCTTCGAAGTCCTTGGGATCGGTGCTGTTCGGATCCTTGCCCAGGTACATCAGGGCCGCGCTCATGCCCTCCATTTCATCGTCCATCACGCTGATGCCGCAGCCGGCGAGCTTTGAAGCAATGGCCGGGTCGAAGAGCAGCGCCCAGGTGTCGGTTGGCACATTATCCCCGAGGATGGCCTTGACCTTGTCGACGTTGTAGCCTATGCCGCTGGTCCCCCACATGTAAGGAACCACGTGCGCGTTGTCCGCGTCCGGTGTCTGTAGCGGTTTCAGGATGGCCGGGTCGAGATTCCCGTAGTTTCCAAGCTTCGATTTGTCCAGTTTCTGGTACAGGCCGGCCTTGATCTGGCGCTCCGCGAAAGGTTGTGCGGTGGGGAAAACCACGTCATAGCCGCTGCCGCCGGCGAGCAGCTTCGCCTCCATGACTTCGTTGGAGTCATAGACGTCGTAGGTTACCTTGATGCCGGTGGCTGCCTGAAAATTTTCCAGGGTATCCGGCGCAATATAGTCTGACCAGTTGTAGACGTGTACAACCTTGTCGTCGGCCCGGGCGGAATTTATAACGGAGCAGAGTATGGCGGCAAGCAGAACGGTAATCGGTGTTTGCATTAAAGTTTCCATGGCTGCAGGCGTGGGCGAGTAGCGGCGTTTTTCGCATCAAGACGTGATGGTCTTCAAAGTCGCAGATATTGGGCACGGCATTTCGGGCTGTCAACCTTTTACATGAAATAATCACGGGACAGGGTTGATCGGGTGAGCTTTATTTTTGCAGTTTCGGCGCCGGATGCCAGTGGACGACAGGAAGTATTCAATCCCCGTTACAGACGTATTCTGTGACCCAAATCGTCATGCGGGTGGAATATGCGGCAATACGTCAGGGTTGCTTGCCGTGGCAGGCGGGAAGGAACCAGGAATGAAACCGCCAATCAAGTTCGGCTTTCATGGATAAGCGATTGGTGGGAAAAAAGAAAACCTCTGTCTGGAGTACGACATCTGTAGATAAATTGCCCGGTTTTATTAAGGGCGAATTTCAGATGTGGTTCACATCCAGAAAGAGGCTTCCAGTTATCAAGATACTACACATTCAATGAAGGTCAAGCAGATGACGGAAATATTTCTCGACGTCACGCAAGCCCAATCTCCCTGGATTGGTCACGAGCGGTCTGGCGGGTCTTGCCCCTGTCGCATCATGTCTTGAACAACTGGATATCAATGTCTCTGAACGCCTTGAATTCCAGTGCATTCTCGCTTGGGTCCAGCAATATCATCGTGGCCTGTTCGCCAGGGAGACCCAGGAATCTCGTATAGGGTTCGATGACGAAATGCGCACCTTTTCCCCTGAGTGTCCCGACGAGCGCATTCCATTGACCCATCTCCAGCACGACGCCAAAATGCGGTACCGGGACTGCATGCCCGTCAACCGGATTGCTGTGTGTCCCGGCGCAACTCCGAATCTGGCCCGGAGGAGCAAGATGGCAGACCAGTTGATGTCCATAAAAATTGAAATCCACCCAGGTGCTGGAACTGCGTCCCTCCGGGCAGCCCAGCAACCCCGTGTAGAAATCACGCGCCGTCGCGATATCATTTACCTTGATGGCCAGGTGGAATGGCGGCATACACTTTGATAGATTTGGGTTGTCTGGCTGGTGCTTCGACAATGACCCGGGTTTATTTCCGGAAGGTCCAGTAGCGCATCCCCTTGGATTCCAGGGACTTGAGGCCGAAACGATCGTCGGCGCGCTGTCCGGTCTGCAGCAGCGCAAAAATATCCTCCATGATACGCCGGTCCTCGGCGAAATAGGAATGCCCCAGCAGACCACCGGAGACATCGCTCGCGTCCACTGTCTCGACTCCGTTCACCACCACCAGACCTTCTCCGGTTTCCCCCGCACGCGGATACCCGTGAAAGGCCTTGGAAGCCATCAGGGCGCGATCGTTCGACGAGGCATAGACCGTTACGTGAATACCGGTGCGTGCGAGACGCGGGGCCATATCCAGACGGAAGACATCGGCATCGATGTCGGGAGCGATCATGACGATCTCCCGGAACACGATGAGATCCCCATCCGGACGGTCGCTTGCAAGCGCTGTCATGGCCCGGCCGATGATTCTGTTGCCCATGCTGTGACCTACTAGGTAGATGTTCTGTGCCTGGATGGTTTCGAGCAGCGTCGTAAGCAGCTGGACAAAATCGGCCTGCGCCCATTCCGCGTTGGTCTCGTCCACGGTGTAACCTGTTAGGCTGCCTTGCGATGGCCAGCTGAATATAAGGACCGGACCTGTAAATTTCAGATCATTGGCAAACTGCGCCACGACTCGACTTGTCTCGAGAAACTCGGTGTTATAGCCAGGCACGAATATGCTGATTTTGCCACCTGGTGACTCGGCTACCGCCTCGGACAGGCGCTGGAGAAAGTCATCCCGCGTCAGTGTGATGACATTACGCACCTTGATGTGTTTGTATTCATCGGCTGTGGATTCGAGCTTGAGCAGGGACGGCTCCTCCTGTCGGCCCATAACATGGCCCGGGGGTATGCCGACCTCGGTGATACCGTAGCTCATATCACCGCGATTGACACCGTAATAGGCGCCATCCCCCGCTTCCGGTGCGCGGTCGGTCGCGAAGAAGACCTTGACCGGATGCGGTGATGCAGCGATGTCAGTCGACTGCTCACGGGAATCACCGAGGATCCCGCAACCTGATATACCGGCGATCAGTACACAGAATAAAAGAGTAATTTTAATTCGGTATGAACGATTCAGCATAACGGCAATTATGAACAGAATGGAAAAATGACCTGTCAAGCGAGAACGATATCAACTGAAACATTCTTTGACCATGCCAGCAAGGTATAGTGCCGCACTGGAACAGCTGATTGGTGCAGACGTCGGTTGCAGGTAGCGGCGCCCACCCCAAAATGACTATGGATGTATCGAAGACTAGGGTCTGTGCGTGTTAAAAGCTCGATAATATGGCGTCCCGGAGAGGAATCGAACCTCCGACCTAGCGCTTAGGAGGCAGGTAAAAACCCTTTTCAGCCGTTATCAAGACGCTTCGTCGCACTACATAACTATCTTGATTCTTAAGTAAATCTATCCGATACTCTTATCAGGCGTTGTCACAGGCTGTCATCACTTCCCGGTGCTACCTGTGACAATATCTGTGACAACGAAAGCGGGTCCAGCGAGGCGGTAACCTCGACAGGACCCTGACCACAACCTGACAAGCGAGGTGTCAGACCATGGCTACAAAGCAACTTACCATCAAGGCCATTGAGGCCGCAAAACCTTCCAGTCACGTCTACCGACTGCGAGACAGTCAGGTCCCCGGATTCCACATCACCATCAGCCCCGCCGGTGCAAAGTCGTTTGCGTTCCAGTATTCCAGCCCGGAGAAAAAGGGGGAGCGCAGATTCTACTCGTTAGGCGTCTACAAGTCCGCAGGCGCCGCGAGGGAGGACAAGCCTATCACATCCCTGGAGGAAGCCCGCGGCGATGCGCTGAAGCTGCGAGAGAAAGTCACGAAGGGAATCGACCCACTGGAGGAAGACAAGAGAAAGGCAGCGGCTGAGAGGAAGCGCAAAGAGGAAGCACAGACCGGGACTGTGGGCCAATTATTTGACCTTTACGTTTCGGACCTTTCAATGGACGGCAAGCGATCGGCTGAACAGATCAGAGGCGCATTCGCCTATGACTGTGAACGCCTGAGACCGCTCAAGGCTGCCGACATCACGAAAGACCATATTGCCGACATTATCGCCACAGTGTCCGACCGTGCCCCGGTACAGGCCAACCGGTTGCGCACCTATCTGCATGCCTGCTTCGCTTTCGGGCTGAATTGCTCCAGTCTTCCCCGTTGGAGAAAGAAAGTCCCGGACTTTGGCCTGACTCATAATCCAGTGACGTTGACTACGAAAGGCCACCGTCGAGAAGCCCGGCGACAGGTTCCTTAAGCAAAGACGAGGTTAAAGCGCTGTGGACCAGTATCGGCGTCGAGGCATTGTCCGCCGACCTGGCGGTTGCACTCAAGCTGTTACTGGCAACAGGCCAGCGCGTCGAGGAAGTCTTACACGCCGAATGGTCGGAATTTGACGAAGAGGAAAAGCTGTGGACCATCCCCGGCGCCCGGCGCAAGACGCGCGGCAAGGTGAGCGAGCCGCACATTGTTCCCTTGACGGATTTTCATATCAAGCTGCTGGATGAGTTGCGCCAGTACACAGGCGATAGCCGTTACCTGTTCCCGCACAAGGATGGATTGAAGCCACGGGGAGCCGATTCTCTGAGTCAGGCGGTGCACCGCTTCTGCAGGCCCGGAGAGCAGAGTACGCGCAAACCGTTCCCGCCCTTCGTGCCGAAAGATATCCGCCGCACCTGGAAGACGCTGGCCGGTTCCATCGGCATTTCCTTAGAGCTGCGCAATCGCATTCAGGGCCATGCCCTGCGGGATGTTGGGTCTGTTCATTATGACCGCTGGGATTACCTCGAAGAGAAGCGCCGGGCGATGGAATCATGGTGTGCATGGCTTGATGAACTGGTCACTGGAAAGCAAATCGGCAAGGTTATTTCAATCCGTGGTGGTTCGGCATGAGCAGCAAGACGAAGGCCGAACTGCTGGCGGATATAGAAGCGCTCAAACAGCAGATAGAAATCAAAGATGATCGCATAAAAACACTGGAATACCTTCTTGATGCCGAAGAGCGCGACAGCAAGGCATTCCGTGCCGCACATCAAGATGTATCAAAAAAATATGTTCCAACGCAGTTAGGGCGTGTAAAGGCCGAGATCCGTCGAAGACAGAAAAAGACCTATTTGCTGACACGATTCATTCACTACATAAATGAGAGGTGGGACCCAGAGCTTGCTCTGGAAGAAGCCAATGAAGACGTAATACTTAATCCAGAATTCAAAAAAGGTTACGGGAAAAGCAGTCTGTATAACTTCCGCAAGGACCCCGAATTTAGCGAATATTTTCCAAATTAGCCCGTCTTTCGCAACTCGACCCAAGGAGCGCTGATTTTTTCTGCTGTGGACCTCGCAAGACACTGATCTGTCAGGATGTGGACGCGGCGATGTGTCTGTAGTGAAGACCTAGCCTATTGATACCGCTTGGTAGTTTGTCAAACTGTGCGCATGTTTCTGCGTGCTACGAAGCGCTTCAAGGACGGCAAGGAACACCGCTACTGGAGTATTGTGGAGAACCGGCGCTGTGGTGGTAATCGTGTGGTACAACGTCAGGTACTCTATCTCGGCGAGATCAATGATCAGCAGCAGGTGGCCTGGTGCAAGACGATCGAGGTAGTGCAAGAGGGCCAGCGCAAACCCCGGCAGGTGGCGATCTTTCCGGAAGATCGCCAAGCCCCCGAGCTTGACTGTGATGTGGTACAGGTCAAGCTCAGTGAGCTGCAGCTCAAGCGTCCGCGCCAGTGGGGTGCGTGTTGGCTTGCCTGTGAACTGTGGGATCAGTTGGGGCTGGATGATTTCTGGTCACAGCGCCTGCGTAGCAGCCGCCAGGGGACGCGCTGGTTGGCGGTGTTCAAGACGCTGGTTGCCTACCGCCTGATCGATCCTGGCAGTGAATGGCGTCTGCATCGGCAGTGGTTCGAGGAAAGTGCCATGGCCGATTTGCTGGGCGAGGATTTTGCGCTGGTGCAAAAGGACAAGCTCTACCGTTGTCTGGATCGGTTATTGCCACACAAGCGCGAATTCTTTTCCTATCTGAAAGGGCAGTGGCAGACGCTGTTCAATCCGCGCTTTGATATCCTGCTCTATGACCTGACCAGTACCTATTTTGAATCCGAGCCCCCGGATGAGGGCAAACGGTGCTACGGGTACAGCCGCGATAAGCGCCCCGACTGTGTGCAGGTCGTCATTGCACTGATTGTCACACCGGAGGGTTTTCCGTTGACCTATGAGGTCATGCCGGGCAACACCAGTGACAAGACCACACTGACGGATTTCCTCAAACACATCGAAGAGCAGTATGGCAAGAGCGAACGGGTCTGGGTCATGGACCGCGGCATCCCGACCGAGGAGGCGCTGGCACAGATGCGCCAGAGCGAGACGCCGGTTTACTATCTGGTGGGCACGCCCCGGGGTCGCCTGAGTGCTTTGGAAAAAGCCTTTCTCGGCAAACCCTGGGAGAAGGCGCGGGAGTCGGTAGAGGTCAAGCTGCTCGCGCAGTCCGAGGAGCTCTACATCCTGGCAAAAAGTACCGGACGCATGCATAAAGAGCGCGCCATGCGGCAGCGCAAACTCAAGCGGCTCTGGAAACGACTCCATGAACTGCAATGCCAGAAGCTGACCCGCGATCAACTGCTGATCAAATTGGGCGCGGCCAAGAAAGAGGCCGGCAAGGCCTATGCCCTGGTGGCCATCCAATTGCCCCAGAACGATGCCGAGCTAAAGACCCATGGCTTTAGGTTCTGCCTGCGCAAGGACAGACTGCGCCAGACCCGCCGCCGTGAGGGACGCTACCTGCTGCGCTCCAACCTCACGCAAAGTGATCCAGCGACGCTGTGGGAGTACTACATCCAGCTCACGGAAATCGAGCAGTCCTTCAAGGAACTGAAAAGCGATCTGGCTATCCGACCGATCTACCATCAAATCGATGAACGCATCGAGGCCCATATCTTTGTCGCCTTCGTCGCCTACTGCCTGCAGGTTACGCTCAAGCAACGCACCCGCACGCTGGCGCCGGGATTGACCCCACGGGCGGTGCTGGAGAAATTTTCCGCCGTGCAAATGGTCGATGTGCAGCTGCCCACCACGGATGGCCGCGACTTGGTCTTACCGCGCTACACGCTGCCGGAGAAAGATCTGCAATTGTTGCTCGATCAGCTCAAGCTGACGCTGCCCGGACAGCCCCCACCGCGGATCAGTTCAGCGCAGAAGTTGATGACCTGACACCCCGCCTGTAGTGAAGACCTAGAGGAGTCGCTTTAAATCGATTCAATGGGTTATCGTCTTTCAATAGGCTGAGTTGCGAAAGACGGGCTAGCAGTGTCGGTGAAGCGTACTCTCAGGTTGACGGCTTTACGCTGCATTCCCGACGTTCCGATATTCTGATTGTAGGTCTACAACGCGTCGAATCATGCCAACCAGAGGCAGGTCTGGGAATGTCTGCTTACAGTACGTTTAAGACATGCTCGAGCAAGCCAGAGATGTCTCGTTTGGGGCACGTTACGGACCTTTAGCGAAAGCTAAAGTTAGCCGAGAATGAAGGTCCGTTTACAAACCTCGTCGGCTATCCCCTCACAGATTCTTCAGAAAGATTCGGGCCGCGCAGCGTGCCTACATAGTGCCTACATCAGAAATGCTGATAAAGGGAGAAAACTCTAACTTATTGTTGTATATGGTGGACCCGCCAGGACTCGAACCTGGGACTAAGGGATTAAGTTCAGCCCAAAACGAATAGACATCAATCTATTCGCGCAGGACATTTTAATTGAATCGTTTTCTCTTCGAATTGAAATCGGGCGGGAACCATCAAGCAATCGATTAACAAAACGAAAGCAATTGTTTCTAATCCGCTCCCGAAATAAGCCGTTGATTTACGGTGGTTAACATCATCAGTTTTAATCCCTACCCACGCTGTTCCTTGCCAATTCGATCAAATCGAGCTACAGGAATTAAACGAAAGATGCGTCTTTGCCGCTTCCATTATGCTTCCATTACGAGGCGATAGAACAGCATGAATTCGATAACTTATTGTTTTAATGGTGGCCAGGGACGGAATCGAACCGCCGACACGGGGATTTTCAGACCCGAGTGGCGTTTTCTGGTCGCTGTGTTTTCAACAACTTACGCACACCGGCCCCGCGCTAAGTTGCCACAAGTGGACAGGAGCGGACACGAGACGACAGGATTCGGTCACGATATGGTCACGCCGTCGCTTCAAGGCTTGTCCCGTTGCCTGCTACAGAACACCGCTTAATAAAACTCACATTACGTATGCGCTTTCAAGAAACTGTTCCACGATATGAGAATTTGAATTACACGGGGTGGAATATCACTGAATATGTAATACAATATACAGCGTGTAGTATATAGTCTAAATAGGTAATACATGCGGAACTCCACCCTTACCAGCAAAGGCCAGGTCACGATTCCTGCCGAGGTGCGCAGGCGTCTTGGATTGCATCCGGGCGATCACGTCGGGTTTATCGTCGACGGAGACGAAGTCCGTCTAGTGCGCAAGGAAAGGCGCATTGAAGCCGCCTTCGGCATCTGCAAGACAGAAACCTCCGTCAGCCTCGAGGACATGGAACAGATCATTAAGCACCGAGCCCAGTCATGATCGCTGTCGACACCAACCTGCTGGTGCGGATTCTGGCGGATGATCCGGACCAGCCGACCCAAGTCGATGCAGCCCGCACCCTGGCCATCCAGTCGCAGCAGGTTTTCGTGCCGCTCATTGTGCAGGTGGAGACAGTCTGGGTTCTCGAGAGCGGTTACGGGCTATCCAGGGAGACCGTAATCCAGGCTTTGGAACACCTCGAAGTCAATCAAGCTTTCGTATTGGAGGACGAAAATCTCAGCCATCGCGCACTGGGGCTTTTCCGGTCCTCCAACGTCGATTATTCAGACTGTGTGATTCTCTCCAATTGTCGTGCCAGGAACCTGGATGTCTACACCTTCGACAAACGTCTAAGCAAACTTGCCGGTGCCTCTCCAGTGTCTGTGTGATATTCAATGACCTCAAACAGTGAGGTGGACAGCCGAGCCTCTTCCTGCACCCGGGCCTTCCTCAGCTCAAACCCCATATGAATGGGTATCCCGCCTAGATGGAAAACCGGTTCGATCCATGCGTGCGTGTTCACTAAGATCCGGTTAACCGATGCACAGACGGCGACATATCAGCGCAGGCTGCGAAGATGGCGTCGATATGCCGGTGATCCGTTCCACAGCAACCGCCGAGCACTGTCAATCGTGGCAATAACCGCTGCAAGTCGAGATACTGATCGCCTAGTTCACTGGGGTTACCCGCATCCAGCTCGGTACTGTCATCGAGCTCAGCATGGCTGCGGCACGAAGCATTGGCGCGCAGGCCACGGATGCGCTCCCGCCAGTTGCCACTGGCGTCGAGGACGTGGAGGAAGTGCGTCGGATGCGCGCAGTTGATCATGTAGTAGGCGGCATAGCCGCCGGTCTCGGCATCGGTGCGATCAATGGCCTCGCCCAGTCCCTCGCCCGAGGGCAAGTGCCCATCGGTCTCGACGGTGCGGTATCGGTAACTTGAAAGGGTATATTAATGCCGGTGAGGAACGCGCTCGAAGGTGATCCTGTTCGAGATTCCCAAGGAAAAGAGGTATTGTACATCAGCAGTTGGTGAATTGATGGCACTCGTGATCAGTAAAACGGATGTCAACCGGTTGTATGCTGAGCCTTGATCAGCTAATCCTGCGTGTGGAATCTGATGGTTGAAACTGGCATGAATCAGGTTGACACCATCTAAAAAAAACATTGAGTATCGTGTAATAAGCGGAGATTAAGCGAAGATACGAGTAGAGAAGGATCGATTTCGCCCTGTGTTACGTGGCCGAACTGCCTGGACGTTCGGCGTGTCAGTCAAAACGAGAAGGGCTGACGTAGGGTATTTGATTCCTCCTTTTTTAAGTTAGAGATAAGGTGATTTATGAGCGAACAACCGACAACCCGCCCCCCGGTTCCTGAGGGCAATACGCGTTTCCTGAAAACCCGTCAAATGGCGCCTAATGAAAAGGGTTACGTTGGGTATGAAACGATCTGGGAATCGTTTCAGAAAGAAGCGCAGTATACCACTCCGAAACGGCCATGAACCGAGCAGCCGCGCGAGCCAGACAGGTCGCGCAGCTGCTCAACCCGGGTCTTCAACCTTCGCGCTTTTCACGCTCGTGAGTCCCGGCCTACATTCAACCGATGCAACGAAAGTCCTCGTGGCGTTCTCGCGAGGAATAGCTGCCTGATCATCGGCGAGGTCAGCTTCGAACACCCTCCATATAGTCGCCAGATCGCAGTACATAACCGGTGAACATTTCCACGATGTTCCGCCCGGCCTATTTTGTAATGAGAATAATTTTCATTAACAAAGAGGACCCCGTCAAGCGTTTGTCACGAAAGCAGAGGAATGTAACAGCAGCCGCGAAATCAGCCATCAGGCAATACCTTGAGAAGCATATCCTGGGTATGGGACCAGCACCCATCGCAGCCATGCGCTCGTGTGGCTCAAGCCCAAACTATAAATTTCATATATGCCACATAAAAACCACTAAATTAGCATTACCGCATAGCTACAGTTCATACTATCACGTTGATAATGATTCTGACTTACTGGTCAGTTTGAGCTTACTGGTTAGCTTGAGAACAGTCGAGGAGATGTTTACATGTTCAGCACCAACCCCTTCTACGAACTTTTAACGTTCATTTCCCCAGCCATTATGCAGGGCTACGTCATCCTCATGGTCCTGCTGGTGATTGTCGGAACTATTTTGGACATGATGCATAAACAGAGTGCCCAGTACTTTTTCGAAAATGCAAAAAGAGCACAGAAAAATGCGAAGCGCACCCTGAGCGGTGGCGAAAAAGCATCGTTTGCGGTGCAGACTGTCGTTAACGAAGTACTCACCTCTTCGGAATTTAAAAGGACCGGCCGCCGTATATCACACCTGTTCACCATGTACGGTTTCGTCATTTTTGTTGTCAGCACCGCGGTTCTGATTTTCGGTTACCCAACGGAAGCCGCTGCGGGTATCTGGCCCGTTTTCTGGCACCTGGGTGCTCTTATGCTGTGTTTCGGCGGTTACTGGTTCTGGTTTTTCATCCGTGTCGATGTCGCAGCCGAAGGTGTCAAGTGGTACAACTTCAACGGGCGCGGCGACATCTTCATCGTCGGCCTGATCACCATGCCCACTTTCGCTCTGCTGTGGTCGGCTACCCTGGGTGGCGACTCACTGAACATGCTGTTCTTCGTACTGTTCATCGCGTGCAGCACTGTACTGTTCGGCAGTGTCTTCTGGTCCAAGTTCGCACACATGTTCTTCAAACCTGCTGCGGCGTACCAGAAGAAATGCATCATGGCGGATGGTTCGAGAGAGGGTCTGCCCGATGATTACGACCTGACGGACCCCGCCGTACAGGCAAGGTTTCCGGACATACCGGAATATATGGGTACCAATCCACCCAACATGGGACCCGGTATCAACGCCGAACCCCCCAGTCACTACTGATTAGCTTTCAAAAGTAAAGGAGTATTAATAATGCCAACTTTTGTATACATGACTCGTTGTGACGGGTGTGGTCAGTGTGTCGATATCTGCCCATCAGACATTATGCATATCGACAAGGTCACCCGTCGTGCCTACAACATCGAACCCAACATGTGCTGGGAGTGCTACTCCTGCGTAAAGGCCTGCCCGCATCAGGCGATCGATTGCCGTGGTTATGCAGACTTCGCACCGCTGGGCCATTCGGTACGCGTGAAGCGCGATGAGGAGAAAGGTGTCATCGCCTGGCGCATCAAGTTCCGCAACGGCAAGAAGGACATGGATCTGCTGGCGCCGATCACCACCAAGCCCTGGGGTACCTGTATTCCCCAGCTCAGTGACGTACCGGCGCCTAGCCAGCAGCAGCGCGACAGCCAGCTCCTGTTCAACGAACCCAAATACATTCGCATGGACGACGGTGACATCCACACCCTCGAGTCCAATGGTCTGAAAATGTTAGAAGGTGTGGAGGGTTACTAATGGCTTACAAAACTATCGTCGAAGACAATATCGATATCCTGGTCGCAGGTGCCGGCCTGGGTGGTACCGGTGCCGCTTTCGAGGCGCGCTACTGGGGTCAGGACAAGAAGATTGTCATTGCAGAGAAAGCGAACATCGACCGTTCCGGCGCCGTGGCGCAGGGCCTGTACGCGATCAACTGCTACATGGGCACCCGTTTCGGTGAGAACAACCCGGAAGACCACGTGCGCTACGCCCGTATCGACCTGATGGGCATGGTGCGTGAAGACCTGCTGTTCGACATGGCGCGCCACGTCGACTCGGCTGTACACCAGTTCGAGGAATGGGGCATGCCGATCATGCGCAATCCGAAAACCGGCGCCTATCTGCGCGAAGGCCGCTGGCAGATCATGATCCACGGCGAGTCCTACAAGCCGCTCGTGGCGAGTGCCGCGAAGAAGTCGGCTGACAAGGTATTCAACCGTATCTGCGTGACCCACCTGCTGATGGATGAAAGCAAACCAAACCGTGTTGCCGGCGCCGTCGGTTTCAACGTGCGCACCGGTAACTACCACGTTTTCAAGTCGAAAACCGTCATCGTCGGTGCCGGCGGTGCATCCAACATCTACAAACCGCGCTCGGTTGGTGAAGGTGCCGGTCGTGTGTGGTATGCACCGTGGTCCTCGGGTTCGGCCTATGGTCTGCTGATCGGTGCCGGGGCAAAGATGACCCAGATGGAGAACCGCATCGTGCTGGCTCGCTTCAAGGACGGTTACGGCCCTGTTGGTGCCTACTTCCTGCATCTCAAGACCTACACCCAGAATGCCTATGGCGAAGAGTACGAGTCCAAGTGGTTCCCCGCACTGGAGGAAATGGTTGGCAAGAGATATCTGGATATAGAAGCATCGCACCTGACGCACCGTCCGATTCCGACCTGTCTGCGTAACCATGCGTTAATTTCCGAGGTCAACGCCGGTCGCGGGCCGATCCACATGGTGACCATGGAAGCCTTCCAGGACCCGCATCTCGAAGAGATCGGCTGGCATAACTTCCTGGGTATGACCGTCGGCCAGGCCGTACTGTGGGCCGCTACCGACGTGGATCCGAAGTACGAGAACCCGGAACTGACCACCTCCGAGCCGTATGTGATGGGTTCGCATGCGACCGGTTGCGGCGCCTGGTGTTCCGGCCCGGAGGATGTGTCTCCACCGGAGTACTTCTGGGGCTACAACCGTATGACCACCGTCGAAGGCCTGTTCGGTGCCGGTGATGCCGTCGGCGGCACGCCGCACGCATTCTCATCCGGCTCCTTTACCGAAGGTCGCCTGGCCGCGAAAGCCGCCTGCAAATACATCGATGACGGCAAGGGCGAGGGGATTGTTGTTTCCCGGGAGCAGATCGAGCGTCGCAAGAAGGAGATCTACAAGCCGATGGAGCATTACCGGATCTATCGCAACGAGATCACCGCGGGCTCCGTCAACCCGAACTACATCAACCCGCGTCAGGCGCTGGATCGCCTGCAGAAGTTGATGGACGAGTACGCCGGTGGTGTGACCGTCAGCTACATGACAAACGACAAGCTGCTTAACATCGGTCTGAAGAAAATGAAGATCCTGGAAGAAGACCTTGAGAAGATCGCTGCGGAAAACATCCATGAGCTGCTGCGTGCCTGGGAGGTCAAGCATCGTCACCTCACTTCCGAGGCTGTCTTCCATCACACGCTGTTCCGCAAGGAGACCCGCTGGCCGGGTTACTACTACCGTGGTGACCACATGAAGGTGGATGACGATAACTGGCACGTACTGACAGTTTCCCGTCGTGATCCGGAGACCGGTGAGTACACCATGGAGAAAGCGCCTTGTTATCACCTCGTTGATGACAAGTAACTTCAAGCTCAACAGGAATGTGAACGAGGGATTTCTACAAGCGTGTAGAGATCCCTCGATATCCTGGCAGGGGCCTGAAAGATCAACACATGTTGGTCTTTTTTATTTGCAGGATAAACCCCATATTGTGAAGTGCAGGGCAGATGGACATGACAACAGAAGCCGCAGAACAGAATGAAGGGTTCAGGAACATTATCGACGACAGCGAGGAAGAGATTCTCGCAGTCGCGCATCCGATGTGGGATGACCTGATCAAATACTCCAACGAGGGCAAGTATGGACTGTTCATCAAGCATTTCTCGCGCGACCTGTTGCGCGGCCTGAACGAGGTCGAGGTGGGCAGGCAGTTCGCAAAGAGTGAGCTCACCCGCAATCTGTCACCGGACTACGACTACCTGGGACTGATCCGCCGCGGCCAGCATGTGACCTGTCTGTACCGGGTCAGGAGTACAAAGAAGGAAGGTGAATGGCTGGGCCGCATGGTGCTCGGCTACGAGCAGGGAGAAATCCGGATCTTCGCAGCATCCATTTTCTAGAACCGGGTCACACGTATGTCAGAGATAATCAGTGACGTCATCACCGATGGCAAGTACGTAGAGCTGAAGTACCAGGTCATCGACGTGAAGAGCGATAGTGTGCTAACGCAGGTGGAGTTCCCGCTCGGCTATGTACACGGTGTCAACGAGGTGCTTGCTCCCGCGGTCATGCGGGAACTAGAAGGCAGGAAGGCAGGCGATACGATCGAAGTGCCGATCGACTGCAACCAGATCTACGGCCCCAGGGATGACTCGCTGGTCATCAACGAAAACATCCATAACGTGCCGGAGGAATACCGCGAGGTAGGCACGGCCATCCTGATGGAGAACGGCCAGGGACAGACCAAAACTTTCCTGGTGACGCGTATAGCCGGTGACCTCATCACCATCGATGGCAACAATCCGCTTTGCGGCCGGGAAGTGGTATTCAGGCTCGATATACTGACAGTTCGCGATGCGACTCACGAAGAGATAGAGGCCGGCGGCAGGGTTGAAGAAGGACCAGATCTCCACGGTGCTACCCAGGTCCCGATCTGATGGCTGCTACGGCGCTGGGAAACCCTTAAAATGTGCGGCCGCGCGGCCCTTACCGGGTAGCGCGGCGCCTGGGATCAGGGGCGCTTCGGGGTGGTGTATTTGGTCTCTTTCTGAAATGAGTCCCAGATGGTGTCGTAGCCTACGAAACCCTTTTCATTCGCCGCTTTCTGACGTGTGGTCAGAAAGCGGGATTTGCCCTCCGGTATCTGGGGCCTGGTCTTGGGTGCATCACTCATAATCTACCTCTGTTAAGCAGTAAAAAACACGGGGTCGAAAAAATCATCGACGCCAGTCCCTCCCGGTAGACTGGCCATCCAGTCGGCAATCTGTACAGTCAAGAGTACTTCCTGAGCCCCATATGATACCTGATTGTCCGAGGTTCAGGCCAGTTTCCGGAGCCTTTATGAGCGGAAGCGCCGACCTGCAGCAGGTCTGCGCTTCAGTCCAGCTCATCAAACAGATCGCCCGCCAGCACGATCGATATATAGGGTGCGTAGGTCAGTACGGCACCCTGCAGAAACCCGAGACCATCAAAGACGTCCGACAACTGACCGAGCAGCGCTTCGTTACGGGGGTCGGCAGCGATCGACTCCAGTACAACGATGAGCGGTGCGATGTCCTCCTCTGCGAGATACTGTTTCAGCATCGTAATGGAGGTCTCGACCCTATAGAGATCGACAAGAGGGGACGGACTACTCATCACCTGGCCTGTGAATATTCTTTGCCGGGCTTGCAGGGCTAGTTGGGCTTCTCACTCGCCTGGATGATCCTGCTGTCCGGACATCTCGATCATCTCGGAGACTTCAAGTGTGCCGTTTATTTCTAGGAACGGACACGACCGGGCAGCAGCCAGTGCCTCTCCCAGTGAAGCCATCCGGATGATACTGAGGCCCGACATGGCGCTCGTGCTGCCCTGCGAGATGGTTCCGTCCGGTTGCACGACGTGCGTATCCCTGAAAGGAATTGCCGGGCTGATGACGGCGTTACCCAGTGAATCCAGCCACTGCTGGTAGCGCTGGAAATGCTTCTGCCCCTCTTCAGGGTTGTCAGGAAGTTCTCCTCCGAGGTAGACGAAGATGAATTGCGGCATGGCAACCGGCCTCCATGAGGTTTCATGGTGTATTGTAATACGTGAATTCTAAAGGATGTTGCCTGCCGGGGCAGGTATAGTGTCATTCAGTACCGGAACGTTCTGCCGCGAGCCGAAGTCGCGCTTCGACGCATATCGCCGACATCAGTTTGTCGTCAGCGACCGCTGGATACAGGGGGGAAAACCGTTCGACCTCCAGTGCGTTCTGACGTGCATAGCCTTCCAGCCGCAGCCGGTCTTCATGTTTCAACCCATGGAGCATCAGCAGCCGGGGTGCCTGGCGCTCGATGTATCGCTGACAAAGGCGGCGGTCTTCCTCACTCTCCCAATCCTCACGCACCAGGCATGATGGGAAGAACTCTCTCAGGCCTTCGCGTCGCTTGATCCACCTTGCCCTGGGATGCCTGCCGGCACGTTCATTCACCAGATGTTCCAGTCGATAATTCACGGGAGGCACGTAATGCTGCTCTTCCTCGGGTATCCTGGGCACTTCCATGATGGCAGCGGGTGTCGCCGTCCATTCCGGGCGATGCGGAAACAATGGCATCTCCTCCGCATGCAGGCAGGAAAAGATCAATGCCAGTGGCTGATTATCCACCTCATCCAGTAACCAGTATTCGTGCATGTCAGCAGGCGGCAGGGGTACGCTGACCTCTTCAAGATATGCCGCGAGTTCCTGGACCTGCTCTGCAACTGCATCTGTATCCAGGTAGGTAGGCACAGGCATGCGCTCGATCCCCGATGGCCTGATGATTGCCGCACGCACATAGTTATGTTTCTTCACTGTCTGCTGCTGATCGGCAACCGGACCCTTTCCGATAGAGACCCTGTATTGCAGCTCCCAGTTGTTGCCATCGAGAGTGAGTGCACGTGCCTGACCCGTCTCCACGACCTGTACTTGCCCCGTGAAAGGTGACAACAGTCTTTTTGAATAGGCCTGGATCATGTGATCTGAAGTGATAAAGCAGACCGGATCTGCATGTCTACCTATCTGTGCCGGAAGTATCAGCCGAACAGTTTATTCAGGGTTTTGTAGACAAATTCATTGGTGCAGGAGTTTTCACCACAATGAATCAGCACATCGTCATCTACGCGGAAAGTCAAATACGGCCTGACCTCAAAACCGTCAGATTCGATTGCTGTCATATCATCGATGATATTGGCTATGCTGAAGGTGATTTTTGCGACATTTTCCTCCAGCTTTTCTCCCTCCATGCCTGCTTCCAGGAGCTTGATCTTGATCTGTTGGGCGATCTCGTTAATGAGTATCGCCTGGCATTTGTCGAATTGTTCGGTATCGAATTTTAATTCCATGATGTATGCCCCACGGGTTCAACCTTGACGTGCAACGACTGACGAATTCCTGTTGCCAAGTATACTGTCCCCGGAACGCCGACAAAGTCGAACCCGGCCCGGATGTCGGCGGGGCGCACAGCTAGCCTTCTGATACCGTCGATTGCAGTCGGAAGCGCGCCGCACACCTTGCCGTGCACACAAGCGGGGAGGTGTGCGATCCAGGCCTGCTCAAAACGATTCGCATCACCCTGCTCGGTTCAGGTCAGTCACAAAAAACTCACGCAGAGGAATGCTGACAAGGACGTTTGTAACGGTAAGTTGTTGATTTAATGGTGGCCAGGGACGGAATCGAACCGCCGACACGGGGATTT
>CAVXNM010000050.1:0-49416 GCA_963763115.1 uncultured Gammaproteobacteria bacterium
TCTCCTTAAAAGTTGGCTGAAATTGCAGCCTCGGGGAACACCAGTACAGGTTTACCCGGTGTTTCCACAAAAGCCGTTCACTCATAATCACGGTAAGGGTGTCCCGCTGCCTGCAGTCCTTGCAGAATGCGCTGGCGCGCTTCGTGGGAGAGTGTTTCCCGCGACGCATCAGGCGCCGCCTCGTCCATTGCATAGTGCCGGGAAGCGGCGCGCAACAGCGCCATCTGCCGGACCAAGCGCTGACAGGCCCGGCATATCAGCAGGTGCAGCTTCACCTTCATCCGCTCCCGCAGGGAGAGCCTGCGGTCCAGCGACTCCGATACCCTGGCAGTCACCTCCTTGCAGGACAGCATCACCGTGGTTCCTCCTGGTTGCCGCCGGCCCAGCGAATCTCGAGGCAGCGTCTAAGGCCCATGCGGGCGCGATACAGCATCACGCCACAGTTGGTCGCGGTAATGTCGAGTTCATTACAGATTTCCTCGGTGGTCTCGCCGATCAGTTCCCTGAGGGCAAATATCCGCGCCAGCAGGGGTTTCAGACGCTCCATACAGTAAGTGAAGGCTTCCATGAACTCGCGATTCTCCAGCGTCTCGTGCGGGTTGCTCCAGTCCTGCGGCGGGCGTATCCAGTGGCCGCGCGCATCGAACAGCTTGTCTTCATCACTCGCCGCAATTGCATCGGACAAGGCACCGATATCCTCCGCCGGCGACTCGCGCACCTGCTTGCGGATGAGGTCGACGATCTTGTGTTTGAGGATGCCGGTGAGCCAGGTCTTCTCGGAGGCGCGACCGGCGTAGCCGGCGCGTGCCTCGAGCGCGGCCAGGAGGGTTTCCTGCACCATGTCTTCGGCGTGCGCGGGATCGCGCAGCCGCCGCAAGGCGTAGCGGAACAGAAAATCACCGTATTCCTGCAGCCAGCGCGCCGGATCCGACGCGGCAGTGGTCTCCCCGGTGGAGTCAGTGCTCATGATGTTTCCTTTTTCGTTATAGTGCCGGGAGTATAGCGGTAGGAGGACGGTCATGGGCAATGGGGGCGTGTCATCGAGGTGATCGATGCCGGTCAGCAACTGACTCGCCTGAAATACTCCTGACGGCGTGTGGACTTTTCATGCCAATAAGGGGCATACGCCCGATGCCATGGGATAGCTGAGAACGGGAATCCCGGCGCTGAAGTGGCTGAAGGAACAAGGGGAGATGCACAGCCCGTGCTGCGGTCTCTGCCAGAATACCGCTCAGCGTGGTCCGCGGTCAGGCCAGGTCGATGCGGGCGATGAGCCCGTCCGTGACCCAGTGCCGTATCAGTTGCGCCGCATGCGCGGCAACCTGTCCCTCTTCGATCCACTCGCACAGGCCCGCACACAGGGTGGCGAAGCACTGTCCCTCGCCCAGGGCATCGAGCGCCCAGGCCTCGTCGACCGGCACCGAGCGAAAATAGTTCTGCAGGCCGCGACGCCAGATCACCCACGCCTGCGGGTAATCGGCCGCGACCGGTGCTTGCGGGGATTGCTCCTCATGAATCGCGTTCCAGAGTCCTGGCACGTTCCAGCGCAGATCGAGACGCTGCACGGAGGGATGCAGACGCAATCGCATGTCCGGCCAGGACTCCCCGGGGATCGCGCCAACCGCGTCGATCGAGACGCTGGGGCTATCGGCGGCATCGAAGGAGACACCCAACGCCCACTCGAAGGCCGCCATCTCCGCGAAGACCGGCGTGTTGTGAAAGCGTGCATCGTTTGCGAGAAACGCACTCATCTGACGGCCAAAATAGCGAATCGAAAAATGTTCGGAGGGGTACGCCTCGATGTAGGCGCGTCCGATGTGCTCGAAATCGGTGTCGCCGGCAAGCGTGTGCAACGCCGGAAAGTCCACGCGCAGGGCCTCCAGCAACCGCAGGCGATAGGCATCGGCATAGATGCCAAGGCGGGTGCGGTTGTCCACGCGGCGCGTGCCTTCGATCCGTTGCATCACGTACTCGTCGCGGTGCAGTAGATAAGACTGGAACTGTTGCTGTAGCGCGCGCAGTCCGTCGGTGCTCATGCGGCATCTCCCGCAGCCAGTCTCGCGTGGTCTGAATCAGCGGCGATCCGGCGCGCCTGGTCGAGTTCAGCGAGCAGATCCACCAGCGGCGGGATGTTGTCGTCGCGCTCGATCATGGTGGATACGGATCCAAAACGCCGACACGCCGCGGCGTACAACTCCCACACCGGATCGATGACGGGTTCGTCGTGTGTGTCGACGATATACTCGCCGTGGTTTCGATGGCCGGCGAGGTGCATCTGCTGCACGCGTCCGACTGGAATGCCCTCTAGATAGTCACGTGCGTCGAAATCGTGATTGAAGGCGCTGACGTAGATGTTGTTGACGTCGAGCAGCACCAGGCAGTCCGCGCGTTCCACCACCGCACTGAGAAACTCCCACTCGCTCATCTGTGAATCGGCATAGGTGACATAACTCGACACGTTCTCGATTAGCAGGCGGCGACCGAGAAAGTCCTGCACCTTGAGGATGCGCTCGCTGACGTGGCGTACGGCTTCCTCCGTGTAGGGCAGGGGCAGGAGATCGTGGAGATTGCGGCCGTCCAGTCCCGTCCAGCACAGATGATCGGAGATCCATGCCGGTTCGATACGGGAGGCAAGCGCCTTCAACCGGTCAAGATACCGTTGATCGAGCGCATCGGTGCTGCCGATCGAGAGCGATACGCCGTGCAACACCACCGGATAATGCGCGCGCACCTGTTCAAGGTAGTACAGCGGCTTGCCGCCCGGTACGAGGTAGTTCTCTGTCAGCGCCTCAAACCAGTCGACGGCCGGTCGATCTGCCAGAATCTCCTGATAATGCTGCGTACGCAGCCCCAGACCGAAACCGAGACAGGGGAGGGGCGGTTTGTTCAGGCACGGTGCGTTCGACATTGTATTCCTGATCCTCTGGATGTTGAAAAAAGCGGACCCATGGCTGGTTGTATGTGGTGACACGCGGCGGCGATTCACTCTCAATGGGTCAGCACCTCACACCACGGTGGCAACCGCGGATCGGGGTGCTTGAGGCTACGAAGTGCCGGGCGCCCGCAGGCGCCCGGACTATGCTGCACTGATTACATCTCAACCACCTTGCCGCCCTTGGCGTCGCACTCGCTCTTGCTTGCGTGCACCCAGCCCTGACCCTTGCAGCTGTTCTGTCCTTTGCAGGAGTTGGAGGCGGTTTTGCACTCGGACGTACCTTTGCAGGCGTTGATTCCCATGCACTTCACCTCCGCGCTATTGGCGGAAGTATCGGCGCCCATGGCAATATTCGCGGTGCCGAACAGCGCGGCCGCGGTCGTAGCCAACAACAGACCGGTCATTTTTCTGCGTGTCATCATAAATGCTATCTCCATGAGATTAGTCAGTAACATACGAAGATAAACCGGCTCGCAAGTCCGGGCAGACTCATCTTCGGTCAAACCACGCGTCCGAAAGTGTCAGCGATCCGGGAAAGAGCAACGAATACCGCGCCGATGGACACTTACAGTCAAGTGGCTGGTGATTGGTCGTGAAGTGCGGCCGATTATTACAACTTGTTACGGCTGGATGTAATCACAGGACGCGGCGCAGATCAGTAATAATCAAGAATAAACTGATATTCGCAGGTGACGTCGGCAAAGGCCCGGATGACGTTGTTCTTCAGCACCCGGGAACCGATACGCCAGGCGGCGCAGACGACAATGGCCACGACAGCCGGCGCCTGATACGCCTGTGTTTTCCTGTGCTAATCGCTTCCATCCCGGTTAATGGCCGCGCGCCACGGAAATGGACCTTCAGGCGATTCCCTGCTTATACTTCCCGGGAATCTGAGGCCGGTGGTCGCGACGCGGAAACGCCGGCGCGCAGCGCGACTGGCGGTGATTTCGCCAGGTTGCCGGCCGCAACCTCCTGCAACAAGACCGTGCGGCGGTCTCATTCCCGCATTCTGGAGGCAGCAACGTGTACACGACACGTCGTGTAGAGATGATGGCAGGTATTGCCCTGCTGACGCTGCTGGTCATCGGCACCGTGCTGGTGCTGCGCCCCTTCATCATCTCGCTCATCCTGGCCGCCGTCCTCGCCCACGCCTCCTGGCCGGTCTACGGGTGGCTGCTGAGCGTCTTGCATGACCGTGCCGGGGCCGCGGCCATGGCGATGACCGCGCTGTTGCTACTGACCCTCGTGACCCCGTTTGCCATCATGGGCGTGAGCCTGGTGGATAATGCGGTGGAACTGCTGCGGATGCTGCGCGAAACCCTGAACCGGCCGCTGCCGCCACCCCCGGGGTGGCTCGAGGCCGTTCCCCTCGCCGGCGGCTATCTCAAAGGCAAGTGGATGCTGCTGATGCAGGGAGACGAAGGCGCCGCCCTGCTGCAGCTCAAGCAGTACCTGCTGCAGCTGCCGCTCAAGGGCTGGGCCATCAAGGCCGGCGGGGCGCTCGGTCACGGCGTGGTTCTGATCACCTTCAGCGTGTTTATCTGTTTCTTTTTTTACCGCGACGGGCCGGCGATCACCGCGCGCACGCAGGCGGTGATGGAGCGCCTGGCCGGGCACCGCGCCAAGCAGCTGATCGAGGTGACCGCCGGCACAGTGTCGCGGGTGGTGAACGGCATTCTCGGCACGGCGCTGGCGCAATCGGTGCTGGCGCTGATCGGATTCTGGATCGCCGGTGTTCCCGGTGCCATGCTGCTCGGCCTGCTGACCTTCTTTCTTTCCATTATCCCGATGGGCCCACCGCTGGTATGGATGCCGGCGGCGTTATGGCTCTATTCCCAGGGGGAAATCGGCTGGGCAATATTCCTTGCGGTCTACGGGCTGGTAGTGGTCAGCAGCATCGACAATGTCATCAAGCCGTATCTCATCAGCCGTGGCGGTTCGCTGCCGCTGTTGCTGGTATTCATGGGTGTGCTGGGCGGGCTGCTGGCTTTCGGTTTCATCGGGGTGTTCCTCGGGCCGGTGATTCTGGCTGTGGCGTACGCCCTGCTGTCCGAGTGGATGCGTCCAGCGCCTTCACCCGAGGAGCCTTCGGAGACAATCCCCACCGGTTATCAATGATGGGATTGACAATACCTCATGCCGGGTCCCGCGGCGACGGTATCCAGCAGTGCGCACAGCTCATCCGGGCTCACCGGCTTGACCAGGTGGTAATAGATACCGGCATCGCGGCTGCGGCGCTGCGTCTGCTCGTCACCGTACCCCGTCACGCCACCAGGTGCATGGCCCGGCCCCCCGGCGATTCTCGCAAGCGCGCAGCTGTTTCATATCCGTCGATGCCGCGCATGCCGATATCGAGCAACACGATCTGCGGCAGGAAGCCGCGCGCCTGTTCGATGGCGTCCTCACCGGAATAGGCAACGTGCATACGGTAGCCTTTCAGTTCCAGCAGCAGCGCGGTACTGTCCGCGACGGCCGGATCATCGTCCACTACCAGCACGCGTACCGCCTGCACCGCGGGGCGGGGCGCCGGGATTTCATTCGGATGCGCGGCCGGGGGGTCGGACAGGGGAAGGTGCAGGATGAAGGTCGCGCCCTGACCCGGGCCGGTGCTTTCCACCTCCACCCGTCCGTCGTGCAGTTCGATCAGACGTTGCACCATGGTCAGTCCGATGCCCATGCCTCCCTGGCTTCGATCCAGGTTGCGCTCACCCTGGCGGAAGAGTTCGAAAATGCGCGGCAGGAGCTGCGCCGGAATCCCGATGCCATGATCCCGCACCCGGATCTCCACTTCCCGCCCCGTTATCCCGGCTGCGATCTCGACATGTCCGCCATCGGGTGAGTATTTCGCGGCATTGTCCAGCAGCTTGATCAGTACCTGGGCGAGGCGCACCGGGTCGCCTTCCAGCCAGATCGGTTGCGACGGCAGCCGAACCTCGCACCGATGCCATCCGGCCTCCATGAGCGGTCGGGACGATTCCAGAGCCTGGTCGATCATGGCGGTGAGCTCGACCCGCTCACGTTTCAGGACAATCCGGCCCTGCACAATCAGGGAAAGGTCCACCAGGTCTTCCACCACACGGGTGAGATGGGAAACATGCCGCTCGATGATGTCCCGGGCCCACGTGATTCCTGGTTCGTCCAGCCCAGGCTCTCCCAGGACGTGGGCGGCGTTGCGGATGGGGGTCAGCGGGTTTCTCAGTTCATGGGCCAGCATGGCCAGGAACTCGTCCCGGCGCGCCGGATGCGGAATTCGGCCTCGAACTGCTCGCCGGTTTGCACCGCCTTGAGCCAGGCTGTAATCAGGTTTTCGCTGTCGTCGGAATGAACCTGCTCGAGCCAGCCGTGACCGAAGGGATAGTCGGCAACCCTGGAATTGCACCGCGAATTGAAAATATCTCCCTTTCTTCCCGTTCACGGGCGCGAGTCGAGTGTCGCAGCCCCTGCTACGTACATTGCAGGGTCTGCACCTCGCGTCTGTCCCGCTGCCCCCGACCGTCCATATAAGTATTTTTCCGTATAGCCGGCGATCGACCAGCAGGTTAACATCGTGGCGTTGATTCATGGAGGAAGCGACATTGCTGGCTTTCGAGTCAGCGGGCGGCGGCTCTTCGGAGCCGCCGTTTTTGCCTACAGGGGGTAGGTACATCGCGGAGCGCAGGGAAGCGCGGGAGCGATGGTTCCGACCGGAAGCCCGTGATGGCACATTGCGGATGGTATAGTGCGGCGATGAGTGATACCTATTCGCACGGACACCACGAGTCCGTACTGCGCAGCCATACGTGGCGCACTGCCGGGAACTCCGCCGCCTATCTGCTCGGGGAGCTCCGACCCGGCCAGCGACTCCTCGATGTGGGCTGCGGCCCGGGAACGATCACCCTGGACATCGCCCGGCGGGTCGCGCCGGGCCGGGTGATCGGCATCGATGTTGCGCCCGGGGTACTGCGCGGCGCCGAAGAGCTGGGCAGGCGACAGGGTGTCGATAATGTCACATTCGAATCCGGCGACGCATACGCGCTCGACTACGACGATGACAGCTTCGACGTTATCCACCTGCACCAGGTTCTCCAGCACCTCACCGACCCGGTGCACGCCCTGACCGGGCTGCGGCGCGTGCTGGCGCCCGGTGGGGTGCTCGGCGCCCGCGACAGCGACTACGCCGGTTTTATCTGGGCTCCGGCCGATCCGCTGCTCGACCGGTGGCTGGCGCTGTACCACGAACTCACGGCCCGGAACGGCGCCGTGGCCGACGCCGGGCGAGAGTTGCCTCGGTGGGCGCGGGCCGCCGGTTTCGCCGATGTTTCCGTCACGAGCTCGACGTGGACATTCGCCGATCCCGCGTCTTGTGCCTGGTGGGGAGGATTGTGGGCCGAGCGGGTGACGCAATCGGATTTTGCCGGGCAGACCCGCACCTACGGACTCTCCGATGACGATGAACTCGCGGCCATCGCTGCCGCCTGGCGCCGCTGGGCCGAGGCGCGTGAGGCCATCTTCGTTATTCCCCACGTCGAGATCCTCGCCAGGCGCGGAACGCCATGAGGCGCTGGCTGCGTGCCGCGTTCCCGCGAGGCGGGCGTTGAGACATCGCGGCCGATCAGCAGCTCGATGAGACGGCCGGAGGCGCCCTGGTAGAAGCCGCATTCGATGTTTTCCAGGGTTCGCGGGTTCCGGAATGTGCCGAACAGCATATCCCACAGCGGCAGGTCGCTGTAATTGTAGCGATGGATGCCGCGTCCATGATGGATGTTGTGACTTTCCGGGCGCTGCACGAGATAGCCCAGCCAGTGCGGCGTGCGGATGTTGGCGTGCTGGAACATCGCGTTGAAGGTCAGAAACAGTGCGGCGATGACCCCGGCCTCCGTGCTCAGCCCCAGCAGGGGGAAGAACACGAGGCTGCCGATGGTGGTGAACAGCGCGGCATCCAGTGGATGCAGGTAATTGGCGCCAAAGGCATCGAGGCTTTCGGCGCTGTGGTGCATCTGGTGGCCTGCGCGCCACAGCCAGTTCCACTCGTGTGCCGCGCGGTGATACCCGTAATGGAATAGCTCGTACAGCAGCACTCCCGGCACGACGCCCCAGGCGCCGAGACCGCTCAGGTCGAAGAGGTGCGCCTCGCCAAAGAGATTTCCCCAGGACAGGGCAACCTGTCCGGTAAGGAAGACGTTCGCCAGGGTTACCAGTCCGCCGCGCAGGCGCCAGTGTCTGGTCTTGACGTAGTGGCGCCGCTGGATGATGAAGTCCAGCAGCAGAAAGCCCGGAATCAGGGCCAGAGTAATGGGTTCCAGTAGGTCGATCATGATGTGCCCCCCGTTGAGCATTGCGTTGAAAACCCTGCCGGGTGCGGCAGGCCTACATACATACCGTTCGGTATGTTTTGTAGTCTAGTCATGGATCCGGGAGCTGTCAATACCATTCGGTATGTTTTTATATCTTGTGATAATTAACAGTATAAATAATGTGTTATAAATTTATTGAGGTCACTGAATTAGTATGTCATCGGTTTACACATACTAATAAGTATGTTTATATGGATAGCATGGCCAGCAAGGGTGAAGACACGCGCAACCGGATCCTGGATGCCGCCCAGGCGCTGATCCTGGGTCACGGGTTTACCGGCGTTTCAGTGGATCAGCTCATCCAGAGCCTGGGTCTGACCAAGGGGGCGTTCTTCCATCACTTCAGGAGCAAGAACGATCTTGCCCGTTCGCTCATCCGCCGTTATGCCGATGAGGGTCTGGAACTGTTCCGGAACAACCTGGCGCGCGCCAGGAAACTCAGTGAAGACCCCTTGCAGCAGTTGCTGATCCTGGTCGGTCTGTACGAGGAACTTTTCGAGAACCTTACCGAGCCGTATCCGGGCTGCCTGCTGGCGTCCTATGTCTACGAGCTGCAGCAATTCGATGAGGAGACCCGCGCCATCATCAACGAGGAGTTCATCCAGTCACGCCGGGAAGTGATGAAACTGATCCGGGCAATCATGAAAAAATATCCGCCGCGCCGGCCGGTCGACCCGATGGCGCTGGCAGACGGATTCATGTCGGCCTTCGAGGGGGCATTCATCCTGTCGAAGTCACTCAACGAGGCGGACATCACCGTCAGGCAGCTCCGCCTGTACAGGACCACCCTCGAGGCACTGTTCCTGCCGGAGTGACGGGAACCTGCGGCGTATATCATGTCACAGCTTCAGGGTGTCAGTCAGACTGAATACGCCTGGGCCGGTAAGTGATGCAGCCCTAGGAGCCTGTCGGACTTAGGATTGATCTACTGCGCTGGTGGAGAGCGGCCCATATCTCCTCGATTCCTCGTTGCGTAGAATGACTATGCGCCTCGAAATCGTGAAAATCTGTTCTCGCTCTCCCGCCATGCTCGCTACGATCACCTAAATCCGACAGGCTCCTAGTCCGCGCCCCCGGTGGTGATATGCAGCACCGTACCGCAGTGCTTGCAGTGCACGGCATCGTTATCGTGGCGATTCAAGCCGCAGTTCGGGCATTCGTAGCGCACCTTGTCAGGCCGGAAGATAGTTTGCAGCAGACGCAGGAACAGCGAAATGCCGAAGATCATGATCAGCACCGCGAGTATGCGCCCCCCGGTGCCGACCAGAGTGATGTCGCCGAAGCCTGTGGTGGTCAGGGTCGCGACGGTGAAATACAGCGCATCGAAATAATCGGTGATGGCCGGATTGTCCCCCACCTGCGTGACATAGACCACCGCGGTGATGATGAAAATGAACACCAGCAGGTTGACCACGCTGAAGATCACGTCTTCATGCGCGCGCACGAACCTGGATTGGCTGCGCAGGGTCTTGATCATGTGATAGGAGCGCAGCAGGCGCAGGGCGCGGATCACGCGCAGAAACGAGTAGTTCTCTGCCAGCCTGGGCGCCAGCAGCGAGGCGATGACAATCAGATCGGCCAGTCCGACCGGGTTGAAAATCGTGTGCAGGCGCCGCCGGCTGATGAACAGTCGTGCGAGGAATTCCAGCAGGTAGGCAATGCCGATCGCCTCCTCGATCACATGCAGTTCATCGATATGATGAAAAAAAGAGGCGATGACGAAGTACAGGATAGTCAAACTGTCGAACGCCAGCAGTGCCCAGCGGAAAGCATGCGCCCGCCGGCTGTGGCCGTGATACAGGTGGTCTATGGATTGATAGAGTTTTTGCCGGTAACCGGTGTTCGCTGACGGCGTGACTTTCATGTGGTCCCCTGCCCGTTGCCTGCTCGGCGGATGATAAGCTACTCGCGCGCCTCCGGGTACCTGCCGGGGGCAAGGAAGGCGATCCCGATCGGTTCTGCCGGGTACGCCGGTGTTGCTGCCGGCTGGTGACTTTGGTCTACAATCCATCCCATCATGGGCGACAAACTTCCCCGTCATGTCCACAAGGGCCGCGGCGCCACGCTGAGCCCTGCCAATCGCTATGCGGACACGGCCTGCGAGGACATCGATGACGGCTGGGGCAGCTTCGAGGAACCCCTGCAGGCGCCGGCGACCACGTTCGGCGTCGATACCAGCCGCACGGTGATCACCTACAACGAATCGCCGGACGTCGGCTTTGACCGCGCCATCAATCCCTACCGCGGCTGCGAGCATGGCTGCGCCTACTGCTTCGCACGGCCGACGCATGCCTGGCTCGGGCTCTCGCCCGGCCTCGATTTCGAAACCAGGCTGTTCTACAAGCCGGACGCCCCCGCACAGCTGAAGCGCGAACTGGCGGCGCGCAGCTACCGCTGTGCTCCCGTCGCAGTCGGCATCAACACCGATGCCTACCAGCCGTGCGAACGCAAACTGGGCCTGACGCGCGCCATCCTCGAGGTGCTGGTGGAGACGCAGCATCCGTTTTCGATTGTCACCAAGTCGGCCCTGATCGAACGCGACATCAATCTCATCGCCCGGGCGGCGGCACGCCGCCAGGCCGCGGTGTGCGTTTCGATCACCACACTGGACGGTGCGCTGGCGCGCCGCCTGGAGCCGCGCGCCACGGCGCCGGCGCGCCGCCTCGACACCATCCGCGCCCTGTCTGAGGCGGGTATCCCCGTCACCGTGCTGGTCGCGCCGCTCATCCCGGTGCTCACCGATGGCGAACTGGAGACCCTGCTGGAGCAGGCGCGCGCGAACGGCGCTCACGCCGCCGGCTACATCCTGCTGCGCCTGCCGCACGAGCTGAAGGCGATGTTCCGGGACTGGCTGCACACGCACGCCCCGCTCAAGGCCGAACACGTCATGAACCGGTTGCGCGACTGCCACGGCGGCAGGGACTACGACGCCCGCTTCGGCGCGCGCATGCGCGGTACGGGGCTCTACGCCGAACTGCTGCGCAAACGCTTCCGGCTGGCTGAGGCGCGGCTGGGTTTCACTAAGATTCACGAACTGGACAGCGCGCAGTTCACGCCGCCCGAAGACGGGCAGTTGCGGTTGTTCTAGCAAGGATTCCGTGCGGCCAGTGCGGCCGCAGGATTATGCCGCGCAGCCCACCCAGAACGACATGTCCTTTTCGAGGAACTCCTGCCAGGACATATAGTGACTGCCGTCGCAGGAAAACGTCAGGCTGATCGTGCCGTTGAAAATGTTGATCGAGGCCGAACGCAGGTAGAGCGTCTCGTCCGCCAGGCGCAGCTGGCGCATACCGCAGAGAATGGCGATGATCCGCTCCTGCGGGATGAGCGCATCCACGGGGTAGGGGCAGGGCGGGTAGAGCAGGCAGACATCCGGATCGCTCAGCGCCTCGTGATCCAGGATGCGGTAGCGCAGCGGATCCTCCAGCAGCCAGATGGTGGCGCGGCTGCTGGAGAAGTGAATCACGCACTGGAACATGCCGCGCTCGGTCATCAACTCCTCGAGGATGGCGCAGGCGGAGTCCATGTTCCGGTCCATCAGGCTCTCGATCCGGCGCTGCTGGAATACCGTGCTGCGGATCGCCGGGTCGCCCTTGATCTGGCGCCAGCCGCCGGACTCCTCGTAGAGTGACGCGGTGACCGGCAGGTCGCGCAGGTCGAAATCGGCCGCGAGGTAGCCGAGCAACCCGCCATCCCGGAGCACCAGCTGCATAGCCGTCAGCGATGGCCGGTTGGAGCGCAGGCTGAGGTAGGCATCGGAGAGCAGGAAACCCCAGTCCGGCACCGACTCGCACATATAGGGACGTTGTGAGCGGTCGCGGCCGTAATGCTCCGGCAGCAGTCCGCTGGCGCTGACGTTGTCGCTGATCTGGATGCCCTCGACATCCATCACGTACAGGAACAGGCAGTGCGGTATACTGCGGAACCCGTCGGTCAGGACGATGTCGAGGTCCTCGCGTTTTCCCCACGCGTCGGCGCACTTCCCCGCAAGCCGCGCGATTGGCGCGGAGAGCAGTTCAGCCAGCGCTACCCGCTGACGGTGGACGGCATCCTTGAGGGTGTCTTTCATGTCCGCCAGTGTACTGGATTCAACGAAGATTCTGAATCGAGATCGTCGCTGCAGGCCTGGGTAATCCCTCCCAACCAGCCGGAAAGTCTTGCGTTATTCGTCACGTGCGGATACCCCGCCGCCGATAACCCTTCTGATGGTCGAAGGCCGGCGTTCAGATGCGCGTTGTCAGCGGCTGTTCCAGCTATGCCCGAACCGTTTTTGGCATGAGATACCACAGGATAAAGGCCACCAGAAATAATGCCGGAATATCACCCAGCAGATTGATCCGGTCGGTCTCGTCGACAAGCGCCTGGACCAGCATGATTCCGCCATGAACAATGCTCGACCAGATCGTGAACCAGATGAGGCTGGCATTGGCCAATGGTTCTTTCGCCGCACGAATCAGGAAAACGCCCAGGGTGGCGAATACACCCATGATCATCTGCTCGTATTCGGGTTGCCGTGGCGGCGCCATACAGCCCGGCAACCAGGACACAGCAGAGAAAAAATGTCTTCACCCCGGTGCCCCATTCGCCCAGGCTGAGTCCCCAAGACATGCCAGCAGCCAGGAATCCGTTGTACAGACCTTGGTTTGCCGCCAGTACCTTCGAGGATGCGGCCGCCACCTGGGTCAGGCCAAACGCTCGCATGCCCGCTGGTTTATCCCAAAGAAACATTTCGAGCACGAGGATGTAGAGGTGCACCAGGCCGATGAGCGCTACGACGATGTTGGCTGCAAGTGGCACTGCAACTCCTAAATAAATAGTGTCAGGGCACAGTTCTCGAAAATATTAAGAACATATGTGCTCTGACACCATTATACCCGTCAGAAACGTCGGCCTGAACGATTCAGGGCTGCCCCACGTAGAGTGCGATCTTGCCAACGGCATGTCCGGTTTGACTGAGTGCGTGCGCTTTTTCGATATCTCGAAGTGCGAATTCAGCGCCAATGATCGGACGAATCCGCCCGGTATCGACGAGCCTGGCAAGCTGCGCAAGAATGTGTGCATTCGGCTCGATAAACACGAAGGCGCCCCGAACTCCCAGTGCCTTTGCTTTCTCATCGGGCGGGGGACTAATGATGGAAACGAGTACGCCACCGGGTTTTAGTACAGACCAGGAGGATACCTGTACTTCGCCACCAAGGGTATCGAAGACAACATCCAGATCTTTCACGACTTCCGCGAAGCGTTGTGTTTTATAATCGATCACTTCGTCGGCACCCAGGGATTCTACCAGCGCCCGGTTCTTACCTGAGGTGGTTGCAATGACATACGCCCCGCGTGATTTTGCCAACTGAATCGCTAGCGATCCAACGCCGCCGGAACCGGCATGAATCAACATCTTCTGCCCTGCTGTCAGTTGTGCCGACGTGAAAAGCGCTTCCCAGGCCGTGATGCCTGCTAAAGGCAAAGAGGCCGCGTCGACATGGGATAGCGTCTTCGGCTTGTGTGCGATTTCATCTTCCCGGATGGCAACATACTCGGCGTAGGTGCCGTTGCGTTTGATATCCGGGCGGGAGAAAACAGCGTCACCGATCCTGAAACGGGAAACGTCCGCGCCAACAGCCTCAACAACACCGGAGACATCCCAGCCCAGGGTGAGCGGCAGTGAATAGGAAATCATCTCCCTCATATAACCCTCCCTGATTTTCCAATCCACCGGATTGACCGATGCGGCCACGACCCGAATCAGAACTTCGTTTGACGTAATGTTCGGCATGGGCGCATCTTCATACGCCAATACGCTTGCATTGCCATAGTCGTGAATTCTGACGGCTTTCATATCTTTCTCCTTCCAGCGCCCACTCTACCCGGTTCGGTTGTTTGCGCGTCAAATGTGTGCACGTAACTGCAACGATTTGTCAGGTGTGTCCTCATCGGGATCAGTTGAACAACCAGCGATGGATCAGTCTGGTGTAATGAGGCATAACGAGATAGACCATGAGCGAAACAACCGCCCCCGTGATACACAGTGTGTCAATGTAATGATTCTGAGGTATCCCCAGTTGCCGCAGAAGCGGTGCTAGTATCAGCGGCACCACGAGAACCAACGGGTAAATGGCGGACCAGGTAACGAGAAACTGTTTCCATCGTAGAGGTACTTTGGCTTTCGCGCCCTCGGGCGTGAACCAGAAATCCAGGCCGCTGCGAATGAAAAAATCATCGTCTTTCGTGAGCAGCGGCCGAGCCTTCTCGATGAGTCGTTTTCGATCCCGGGAACTCATCCATTTCTCGAGATGCTCATGAGTATCAAACCTGATAATTACCGTATATGTCGTGGTGAGACCTGCAATCGGACGGATGATCTGCAAATCCAGATGACCCGCGTAACTTCTGCATATCGGACCGATTTCGTTCAGCCAGTCCTCGTATTCGGCTTGCTGTCCGTCCAGCACGCGATGGGTAATAACAGCTGTTGCGCCTATTTCTATCGTGTTCGAGGAGTCTGTTTCTTTCGTCAAAGTATCAACTCCTCTTTACGAATAAAAATAGGGTCAGAGAGCTATTATCTCTCAATATTAGTAGTAATTTCTCTCTGACCCGGTTTTATTCCTTGAACCATGCCGGGTATCCAGATTCAGGAGAAGAGTATCTTGTTAATTGAACACGTCATTCCTACGGAACCGGCAATCATGCCGGTTCAGCATATATCATGAATCACGTGCCTGACCTCGACAGCAGCGGCAACAGGGCCTGCGTCAGCCGTTCGTACTCTGCCCCGCCACGAGAACGTATGGAACGTACGTCTGCCGCCAGCCGCGTGGCCACATCGTCGTATTCAGAATTCTTGATTGCGTCGATAGAGGTCTTGATCTCCCGTAGTCGCGCGAGCGACTCTGCTGCTTCAGGAGAGAGCGATTTCGTTTGCTCCACGACGCCGATCAGGACTTCAGTGATCAGCCCGAGCTGCTTTCCGTAGGTTGCGACCGAGAATGCCTGCTGCTCAATCCCGGCGTTCCCGGCCCCGGGCTTGATGAGATCGGAGAACCACGACGTATTCGGATGAATGTTTTGCGAGAGTGCGCCGCTCCATGGATAGTGAACCTGCGGCGCCCAGAACCAGAGCCAGGGATACATGTTTCCTCCTATGAGTTGAAGTTACACCGCCGCCAAAGATGCGTAGGCAGGCGGCTTCGGAAAACAGGGTAAGGGAGCATTTCATATGCTATGAGTAACTTTAGCTCTGACCCGGTTTTATAAGGTATTTGAGCCTTGCTTCCGCTTGCATGAGATGTTTTCTTTTCTGGTTTAGTGAACAAAAAGCAAAAAAGGGGTTGGTTACATTTTCGATAATCTATCTCTCGCTACCGTCCCCCCGAAAATGTATCCGACCACTTTTTGTGTCCGCGAACCTATCCCCACTTGTCACCCAGTTTGTCAAGTCCGGCCTGTTGCAGTTCATCAGGACTCATGACAATGTGAAACTCGACATCAGCATTGAAAGTAAGGAACCAGGGTTCTGCCAGAGCCGGAACCATGGATGGGTTTTCCAACTCAGCAATCATGACGATCGTTCGGCGCCCGTTTATCTCCGTAAAATAGACCGCTTCTGGTTTCGTCTCATCAAGAATCGCCTTCGTTTTCAACCCGGCACTGCCGTCCTTTACGGCAACATTGAAAGTTTCATGGGGCAACTGGATAGTCAGTAGCATTCGCATAGTCACGACTCCTGTATTAAAAATTGCTACACTTTTCACTACACAACCAACGATTAAACCCAGCGGCGCGAAGCGTCCGACAGGGGCGCCTTGTTGGGCGCAGTTGCTACCTACTTAAGAACACTTTCATGAACTCCTCTACGACTTCCAGGAAAAGGGGGCGAATACATTTTACGGAATCCATCTCCAGGTAGTGTCCCTCCGGAATATGTATCAGAACCCATTTTCAGCTGCTGATCCTGAATCAATTTCGTATGCTTGTCTTTTTATTGTTGTCATGGTTCCCTCCATCCCTGAGTCGATTCTAGTCCCGAAAGGTAAAAAGCTGAAATCTATCACTTGAGCTAATCGGCGCGGAACGGCAGGCCGTGGGGTGTCCGGTGGGGTGAAGGTCAGGTGTCACCTTGTTACCCAGGGATTTCGGGCTCGACGAGCTTCGCAAACTGTGCGAGCGACTCTTGCCAGCCCAGATAGCACATTTCGGGCGGAATTGACTCCGGTAGTCCTTCCTGCACTATCTGCAGTTCCGTGCCGCATGCTACTTGCTTCAGGGACACCGTGGTATGCATTTCTCCGGGGAGGTTCGGGTTGTCGAACCTGTCCGTGTAGCGAATGAGTTCGTTCGGTACCAGTTCACGATATTCTCCACCAAAGGAATGGGTGATGCCCGTGGTGAAGTTCGTGAACGACATGTTGTATGTGCCGCCAACCCTGGCATCCATGTGGTGAACCCTGCAGGTGAAACCGTACGGTGGAAGCCACTTGGCCATCGCGTCGGCGTCCAGGAACGCCCGGTAGACGCGCTCCGGATTCGCACGGAGTATTCGGTGAAGCCGGATAGTGCCTGTGCCCATGATCAATTCTCCTTTCGACCCGCGTGTCGGTGGGGGGTGCGGTTGTAAGAACAGGGGTCGGATACGTTGTTAACAATCCATCTCGGGCAAGCGTCTTTTCGGGAAATGTATCCGCTCTCTTTCCCCGTTGATCTTACTGAACATCGGGGTCCAACACGATGGATTTCCGGCCTCATTTTCATTCAGGGTCGGACGCCGGGCCTGTCGGCATTGGATCGGGATCCATGTCTTCGTAGGCCTCGGGACGGAACCGGGGCGTACAGACAGCGAGAAAGACGAGGTCTACATTGCCCAGGCCGGTGATGCGCTGGCGGCAGCCGGGTGGAATGAGTACCACGTCGCCTGGAGCGACGGTCTGCGCGGCCAGATTGCCTACCTCCACCGTGCCCGTGCCGGACAGAACGACATAGCGCTCCGTTATGCCTGCAAGGCGGTGCCACCGGGTGGTGACGCCGGGACGAACGCGGGCTCGCGCAATCGATGCTTCGGGATCCGCATTGATGTTCGAGAGTTCATTGATATAGCAGCCTTCGGTTGTGTAGGACTCGGCCTCCGGGTCCATGTGTCGTACTTCTTCGTGCATGCGGGCTCCCGTGTTGAAGGTAATCAACGTGGCCGGGGATCAGAGTCATTTACTGGATGAGCCGGTTACCACATCAGAACGAGCCGCATTCATTCTTGTCGCGCAACTCACTTTGCAATGAAATCATAAGCTCCACCATACTGAACAACCAGATACCGGCTCGGCTCACTGCCGGTATTGATGACCTGGTGTTCTACACCCGCAGGGATCACCAATTTGCCACCCGGCGACAATGAATGCCTCGAATCACCTTTGAGTATTACCTGAAGTTGACCTTGTAAACAAACGCATTGTTCCGTTGCGAACGAATGTGAATGAACTTCACCATCTGAATTCGGTTCCAATTCGAATTGAGCGATCCTCACGTTATCAGTGTGAACTAGCGTTTCAATGCACTTTACCGGGTTCATTGGGGTATCTGTATCTGCAACTTCACCTTCACGTTTGTCACCGGTAAGCCATCATTTGCACTATAGCGACTCGGCTAAGACCCGCGCGCTTTTAGCGCGTTGTGCATAAGTTGCTTGCTTACAGGTGTATTACTTCATTACTTTAATTTATCAAGGATTGAAGTGGCGTTTGTTTTGTATCGTGATAGGCCACTCACGAGATCGGGAATTTGCTGATCTAAATTGGTAAGTTCAGTGCTCTCAAAATTCAGTGTGGTTGCAATAGTATTCTGTGCGTCCAGTAATTCGAGAGTTGGATTGCGGATTCGTAGATCTTGAACCAACATATTGAATCTATTCTGAATGTCGTACTTTCGTTGTTGAGCGTTTTGAAGCTGCAATAAGTAATTGGCGCTTTTTCTGTAATATTGAAATATTTCCTTTCGCAGATTGTCATCATCAAGGTTATCCAATCTTTATTATTCGTATAGATATGCCGAGACATAATAGTCTAAAAGGGACCCCATCACATAATTCACCGGAGCGGGAATTCCTGCGTCGAGACCATTGGTCATTACACGATTTTATTTAGGATTCTACGTATATCGTCGCCATCTCTTCAGGGCGACTCCCTGTCGGCTAGTACGATTGCTGGTGGGGGATCTTAGAGAGACTCAGATAGACCGGGACCATGACGCGCCACCCGGACCGTTTATGACTCGGACTCATCCGCATCGGGCGCGAAGCCGCGGCGCAGGGTGTTTTCGGTGACGCACACAGGGTCGGTGAACTGCTTGAGGTAATCCTCGCCGCCGGCCTTGCTGCCGATGCCGCTCAACCTGAAGCCGCCGAAGGGCTGGCGCGCGACGAGGGCGCCGGTGATCTTGCGGTTGAGGTAGAGGTTGCCGACGCGAAAACTCTCGCGGGCGCGCTGCAGATGGGCAGGGCGGCGCGAATACACGCCGCCGGTCAGGGCATACGAGGTACCGTTGGCGATCGCGAGGGCCTGCTCGAAATCGGCGGTGCGCAGCAGCGCGAGCACAGGTCCGAAGATCTCCTCCTGCGCCAGCGCATCATCCGGCGCCACGTCGGCGAAGATGGCCGGCGCGACGTAGCAGCCCTCCCGCGGCAGTGACTGCGGTTCGAACAGCGCCAGTCGCGCGCGCTGCGCGCCGTCCTCTATCACCGAGCGGATGCGCGCCTGGGCGACGGCGTCGATCACCGGTCCGAGGAAATGACCCGGCTGCGCCGGATCGCCCACCGTCAGGCTGCGGGTCGCTTCGATTAGGCGTTCGAGGAAGGCTTCATACCCTTCGCCGACCACGATCACGCGTGAGGCCGCGCTGCACTTCTGCCCCTGGTAGCCGAAGGCGGAGGCGAGTACGCCGGGGATGGCGGCGTCGAGGTCGGCATCGGCGTCAATGATGATCGCGTTCTTGCCGCCCATTTCCGCGATCACTCGCTTGATGTGCGTCTGGCCGTGCTGAACCCGTGCGCCGAGTTCGATGAGCTGCGTGCCCACCGCGCGCGAGCCGGTGAAGGCGATGATCTGGATGTCGGAACGACCCGCCAGGTACTCGCCGACCTCGCCGCCCGCGCCGGGCAGGAAGTTGACCACGCCCGGCGGCAGCCCGGCTTCATCGATCAGCTGCATGAAGCGCGCGGCGATGACCGGCGTCAGTGATGAAGGTTTGAGGATGGCGGTGTTGCCGGTGACGATGGTCGCCGCCAGCATGCCGGTGAGGATGGCAAGCGGGAAATTCCAGGGCGCGATGACTAGGCCCACGCCCTTCGGCCGCCAGTCGAGGCGGTTGTGCTCGCCGGCCAGCGCGAGGACCTGACCGTTCCCCAGCCGCTTCGCCTGCCGTGCATAATAGGTGAGGAAATCGATCGCCTCGCACACATCGGCATCGGCCTCGCTCCAGTTCTTGCCCGCCTCCAGCACCTGCCAGGCCGCGAATTCGTCGCGTGCACCGATCAGCGCCGCCGCAACCGTGCGCAGGTACGCGGCGCGTTCACTCGCGGGCAGGCGGCTCCAGTCGGGAAAGACCGTGCGCGCGGCGCTGAGCGCGGCATCGGCCTGCGCACGGTCGGCTGCTGCCACGCGCCCGATGATCTCCGCCGGCCGGGCCGGATTGGTGGAGGTGATCTGCCCGCTCCCGGCCACCGCTTTGCCGCCGATGATGAGCGGGTAGACCTGACCGAGCTGTTCGCGGACAGCGTCGAGCGCCGTGGCGAAGCCCTTGCGCTCGGCGGCCGCGGTGAAGCGGTGTACCGGCTGGTTCTGGAATTCCCGCGGTTCTCGCGCTTCGGTCGTCGTGACCGGTGGCCGCGGCCGTTCGAGGCTCGCGGCCTGCAGACGCGCGGGCGCGATGCCGCTGTCGAGGATGCTCTGTCCGGAGCTGTTTTCCAGCAGGCGGCGCACCAGATAGGCCATACCGGGCAGGGTCTCGCCAAAGGGCACATAGACGCGCAGACGATAGCCCTGCGCGATCAGCGCCTGCTTGAATTCATCCGCCATGCCGTAGAGCATCTGGAACTCGACGCGTTCGGCTGGCAGGTGTTGCTGTTCCGCGAGCGCCATGGCGCACGCCAGGCTGCGCACGTTGTGGCTCGCTACCGCCGGCTGCACGGCATCGGGATGGGCGAACAGTTCGGCCAGGCAGTCCTCGAAGCAGGTATCGGTCTGCGCCTTGGCCTCCCATACCGGCACCGGCCAGCCGTGCTGGCGGGCGATCACCGTCTCGTAGTCCCAGTAGGCGCCGCGCACCAGGCGGATGTGCACCGGCGTACCGCGCCGTTCCGCCCAGTCGATCAGTTGCCTCAGGTCGTCGCGCGCCTCCCGCAGGTAGGCCTGCACGGCGATGCCCGCATGCGGCCAGTCGCGGAATTCCGCTTCGTTCAGCACCGTCATGAAACTCTGCATCACGATGTTTTTGAAATCGTACTGCTCCATGTCGACGGTGACGCCAGTCTGTCGCGCACGCGCCGCTCCGAGGATGGGGCGCAGCCGCGCGGCGATGGTCGCCACGCCGGCGTCGGGGTCGAGCGGGTTCCACTGCGAGTAGAGCGCGGAAAGCTTGAGGGAGATCTGCGGCCGGCGGGTTTCATGCTCCGCCTCATCGCCCGGCGGCAGACCCTGCAGCAGATCGAGGTAGGCCTGCTGGTAGCGCTGCGCCTCCGCTTCGCTCACCACCGCCTCGCCGAGCAGGTCCAGGGTGTAGCCCATGCCGCGGCGGTTCAGCTTCTCGATGGTGTGCCGCGCCTCGTGCAGGCTATGCCCGCCCATGAAACGCCGTGACAGGGCGCGCAGGGTCGCGCGCAGCAGCGGCGCGGCGATGTGCAGCGCCCAGGGCGCATCGCTGTGCCGCAGGCTCCACGCGCTCACCTCCGGCCAGGGGAGCTCCAGGCCGGTGAAATAATCCTTGAGGTGCGCGACCAGCTCTGCATCGTCGCGCAGGGTCGGCAGGACATCGATGAATCGCAGTGTCTGTACCCGGAAGCCGGGTTCGTCGATGGCGCGCAGGGTCAGTCGGTCCAGCCAGGCATGACGGCTCGCCGGGGCGGATTGTGCGGCTGTTTCCAGCAGGCGCCGGCCCAGCGAGTGAATCCGCGTTTCCAGTGCGTTGTCATTGTTCATGCCGGCATACCCTGGCGAGCCTTCTGTTCAATCCGCCGGTCTGTGGTGACGGGACGTCAGTGCATCACGAATCCGCGGTCATGGCAAACACCGGTGTGACGCCTTCACTGTCACCGCGATTCGACCAGGTTCGAGCGGAATTGATCCGATCGTCACCGGGAAGACCCGGGGGAATTCGGAACGTCCATGGGAAGAGCATAGGCTGACGGCCAATGCGCGATCAACGGTGGCTGCGGGTTGGTGCGTGAACCAGTCGGAAAACCTCCCGTCATTCGGAATGAACTATGCCTGCGTCGAGTTTCATTCACGCGATCCAGACAGCAATTCCCGGTTATTCTCAGGGTAGTCGTTCCGCGCCCGGCAACTATACTCAGTAATGCGGGTGTATCGATGGAGATGCCCGTCGCCATGTCTCCGGTGCAATACCGGAAGGAGGTGTACCATGGCAAATCTCAAGCGATTGATGGACTTGTCGGGTGCCGTTGCGGCCTATGAGTTGTCGCCGGGCGGCGAGCTCGTCAGCTACAAGGGCGACGTCAGCGAAGACATCGCCGGGCTGGTTGCCAGGATGTCTGCGGCCAATACGCTGATGGGAACCACACAGGCGGAAACCTTCACCCGCATTAGCGGTATGAAGTGGACGCCTTTCCACGGGTGGGCGGTCGCGGCCGGCGATTATTCGGTCTGCGTCATGGGTCACATCGGGGTGTTCGTCGAAACCGCGAAAGCGGATTTCAACAACATCTTCAAGATCCTCGGTGAAGAGGCCCATATCACCCTCAAGGCTGCATAGCGCACGGCAACCCAACGACCATCTGCCGGCGCGGACAGCGAGCATGCCTCGCTTCTTGCACACCGGCGGGTGGTCTGTTCGAAGAACGGGAATCCCGCCGCGCATTTCAATACACCACAGGCGTGATGTGATCAGTAGGAGCGGGCTTTCCCGCGAACGGGCGCCTGATTAAAAACCTCTTCGCGGGCGTACCCTAATGGGCACAAGAGCCTGGTCCTACGAGCATGCACAATGTGCCAGCCGGTATGTCAGCGGCGCTCAGTCGTCATCGCGCCGCGTGGTGAGCGAGAGCAGTTCCCTGTCCGCTCCGGTCACGAGGTGAACCTCGATGGGGCGGCAGCAGACCGGGCAATCCTCGATGTAATCCTGATCTCCGCCGCTGGTGTCAGTGGTGGTTTCAAAAAACTCCCCGCAATAGGGGCATTCAACCCCGGCTGGTTCGAGCATCGGTCGGTTCCTCCTCCATCCAGTACTGAAGCAGTTCGTCGAGATAGCGCCGACCCAGCGCGGTGCAGCGGATGACGTCCCCCTCCCGTTCGAGCAGGCCGCGCCCGATCGACTCGCCGAGCGGTATGGCGGCGGCGCTGAACGGCAGTCCGGTGGCCTCGCGAAAACCGTCGGCCGTAAAGCCGGCGTCGAGCCGCAATGCGTTCATGGCGAATTCGAGCACCGCATCCGCCGCCGTCAGCGGCATCGCGTTGTCGAGGCGCTCGCGACGCTGCGCCGTTTCCAGGTAGCTGCGCGGATGCCGGATTTTCGCGTAACGCGTCACCGTCTGGCGGGCGGCATCGGTGAGCTTGGCGTGCGCGCCGGCACCGATGCCGAGGTAGTCGCCGAAACGCCAGTAGTTGAGGTTGTGACGGCACTCCCGGCCGGGCCGTGCATAAGCGGATACCTCGTAGCGTTCATAGCCGGCCTCGCGCAGCAGGACGGCGCCTGCCTGCTGCATGTCCCACAGCGTTTCCTCATCCGCACGCACCGGCGGGTGGCGGTAGAACCAGGTGTTGTGCTCGAGGGTGAGTTCATACCAGGACAGATGCCCCGGCTGCAGCGCGATGGCGCTGCGCAGATCCGCCAGCGCCGCCTCGCTGTCCTGTCCCGGCAGGCCGAACATCAGGTCGAGGTTGAGGTTGTCGAAGCTGGCGCCCTGCGCGGCGCGCACGGCCGCGAGCGCCTGCCGGTCATCGTGAATGCGTCCGATGGCCTCGAGCAGGCCGGGCTGGAAACTCTGGATGCCGAGCGAGAGGCGGTTGACGCCGGCCTCGCGGAACCCCCGGAAGCGTTCCTGGTCGACGGTGCCGGGGTTGGCCTCCAGGGTGATCTCGGCGCCGGTCCTGAGCGGCATGCGCGCGCGCACTGCGCCGAGCAGTTGATCGATCGATGCCGGTGAAAACAGGCTGGGGGTGCCGCCACCGATGAAGATGGCCTCGACGGTGCGTCCCCACACCAGCGGCAGGTCCTGCTCGAGATCCGCGATCAGCGCCTCGACGTAGGCCTGCTCCGGAATCGCCTCGCGTACTTCATGTGAGTTGAAGTCGCAATAGGGGCACTTGCGCACGCACCACGGCAGGTGGATGTAGAGGGTGAGCGGCGGCAGGGCGGTGAAGTGGAACATTGATCTCAGGGTTTAAGGTTAAACACAAAAGAATTATGGCCACGGAATCCACGGAAGAACACGGAAATATAAAATCATTCAAAATTCCTGATTGTGCTTTGCCGGATTTGCACTGCCGGGAAGGCGTGTATTTCCTGCATCAGGTTTCACCTGATGAATTTTCTCCGTTGATTAACCCTGTCATGATGAATCGAAGACAGGAAAAAACAGGTAATTCTTTCGGTGTTATTCCGTGGATTCCGTGGCCATCAATGACGCCGTGTGACGACCTTGCCGGCACTTGATCTTTCAGAGTAAATGCCGGATTTCCGCCTGCTGCAGGGCGAGCAGCAGTTTACTCAGCGCCTGGCCGCGGTGACTGAGGGTGTTCTTGACCTCGGACGGAAGTTCGGCCGAGGAGCAGTGGTGCGTGGGAACATAGAACACGGGATCGTAGCCGAAGCCGTTGTCACCGCGCGGCGCAAACAGAATTCGGCCCTCCCACGTGCCCTGGCAGATCAGCGGCACGGGATCGTGCGCGTGTCGCAGGTAGACCATCAGGCACTGGAAGCGCGCCGTGCGCTGCGCCTCCGCGACATCGGCCAGGTCGGCAAGCAGCTTCTCGAGATTGGCCCGGTCGCCCGCCCCGACGCCGGCATAACGGGCAGAGTAAATCCCCGGCGCCCCGTTGAGACAGTCCACCTCGATGCCGGAATCGTCCGCGATGGCGGGCTGTCCGGTGTGCAGCGCGGCGTTGCGGGCCTTGAGGATGGCGTTCTCGACGAACGTAAGGCCGGTCTCCTCGGCGTCGATGACGCCGTATTCGCTTTGCGGCACGACGTTGAGATCGAGTTCGGCAAGCAGCTGATTGATCTCGCGCACCTTGCCCGGATTGCTGCTCGCGAGTACGACCTGCTTCACGGCTTCAGGCGTCCAGGACCCGGCGTTGCTCGGCGAGCAGCTGATCGATGCCCTGGCGGGCGAGTGTCAGCATGGCATCGAGTTCCCCCTGATTGAAGGGATGTCCCTCGGCCGTGCCCTGCACTTCGATGAAATTGCCGGCGCCGTTCATGACGACGTTCATGTCGGTTTCGGCGCTGCAGTCCTCCGGATAGTCGAGATCGAGCACCGGCGTACCCCGGTAGATGCCGACCGAGACGGAGGCGACCTGGCCGATGATCGGGTTCCTGCCCAGGGCTTTTTTGTCCAGCAGCGAGGCGACGGCATCGGCCAGCGCGACGTAGCCGCCGGTGATACTGGCCGTGCGGGTGCCCCCGTCGGCCTGGATGACATCGCAGTCGACGGTGATGGAGCGTTCTCCCAGCGCCTTCATGTCCATAACCGCTCGCAGCGATCGTCCGATCAGACGCTGGATCTCCATGGTGCGCCCGCCCTGCCGCCCGCGAGCCGCCTCGCGGTTCATGCGGCTGTTCGTGGAACGCGGCAGCATGCCGTATTCCGCCGTGACCCAGCCTTCGCCCTTGCCTTTGAGAAATGGCGGAATCCGCTCCTCGATGGTGGCGTTGCACAATACCCTGGTATCGCCGAATTCCACGAGTACGGATCCTTCGGCATGTTTGGTGTAGTTGCGGGTGATGCGCACGGGGCGCAGTTCGTCGGGGGCGCGTTGACTGGGTCGCATGAGGATTCCTGGTTGCTGGATCGAGTGGGGGCGGGATTATAACCCGTGATGCCTGATGGGTCAGGCAATGCTGTAATGGTGCGTGGCATGTTGCTAAACACCGTCTTCACCGCAGAGACGCAAAGTTCGCAGAGAAATTTATTAATAAAAACAAGGGTGCAGCTTTGTGTTCTTTGCGGGGAGGTTAATTATTTATGGACAGACACTAATTTGAAGAAATGGCCTTGACCACGAACAGATAGTTTCGTAATCAACCGGTTCGCGTGCATGTCCAAAGGCACGAGAGCCCGCTCCGAGAGCAGGTATCTCTGTTCTTCGAACTGCCCTTGAGCTGTTTACCTGAATGATTTTCTCTGCGTTCTTCGCGTCTCTGCGGGGAACAAGGTTGTTATCGACAGCCTCCTAAAGCCAGATCATGCGGCCGCATTCGAACGGGTGGCTGAGCAGTTTATGGCTGGGGAAGACCCTGACCTTGAACTGCTGCAGTCCGCCCACGCTGCATGACTCGTTGCTGTCGAAGAGGTCGCACTGGTACAGGGTCTCGCCTTCCAAATTCTGGTCGGTCAGCGAGAAGGGTATGCGCTTCTGCGCGATGAATTCCCCGGCCGCGGACTCGCTGCCAAGAACACATTCCACGATGACGTCGCCGGCGTCAAGTCCGTTGAGACTTATGGCGACCTCCATTGACATGGATTCGCCGGCCTGGACCGAGGTCGCGAGTGGCCGCGACAGGCGGGCGCGGACATTGGGCCAGTACGCCCTGATCTTCTGTTTCCAGCGGGCCAGTTCCCGGGCGCCGTCGAAGTTATTCTCGGCCAGCCGCCGCCCCTGGCGCGCGGCGGGCGCGTAGGAATCGTTGAGATAATCCAGCGCCATGCGAATGGTGTTGAACTGCGGGAGGATCGACTTCATGGAGGCCTTGGCCTTTTTCGTCCACACTTCCGGTTCCCCGTCGCTGTTGCGGGAGTAATAGGCGGGTATTACCTGGAACTCCAGGATATTCATCAACTCCTCGGTTTCAAGGCGGTTGCGGGTCTCCGGGTCGAACCCCGGATGCGGCGTTATCCCCCAGCCGTTCTCGCCATTCCAGGCCTCCGCCCACCAGCCATCCAGCACGCTGAGATTGATCGCGCCGTTGATGGCGGCCTTCATGCCCGAGGTACCGCAGGCCTCCATGGGATATTCCGGGGTGTTCAGCCAGACGTCGACGCCCGGCAGGAGTTCGCGTGTCATGGACAGGTTGTAGTTCTCGAGCAGAATGATCTTGCCCTGGAATTCGGGCCTCAGGCTGATCCTGAAGATATGGCTGAGCAGGGCCTGTCCGGGTACGTCATTGGGGTGGGCCTTGCCGGCGAATACCAGAATCACCGGGCGCTCCGGGTTGTTGACCAGCCGGGCGAGACGCTCGAGATCCTTGAAGATCATGCCGGCGCGCTTGTAGGTGGCGAAGCGGCGGGCAAAGCCGATCAGCAGCGTGTTCAGGTTGCGCGGTGTGAGGTGGGCAACAAGGCGATCGACTATCGACCTCGTCTGCGCACAGCGCTCGTACTGAATGACCGCCCGGTTGCGTATGTCCTCGATGGCGGCCGCCTTGAGCAGTTGCCGGACGCTGAGGAAGACATGGTCGGGTATGATTTCGATGAATTCTTCCCAGAACTGCTTGTCGATGAGTTTGGCGCGCCAGCCGCCCCCCATATACATCTCGAACAGTGCCACCCAGGAGCGCGCCAGGTAGGTGTCGACGTCCGCCCCGTTGGTGATGTAGCCAATCGGGTTTTCCGCAGTCTGGATATCCGGCCACAGATAGGACTCCATTTCCGAGGCGACACTGCCATGGATGCGACTGACGCCGTTGCGGTAACGCGAGCCGCGCAATGCCAGCGTGGTGGTACAGAAGCCGTGCGGGTTGCGTGGATTGGCGCCGAACTCCATGAACTTCTGCGGGTTTACGCCGCAATCCCCGAAGCAGTGGTCGAAATAGCGGGTCATGAGGTCATAGTCGAAGACATCATGGCCGGCCGGCACCGGGGTGTGGGTGGTAAAGGCCGTATTGGCGGCGACCAGCTCGAGCGCGCTGTCGAAGTCCATACCGTCGTGCACCTTCTCCTTGCAGCGCTCGAGGATGAGGAAGGCCGCGTGACCTTCGTTGATGTGCCAGACGGTCGGGCGCAGTCCCAGTGCACGCAGGGCGCGGGTGCCGCCGATCCCCAGGATGATTTCCTGCTGGATGCGCAGGTTGAGGTCACCGCCGTAGAGCTGCGCGGTCAGCTGGCGGTCCTCCGGGCTGTTGGCGGGGACGTCGCTGTCGAGCAGAAACAGCCGGATATGGCCGGCACGCACTTGCCAGACCTTGAGTTCCAGGCCCCGGCCCGGGAAATCCAGGTGTACGGAGATTTCATTGCCGGCGCTGTCGAAAGCGGGGGAGACCGGCAGGTCACCGGGATCGGTATACGGGAAATTGGCGATCTGCGCGCCCTCGCAGTCGATGCGCTGGGTGAAATAACCCTGGCGATAGAGGATGCCCACGCCCACGAACGGTACCCACAGGTTGCTCATGGCCTTGCAATAGTCGGCGGCGAGAATGCCGAGCCCGCCAGCATAGATCGGCATGCTCTCATGAAAGCCGTATTCCGCCGAGAAATAGGCTACCAGGTCCTTGTTTCCGTCCAGGTACCTGTCGATAGTGATCGTGGGCCTCTGTTCCTTGTAGGTATCGTAGGCGGTGAGGACATTGCGATACTCGGTCAACAGGATCGGGTCTTCGGCCGCCGCGTCGATCTTGCTCTGTCGAATCCGGCGCAGAAACAACTTGGGGTTGTGCGAACAGGCATTCCAGCAGTCCTTGTCCAGGTGCCAGAACAGGCCGCGGACAGTGCGGTTCCAGCTGAAGTAGAGGTCGTCCGCCAGTTCCTCAAGCCGGGCGAAGCGCTTGGGCAGCACCGGACGGATTTCGACGTAGAACCGTGAACCGGGTTCCTGACTCTTTTTCGAGCTGCTGTCATCCATTGGAGATTCTCTCTTTCTTGATAGTTGGAAATATTGGTGCCTGCAGGCGTGCTGTTCGAGTGCGGCGTCTGCGGCCGCCTGTCATCCCGGGACCGGTGCTGTGCAGTTCCCCAGGTTCACTGCCATCAGCAAGTGTCGCCTCTATCCGCCTTCCATGTCCAGCACCACCCGGGTCATTTTCAGGACACTGTCCGGGTTGAGCGAGATGGAGTCAATGCCCCGGCTGACCAGCCAGCGTGTGATCTCGGGAAAGTCCGAGGGCGCCTGTCCGCAGATGCCGATGTACTTGCCGGCGTCATGGCAGGCCTGGATGGCCATCTCCATGAGCGCACCGACGGCCTCGTCGCGCTCGTCGAATCCGGTCAGCAGTCCCGAATCGCGGTCCACGCCGAGAGTCAGCTGGGTCAGGTCATTGGAGCCGATGGAAAACCCGTCGCATAGTTCGAGAAACTGACGCGCCCGGAGCGCATTGGCGGGTATTTCGCACATCACATTGATTTTCAGTCCGTTATCGCCGCGTTTCAGCCCCAGGCTGGCCATCAAGTCGAGTACCTTGCGCACTTCCCCGACGGTGCGGGCGAAGGGGATCATCAGTTCCAGGTTGGTAAGACCCATGTCCTCGTGCACCTTCTTCATAGCGGCGCATTCGAGGGCGAAACAGTCGGCGAATTCCTTCGAGAGGTAGCGGGAGGCGCCACGGAACCCGATCATCGGATTCTCCTCGCGGGGCTCAAAGTCCTCGCCTCCCAGCAGCGCCGCGTATTCATTGGACTTGAAATCGCTCAGACGGGCGATAACCGGCTTGGGGTAAAACGCCGACGCGATGGTCCCCACGCCCTCGGCCAGCCGGTCGATGTAAAAGCGCTCGGGGCTCGCGTAGCCGGCGATGCGCGGCTCGATCTGCCTGCTGATTTCCTGCGGCAGGCGGTCGTATTCGAGCAGGGCGCGCGGATGGATACCGATGCTGTTGTTGATGATGAACTCCAGACGTGCCAGGCCGACGCCGTCGTTGGGGAAGGCCGCGTATTCCAAGGCCTGTTCCGGGTTGCCGACGATCAGCATGATCTTCGTTGCCGGGCGTCGCAGCCCGGTCAGATCGACGCGCTCGCTGCGGTAGGGCAGCCGGCCTTCGTAGATATAGCCGACGTCGCCCTCGACGCAGGAGACCGTGACCTCCTGGCCGTCGTGGATGTCGTGGGTGGCGGTGCCGGCGCCGACCACGGCGGGAATGCCCAGTTCACGCGCCACGATGGCAGCGTGGCATACTCGCCCGCCGCGGTTGGTCACGATGGCGCTGGCGATCTTCATGACCGGTTCCCAGTCGGGGTCAGTGATATCCGTCACCAGCACCTCGCCCGGGAGCAGATCGTGCATGTGTGCGGCCTCGAGGATAATGCGCGCCCGGCCGGCGCCGATCCGGGCGCCGACGCTCTTGCCGCGGGCGAGCACCGGGCCGCGCTGTTCCAGAGTGTAGACCTCCTGGAAGGCCTGGCTGCGGATGGAATGCACGGTCTCCGGCCGGGCCTGGACGATGTACAGTTCGCCGCTGACGCCATCCCTGGCCCATTCGATATCCATGGGTCGCGGCTGGCCGGCGTGGCGCGAGTAATGCCGTTCGATGGCGACGGCGTAGCGGGCAAGTTCCAGCACCTCGTTGTCGGTGATGGAGAAACGCTGGCGCTCGGTTCTCTTCACGGGTACGTTGCGGGTGGCCGCGGCCGTCACCGGGTCACGGGTGTAGATCATCTTTATCGCCTTTTCGCCGAGGTGGCGACGGATGATCGGGCGGTGGCCGGTGGCGAGCGTCGGCTTGAACACCAGGAACTCATCCGGGTTGACTGCCCCCTGCACCACGTTTTCGCCCAGACCGTAGGCGGCGGTGACCATCACCACGTCGCGGAAGCCGCTTTCCGTGTCCAGCGTGAACATGACGCCGGAGGCGCCGAGATCGGAGCGCACCATCTTCTGGACACCGATCGACAGGGCGATGCTCATGTGATCGAATCCCTTGTCGACCCGGTAGTGGATGGCGCGATCGGTGTAGAGAGAGGCGAGCACCCGCTTGCAGGTGCGCAGCAGCTGGTCGAGGCCGCGGATGTTGAGGTAGGTTTCCTGCTGTCCGGCGAACGAGGCGTCGGGAAGGTCCTCCGCGGTGGCGGAGCTGCGCACGGCCATATCCGGTTCCGGGCCGTATTCCTGCGACAGTTCATCGTAGGCGGCGCCGATTTCTTCGGTCAGCTGCGGTGGCAGTTTTCCGTCGACGATCCAGCCGCGGATTTGCGCACCGGTCCGCGCCAGTGCGTCGACGTCGTTGACATCGAGCGCTTCCAGGGCCGCCTCGATGCGCTCGCGCAGGTTGTTGTGCACCAGGAAGTCGCGGAACGCCTGGGCGGTGGTGGCAAAGCCGTTCGGCACCCTGACGCCTTCCCCCGACAGGCTGCGGTACATTTCCCCGAGTGAGGCGTTCTTGCCCCCGACCAGCGGGACATCGTCGATCCCCAGTTCGCCAAAACGACGGATGTAGCGGTAACCGTTCATTGCAGTCCCCCTGGCGGTTCGGTAAGGTTTCGTGACGGGCAAACCTCGGTCGCTTTGTTATACCCTTGTCTTGATTATAGGAAGCTCTGATTAAGTCTGTCATTCCCGTGAAAGCGGGAGTAGCGGTGCAGAAAGTACTTGCTGACTTCACTGCGCTCAGTTCATAACCGCTCGACTTCCAGTTGAACGGAAATTATTGTTTGTATTCCTTTTCACCGGGCGACTTGCCGGTCAGAAAAATCGAATCAGGCACATCCATGAGACGAAAAAGTGAAGCGCACTGGTTGCCCTACACGTCTGAACAGATGTTTGATCTGGCGGCCGATATCGAGCGCTATCCGGAATTCCTGCCGCACTGGCCGCGCGCGACCATCCGCTCACGGGAGCGGGACGTGTTGTATGTGCTGCAGGAGATCGACCTCGGCCTGCGGCGCTTCAATTTTGAATCGCGCGCCGTGTTGCGGCGTCCCTCGCACCTGCACATCGATTCCACCTCCGGGCCGTTTCGTCGCCTGTCGATCGACTGGCGCTTCACGTCCGGCGAACAGGGCGGCTGCCTGACCGCCCTGACAGTCGAGATCGAGATGCGCTCGGCGTTGCTGGAGACCTTTGCGGGCGGGCTCATGCAGATGCTTACACAGGACATCCTCGAATGCTTTCGCACCCGGGCCGCCGCGCTCTATGGTTGACCGGTTAAAGAGACAGACCCGAATGGCACATCGGGCGGGTTATGGCATATACGACGTTCCTGACCCACCCCGCATCGATGATGGAACCGCCCGGGTAAGTGCGGTTCGGGACAGGGCACATGTTTCTACCTCGAAAAAACCTGGACTGCCTCCCGCCGGCTGTCAGCTGCGTGCGGGTTTTCCGGCGCTGTCGCGGCTTAACCGGATCAGGGCCTTGAGCAGATCGGAGCGGTTGAGCTGACCTACGATGCGCTGGTTGTCCATGACGGGAAACCCGCGCAAGGAGGTTTCGACGAACAGCCGGGCCGCCTCGATGATGCTCATGCCGGCATCGATGGTCCGCACGTTCGTCTGCATGTATTCCGCGACGCGGCCGCCCCATTCCTCGTAGTAGGTGGCCTTCAGCACCGCCTCGAGGCAGTCCTTCTCGGCCAGCAGCCCCACGAAGTTGCCCAGGTCATCGATGACCGGAGCCCCGGGGATACCCCGGTCCGTCAGGATCTGCACGGCTTCCAGCACGTCCATATCGGGATTCAGGGTAACCACGTGGCTCGACATGTAGGTCTTTACGGTATTTGCCTCTGACATGGGTTTCTTCTCGCTGTTATTTGGTGGCCGCGGTGGCGGCGCGGCGTTTGTTGCAGGGGCGGCGGCAGGTGCCGCCGCAATCGGATTCAACGCCGGGGATGCGGTTCAGGCCGCCGCAGCTGCCCTCGATCGCTCCCCGGCCACGCAGTACACCGATGCCCAGCGCTACGGCGGCCAGGGCGAATATCACGATGCTGAACAGAATCTCGGTCATTTTAGCGATTGTCCTCGGTGCGATGCCGGTCGAAGGCCGTGGTTTCCCGATCGGTGAAGCCACCATCGCTCTTGATGATGAAGTAGGCGGCGATCCCCGTTTGTTCGGCGAGATGATAACCTTCCTCGGGACCGAGGACCATCAATGCCGTGGAGAGGGCATCGGCGCGCAACGTGTTCTCGCTGACCACCGTCACGGAGGCCAGCCGGTGTGATACCGGGCGACCCGTCTGCGGGTTAATGGTATGAGAGAAGCGTTGCCCGTCGTGTTCGAAATAGTCGCGATAATCACCCGAGGTCGATACCCCGACATCGGCGATGCGGATGATGGTGTAGACGGCGCGTTCCCCGGGTGTGGGGCGTTCGATGCCGATGCGCCAGTGCCCGTTGAGCTGATTCAGTCCCTTGCCGCGCAGCTCGCCGCCGATCTCCACCAGATAGTTGGCGATGCCGAGGCTCTCGAGTCGTTCCGCAACCCGGTCCACGGTATAACCCTGCGCGATCGATGCCACGTCGACAGTCAGGTCGGGGATATCCTTGCGGATCGCCGGTGGCGCGGGACGGATGCCGAGGTGGGTGTAGCCGATGCGTGTCTGCGCCGCTGCTATTTCAGCCTCGGAAGGAATGCGTTCACCGGTATCCTCGGGTCCGAAACCCCACAGGTTGACCAGCGACCCCACGGTGACATCGTAGGCGCCCTGGCTGAGTTCGCTGATCTGCCGCGCCTCGGAGAGCACCTGCACCAGGCCCGCTGAGGCTGGAATCCAGCCGGTGTCGCGGCTGCGGTTGAAGCGCGATAATTCGGAATCGGGCGTGTAAGTCGACAGGTGCCGGGTGATGTCGTCGAGTTCCGCCTTGATGGCGGTCTTGACCGTCTCCGGTGAAAGCGTCGCCGGCAGGTCGACGACCTTGATGTGGTAGGTTGTGCCCTGGGTGTCGCCGTCGAATTCCTTTAAACGGGCCCGGGATGAATCATCGCCGCAGGCTGTGACCGACAGGGCGAGCGAAACGAGGCAGAGGGTCTGGCAAAGCCGGATGCCTGCCTGGACAGCCATCAGCTCACGCGCCGAAATCGTCCAGCAGAATGTTGTCACGCTCGACGCCGAGGTCCTCCAGCATCTTAATGACGGCGGTGTTCATCATGGGGGGGCCGCACAGGTAGTATTCGCAATCCTCGGGTGCCGGGTGATAGCTCAGGTAGTGCATCAGCAGGACTTCGTGGATGAAGCCCCGGTAGCCTTCCCAGTGATCCTCCGGCTGCGGGTCCGACAGTCCGACATGCCATTCGAAATTGGGATGCTCCTGCTGCAGCTGGTCGAAATCCTCCTGGTAGAAGATCTCCCGCCGGCTGCGCGCCCCGTACCAGAACGACATCCTGCGCTTGCTGTCCAGCCGCTTGAGCTGGTCGAAGATATGGGCGCGCATCGGCGCCATGCCCGCGCCCCCGCCGACGAAGACCATTTCGGCGTCGGTGTCCCGGGCAAAGAATTCCCCGTAGGGGCCGGAGATGGTGACCTGGTCGCCCGGTTTGAGGCCGAAGATGAACGAGGACATGATGCCGGGCGGGGCATCCGGATTGCCCGGCGGCGGTGTGGCGATGCGTACGTTGAGCATCACGATCCCCTGCTCGCCGGGATAGTTCGCCATGGAGTAGGCGCGCGTCACCGTCTCCCGGGTCTCCGAGACGAAGCGCCACAGGTTGTGACGATCCCAGTCACCGCGGAATTTCTCCGGTATGTCGAAGTCCGCGTAGTTGACGGTGTGCGGCGGACATTCGATCTGGATATACCCGCCGGCGCGGAAATCCAGCTGCGCGTCTTCCGGCAGTTCCAGCACCAGCTCCTTGATGAAGGTGGAGACGCTGTTATTGGAGCGCACGCGGCATTCGAGCTTCTTGACACCGAACACCTCGGCCGGCACCTCGACCTGCATATCCTGCTTGACCACCAGCTGGCAGGCGAGCCGTTCACCCTCGGCGGCTTCACGTCGGGTGATATGGGTGGTCTCGGTGGGCAGGATGTCGCCGCCACCCGCATGGACTTTGACACGGCACTGTCCGCAGGTCCCGCCACCGCCGCAGGCCGAAGGGACGAAGATCCTGGCGTCGGCCAGGGCATTGAGCAGTTTCAAACCGACCGGCACGGGGAGGTTCTTTTCACCGTTCAGGATGATGTTGACGGTGCCAGTGGCGACCAGCCGCGCGCGCGCCAGCAGGATGATGCCGACGAGCACCAGCACGATGGCGGTGAACAGCGCGACTCCCAGGCTGATCTCAAGCATGATGACCTACCGTCCTAGAGCTGAATTCCGGAAAATGACATGAACACCAGCGACATCAGGCCGCTGATGATGAAGGTAATCCCCAGTCCCTGCAGCCCTTCGGGGACATCGCTGTATTTAAGCTTTTCCCGGATGCTGGCCAGCCCCACCAGGGCGAGGGCCCAACCGAAGCCGCTGCCGAGACCGAACACGACGCTCTCGCCAAAGTCATAGGAGCGCTCCACCATGAACAGGGAACCGGCGAGGATGGCGCAGTTGACGGTGATCAGCGGCAGGAAGATGCCGAGCGCGTTGTAGAGCGCGGGAAAATAGCGATCCAGAGTCATCTCCAGTATCTGCACCATGGCCGCGATCACGCCGATGTAGCTGATCAGCCCGAGGAAACCGAGATCGACATCCGGCAGACCAGCCCAGGCCAGGGCGCCGTCCTTCAGCAGGTACTGGAAGATGAGGTTGTTGACGGGCACGGTGATGGTTTGCACCACGACGACGGCGGCGCCGAGTCCGATGGCCGTCTCGATGCGCTTGGAGATCGCGAGGAAGGTGCACATCCCCAGAAAAAAGGACAGCGCCAGGTTTTCAACGAAAATCGACCGTACGAACAGGCTGAGATAGGCTTCCATCGCGCTGGACCTTGGGAGTTAGAGTGTCTCGGTACTGCGGTGTATCACATGGATGCGGTACTGCGGTTTCTCGACCTGCGCCGGCTTCCAGGTGCGCACGGCCCAGATCAGCAGGCCGATGATGAAGAAGGCGCTCGGGGCAAGCAGCATCAGGCCATTGGGCTCGTACCAGCCGCCGTCACGCGTCAGCCACAGGACCTGATGGCCGAGCAGGGTTCCCGAGCCGAACAGTTCCCGCAGCGTGGCGACCAGGATCAGGATGGCGCTGTAGCCCATGGAATGGCCGAGGGCATCCAGTACGCTGACTCCGACCGGGTTCTGCAGCGCAAACGCCTCGGCCCGGCCGAGCACGATGCAGTTGGTGATGATCAGGCCCACGAACACGGACAGCTGCTTGCTGATGTCGTAGGCATAGGCGCGTAGCAGTTCGTCCACCACGATGACCAGCGAGGCGATGATGGTGATCTGTACGATGATGCGGATATTGGTGGGTATGTGGTTGCGGATCAGGCTGATTGCCGCGCTGGAACAGACTAGCACCACGCTGAGCGCGAGACACATGATCAGCGAGGGCGCCAGCTTTGCCGTTACCGCCAGGGCGGAACAGATGCCGAGAACCTGCAGGGTGATGGGGTTGTTGTCCACCACAGGTTCGAACAGTATTCGCTTGTTTTCCTGATTCATGGCTTTTCTCCGCCTGCCTGCAACCGTCCGAGGAAGGGGCCGAAGCCCTGCTTGCCGAGCCAGTAATGCAGCAGCTTGTCCACGCCGTTGCTGGTCAGGGTGGCTCCGGCGACGGCGTCGACCTCGTATTTGGCATCGGGCGAGGCGGGGTCAACCCCGCCCTTGATGACGCTGAGGCGCAGCTTGCCGTGCTCGTCGAACGCCAGCTTGCCGGGAAACTGCGCCTGCCAGGCCGGGCTCTCGATGAAGTCGCCCAGGCCCGGCGTTTCTCCGTGTTCGTAGAAAGTCAGGCCGGTGACGGTCCTGCCGTCACCGGCGAGCGCAATGAATCCGTACATGGTGGACCACAGGCCGTAACCGTAGACCGGCAGGACGACGGTTTTGATGCGCTCGCCTTCCCGCACCAGATAGACCGGCACCTGGTCGGGGCGCCGCTTGATCTTGGCCGGGTCCTCGTTCGGTGCAAGCGCATTGCTGGTGGCCGGGTTGCGAGCCGCCGCATGCGCGTCGTAGCCGGCCGGGTCGATGCTGTCGTCGAATTCGCCGGAGTCGAGGTCCAGTATGCGAGCCTCGATATGCTGCCGGAACAGCGCCTCGACCTGCTGCGCATTGTCCGCCTGATAGCCGGCCACGCTGACGATCTGTTTTCTGATGGCGAGCGCCTTATTGCGGTCCTGCAGCGGCTTGAGCAGCACGGCGGCGCTGGCCACCAGCACCGAACACACCAGACACAGGGTAATGGCCACGGCGAGTATCTTGCCGGGGTCGTCGTTGGGACGGGAGAAGAGCCACAGGCCGCGGGCCATGCCCGCCTGCGCGGCGTCAGCTGGCATGGCGGCGTATCCTCCTGCGGATGTTGGACTGTATGACGAACCAGTCAATCAGCGGGGCGAACACATTGCCGAACAGGATCGCCAGCATCATCCCTTCCGGAAAGCCCGGATTCAGCACCCGGATAAGCGTCACCATCACGCCGATCACGGTGCCGTAGATCCAGCGGCCGACATCGGTCATCGCCGCGGAGACCGGATCGGTGGCCATGAAGACCATGCCGAAGGCATAGCCTCCCAGCACCAGGTGCCAGTACCACGGCATGGCGAACATGGCGTTGGTCTGGCTGCCGATGGTATTGAACAGGAGGCTGGTGCCGACCATGCCCAGCATCACCCCGGCCATGATGCGCCAGGAGGCCACCCGGGTGAATATCAGAATGGCGGCGCCGATGAGGCAGGCGAGCGTCGAGGTCTCGCCCATAGAGCCCATAATGTTGCCCAGGAACGCGTCGGCCCAGGTCATGCCGGCGTTGAGGATGGCGGACACACCGCCTTCCTTGGCCAGGTACAGGGCGGTGGCGCCGCTGAAACCGTCGACCGGCACCCACACTGCATTGCCCGACATGTGCGAGGGGTAGGCGAAAAACAGGAATGCCCGTCCCACCAGCGCGGGATTGAGGAAGTTCTTGCCGGTGCCGCCGAACACCTCCTTGCCGATCACCACGCCGAAGGAAATGCCGATCGCCACCTGCCAGAGGGGAATGGTCGCGGGCAGCGTGAGCGCGTAGAGCAGCGAGGTGACGAAGAAACCTTCGTTGATTTCGTGGTTGCGCACCAGCGCGAACAGTACTTCCCAGAAGCCGCCGGCGATGAGCGTTACGAGGTAGACCGGCAGCACATAGAGCGCGCCGTGCCACAGGCAGGCCCACACGCTGGCCGGGTCGATGCCGATGCCGAGCCGCATTAGCAGTGTGCCGCGCCAGCCTTCGGCCGCCTGCAGCCCCATCGAGGCGAGCGCGGCGTTGGCCTCGTGGCCGACCATGTACATGGCCATGAACAGGCACGGGGTGGCGGCGAGAACCACGACAATCATCAGCCGCTTGAGATCGATGCCGTCGCGGACATGCGGCGCGCTGGCGGTGACATCGGCCGGGGTGTAGATGAACGTGTCGACCACTTCATAGAGGGCGCCGAACCGCTCCAGGGGGCCGCCGCGGCTGAACAGCCGCTCGATGCGATTCATGTAGTGTCTGAATGACGCCATCAGCCTTCTTTCCTGATGTACCGCAGGTTGTCGCGCAAAATCGTGCCGTAGTCGTACTTGCCGGTATCGACAAAGGTGCACAGCGCCAGGTCTTCCTCGTCGAGCTCCAGGCAACCCAGCGCCTGGGCGGCCTCGGTATCCTGCACGACCAGCGCGCGCAGCAGCTGGGTTGGCAGGATGTCGAGCGGCATGACCCGTTCGAAGGTGCCGGTCGGCACCATGGCCCGCGGACTGCCGTTCTGGGAGGTCGTCAACCGAAACTCCCGCCTGCCGAGTAGGGAGGAAAGGAACACCTTGCTGGCTGAATATTTGTTGATTCCGGGGGCCATCCAGCCGAAGAGTTCGCGCTCGCGTCCTTCGCGCAGGACGGACACCTGCTGGTGATAGCGCCCGAGGAATGCCGTTTTGCCGACGGCCTGGTGTCCGGAAAGGACCGAGCCGGAGATGACCCGCGATTCACCCTGATGCAGCTCGTTCCTCACCAGATCGTTGGTGCTGGCGCCGAGGCGGGTACGGATCAGCCGCGGGCTGGACACCGCCGGCCCGCACAGGGCGACGATGCGCTCGGGGGACAGGTGCCCGGTGGTGAACAGCCGGCCGATGGCGGTCACGTCCTGGTAATTCAGGTGCCACACGGTGCGCTGCGCGCTGACCGGCGCCAGGTAATGGATATGGGTTCCCGGGAGTCCCGCGGGGTGGGGTCCGGAAAATTCCGTGACCTGGAGGTTCGAGATGCTGCCGGTCGGAATGGCGGCCCCGGCCGCCTTGCAGATATGGATCTTGCCCGGGATCAGCCGGCTGAGCACCGTCAGCCCGTTGGTGAAGTCCTCGGGCGCGTCGGCGATGATGACCTCGGGATCAGCCGCCAGCGGGTTGGTGTCGATAGCTGTGACGAATATCGCATGAGGCTCGGTTTCCGGATCGGCGACCAGGCTGTAGGGGCGCGTCCGGAACGACAGCCACAGACCGGAAGTGAGCAGGTTTTCCCTGACCTGCGCCGCATTCAGCCCGGCGAGTTCATCCGGCCGCCAGACATTGAAGGTTTCCTCTTCATCGCCCTCCAGGCGGATCGCGATGGTTTCGAGGAAGCGCCGGGCGCCGCGTTCGATGTATTCGACCACGCCGCTGCCGGGCGATGTGGTGGTCACCGAGGTCAGCTGCTTGCCGCGCACCAGCGGTTGGCCAAGTCGAACCCGGTCGCCTTCGCTGACCAGCAAGGTCGGCAGACGCTTGTAGGCGTGATAGTCCCGGCCCAGCACACCCACGGTTTGCACCGCCGGGGCCGGATGGATCTTCTGTTCCGGGGCGCCCGCAATAGGAATATTGAGACCCTGTTTAATGCGTATCATGATTTTTTTGATTACGGCTTCAGGCAAACGCCAAGTCAAGTAATGATGATCGGGTTAACGCGCTGCATAGCGTAGAAGGTCGTGCCGCGCAACGCAACCGGGGTCGTTGCGGCGGCCTCGCGCAATCGCCGGCTTATTCCGGTTGCAATTCCTTTGCCACCTGCCTAACTTCAGGCCGGAGAGTCGAATCGCCGCGACTCGGGTCGATGTGGCGGCAGCGGTGGGCGTCCGTGCTCCTGACGTGGGGACAGTAGCGAGGATACGGCGTCGCCACGCGCGAAGCGCGCCTCGCCGTTCGGTGAGAGCAGGCACTAACATCATTGAAAATTGCCGGCGAGGCTGGTGAGCAATGCCCCCAGGATGACGACGGTGGCGGCGGGTAGCAGGCGGCGAGGTGCAGGCTGCAGCCGTATAAGCAGCAAGCCGGCGATGGCGGCGCTTATGTCATAGGTGATGCGGCTGAGTGTGGATGCCTCGCTATTCGAGAGCGCCAGTCCAAGGGTCAGAAGGAACAGCAGAAACAGCAGTTTTGCACCGGCGTAGGTCTTTCGTGCACCAAAACGGACCGCGAAGGACAGTTTGCCTGCCTGCCGGTCGGTATCGATCTGTGGCGGCTGGTGCGACAGCAGCAGCGCCACCGAGAGGGCGAAAAACGCGATGCTGCCGAAGATGCCGACGGTGACCGGCTGACTGGCGACGATCAGCCACAGGCCGCCGAACACCCCCGGGCCGTAGCACAGCCCGGTCACCCATTCGCCGAAATGGGTGTAGGACAGCGGGCGGCTGCCGGAATTGTAGAGGTAGCCGAGCAGTACCAGGGGGGCGGCGGCCGGCGCGATCCAAATCCTGGACGCCGCGACCAGCACGGCCAGACCCAGCAGGGCGCCGAGCATCAGGCTGTTATAGCCGTGGATGGCGGCGACGCGCGGGATTTCGTCGTGAAAGCGCACCCAGCTGTTGCGCTTGTCGATGTCGGCGCCGAGGCGCCAGTCGCTCACGTCATTGAGGACGTTGATGGCATGCTGAAGCAATATGACGGCCAGGGTGGCGGTGCCTACCTCGGCCAGATGGCGACCCTGGATGCCCGTCAGCAGCCAGACTGCGGCTCCTGGCAGGATCGAGATGAGATAGATGGGGGGATCGAGTGCCTGCCACCACCTTACCCTGGTATTAACCATCGAAGGGGGTGGCAGGACTTGATCGGAGGGACGTCAGGCCATGGCGGGTTCGGGTGAGACTGCGAAGTATTCCTGCAGCGCGGCCCGGAACCAGTTGGCATGCTGGTGTTCCGAATCGATGACCTTCTGGTATACGGCGGCGGCGTCGGGGTTTTCAGCGGCATTGGCCTGGTCGCGGAAATGCGGATAGATATCGATGTATTCGCGTTCCTCGACCCGGATTGCCACCCGCAGCGCCTTCTCCACCACGCCCTCGGGATTCATCCCGATCAGCTTGTCGCAATTGGCGCGGATAGTAGTCAGGGCATCGATGGCCCGCTGGGTGTCGGCACCGCGCGCCGGGGTTCCCATGCGCTGGTAGAGTTCGCGCAGCCACACCGCGTGCAGCTTCTCTTCACCGGCGACCTTGCGGAACAGCGTGGCCAGTCTGGGGAAACCCGCCTGCTGTGCCCAGCGTGCGAATTCCGGATACATGATCTGGTTCTCGTACTCCTCCACATCGACGAAGGATTCCGCCGTTGCGTTCAAATCGCTCCCCTGGCGTGCAGCAGCGAAGCACTCAAAAATCATGTCTTCGGTGATTTCTGTCATCTTCAGAACTCCTCAATTAAGGTATGGACATGGTGGTCGACGGCATCAATACGCGCAGCATAGCCTACCTGCGCAGTGGGGTGGTGTGCAAGCACAAAGACCCGATCATTCCCGGAACCTCTCTCACCGGGATGGGCAAACATGGTGCATGCCCGCGTTACGGGCGATGCGGTGGATGGGAACCCCGCAGGCGTCTTGGCGGTACCCGTCCCGCAAACGGTGATGCTAGTATGTGAACATAAGGCTCTGCCCGCCACGACGGCAACCGCCGGAAATTTCGGTGGTACGGCGGGAACCGGGGCGGGATGCGGAAATTTACCAGCGTGGAATTTTCCCGTGTTTCCTCCGGAATTTCGCGTCAGATGGATTTATAACTTCTTAAACAACAACGTAGGGACCTCTGATCATGGCCGTGACCGATCCCGGAAACAGTGCCTCCGAGATGGCGCCCTCCAATGTCATGGTGATCTTCGGCGGCACCGGGGATCTTACCCGGCGAAAGCTCTTTCCCGCGCTGCATCACCTCTGGAAGGAAAAGCTCAGTCCCGAGCGGTTTGCCGTGGTCGGTGTTGGTCGCGACAAGCTGACCGAGGCGGCCTACCGGGACATGCTGGATACCGCGGTTCGGGAGCATTACGGCGAGGGGTTCGACGAATCCGTCTGGGTAGAGATGCTGCGCTCCGTCCATTACGTCCCGGGCGAGTTCGCCGACCAGGAGCTGTACACGCGTCTGGATGAATTGCTGCAGCGAATCACCAGTGAGAGCCAGATCGTGCCCAACTACATTTTCTATTTCGCCACGCCGCCAGGCTTTTTCGCCGAAATCGCTGTGCATCTCGGCCATGCCGGGCTGCTGAATGAGAGCGGTAATCACTGGCGGCGCGTGGTGGTGGAAAAACCTTTCGGTCGTGATCTGCGCTCCGCGCTGGAACTGAACCGCCAGCTCCACCAGGTGCTGGTTGAACACCAGATTTACCGCATCGACCATTACCTGGGCAAGGAGACGGTGCAGAACATCCTCGCATTCCGCTTCGCCAACAGTACCATCGAGCCGATCTGGAACCGCCGCTATATCGACCATGTGCAGATCACGGTGGCGGAGTCACTGGGCGTGGAACAGCGTGGCGGCTATTACGACCAAGCCGGCGCCCTGCGTGACATGATCCCGAACCATCTGCTCGCCCTGCTCGCGGTGATCGCGATGGAACCGTCCACCTCCTTCGATCCGGATGCGATTCGTGACGAGCAGACCAAGGTGCTGCGCGCGATCCAGCACATCCCCCATGACGAGGTGCTGGCCGCCACGGTGCGCGGCCAGTATGGTGCCGGCACCCTGCCAGGAGGCGCCCGTGTACCGTCCTATCGCAACGAACCGAAAGTCGCCCCCGATTCCAAAACCGAGACTTACGCGGCCATGCACCTGATGATCGATACCTGGCGCTGGGCGGGCGTTCCCTTCTACCTGCGCACCGGCAAGCGCCTGCCCGGGCGCTTCACCGAAGTGGTCATCCAGTACCTGCATGCACCGAATTTCATGTTCCGCGATTCCCTGGTGAAGCGCGAGAATGTACCCGCCAATTCGCTGGTGCTGCGCATCCAGCCCAATGAAGGCATCGGCCTGAACTTCAATGCCAAGGTGCCCGGTCCCACGACCCACCTCGGCACCGTGGACATGGATTTCAGTTACGCCGAGCATTTCTCGGCCGCACCGACGACCGGCTACGAGACCCTGCTCTACGACTGCATGACCGGTGACGCCACCCTGTTCAAGCGGGCCGACAACATCGAAGCGGCCTGGGCCCTCATGGATCCGGTGCTGGATGTCTGGTCGGCGTTGCCGGCTCGGGATTTTCCCAACTATGCCGCCGGGAGCTGGGGGCCTGTGGCGGCGGACCAGCTGCTTGCCCGTGACGGCCGGTCGTGGCGGCCGTGCCGCCTCTGCCAGCAGGCGATCCCGTGACGCGGGGCGGCCGGAAACGGGCCGGAGCCGTGCGCTCCACACGCTGGCATGTGTTCGCCGACGCCGGGGTGCTTTCGCGAGCCGTCGCTGAGCATATCCAGCAGCGTTCCCGTGAGGTGATCGAGCAGCGTGGCGAGTTCAGGATCGTGCTGGCCGGGGGCACCACGCCGGAGGCGATCTACCAGCGGCTCACGGGCCTCGACACGGACTGGTCGCACTGGCAGGTCTATTACGGGGACGAGCGCTGCGTACCCGCCAACCATGTGGAACGCAACAGCCTCATGGCGGCGCGGAGCTGGCTCGACCGGGTGCCGATAGCCGCGGAAAACATTTTCCCGATTGACGCGGAAGCCGGGGCGGAGATCGCCGCCCGCGCCTATGCCAACATCGTCAGGGATGCCCTCCCGTTCGACCTGGTGCTCCTCGGCATGGGCGAGGACGGCCACACCGCCAGCCTTTTTCCGGGACATGCGCATGATCCCGCCGAACTCGTGCATGCCGTGCACGATGCGCCCAAGCCGCCGCCGGACCGCGTCAGTCTGGGACTGGCGGCCCTGAATGACACCGAAGAGATGATTATCGTGGTAACCGGGGAGGGCAAGCGGGAAACAGTCGCGTGCTGGAGGGCGGGTGCCGACCTGCCGGTAGCGCATGTCCACGGGCGCCATGGCGCGGATGTTTACATCGATGCGGCCGCGATGGGGGACAACAGCGAGCGGGGACATGAATACCACCTATAAAATCCAGTCCGGTTTCCGCTATCCGGCCGGGGCTACGCAAGTGGCGGGCGGGGTCAATTTCTCCATCTACAGCCAGCATGCCGCCCAGGTTGAGCTGTTGCTGTTCGAGGGTCCCCGCAGCCGGCAGCCCTTCCAGGTGATCCCCCTGGAACCGCGCGGGCATCGCACCTTTTTCTTCTGGCATGTGCTGGTCGTGGATCTGCCGGTCGGCACTTACTATGCCTGGCGCGTGGATGGACCGGACGACCCTGCCCGCAGCGGACTGCGCTTCGACCGGGAGAAGGTGCTGCTCGATCCCTGGACCCGGGCGGTGAGCGATGCGCTCTGGAATCGCAAGCGTGCAGCGGAGCCTGGCGACAACCTTGAGACCTCGCTGCGCGGCGTGGTGGTGGCGGAGGGCTATGACTGGGACGGGGATGAAACGCTCGGCTGTCATGATCCCGAGAAGGCGGTCATCTATGAACTGCATGTCGAGGGTTTCACGCGGCATCCGGCTTCAGGTGTCAGGCATCCGGGCACCTTTCTCGGTCTGATCGAGAAAATTCCCTACATCAAGGCGCTCGGAGTCACGCACGTGGAACTCATGCCGGTCATGGCCTTTGACCGCCAGGACGTTCCGCCCGGGCCTGAGGCGCTGGGACTCGGCAATTACTGGGGGTACAGCACGCACAGTTTTTTCAGTCCCCATCCGGGCTACTGCGTGGCGGAAGACGCCACCGCGCACCGCGACGATTTTCGCGACCTGGTCAAGGCGCTGCACGAGGTCGGCATCGGCGTCATCCTCGACGTGGTATTCAACCACACCGCCGAGGGCGGGATCGATGGTCCGATGATCAACTTCAAGGGTATCGGCAACGACACCTTCTATCATCTCGATCCCATGGACCGGCGCATTTACCGCAATTACACCGGTGTCGGCAACACCTTCAACTGTAACCACCCGCTGGTGGCGAGGTTCATCGTCGAGTGTCTGGAATACTGGGTCAGGGAAATGCACGTCGACGGTTTCCGTTTCGACCTGGCAAGCGTGCTCTCCCGCGGCGAGGACGGCCAGCCGCTATACCATGCGCCGGTGCTGTGGAGCATCGAGTTCTCCGAGGCGCTTTCCGATACGCGCATTATCGCCGAGGCCTGGGATGCCGCGGGCCTCTATCAGGTGGGCGGTTTCCCAGGCTTTCGCTGGGCGGAATGGAACGGCCATTACCGTGATGTCATCCGCCGCTATGTCCGCGGTGACAAGGGTCTGGTGGGAAAACTCGCCATGCGCCTCAGCGGCAACAGCGACCTCTACCAGTCGCAGGACCGCTCGCCGATGAACAGCATCAATTTCGTCACCTGCCATGACGGCTTCACGCTGCAGGATCTGGTGAGTTATAACCGGAAGCACAACAAGGCCAATGGCGAGGACAACCGTGACGGCAGTGATAACGAATGCAGCTGGAACTGCGGTCATGAAGGCGAAACCGGGCAGCCGGCTATCCGCGTCCTGCGCCACCGCCAGACTCGGAACTTTATCGCCATACTGATGCTCAGCCAGGGTGTGCCCATGCTGCTGGCGGGCGATGAGGTGCGGCGCACCCAGCAGGGCAACAACAATGCCTGGTGCCAGAACAATGCTATCAGCTGGTTCGACTGGGATCTGCCGGAGGCGAACCACGATATGCTGCGGTTTACGCGGCTGATGATCGCCTTCCGCCGCCGCCACGCCTGCCTCATGCACAGGCGTTTCCTGACCGGTCAGGCGCGCGATGGATTCCGGTACCCGGACATCAGCTGGCATGGCATCAGTCTGCAAAAGCCGTTATGGGATCATGACGACGCACAGGTGCTGGCCTTTACGCTGGGACGGGTCAGGCCGTCGGATGAGGATCTGCATATCATTCTGAACATGGGGGAACCGGACCTGGAAATGCCCCTACCGGAGAACCCCGGCCATCAGTGGTGCCGCGCCGTGGATACGGCCTGTAATTCTCCACAGGACATCCTGGAGCCGTCTATGCAGGTCGTACAGTCGACCCTGGTCTATGTCGTGCATTCCCGCAGCGTTGTTGTCTTCGAAAGCCGAAAGAAAGCACTTGCATAGTTTTCCACGGTACGGGTCGCTTGACCGTGCCGGCGTTAAACTGGTGGGCGCGGATGACGATAACAGCCGGGTGCGCCATAGAACATCAACCGGGAGGGCAAGAATTCACGCACACCATCGTCATGCCTACGCGTCAATACCGGGTTCTGGTCACAGATATGGCAATAAGTCCTTGTATGTTACTGGATTAATATGTGTTTATTACCTATGATTGGGCGACTGGGAGGTTGCACGCAAGCGTACCGGCCAGACCGGAACCTTTCCGCACCCCTACCAGGTTCCGAATCCGTGTGCTTCGGGAATCACTGACAGAGAGAGGTTAGTACTATGCGCAGAATGAACAGGAAACTGATGTCCTACTTCGTAGCCATTATGCTTGTCGTGACCAATACCGCCATTGCGTCCAGCGCAAATATGGCTTATTACGATGATCATGCGGAAGCGCCTACCGCTGGCACCATGCTGGCTGATACCGTGATGGTGCGACCGCTGATGCTGATCGGCACCGCGGTTGGAGTGGTTGCTTTCGTCGTCACGCTGCCCTTCAGCGCCCTCGGCGGAAACGTGGGAGACGCCGGGCAAACCCTCGTGGTTGAACCGGCGAAATATACCTTTATCCGGCCGCTTGGCGTATTCTAGCTTACGCCTGTTCCCGCGCAGCACTGCCTCGCCGGGCCAGGAGCCCGGCGAGGTAATCGTTCATTTCACCCGCATTGGTTTTCACACATCAGCCATCCCGGGCGGCGGCATAAGTCGCCGTTGCCGCGCGGATGCTAAACGGCTAATCTTTCCCGCCTTCGCCATGAAAGCCCCGCGTTGGAGTGTCACCCTCGGGGGGTACGTCGCGCAACACAACCGGCATACCTCCGGCCCTGAAACCGCGGGACGCCGCACACCTGTCTATGGTTATGTTTTCAGCATGACGGTAAAGGCGCGGCCCTGACAGAGGAGCAACGAGGGACATGATACGCAGCATGACGGCCTTTGCCAGGCAGGAGGCGGACACTACCCTGGGGTTTCTGTCCTGGGAAATCCGCTCCGTGAATCACCGCTACCTCGAATTGGCCATTCGTCTGCCAGACGAGTTGCGCGCGGCGGAGCACGCGGTGCGGGAACGGCTCAACGCCCGTCTGGGACGCGGCAAGGTGGACTGTGCCTGTCGCTACCGGCCGTCGGTCGGGGCGCTGTCCCCGGTCACCGTCGACCGGGACCGGCTTTCCCGTGTTCTGGTCGCCTGCCGGGACGTGGCTGACCAGATGGAGCAGTCGGTGCCCCTGAGCCCCATCGAGCTCCTGCGCTGGCCTGGAGTGGTGCGTGAGGTGGAGCTGGATACCCGACCGCTGCAGGAACAGGCGCTGGTGCTGCTCGACCGGACTCTGGACGATCTGATCGCATCCCGTGAACGTGAGGGGTGCAAGATACGGGAACTGCTGCAGCAGCGCTGTACGGCAATGGCCGGGCTCGTGCAGGACGCGCGTGGCCGGCTGCCGGAGATTCGCCTCGCCACCCGGGAAAAACTTCTGGCGCGGCTTGCGGAGCTGCAGGCGCCGGCCGATCCTGGACGGCTGGAGCAGGAACTGGTGTTTCTCGCCCAGAAGATGGACGTGGACGAGGAAATGGACAGGCTGAGCGGGCATATTGAGGAGGTTCGCCACGTGCTGGGGAGGGACGAGCCGGTCGGACGGCGGCTGGATTTCCTGATGCAGGAGCTGAACCGCGAAGCGAACACACTGGGTTCCAAATCCGCCGCGTCCGAGACGACGCGAATTTCCGTCGAACTCAAGGTGCTGATCGAACAGATGCGCGAACAGGTGCAGAACGCGGAATAGCTGCCGCGAGCGTGACCGGCGGCGGGAGGACCCTACATGACGGAAAATTCAACACCCGCCGGGCGCGCGGATGGCGCGGGTACGCTGTATGTGGTTTCGGCGCCGTCCGGGGCCGGCAAGACCAGCCTGGTGAGGGCCTTGCTGGACTCCACGGGCGATGATCTCGTGCTCTCGGTCTCGCATACCACGCGGGCGCCGCGTCACGGCGAGGTGAACGGCAGGGATTATCACTTCGTCACCGCGGAGACCTTCCGGTGCATGATCGACGACGGGGCCTTTCTCGAACATGCACGGGTATTCGACAATTACTACGGCACCGCGCGGCAGGGCATCGAGGCGCAGCTCGCGCAAGGCCGGGATGTCATCCTCGAAATCGACTGGCAGGGCGCCCGACAGGTACGCCAGGCGTTGCCGGAGAGTGTCGGCATTTTCATCCTGCCGCCGTCCCGGGAAGCCCTTTGGGAGCGCCTGTGTGCCCGCGGCCAGGACAACGAGGCGGTGATCGAGCGGCGCATGCAGGATGCCGTGAATGAAATGTCCCATTACGGCGAGTACGACTATCTCGTTATCAACAAGGTGTTCCTCACGGCCCGTGATGAACTGGCCGCCATCATTCGCTGCCGGCGGCTGTTGCTGGCCAGCCAGTCGCAGCGCCACGCCGACTTGCTCGCATCCCTGCGGCTGGCGTCAACCGGCTGATTCGGTTAAACTCCTCCGCCCAGGGCCTGTTCTCATAATCTGTGCGTAGTAGCAACATGATGACTCGAACAGGCTCCTGGCAGGGTTTAACGACAGTATTCTTGCGGAGAGTTTCATGGCGCGCGTCACAGTTGAAGATTGTCTGGACAATGTGGATAACCGCTTCCATCTGGTGCTGGTCGCCACCAAACGCGCCCGCCAGCTGGCGAATGGCGTAACACCCTTTCTCGACTGGGAAAACGACAAACCCACGATCGTCGCCCTGCGGGAAATCGCGGAGGGCCTGATCGGCCCCTCTATCCTGGAAGAACAGGTCAGGCCGGAAATCGAACTCAACGATGAAATGCCGGAAGAGGAGCAAGAAGCCACGGTAGTCATCGCCGCCGAGGAGATTCCTGAGGACGCTCCTCAGGAGACTGATTCCCGGGCGGAGATCGCCACGGACGATACGCCCCGGGAAGAGGCCGACTGACCCCCTGCCCGGCCGTGCCCCGGCGGTCAGGTTCCCAGGGCACTTTCCCGCCCGTCACACAGGCATCGAAATTCATTTCTGCACACCGCGACCCGGCAGACCGCCTCGTATTTCAGGATCCTGACACGACCGTACCCTATTCTGCGCGCGCACCGGGCTGGATTTAAGCGGGTGCAAGCAGGGGGATACTTGTCCTATGATGGGTGTTACCGGGCATTACGCGCACAGCTTCGCTGTCATTATTAACTGTGCATGCCGGAAACAGGCGAGTGCCATGTCTATCAGACAGGAAACCGTTGCTGAACACGCGTCGCGCTTTCTGATCAGCGATCTGTGCCGTTTGCTGGAATCCTACCTGGAACCGGAGCAGGTACAGGAGGTC
>CAVXNM010000051.1:0-35863 GCA_963763115.1 uncultured Gammaproteobacteria bacterium
GCAGGGCGTCACGGCTGAGAACATCCTCGACCGTCAACTTCCCCGGAATCGCCGCATCGCCGATGCCCTTGCTCGCTGCGGCCTGGTCGAACGCGCCGGGCAGGGAGCCAACCGGATCTTCGAGGCCTGCATCCGGGAGGGGAAGGCCTTACCCGATTTTACCCACACGGATGCCTGGCAGGTTTCTCTCACCCTCCACGGCCAACTGGTGATGCACGTGTCGTGCGCTTCCTCGAGCGGGTGGGACAAGAGACGCAGGCATCTTTCGACACCCACGAACTCCTGGTTCTAGATCTCGTCCACCGCGAGATGAGTATCCCGCCGGAGCTTAGACTACGGCTTGCGAGACTCGTGGACCTGGGTATTCTCGAACGGATTGGCCGTGGTCGCGGCAGCCGCTATCTCCTCAGCCGACGTTTTCATGCCGCCCTCGGAGAACGGGGCAGCTACACCCGACGCCGCGGGCTGGATCGCGAAGCCAGCAAGGAACTCCTTCATCGCCACCTGCGCGATCATGCCCGGAGCGGATGCCCGATGACTGAACTCCAGGAGGTCCTCCCCGGTCAGTCCCGGGCTCAGATCAAGCGACTGCTGGACGAGCTGCGACAGGCAGGTCGGGCGCGCCTCGAGGGCGAGCGCCGCTGGGCACGGTGGTTTCCGGAGGAACAGCCAGTCAGGCCCGATTCAGAAGACCCCAAAGAGCCATAGAGAGCCATAGAATGAGCCATAGAGATATCCAAAAAATAACTAACTGTATGTTAAACAATGGGTTACATCGTATGCGGCCAGGGCTGTATGAGGAGCCCGGCGTATGACGCAGCGTAAAAAACTCATCGAGGTTGCCCTGCCGCTGGAAGCCATTAACAAGGCCAGCGCACGCGAGAAATCCATCCGCCATGGACATCCTTCCACGTTGCACCTGTGGTGGGCGCGGCGACCGCTGGCGGCGGCGCGGGCGGTGATCTTTGCGCAGATGGTGGATGACCCCTCGGCGCATCCGGACATCTTCAAGACCGAAAAGGCGCAGGAGAAGGAGCGGCAGCGGCTGTTCCGCATCATCGAGGAACTGGTGAAGTGGGAGAACACCACCAACGAGGCGGTGTTGCAGCAGGCGCGCGACGAAATCTGGCAGAGCTGGCGCTACACCTGTGCCGAAAACGCCGACCATCCGCGTGCCAAGGAACTGTTCGACCGCTACAAACTGCCCGGCTTTCACGACCCCTTCGCTGGCGGTGGGGCGCTGCCGCTGGAAGCGCAACGGCTGGGACTGGAGAGCTACGCCAGCGACCTGAACCCGGTGGCGGTGCTGATCAACAAGGCGATGATCGAGATTCCTCCGCGTTTCGCCGACAAGCCGCCGGTTCATCCTGACGATGTAAAACCCACCCCCGCAAAGGGGAAAGGGCGGAGTAAGGGGGCACTATTCAAACACGAATGGAAGGGCGCGCAGGGGCTGGCAGAGGACGTGCGCTACTACGGCCAGTGGATGCGTGACGAGGCCGAGAAGCGCATCGGCCACCTCTACCCCAAGATCGAGGTGACTGCGGAGATGGCCAGGGAGCGGCCCGACCTGAAGAAATATGTCGGCCAGAAGCTCACCGTCATCGCATGGCTATGGGCGCGCACGGTGAAAAGCCCCAACCCAGCTTTTGCCAACGTCGATGTGCCTCTGGTGTCGAGCTTTATGCTGTCGATCAAGAAGGGAATGGAAGCTTATGTCGAGCCAGTGGTTGATACTGATAGCTATGGTTTCAATGTTAAGGTGGGGAAACCTAAAGATCCCAAGGTGGCGAGGGCTGGAACCAAGTTATCGCGTGGCGCCAACTTCCAGTGCCTGATGTCGGGGGCGCCCATAGCTAGCGATTTTACATCAAGGCCGAGGGTAAAGCCGGTCGTATCGGTGCGCGGTTGTTGGCCGTCATTGCCGAAGGTGATCGTGGGCGAGTGTTCTTGAAGCCCACCGAGTCTATTGAAGGCGTCGCGCTTAAGGCAAGACCGGAGTGGGCGCCGGATATCGTGATATCTGGCAGCACGCAATACCTCGGCACGAAGCCCTATGGTATAAAACACTTTTCGCAGCTCTTTACCAATCGCCAGCTCGTGGCTCTATCGACCTTCGCTGATCTCGTTCAAGAGGTTCGCGAGCGTGTGATGCGGGATGCCTTAGCTGCGGCACTGCCCGACGATAGCAATGTGTCGACCTCTGACGGTGTTGGGGCCACGGCATGCGCGGACACAATAGCGATCTATCTCGCGCTTTGTCTTAGCAAGTCTGCAGACTATTGGTCGAATATCTGCATATGGAGATCTGATCCGAAAACTTGGGTATTGGTCATGTTTTTTCGAGACAGGCTATTCAGATGACTTGGGATTACGCAGAAGCGAACCCCTTTTCAACCTCTTCCGGTAGCTGGGTGGTAACGCTCGATTGGGTTGCGCGATTCTTGTCGTCAACTGGTGTTGGATCTCATGTCGGGCATGTAGTGCAAGCTGACGCAGCACGCAGCAACTGCAGCAGTGGAAAGGTTGTCTCCACCGATCCCCCCTACTACGACAACGTCCCCTACGCGGATCTGTCGGACTTCTTCTACGTTTGGCTTCGACTTGCGTTAAAGCCGATTCTGCCTGATTTATTTGCTACCGTACCAGCCCCGGCGACGTGCTGCGCGAGCTGTTCAATGAATACGGTCCCTGCCTGATTCTAATTGACGAATGGGTCGCTTATGCACGCCAACTCCACGACCAGAGCGACTTGCCGGCCGGCGGCTTCGAGACGCAATTCACCTTCGCTCAGGTGCTGACCGAATCGGCCAAGCTCGCCAAGAACTGCCTGCTGGTGATCAGCCTGCCGGCCTCGGACACCTACGGCTCGCCGCACACTCAGGCCGATGACGTGGAAGTGGGTGGTACGCGCGGGCGCGAGGCGCTGGACCGGCTGCGCAACGTGGTGGGGCGGGTGGAATCCTCCTGGCGTCCGGCCAGTGCCGAAGAGGGCTTCGAGATCGTGCGCCGGCGGTTGTTCGAGCCGCTATCTGACCCGGCGCAATTCAAGGACCGGGACGTGGTGGCGCGGGCCTTCGCCGAGTTTTACCGCCATCAGCAAGCCGAGTTTCCGCCGGAGTGCCGCGAATCCGAATATGAGCAGCGCATCAAGGCGGCGTATCCGATTCACCCGGAAATCTTCGACCGGCTCTACACCGACTGGTCGACGCTGGTGAAATTCCAGCGCACCCGCGGCGTGTTGCGCCTGATGGCGGCGGTGATTCACAGCCTGTGGGAGAAGGGTGACCGCAACCCCCTCATATTGCCCGCCAACGTGTCCATCGACGACCCGCGTGTGCAGTCCGAATTGACGCGCTACCTCTCGGATAACTGGGTGCCGGTCATCGAGAAGGATGTGGACGGGCCGAATTCCTTGCCGCTCAAGCTGGACAGCGAGCTGCCCAACCTGGGCAAGTTCTCCGCCTGCCGGCGCGTGGCGCGGACCATCTACATGGGCTCGGCTCCGACCACGGCCGCCGCGCACAAGGGCATCGAGGACCGGCGCGTGAAGCTCGGCTGCGTGATGCCGGGCGAGTCTCCGGCCGTGTTCGGCGATGCCCTGCGCCGCATGGCCGGTGCTGCGACCTACCTGTATCAGGACGGCCCGCACTACTGGTACTCGACCCAGCCCACGGTGACCAAGCTGGCCGAGGACCGCGCCGAGCAGTTGAAGCGCGAGCCGGACAAGGTGGTGCACGAGCTGGAGCAGCGCCTGCGCAAGGACCTGGCGCGCAGCCGGCGACTTCAGCCGTATCCACCCGATGCCGCAGTCGCGGCGCCGACGTGCCGGACGATATGGACGCGCGCCTGGTGGTGCTGGGGATCGACCATCCGTACAGCAAGGAGGCCGGCAATCCGGCCGAGCTGGCGGCCAAGGCGATTCTGGAGATCCGCGGCAACTCGCCCCGGCTCTACCGCAACACCCTGGTATTCCTGGCGGCCGACAAGACCCGACTGCAGGACCTCGACGAGGCCGCGCGCAAATATCTGGCATGGGAGTCGATCCTGGCCGAGCAGAAGAACCTCAATCTCTCGCCGCTACCAGGTGACGCAGGCCGAGACCCAGCGCACCGCCGCCGACGGCGCCGTGACCGCCCGCCTGCCGGAGACCTACCAGTGGCTGCTGGTGCCGGTGCAGTCCACGCCGCAGGCCCCAATTACCTGGGAGGCGTTGCGACTGTCCGGGGCGGATGCGCTGGCGAGTCGCGCCAGCAAGAAGCTGCGCACGGATGAGCTCTACCTGACCAGCTTCGCGCCGACACGCCTGAAAATGGAACTGGACCGTGTGCCGCTCTGGCGCGGCGATCATGTGGCCGTCAAGCAGCTGGTCGAGGACTTCGCGCGCTACCTCTACCTGCCGCGCCTTAAGGATCCAGCGGTGCTGCTCCACGCGATCAGTGATGGGGTGGGCCTGCTGACGTGGGCGCAGGACAGTTTCGGCTACGCCGACAGCTTCGATGAGACCGCCGGGCGCTACCAAGGCTTGCGCGGTGGACAGAAGGTGACGCTGGGCGATGCCCATGCGCCGGGGCTGGTGGTGAAACCGGACGTTGCAAGTAGGCAGATGGATGCCGAGCGTGCAGCACTAACTCCAGGTGGTTCGCCTGGCACCTCGCCCGGGGATGACACAGGACCAACGCCCACTCCGCCGGGAGTAACTCCGCAAGGTCAGCCCCAACCAACAGCATCACAACCAAAACGATTCCATGGTACGGCGGTTCTAGACGCGACCCGAGTGGGCCGCGATGCCAGTCGTATTGCCGATGAAGTCATCGCTCACCTCGCCGGTCTGGTCGGGTCGACGGTGACGGTGACCATTGAGGTGGAAGCCGAGATTCCGGATGGCGCGCCCGACCACGTGGTGCGGACGGTTACCGAAAACGCAAGAACGCTGAAGTTCACCAGCCAAGGATTTGAGAAAGAGTAACAGTGGATGGCAGCCCCTGGAATCGGCCGTCCTGACAAGCCTCACCCTCGTCGGTTATCCTCCCACGTGCAGCGGACGATCCCCGAAAAAAGAGGGGACATCGTGCAAAATATGTAGCTGAAAACGTAGCTAGGAATCAGTTTGAGTATTAATTTACTTTATAATCAATTGGTAAGTTAACGTTAACGTGTTCGGGTGCAGAATGCAGAATAGCCGCTGCGTTCGTGACCGGCGGCGGGAGGACACCATATGACGGGAAATTCAACACCCGCCGGGCCCGCGGACGGCGCGGGCACGCTGTATGTCGTTTCGGCGCCGTCCGGGGCCGGCAAGACCAGCCTGGTGCGGGCCCTGCTGGACTCCACGGGCGATGATCTCGTGCTCTCGGTGTCGCATACCACGCGCGCGCCGCGTCCCGGCGAGGTGGACGGCAGGGATTATCACTTCGTCGACGCGGAAGCCTTCCGGCGCATGATCGATGAGAAGGCCTTTCTCGAACATGCCCGGGTATTCGATAACTACTATGGCACCGCCCGGCAGGGCATCGAGGCACAGCTCGCGCAAGGTCGGGATGTCATTCTCGAGATCGACTGGCAGGGCGCCCGACAGGTGCGCCAGGCATTGCCGGAAAGCGTCGGCATTTTCATCCTGCCGCCGTCCCGGGAGGCCCTGCGGGAACGCCTGTGTGCCCGCGGCCAGGACGATGAGGCGGTGATTGCGCGGCGCATGCAGGATGCCGTGAATGAAATTTCCCATTACGGGGAATACGACTACCTCGTCATCAACGACGTGTTCGACACGGCCCGGGACGACCTGGCGTCCATTCTCCGCTGCCGGCGACTGCACCTGGTCAACCAGCTGCAACGACACGACGCCCTGCTGGCGTCGCTGCTGGCGTCAGGTGGGTGATTCGGTTAAACTTCCGCGTCCTTACGGCGGTTTTCGGCCGGTATCGTTGCGGAGAGTTCCATGGCACGCGTCACTGTAGAGGATTGTCTTAAGAACGTGGATAACCGGTTCCAGCTCGTGCTGGTCGCCACCAAGCGCGCGCGCCAGCTGGAGAAAGGCGTAATGCCCTTTGTCGAGTGGGAAAACGACAAGCCCACGATCGTGGCCCTGCGCGAAATCGCGGAGGGGAAGATCGGCCCGTCAATCCTGGACGAGCCGACCCGGCCGGAAATCAGTCTGGAAGATGAAATTTCCCAGGTCGAGGAAGAGGCGCCGGTAGTGATCGCCGGGGAGAGTCAGGTCGACGTTTCCCGGGAAGACGTCGACTGAGTTGTTTCTCCGCCTGCCCGTGCCCCGGGCAGCATCCCGACCCGTCCCCGTGCTACGCCTGACCCCGCGCAATACCCGCGGCTCCAGCCATTCGCCGTAATTCCACGCACCAATCACCCGAACACTCCGGGGCGGGCCGCATCGCCGGCGCGTGCGTTTCTGGTGCACGGAGGGGGACACTTGTCCTATGATGAGTGGACCCGGACATGACACGACCAGCCCCGCTGGTAAAACAACACTGCATGCCGGATACAGATGAGTATCATGGCCACCCGACAGGAAATCGTTGCCGAGCCCGGATCGCGCTTTTTAATCAGCGACCTGTGCCATCTGCTGGAATCATACCTGGAACCGGAACAGGTGCAGGAGGTCTACCGCGCCTACCTGTTCAGCGCCGAAGCCCATGAAGGGCAGCACCGCATGTCCGGCGAGCCCTACATCTACCATCCCGTGGCCGCGGCGCGCATCCTGGCCGAGCTCGGCCTCGATCACAAATCCATCATCGCGGCCATCCTGCATGATGTCATCGAGGATACCCCGACCGCCAAGGACCAGATTGCCCGGGAGTTCGGCAGCGAAGTCGCCGAACTGGTCGATGGCGTCAGCAAGCTGACGCAGATTGAATTCGAAAGTCAGGCCGAGGCCCAGGCCGAGAATTTCCGCAAGATGATCCTGGCCATGGTGCGCGATATTCGCGTCATCCTGGTCAAGCTGGCGGATCGCCTGCATAACATGCGCACCCTGGGCGTGATGCGTCCGGAAAAACGCCGCCGGATCGCACGCGAGACGCTCGAGATCTACGCCCCGATCGCCAACCGGCTGGGTATCAATGCGATCCGCGTCGAACTGGAGGAGCTGGGATTTGCGGCCCTCTATCCCCTGCGTTACAAGGTGCTCGAGAATGCGGTGCGCGTCGCCCGCGGCCACCGCAAGGAGGTGCTCAGCAAGATCGAGACCGCGATCAAGCGGCGCATACAGCAGGAAGAACTGAGCGGTCGCATCCTGAGCCGCGAGAAGCACCTCTACAGCCTGTACTGCAAGATTCGCAACAAGGCGCTTTCCTTCGACGATATCTATGACGTCTATGCCTTTCGCATCATCGTGGACACGGTCGATACCTGCTACCGGGTGCTCGGCGTCATGCACAACCTCTACAAGCCGGTGCCGGGCAAGTTCAAGGACTACATCGCCATACCCAAGGCGAACGGCTACCAGTCACTGCATACCATCCTGTTCGGTCCCTACGGCGTCCCGATCGAGGTCCAGATACGCACCGAGGAGATGGACAAGGTGGCGGAATCGGGCGTCGCGGCCCACTGGCTTTACAAGTCCGGCGAGCAGAACCATGACCAGATGCAGGCCGGGGCGCGGGAGTGGCTGCGCGAGCTGCTGGAGATGCAGAAGCATGCCGGCAATTCGCTCGAGTTCCTCGAGAACGTCAAGATCGACCTGTTCCCGGATGCGGTCTACGTGTTCACGCCGGCGGGCCAGATCATGAAACTGCCGCACGGCGCGACGGTGGTCGATTTCGCCTACTGCGGTGCATACCGATGTCGGCAATACCTGCGTCGCCGGAAAGGTCGACCGCCAGCTGGTGCCGCTGCGCACCCCGCTGCGCAACGGCCAGACCGTGGAGGTGATGACCGCCGAGGGGGCGCATCCCAGCCCGGCGTGGCTGAGTTTCGTCGTGTCCGCCAAGGCGCGCTCCAGTATCCGTCATTACCAGAAGAGCCTGAAGCGCGAGGAGGCGATAGACCTGGGCCGTCGCATGCTGGACCGGGCGCTGGCGGTCTTCAATGCCACGGCGGACGGCATCTCGGAGAACCGGCTGGCCATTTTGCTGAAAGAGTACCGCATTCCCGGCTACGAGGATCTGCTGATGGATGTCGGGATGGGCCGACGGCTTGCCGTCCTGGTCGCGCGCGCCCTGGTAACCGCCGGTGAGGATAGCCCCAGCAGGGAAGGCGAGGAAAAGACCATGCGCCCGCTGGTGATCAAGGGCACGGAAGGCATGGTGATGCATTTCGCCAAATGCTGCCGGCCGATCCCGGGGGATCCGGTCGTGGGCCTGATGACGGCCGGCCGCGGCATGGTGATCCACACGACGACCTGCCCCAACCTGCGGGAGCACCGCCACCCGCCCGAGAACTATATCGACGTGCAATGGGAGCCGGGTATCGAGGAGGAATATCCGGTTGAGGTCGCCGTACTCGTCGCCGACCGGCGCGGCGTGCTTGCCACGGTAGCGGCGGCGATCGGCAATGCGGATTCCAATATCGAAAATGTCGCCATCGAGGAGCGCGACGGCCTGACCAATACGCTGCGGTTTACCATCACGGTGCACAACCGCCAGCATCTGGCGCGGGTCATGCGCAGGGTGCGCAATATCCCCTCCGTGATGCGCATCAGCCGCCTGCGCGGTTGATCCCGTCGACGCGAAAGTCTCCAGACCCGGGCGAAGGAAATCACGAACATGACACGCAAGATGATACAGACCGACCTGGCGCCCCAGGCGATCGGCACCTATTCACAGGCCGTGCGTTGCGGCGACAGCGTCTATCTCTCCGGCCAGATTCCGCTGGTGCCGCAGACCATGGAACTGGTGGACGGCGGCATGGAGGCGCAGATCAGGCGGGTATTCGACAATCTCTCCGCGGTGGCAGCCGCCGCCGGCGGCAGCCTGGCGGACGTGGTCAAGCTGAACATCTATCTGGTTGATCTGGGGCAGTTCGCGCTGGTGAACCAGGTCATGGCCGAATATTTCAAGGAACCCTATCCGGCTCGCGCCGCGGTCGGTGTGGCCGCACTGCCCCGGGACGCGCAGGTGGAGATGGATGCCGTGATGGTGCTGGGGAGTGGAGAGAGTCTGACATAAAATTTCACCGCAGAGACGCAAAGAACGCAGAGAAAATATAACCACGATTTAAACAGTGTCTGTCCTCTTGACTGCCGGTAAAGATCCCGTAACGCTCCGATATCCGGCAGGAATCCTGGCAGGGTTCCCATTCCATTCGCGATGACGAAAAACAGTCCTGTTTGATTATTTGATAATGAATTTCTTTGCGTTCTCTGCGTCTCTGCGGTTAATTTTATCCGTAATGGATATCCACACCGGCAAGCGGATGGATTCGCCCGCGATAGCTGACAACCTGGACCGGCTGCCGGTCACGGTCCTGAAGGGGGTGGGGCCGCGGGTCGCCGGTCGCCTCGAACGCCTGGGTCTGCGCACCGTACAGGATGTGCTGTTCCACCTGCCGCTGCGCTACGAGGACCACACGCGCGTCGTACCGATGGGTTCGCTGCGTCCCGGCGACCAGGCGGTGGTGCAGGGCGAGGTCGAACTGGCCGAGGTGCACTTCGGGCGGCGGCGCTCCCTGCTGGTGCGCATAGCCGACGGCACCGGTTTCCTGACCCTGCGCTTTTTCCATTTCAACGCCGCGCAGCAGGCCGGGCTCAGCCGCGGCGCCGGCATTCGCTGTTACGGCGAAGTGCGCGCCGGCCCGCTGACGGCGGAAATGATCCATCCCGAATACCGTCTGATCGATCCATTGCAGCCGGTCCTCGTCGAGGAGCACCTGACGCCGGTTTACCCGGCCACGGAAGGCGTTCACCAGCTGACCCTGCGCGCGTTGACCGCCCAGGCGCTGGTTTACCTGGGCGGCGGAGACGGACATGCCGACGCCCGGATCACGGACTGGCTGCCGGATAATCTGCTCGCGCCCTGCCGGATGACCTCGCTGCAGGAGGCGCTGCGCTACGTGCACCGCCCGCCCCCTGATGCCTCGCTGGCGCTGCTGGCCGAAGGCCGCCACCCCGCCCAGCAGCGGCTCGCCTTCGAGGAACTGCTGGCGCATCACCTGAGCCTGCGCCGGCTGCGGCTGCGCAGTCAGCAAACGGCGGCGCCGGTGCTCCCGAGCGGGAATGGTCTGGTCAGCGCCTTCCTGCGTTCGCTGCCGTTCACACTCACCGGCGCCCAGCAACGGGTGCATCGGGAGATCCGGGCTGATCTGGCCAGGCCGCACCCGATGGCGCGTCTGGTGCAGGGGGATGTAGGTTCCGGCAAGACCGTGGTGGCCGCCTGCGCCGCCCTCACCGCGGTGCAGGCCGGTTACCAGGCGGCCCTGATGGCCCCGACCGAGCTGCTGGCCGAGCAGCATTACCGCAGTTTCAGGGAGTGGCTGGCACCCCTGGGGGTCAATGTGGTGTGGCATGCCGGAAAAAGCCGCGGCCGGGAGCGTGCGCAGGCCTTGCAGGCGATCCGGGAAGGCATGGCGGCTGTAGCCGTCGGCACCCACGCCCTGTTCCAGCAGGAGGTCGAGTTCGCCCGGCTGGGACTGGTGGTCATCGACGAACAGCACCGCTTCGGCGTGCATCAGCGCCTGGCGCTGCGCGACAAGGGGCGCGCCGGAGAACAGCGCCCCCATCAGCTGGTGATGACGGCCACGCCGATTCCGCGCACCCTGGCCATGACCGTTTACGCCGATCTGGACACCTCGGTAATCGATGAACTGCCGCCCGGGCGCCTGCCGGTGCAGACGGTGGCCATCGGCCAGGAACGCCGCGACGAAATCATGCAGCGGGTGCGTGGCGCCTGTACCGCCGGGCGGCAGGCCTACTGGGTGTGCACCCTGATCGAGGAATCCGAGGCGCTGCAATGCCAGGCTGCGGAAAAGACCGCCGCGCTGCTGACGTCCGTGCTGCCGGATGTGCGCATCGGCCTCGTGCATGGTCGCCTGAGGCCAGCCGACAAGGAAGCCGTCATGGCCGCGTTCAAGGCTGGTGAGATTGACCTGCTGGTGGCGACTACCGTCATCGAGGTCGGAGTCGATGTTCCCAATGCCACCCTGATGATCATCGAAAATCCCGAACGTCTCGGCCTGGCCCAGCTGCACCAGCTGCGCGGCCGCGTGGGGCGCGGGCGTGATCAAAGCAGCTGCGTACTGCTGTATCAACCTCCCCTGTCCGCCACGGCCCGGGATCGACTGGCGGCGCTGCGGGAAACGAGCGACGGCTTCGAGATTGCGCGCCGGGATATGATGCTGCGCGGCCCCGGCGAGGTGCTCGGTACGCGCCAGACCGGCGAAATGAAATTCCATATCGCCGATCTGCTGCGTGACGAGACCCTGCTCGCCTCGGTCGAGCAGGCGGCCGTGCAGCTGCTGGCCCGCTGCCCGGAAAATGTTGCGCCGCTGATCCGACGCTGGCTGGGCGACGCGGTCCATTATGGCGAGGTCTAGCAACTTGTCTGACTTGGGGATGATCTACTGCGTCCCATGACCTGATGACACACCCCTGGAGAACAGCGGCCTGCGATCCGGGTCGGCCTCCCCGCTGGAAACATGCGATAATTCGCGCCCGCATTCACCTTGAGCGACGACAAACTTGAACGATTCCGATGTTTTGTTACCCGCGGCAACCCGCTGGCAACCCCGAGGGTGTTACCGGCGCAGCGAACTGCCAGCCGCGCTGACTGGCTGGCTGCTGGATCCGGCGTCGTTGACACGACGGTTGCAGGGAATGTGCACGGGGCAATTTCGGGTCAGGGTCCTGTCGCAGATCCGGGGGAGACCGCGCCGGGATGAGGCACGGGCGCTGGGTATGCGCCGTGGCGGTCTCGCCGTCATTCGCCAGGTAGAGCTGCTGTGTGATGAGCAGCCCTGGGTCTATGCGCGAACCGTGATCCCGGTCTCGTCGCTGGAGTGCCGGTTGCGCCGGCTGGCACATCTCGGTACCCGGCCGCTGGGGGCCATGCTGTTTGCCGATCGGGGCATGCGCCGCGGCGGCGTCGAACTGGCGCGAATCCTGTCCGGCCAGGCACTGTTTGCCGATGCCGTGCGCGGCCGGCAACCGGGCCAGGGGGAGATCTGGGGGCGACGCTCCGTATTCCGGCTGGCCCACAAACCGCTGCTGGTGAGTGAAATCTTCCTGCCGGATTTCCCCGCCGCACGGGTTGCCAGCCTGGCGCGGAAATGCCGGTAACCGGCAATTCCACCCGGCCGTCGGCGGTAGAACGATAGTAGACATTAAGGTATTGAGGAGGATGTCGACTCAACAACAGACTGCGTGCTTTGGGGGAACGCCTGTCGATATCAAGGTGCTGTCTGTGAACCGTTTCCCGTCGACAGCCGTGTCCGTGTAGTACAACGACCGCTATGATTACATTGTTTGCCGGACGTCTTCGTGATTATGCGCTGCTGATGCGGCTCAACCGGCCGATCGGGATTTATCTGCTGCTCTGGCCCGCGCTCTGGGCTCTGCTTATTGCCGGTGACGGCCAGCCGCCGCCGCAGATCGTGCTGATTTTTATTGTCGGGGTCGTCCTGATGCGTTCGGCGGGCTGCGTGATCAACGACTTCGCGGACCGGGAGATCGACCGGCACGTCACGCGCACGCGTAACCGTCCGCTGACCGCTGGAAGGGTCAGTCCAGGAGAGGCGAAGCTGCTGTTTATCCTGCTCAGCCTGGCGTCCTTTGCACTGGTGCTGCTGCTCAATACGCTGACCGTCATGCTGTCGGTTGTGGCCGTGCTGCTGGCGGGTACCTATCCCTTTATGAAACGGGTGACCAACCTGCCGCAGGTGTATCTCGGCGCCACCTTCGGCTGGGCGGTGCCGATGGCGTTCGCCGCGGTAACCGGCAGCGTCCCGCCGCTCGCCTGGCTGATGTTCACGGCGACAGTGCTGTGGGCCACGGTTTACGACACCATGTACGCCATGGTGGACCGGGATGACGATATTGTGCTCGGCGTGAAGTCGACGGCCATCCTGTTCGGCGATGCCGACCGCCAGATCCTCGGGCTGCTGCAGGTACTGCTGCTGATCTGCCTGGTCATGATCGGCCATCAGTCCGGTCTGGGCTGGTATTACTACGGCAGCCTGGTCATCGCCGCCCTGCTGGCGCTCTACCAGCAGGGCCTGATCCGCTATCGCGAGCGCGAGGGCTGCTTCCGGGCGTTTTTGAACAACAACTGGTTTGGTGCGGTGATCTTCATGGGGATACTGCTCCACTATCTGTTTGCCATGATGCAGCCGGGCTAGTTCAGGGAACAGAAACGCCAGGAACTATGCGCGTCTCAACCAGGACAAAACAGCTACACCATTAACATGACATTTACGTGGTATAGTTCCTACTTATGCCTGTAATCCTGGCGTTATTGCGGCGAGGCAACGCACAGATCCCGCCTCGCATCGTGAAGCTCCCCGATGTTTCAGTGTCCCGAGCGGGCGACTATCCATACTTCCACTGACTCGGCCCCGGCACGCCGCAGCACGCGGGCGAGCTCGTCCGCCGTATGACCCGAGGTCAGTACGTCATCGATAATGGCCACGTGCACGGCCGGCAGTTCGCCGCTCATGCTGAATGCCCCGCGCAGGTTGCGACGGCGCAGGTCGGGTGGGGTCAGGGATTGTGGTCGGGTGTGCCGGTTGCGGTGACACAGCCGGTGCTCGACCGGCACGGCCAGGCGTCGACCGAGGCGACGCGCCAGTTCTGTGGCCTGGTTGAAACCGCGCTCCTGCAAACGCGCGCGATGAAGGGGAACCGGGATGAGGAGGTCGGGCAGGGGAGTCGTCCGGGCGGCGATTTTCTCGGCCAGCATGTCAGCCAGCAGCGGGGCCACGGCCAGTTCGCCGGAAAACTTCAGCCGCTGGATCAAATAGTCCGCCGGCGCGCGGTAGTGCAGCAGGGCGGTGGCCGCGTCGAAAGCGGGCGATCGTTTCAGGCAGGCGCCGCACAGCCGGGGATCGCTGTCGATCGGCAGGGGGCGGGCGCAGCGCCAGCAGCAGTTTTCCAGCCAGGGCAGATCAGCGCGGCAGGCCTGGCACAGGGCGATGTCAACCGCGGGCGCTGCACCGCAGAGCCGGCACCGGGGAGGGAACAGCAGGGTGTGAAGCCACCCGGTCAGTTGTAAACCATTCCACGCCATTCCGGTTGACAGTCGTCGTGAACGACTCCTATAGTTACTACGCTAGTGGTTCCTTGTGTCCAACCATGAACGCCGTTTTCACCGCAGAGACGCAAAGAACGCAAAGTGTTTAATTGTTTTCGTTGAAGAATTTCTCTGCGTCCTTTGCGTCTCTGCGGTGAGTTTATTTCTTTATGGATGGAAACCAAGTCAGAGCCATTAGTCCCTGAGCCCCTGCTTCCCTGTTGTGATTGCCATCCTATGAATAAACCAATGCCCCGTCTGTCGGATTCCCCTGATACCGGCATGCGCCATGACTGGTCCCGCAACGAGGTCCGGTCGTTCTTCGAACTTCCGTTCAACGAACTGCTGTACCGCGCCCAGACGGTTCATCGACGGCATTTCGATCCCAACGCCGTGCAGATCAGCACCCTGTTGAGCATCAAGACCGGCGGTTGTCCGGAAGACTGCGGTTACTGTCCGCAGAGCGTGCATTACGACACCGGACTCGAGCCCGGAGCTCTGCTCGATGTCGAGGCGGTGGTGACGGAGGCGCGGCGCGCCCGGGAGGCCGGCGCCACGCGCTTCTGCATGGGCGCGGCCTGGCGCAATCCGCGCGGCAGGAATTTCGAACGGGTGCTGGATATGGTGCGCCGGGTGCACGCCGAGGGACTGGAGACCTGCGTGACCCTGGGAATGCTGGATGAGAAGCAGACGCAGGCACTCAAGCAGGCCGGCCTCGACTACTACAACCACAATCTGGATACCTCGCCGGAGTTCTACGGTGAAATTATCACCACGCGCCGTTACCAGGACCGGCTGGACACCCTCGGGCATGTCCGTGACGCCAGGATCAATGTTTGCTGCGGTGGAATCGTCGGACTGGGTGAAAGCCGCGACGACCGCGCGTCGCTGCTGTGCGAACTGGCGAACCTGCCGGAGCATCCGGGTAGCGTGCCGATCAACCAGCTGGTGAAAGTCGCCGGGACGCCGCTGGAAAATGTGACCGGCCTAGAGCCGCTGGAATTCGTGCGCACCGTCGCCGTGGCGCGCCTGCTGATGCCCGCCTCCTGGGTGCGGCTGTCTGCCGGTCGCAGCGAGATGACAGACGAACTGCAGGCCCTGTGTTTTTTCGCCGGCGCCAACTCGATCTTCTACGGCGAGAAGTTGCTGACCACGGGAAATCCCGACACGGCGCGCGATGATGAACTGTTCGAGAAACTCGGCCTGCATCCGGCCTGACCAGGTGGGAGCCTGGCTGACACGACACTCAATTGGTTCCGCATACGATGTAGTGTGGATCAGGCGCGTTGTTGGCGCCGTAATCCACCAACTGTGACGCCAGGCATTCATTGATACTGGGTTGTGTTGCTGTGCAACGCCTGGTGGGTTACGCAAAAATACGCTCACCCACCCTACATTTTCTTTGATGATGACTGCCGCGTTCGCGGGCGAGCCCGCTGCTGTAAATTCGCTCTTGCTTAAGCGTTTGTCTTGGTAAATAACTCCGAAAGTACACGAAAGACACAAACAATGTTGCTGGCTATTACTTGTTATTTCATGTGCTTACGTGGCCATCGGGGTTTCTGATGAAAGACCTCGACGCGATACTCGAGGCGCGCCGGGCGGCTGATCTTTACCGCCGCCGGTTGGTGCTCGACGGACCGCAGGGCGTGGAGGTCCGCAGCGAGGGCCGGCCGTACCTGTCGTTCTGCAGCAATGACTATCTCGGGCTGGCGAATCATCCCGAGGTGGTGGCCGCGTTTCACCGCGGGCTGGATGAATACGGCGCCGGCAGCGGGGCGGCCCACCTGATCAGCGGACACAGTCGGGCTCATCATGCGCTCGAGGAGGAACTGGCGGAGTTTGTCGGGCGCCCGCGGGCTCTGCTGTTTTCCACTGGCTACATGGCGAACCTCGGCGTGGTCTCGGCGCTGGTCGGGCACGGCGACCGGGTATTCGAGGACCAGACCAACCACGCCTCCCTGCTGGACGGCGCGCGGCTGAGCGGCGCGCGGCTGGTGCGCTACTGTCACGGCGATTGCGCCGCGCTTGAGCAGCGCCTGGCGGACGCCCCGACGGGCGAGTACCTGGTGGCGACCGACGGTGTGTTCAGCATGGACGGCGACCTCGCGCCGCTGCCGGGACTGGCCGCACTGGCGACTGCACACGAGGCCTGGCTGCTGGTGGATGATGCGCACGGTCTCGGCGTGATCGGTCCCGGGGGGCGGGGCACGGCGGCGCACTATGGGCTCGATCCCGCGCAGGTGCCCATCCTGATGGGTACGCTCGGCAAGGCGTTCGGGACTTTCGGTGCCTTCGTCGCCGGCAGCGAGGCGCTGGTGGAAACGCTGATCCAGGAAGCGCGGACCTATATTTACACCACGGCGCCGCCGCCTGCCGCGGCCGCGGCCACGCGCGCCGCGCTGCGGCTGGTGCGGGAGCAGGACTGGCGCCGTGAACAGCTGCAGGCGCTGGTGGGGCGCTTCCGGGACGGCACGGCGCAACTCGGACTGGAACTGGCCGATTCGCCCACGCCGATCCAGCCGTTGCTCGTAGGGGAAGCGGCCGCGGCGTTGCGCCTGAGCGAAGCCCTGCGCGCGCGCGGGATCCTGATCGGGGCCATCCGCCCGCCCACGGTCCCGCCGGGATCGGCGCGCCTGCGCATCACCTTCTCGGCGGCGCACAGCGCGGCCCAGGTCGATCGGCTGCTCGATGGGCTGGAACAACTGCTTCCGCTGCACACCGCTGGGTTATTGCAGGATTGATTTGAAAATGCAGATGGTTCGCAATACATCTATTCACCGCAGAGACGCGAAGAACGCAGAGTAATCATGGGTATTATTTTTTGGAAGCTCTGAACACGTCATCCCCGCGGAAGCGGGGATCCAGTAATTCACTGATTCTGGAAAGACTGGATGATTTGCTGCGCTCACCCTTCGGGCGGCCCTCCGGGCGTTCATCGCGCTACGCGCTTATGTCCCGCTTTCGCGGGAATGACAGGCTTAATCTGACGTTCCTTTTTCTGGTTGTATTGTCTTGCTCTGTGTACTCCGCGTCTCTGCGATGAACCTGGTTCGATTGATCGATGACAGTTTTCACGCAAACAAGCGGTGATGGCCCTGATCTGGTGCTGGTCCACGGCTGGGGGCTGAATGGCGGCGTTTGGGACACGCTGACGCCGCTGCTGGAGTCTGACTTCCGGGTGACCCGTGTGGACCTGCCGGGCCATGGGCGCAGTCCCTGGCAGGGGGATGAAGGCCTGGACGGCCTGACGCGGGCGGTGCTTAAGCGCGTGCCGGAACACGCGGCCTGGCTTGGCTGGTCGCTGGGGGGGCTGGTTGCCGCCCGGGCGGCGCTCGCCTCGCCGGCGTGCATCGAGCGGCTGGTGCTGGTCGCGGCTACGCCGAGTTTCGTGAGTCGACCTGGCTGGCCAGCCGCGATGGCGCCCGGATTGCTCGAGGCTTTCGCCCGGGATCTGCAGCAGGATTACCTGCGCACGCTGCAGCGTTTCCTCGCGCTGCAGGTACGCGGCAGCGAGGCCGCGGAGGTGGTGCTGAGGGAATTGCGTGCCCGCTTGCTGCAGCACGGACAGCCGGCGCCGGCGGCCCTGATGGCCGGACTGGACATTCTGCGCGCTACGGACCTGCGCGCGCGCTTCGCCAGCATCGCCTGTCCTGTGCTGTTGCTCATGGGCGCACGCGACACGCTGGTGCCGGCGGCGGCCGCGCAGCCGGCGGCCGATCTCCTGCCGAATGCGCAGGTCGAGCTCATAGCCGGCGCCGGTCATGCGCCGTTTATCGCCCGCCCGGCGGCGGTGGCCGGGATCGTCGGGGATTTTCTGCAGCCGATGCGCACAGGGTTTGCGGGTGAACTCCATGACGGGTGACGATGCCGCCTATCGGGTGGACAAGCGCCAGGCGAAGCTTGCCTTCGAGCGGGCGGCGGCGACCTACGATGCCGCCGCCGCGCTGCAACAGGAGGTCGGGCGCCGCATGACGGAACGTCTCGATCTGATTCGCATGCAACCCGCACGCATCCTCGATCTCGGCGCCGGTACCGGTGAATTCAGCCGGGCGCTCATGCGTCGCTACCGCAAGGCCGATGTCGTCGCCCTGGATCTGGCGCTGAACATGCTCCGCCACACGCAGCGCCGCAGCGGCTGGTTCCGCCGGCCGCGCTGCATCTGCGGGGATGCCGAGCGGCTGCCCTTCGCCGATGGCAGCTTCCAGTTCATCTTTTCCAACCTGATGCTGCAATGGTGCCAGGACCTGGAGCCGGTGTTCACGGAACTGCGCCGGGTGCTGGCGCCGGGCGGCTTGCTGATGTTCACCACGTTCGGTCCCGACACGCTGATGGAGCTGCGCGCAAGCTGGGAGGTCGTGGATGGCTATACCCATGTCAACCGCTTTATCGACCTGCATGACGTCGGCGACGCCCTGGTGCGCACCCGCTGGGCGGAGGCGGTGATGGACGCGGAGCGGATCACCGTAACCTATCGCGAGGCCCGCACCCTGATGCAGGACCTCAAACACCTGGGCGCCCACAACATCACGGCCGGACGTCCGCGCGGCCTGACCGGGAGGCACCGTCTGCAGCGGGTGATGCAGGCCTACGAAGCCTATCGCCACGACGGTGTCCTGCCGGCCAGCTACGAGGTGATCTACGGGCATGCCTGGGCGCCGCCCGAGAAGCCCGTCGCGGGCGGGGTCGAGGTGAGGCTGACCGTCCCGCACGACAGGGGAGGGCCCGGACGACATGACTAGTCCGCCCCCCGGCTACTTCGTCACCGGCACGGACACCGGGGTGGGCAAGACCCTGGTGACGCTCGGCCTGATGCGGCGCTTGCAGAACCGGGGCCGCCGGGTCGTCGCCATGAAGCCAGTGGCCTCGGGCTGCCAGCGCACGGCGCAGGGATTACGCAACGCCGATGCCCTGCTGCTGCAGCGGCAGTCCAGCCTGCCGCAGGAGTACAGCGAGGTAAATCCCTATGCCTTAGAGCCGGCTATTGCGCCGCATCTGGCCGCGGCCGAGGCGGGCCGCCGGATCGACCTCGCCACCATCAGGACCGCCTACCGGCATCTCGCAGCCCAGGCGGATCAGGTCTGTGTGGAGGGGGTCGGGGGCTGGCTGGTCCCCCTGAACGAAGCGCAGACCGTGGCCGACCTGGCGGCGGAGCTGGGACTGGGGATTATCCTGGTCGTGGGTATACGCCTCGGCTGCCTGAATCACGCGCTGCTGACGCAGACAGCCATCGACGGCTCGGGACTGCAGTTTGCAGGCTGGATCGCCAATCAACCGTCGCCCGGTTGCGAGCGGGCCGGCGATATCATCGCTGCCCTTGGGTCCAGGATTGCCGCGCCGCTGCTGGGCACGGTCCCGTTCCTGCCCGGATGTTCAGTCGCTGACGTCGCCGGCTGTCTGGATCCGGACGCAAGACTTGCCTGATTGAGGCCGCATTTCGTTGTGTCCGCGGAAATTCTCATTTAGAATCCAGTCACTTTTAACTGGCATATCTGGCCGATGTCCGGCCGACGGCGGGACTACACGGCAGTTGCGGGCCTCCCGTTCATGCAGTAGGATGCGCGGTCTGTTTACAGGGCGGTCCGGACGCATCCGGTACTCGAAAAACCCGTGGTCGAATTGGTATGTGATCCGGCAGGTTCGGATTGTCACTGGATCATCCGTCCTAACCAGTCCCTGTCCTGGCGCGGTTTGCTGTGGGTTTATGCGGTGGTTGCCCTGTGCCTGCTGGGTATGTCCGTGGCATTCGCCCTGCAGGGCTTCTGGCCGGTACTGCCTTTTGCCGGACTCGAACTGCTCGCGCTGGGAGCGGCATTCTACCTGTGCCTCGCACGCAGTCAGTGGCGTGAAGTCGTGTCGATAGACGCGGACATCGTCAGGGTGGAGAAGGGGCGGCGGCAGGCCGAGGAGCGCTGGGAATGCCCGAGTTTCTGGGCCCAGGTGCAGCTCGAGAAGTCGCCCATCGCCTGGTATCCGAGCCGTCTGATGATTGCCTATCAGGGCCGCGGGGTGGAGATTGGCAGGTTTCTGTGCGATGACGAACGTGCCGCGCTGGCGGATGCACTGAGACGGGGTATCCGGGAACGGCTGGACGAGGCGTGGGGTCAGCAATAATTTTTTAGAATCAAAATCGTTAGGGAGATTGATGCATGTTTGCCAAGAAGCTACGACGTGCCCTGTGCGGCCTGTGGGGGGCAGTCATCCTGCTCGGCGCAGGCAATACCTTTGCAGGATTCAAGGATCTGAACCTCACACCCGGCGCCACGGATATCAGCCACAAGGTCTATGACCTGCACATGCTGATCTTCGAGATCTGCGTCGTCATCTGTATCGGCGTTTTTGCCGTGCTGATCTACTCCATCATCAATCACCGCAAATCCAAGGGTGCCAAGCCGGCCAGCTTCCATGAAAGCACCACCGTTGAAGTTATCTGGACCACCATTCCCTTCCTGATTCTGGTGGGCATGGCGGTACCGGCGACCAAGACGCTGCTGGCGCTGGAAGATACGCGTGACTCCGACATGTCCATCAAGGTCACGGGTTACCAGTGGAAATGGAAATACGATTATCTCGACGAGGACATCAGCTTTTTCAGCGCTCTGACCACCCCGATCGAGCAGATCGAGAACCAGCAGGCGAAGGGGGAAAACTACCTGCTCGAGGTGGACAATCCGATCGTGGTGCCGATCAACAAGAAGATCCGCTTCCTGATCACCTCCAACGATGTGATCCATTCCTGGTGGGTGCCGGCGCTCGGCTGGAAGCAGGATGCCATCCCCGGGTTCATCAACGACGCCTGGACCGAATTGAAGGAACCGGGTACCTACCGCGGCAAGTGCGCGGAACTGTGCGGCAAGGACCACGGGTTCATGCCGATCGTACTGATCGCCAAGACGGAAGAAGATTACCAGACCTGGGTCAAGGAGCAGAAGGCCGGCGCCGCCGCCGCAGCGGCGGCATCCACCCAGACGCTGACCAAGGATGAACTGATGGAGAAGGGCGAGAAGACCTATAACACCGTCTGCGCCGCCTGCCACCAGGCCAGCGGTCAGGGCATCCCGGGCGTGTTCCCCGCCCTGGCGGGCAGCAAGATCGCCACCGGCGACAAGGCCGCCCACCTCAATATCGTGCTGCACGGCAAGACCGGCACCGCGATGCAGGCGTTCGGTGAACAGCTCAATGCGGTGGATCTTGCCGCGGTCATCACCTTCGAGCGCAACGCCTTCGGCAACAATACCGGTGATGTGATCCAGCCGTCCGATATCGCGGCGGCCAAGTAAGCAATTCAGGAATCCAAGTGGAGGTATGACACAATGAGTACGGCAACCACGCACGATGCGCATCATGACCATCCGACCGGCCTGAAGCGCTGGCTGTTCACCACCAATCACAAGGACATCGGTACGCTCTACCTGTGGTTCTCCTTTACCATGCTGCTGATTGGCGGCGCCATGGCGATGCTGATCCGCGCCGAGCTGTTCGAACCCGGACTGCAGTTTTTCGAACCGCAGTTCTTCAACTCCATGACCACCATGCACGGGCTGATCATGGTGTTCGGCGCCATCATGCCGGGCATGGTGGGGCTCGCCAACTGGCTGATCCCGATGATGATCGGCGCGCCCGACATGGCCCTGCCGCGCATGAACAACTGGAGCTTCTGGATCCTGCCGTTCGCCGGCACCCTGCTGGTCAGCACCCTGTTCATGAAAGGTGGCGGCCCGGCCTTCGGCTGGACCTTCTACGCACCGCTGTCCACCACCTTTGCGCCGGACAGCACCGACTTTTTCATCTTCTCCGTGCACATGCTTGGCTTCTCCTCCATCATGGGCGCCATCAACATCATCGCCACGGTGCTCAACATGCGCGCACCCGGCATGACACTGATGAAGATGCCGCTGTTCGTGTGGACCTGGTTCATCACCGCCTTCCTGCTGATCGCCGTGATGCCGGTGCTGGCCGGTGCGGTGACCATGATGCTGACCGACCGTCACTTCGGCACCAGCTTCTTCAGCGCCGCCGGCGGTGGCGATCCGGTGCTCTTCCAGCACGTGTTCTGGTTCTTCGGTCATCCGGAGGTCTACATCATGATCCTGCCGGCCTTCGGCGTGATCTCGCAGATCATCCCGACCTTCGCCCGTAAGAAGCTGTTTGGCTACAGCTCCATGGTGTACGCGACCGCCTCCATCGCCTTCCTGTCGTTCATCGTGTGGGCGCACCACATGTTCACCACCGGCATGCCGGTCGCCGGCGAGCTGTACTTCATGTACGCCACCACCATGATCGCGGTGCCCACCGCGGTGAAGGTGTTCAACTGGACGGCGACCATGTGGCGAGGCTCCATGACCTTCGAGACGCCGATGCTGTGGGCGATCGCCTTCGTGTTCCTGTTCACCATCGGTGGCTTCACCGGTCTGATGATGGGCGTCGCCCCTGCCGACATGCAGTACCACGACACCTATTTCATCGTGGCCCACTTCCACTACGTGCTGGTGACCGGCGCGCTGTTCGCGATCATCGCCGCTGTTTACTACTGGCTGCCCAAGTGGACCGGCCACATGTACGATGAACGCCTCGGCAAGATCCACTTCTGGTGGTCGGTGATTTCCGTGAACGTGCTGTTCTTCCCGCAGCACTTCCTGGGGCTGGCCGGTATGCCGCGCCGCATCCCGGACTATGCGCTGCAGTTTGCCGACTGGAACATGGTCTCCAGTCTCGGCGGCTTTGCCTTCGGTCTGGCGCAGGTGTTTTTCCTGTATATCGTCATCAGGACCATCCGCGGTGGCAAGCAGGCCACCGCCCAGGTCTGGGAAGGTGCGGAAGGTCTGGAATGGACCGTCCCCTCGCCCCCGCCGTATCACACGTTTGAAACGGCCCCCGAGATCAAGTAGCCGATTACCGCACCGGGTTGCGCCGACATGCGCAACCCGGGTGGGTGGATGCCATGATGACAAACACGCCTGGACAGCCGCGACCGGGTACGACCCGCAAGGTTCTGGTCGTCATTGTCCTGTTTGCGATCGTGATTGCGTTTTACATCGCCAGCTTCCTGGTCAGCCACTGAAAAAATGAACCACGCCCAGCGCTCACATGCCAACCGACGCGTCGTCACCCGGCTGGCCGTGGTGGTTCTGGGCATGTTCGGCTTCGGGTTTGCCCTGGTGCCGCTGTATGACGTGTTCTGCCAGGTGACTGGTCTTAACGGCAAGACCGGGCGCATCGGACTGGAGCAGGCCCTCGGCGAGAAGGTGGACATCGAGCGGATGGTCACGGTTGAATTCCTGGCCACGGTCAACAGCGAACTGCCGTGGGAGTTCCGGCCGGTCGTGAAGAAGGTCAGGGTACATCCCGGCGCGGTAACCGAGGTCAAGTACCATGCCAGGAACCTGACCGGGGATTTCGTTACCGGACAGGCGGTGCCGAGTCTCGCCCCGGGCCAGGCGGCGAGGTATTTCAACAAGACGGAATGTTTCTGTTTCACCCGGCAAACGCTGGGTCCGCGTGAAACCAGGGATATGCCGCTGCGTTTCGTGGTGGATCCGGATCTGCCCGCCGAAATCCGGACAGTGTCCCTGTCCTATACGTTCTACCGGACAGGGAATGGCGGCGCTGGAACCAACCGACAGGCAGACGCCCTCGAGGAGTTGCAGGGAGCGGCGCCGGGCGGCGGGGGCGGGCAGGGCTCGCGGCTATAACACAGCAATAACGAATCAACGAATCAACCAACCATTTTGATTAGAGAGAGGGAATAACCAATGACAGCATCCAAAGGGGGTTACTACCTGCCGCAGCCGAGCTACTGGCCGATCGTGGGCTCAGTGGGCCTGTTTCTCACCCTGGGCGGGTTCGCACATTATCTCCATAAAGGCTCCCCCATGGTCATGATGGCCGGCATGGTGATCCTGCTGATCATGATCTTCGGCTGGTTCGGCACGGTCATCCGCGAAAGCCAGGGTGGCAAATACAATGACCAGGTCGATATGTCCTTCCGCATGGGCATGGGCTGGTTCATTTTCTCGGAAGTGATGTTCTTCGCCGCCTTCTTCGGCGCACTGTACTATGTCCGTATGTACGCCGTGCCGTGGCTCGGCGGTGGCGGCAACAAGGGCATGACGCCTGATCTGCTCTGGCATGGTTTTGAGGCGGTGTGGCCGACCAACGGTCCGGGGGATGTCGGCGGGAAGTATGAACCCATGGAGGCCTGGGGAATTCCGGCCATCAACACCCTGATCCTGCTCTCCAGCGGTGTGACAGTGACCCTGGCCCACTGGGCGCTGAAAAAGAGCCAGCGCGGCGCGCTGATTCTCTGGATGGCCGCCACGGTGGCGCTGGGCGTGCTGTTCCTGTTCCTGCAGGCCCATGAATACGGGCATGCTTATAAGGAGATGAACCTGACCCTGCACACGGGCATTTACGGCACCACCTTCTACATGTTGACCGGTTTCCACGGCCTGCACGTCACGCTGGGGGCCACCATGCTGCTGGTGATCCTGCTGCGCTGTATCAAGGGTCACTTCACGCCAGATCACCATTTCGCCTTCGAGGCGGTGGCCTGGTACTGGCATTTCGTGGACGTGGTCTGGCTGGGCCTGTTCGTGTTCGTCTACTGGCTGGTCTGACAGGCAGGGGCACCGCTACAGGGGGCGCCGCGCTCGCGGCGCCCCCTTTCCGTTTGGGTTACGGCGCAAACGCGCCTTACCCACCATACATCGATAATGGAACCGCCTAAGGAATTGGCATTTGAACCCTACCCGGTATGCAGCCCGTGAGGCTGGAGCAGACCCGTCAGGTAGCCGAGCATCAACAGTATGAACAGCAGGACGGACAGGCTGATGCGTACCGTCAGTGCCCGTACGGTTCTGTCGGAAGATCCCTTGTCCTTCATCAGGTAGAACAGCCCGCTGCCGAGGCTGCCAAGGATGGCGAACAGAAACAGGATGACAATGATCTTGGTAAGCATGGCGATGGAACGTACTGTCGGGATGTGGCCGGCAGTATAACAAAACATGGTCGTTGAGATGCGCATTGGTCCCTATGATTTCCGTCCCTCGCTATGGCCGAGCCTGGCCACGCTGGCGCTGCTGCCGGTCCTGGTCGGGCTGGGCCAGTGGCAGCTCGAGCGTGCGGCCTGGAAACAGGGGCTGATGGATGCCCATGCCGCGCGCATCGGCGAACCTGCCCAACCGTTGCGGAGCTTGCTGGCGGCTTCCGCGTCCAGTGACGATCTGGAATACCGTCAGGTGACGGCACAGGGGGTTTATGATCTGGATCACCAGCTGCTGCTGGACAATCAGATCCACCAGGGTGCGGCCGGCTATCATGTCCTCACACCATTGCGCCTGGAGGGTGCGGAGTCCGGCGATGCCTGGGTACTGGTCAATCGCGGATGGGTCCCGCTGGGAGACAGCCGGAAGCGATTGCCGGCGGTGACGGGGCCCGCGGGACCCGTCACCGTGCGGGCGATGATCCGGCTACCGCCGGAGAAGACGTTCCGTCTGGAAGCAGTGGAGGAGGCAGGCACGGGCTGGCCACAGGTAATCCAACAGCTCGAGATCGGGCCGATCAGGCAGCGCCTCGGCCGTCCACTGCTGCCGCTGGTGCTGCTGCTGGATAAGGCGGATCCCGGAGGATTTGTCCGAAACTGGAAGCCGGTCTACGGCATCACCCCGGACAAGCATCGTGCCTATGCCGCACAATGGTTCACGCTGGCGCTGGTGCTGCTGTTGATCTATGTGGGCGTCAACACGCATCGACGAACTTAGTGTCCATGTGGAGGGAAAATGAATTCACCGTAAAGATGCCAGGGACGCAAAGTCGATTTATTGTCTTCGTTAAAGATCTTCTCTGCGTCCTTTCAGCAACCGCTCCATGCAGGAGGTAGGGTAACGCGGTGAGCAGTTACCGAGGATGCCAGAAGCGACTTCGGCCGGCGAGTCTCCAGGGAGGGATTCACGGCGAGTCCCGCCTGGCCCCTCCTGCACCATGAGACATAAATTATGTTCCACTCGGTAACATCCATATTGGGCATTTTCGAGAACGAACGGTTATGAGACAGGCAAGCGACAACACGTTGACAGCAGCGGAGCCGACGAAGCGGCGGCAACGCGGTTTCGTCAATTCCCGACAGGCGCTGGTGCTGCTGGCGCTGCTGTTCCTTATGCCGGTGCTGGTGGCGTATTTGATGCACATGCGCGCGGAACACGGCTGGCGGCCAGCCGGCACGACCAACAAGGGTACCCTGATACAACCCCCCCTTCCGTTAGACTTGCCGGCAGGTCTGATCAGCGCCACGGAAAAACCCGTCAGCCAGGATTTCCTCAGCGGTAAATGGACGCTGGTTTATATCGGCGATGCCGCCTGCGGGGAGGTATGCCGCAACAGGCTGTACCAAATGCGTCAGGTGCGCCTTGCCCAGGGAGAGAACCTGCGGCGCGTGCAGCGGCTGTTCCTTGTGACGGGTGCGTCAGATGCTGCAGATCTGAAGAAGATCCTGGCGGATTATCCGGATATGGCGGCGGCCTTGCTATCGCCCGAGCAGGCCGCGGCAATCGCTCCCATGTTCAGCGTCGAGGGTATCTCCATGCAGGGCGCGGACAACCTCTACCTGGTCGATCCATTGGGGAACCTGATGATGTACTATTCCCCGGATGCCGATCCGCGCGGCATGATCCAGGATCTGCAACGACTGTTGAAGTACTCGCATACCGGCTGACAGGACGGATCATGGCTGTATCGGTCAACGAAAAATCGCCTGTCGACGGTCCGGAGGCTTCAGTGCCGGGGCTCGTGAAGAGCTATCTGGGCCTGTGCAAGCTCAAGGTGGTTGCGCTGATCGTGTTCACGGCCATGGTCGGAATGTTCCTCGCCACCTCGCCGCCCGGCATGGTGCCGCTGGATGTGCTGCTGTTCGGCAATCTGGGCATCGGGCTGGCCGCCGCCTCGGCGGCGGCGATCAACCACGTGCTCGACTCGCGTGAGGACGCCCACATGGCGCGCACCCGCTATCGTCCCCTGCCGCAGGGCGCGATCCAGCCGCGCGACGCCCTGCTGTTCGCGCTTCTGCTGGGCATCCTGTCCATGGTGATGCTCGTCACCCTGATCAATCCGCTGACTGCGCTGCTCACCTTCCTGTCGCTGCTCGGCTACGCCGTCGTCTATACCCTGTTCCTCAAGCGTGCCACGCCCCAGAACATCGTCATCGGGGGCGCCGCTGGGGCGGCTCCTCCAATCCTCGGCTGGACAGCGCTGACCGATTCGCTCGACCCGCACGCGCTGTTGCTGTTTCTGATCGTTTTCGTCTGGACCCCGCCGCATTTCTGGGCGCTGGCGATACACCGCCGCCACGAATACGCCAAGGTGGACATCCCGATGCTGCCGGTTACCCATGGGGTACCGTTCACCCGCCTGCAGGTGCTGCTCTACACCCTGCTGCTGCTGGCGGTTAGCGTGCTGCCGTTTGCCATGCACATGAGCGGCTTTGTCTATCTCGCCGGCGCGCTGCTGCTCGGCGGTGGCTTTCTTTATTATGCGATCCGCCTGATGCAGGGCAGAAACGAGAAGATCGCGATGCAGACTTTCGGTTATTCCATCTGGTACCTGATGGCCATCTTCGCCCTGCTGCTGGTGGACCACTACCTGCCGGCAATGTACTGAGAGCGGCGCTGGCGTCATGAATGATTTCACCGCAGAGACGCGGAGGACGCAGAGAATACAATTTCGGCGAAACCTCGATTCTCCGACTCACCGCATTCGGTGAAAACATTGCGCCGCTGCTTTTCGTAGAAGGCGGTTAACGGGATTCCTGCTTTTCCCGTAATACCAGAATTTTCCCTGCGTGCTCCGCGTCTCTGCGGTGACAAACAGAAACGGCCCTTGCGGGCCGTTGTCTTGATCGGTAAACCGCGAGGCGATTACGCCGCCATCGTCTTCTTCAGCTTTTCGATGGCGTTCTTCTCCAGCTGGCGGATACGCTCGGCGGAGACGTCAAAACGCGCGGCAAGTTCATGCAGGGTGGCCTTGTTGTCGGTGAGCCAGCGTGCCTCGACAATGACGCGGCTGCGCTCATCGAGCCGGGTCAGCGCCTCGCGCAGACTGCCGGTATTGCTGTCCTGCCAGTCATCCCGCTCCAGCTGCAGCGCGGGGTCGGCCGCGGCGTCGCTCAGGTAGGCAGCCGGTGCGTAATGGTGAGCATCGTCCTCGTCCTCGTTGGCGGCCGGATCGAAGCACAGGTCCTGTCCGCTCAGGCGCGATTCCATCTCCAGCACCGTTTCCGGTTTCACGCCGAGGTCCTCGGCGACCGCGTTGATTTCTTCCCGGTTCATCCAGCCGAGCCGCTTTTTCGCGCCTCGCAGGTTGAAGAACAGTTTGCGCTGGGCCTTGGTAGTGGCGACCTTCACGATGCGCCAGTTGCGCAGGATGAATTCATGGATCTCGGCACGGATCCAGTGCACGGCGAAGGAGACCAGGCGTACCCCCATGGTGGGATCGAAGCGCTTGACCGCCTTCATCAGGCCGATGGTGCCCTCCTGGATCAGGTCGCCAAGCGCCAGTCCATAACCGTTGTAACCGCGTGCGACCCGGACCACGAATCGCAGGTGCGCGACCACCAGTTGGCGCGCGGCATCCAGGTCGTTGTCCTGCTGCAGGCGTTCGGCCAGCCGGCGTTCCTCCTCGGCGGTCAGCACGGGGACGCTGAAAGCCGTCTGGATGTAGTGCTCAAGGCTGCCCGCCGCCATCGGTAGCGTGACTGCAACTGATTGATTTCTGTTGATCAAGTCTTTTGTCATGTGTCGTTTGCCCGTTGTGTGTAATCCTAGCACTCCCTTTTATTGAGTGCCAATGTTGCGAAAAGTTTCGTGGGCATCGGCAAGCCGGTGAATTCTTTAAGTGTGTGCCCCGAGTTTTGCCGGTGATCGAATGCCGCCTGAGTTCCGGCGGCTGCGGCTATCGGGGTTCGACCGCCCTGAGGTGCCGGCCGACGGCCAGCCAGGAACCGAGCAGGCCAAGGGCGATGCCCCCACCAAGCAATATTAGCAGGAGCCACCCCGGCTGCGTCTGCAGTTCGAAACTGCCCTCATACAGGCCGACGAGCCGCTGCACCGGCGACTCCAGCAGTTGGAAGCCCAGTTCCACCACCAGCCAGGCGAACGTCGCGCCCAGCACGCCGTACCAGAAGCCGCTGTAGAGAAACGGCCGTCGTACAAACCCGTTGGTGGCCCCGATCAGCTTGGTGACCACGATTTCCTCGCGCCGGTTCTGAATCTCCAGCCGGATGGTATTGCCTACCATCAGCAGCACGGCGAGCGCGAGCATGGCGCTGACAAGCAGCACGGCGCGTCGAGCGGTATCGAGAATGGCGGCCAGCCGCTGCACCCACTGCAGGTCGAGCTGGACCAGGTCGGTTTCCGGCAGCTGACGCAGTCTCTCCTGCAGGTCACCGGCCGCCGCCGGGTCTGTGTGATTCACGTCCGGTGACACCAGCAGGACCACCGGCAGCGGGTTCTCCTCCAGCGCCGCGAGCACGTCGGCAAATCCCGAACGCTGTTTGAATTCCTCCAGCGCCTGCTCCGGCGTGACCAGTGTGACCCCGGCGACTTCGGGCCAGGCGCGTACCCGGTCTGCCAGGTCGGCGGCGGCATCCGCCTTGATCGGGTCCTTCAGAAACACAGAAAGGCCGGCCTGACCCTCCCAGGCGCCGCTGAGCCGGTCGAGGTTGGCAAGCAGCAGATACAGGCCCGCGGGCAGGGCGAGTGCGATGCCGATCACCATGGCGGTCATCCACGTGGCCAGGCCGTTGCGATACAGACGGCCCATGCTCTCGAAGGTCACCTGGGCATGGCGCGCGAGAAAGGTGCGCGGCGAGAGCATGCGCCGCAGATTTTCACGCCAGTCATGGGCTGAACGGCGCCGGTTCGCGCCCGGGCGTTTCATGCCGCCTCCCTGCCTGCCAGGCGCCCGTGATCCAGCTTGATGACGGGATAATGAAACTGGTCGATAAGAGCGACGTCATGGCTGGCGATGAGCACGCTGACCCCGACCCGGTTGAACAGGGCGAACAGGTCCATGACCTCGCGCGAGAGATCGGGGTCCAGGTTGCCGGTGGGTTCATCGGCCAGCAGCAGCAGCGGCTTGTTGACCACGGCGCGGGCGATGCCGACGCGCTGCTGTTCACCCCCGGAGAGGGTGATGGGATAGAGGCGTTCCTTGCTGAGCAGACCGACCTTGTCGAGCGCGGCGCGCACGCGGCGGCCGATCTCCTGGTGCCGGTAGCCGGCGATGATCAGCGGCAGGGCGACGTTGTCGAACACGGTGCGGTCGAACAGCAGGTGATGGTCCTGGAAAATGAAGCCGATCTTGCGGCGCAGGAAGGGGATGCCGCGCCGGCCGATGCGCGCGACATTCTGCCCGTCGACGAAGACCTGGCCGCTGGTGGCGTTTTCGATAACCGCGATCAGCTTGAGCAGGGTGCTTTTGCCGGCGCCCGAATGCCCGGTGAGAAAGGCCATGGTGCCGGCTTCGAGGTGGAAGCTGACGTTCGTCAGGGCCTCGAACCCGCCCGGGTAGCGCTTGCTGACGTTGTCGAACTGGATCATTGAGCGGTCAGTCCCGAAAGGCGCTCATTGAATTCGTCCATCAACACAATATTCACCGCAAAGACGCAAAGTTCGCAAAGAAACATATTTGTAAGAACAATTTAACAACTTTGCGTTCTTTGCGTCTTTGCGGTGAATAATCAGTGAACCAGATAGACAACAGAACCGCTTATTGCTCCGTTTCAAACAGCGCCTCGACGAATTCGCCGGCGTTGAACTCGCGCAGATTCTCGATGCCTTCACCGACGCCGATGAAGCGGATGGGCAGGCCCAGTTGCTTCGCGATGGCGAAGATGATGCCGCCCTTGGCGGTGCCGTCGAGCTTGGTCAGCGTGATGCCGGTGAGTCCGATGACCTCGTGAAACTGCCGGGCCTGGTTGAGGGCGTTCTGCCCGGTGCCGGCGTCCACCACCAGCATCACCTCGTGCGGGGCGCTCGCATCGAGCTTGCCCAGCACGCGGCGGATCTTCTTCAGCTCCTCCATCAGATTCGACTGGGTGTGCAGGCGCCCGGCGGTATCGGCGATCAGGACATCGATGTCGCGCGCCCGGGCCGCTTCCAGGGCGTCGTAGATGACGGAGGCCGCGTCGGCGCCCTGCTGCTGGGCGATGACCGGCACGCCGTTGCGTTCACCCCAGGTCTGCAGCTGTTCCACGGCGGCGGCGCGGAAGGTATCGCCGGCGGCGAGCATGACGCTACGGCCGTCCTGGCGCAGGCGATGCGCCAGTTTGCCGATGGTGGTGGTCTTGCCGGCGCCATTGATGCCGACCATGAGAATGACATAGGGACGCGTCTCCCGCGGTATCGAGAGCGGCACGCTGACGGGTGCGAGGATCGCCTGCATATCCTCGTGCAGGGCGCCCATCAGTGCTTCGGCATCGCCCAGTTCCTTGCGCGAGGCGCGCCCGGTGAGGTCGTCGATGATCTCGCGGGTGGCCTCGACGCCGACATCGGCGAGCAGCAGGGTGGTCTCGATGTCCTCCAGCAGCTCGGCATCGATGGCCTTGCTGCCGAGCACCAGCGAGGCCACGCCCTCGGTCAGGTTGTGGCGGGTGCGCGCCAGACCGGACTTCAGACGGGCGAACAGGCCGGCCTTCGGGGGCGCCTCCCGGTCGTCGGTGGATTTGTTTTTTCGGAACCCGAGCATGGATTGTGTTGTCAGTGATTGCGGTGCGGGGACAGGAACCCCGTGTGGCGTGTATCCTACCATCCCCTGCCCGTCAGGGTTAACAGGCGAAAAACCGGAGATCGTGAATGCGACTTGCCTTGTCGGCCATGCTGCTGGCCTGTTCTCATACCCTGCTGGCGGCGGGGACGGTACATGAATACCAGCTGGAGAACGGTCTCAAGCTGGTCGTGAAGGAGGACCATCGCGCCCCGGTGGTGGTTTCCCAGGTGTGGTACAAGGTCGGCTCCAGCTATGAGCATGACGGTATCACCGGGCTGTCGCACATGCTGGAGCATATGATGTTCCAGGGCACGAAAAACCATGCCCCGGGCGAATTCTCCCGCATCATTGCCGAAAACGGCGGCGAGGAGAACGCCTTTACCAGTCAGGATTACACCGCCTATTACCAGCGCCTGGAGAAAGACCGGCTTCCGGTGAGCTTCGAACTGGAGGCCGATCGCATGCGCAACCTGTTGTTGCAACAGCAGGAATATGACAAGGAGCTGAAGGTGGTGATGGAAGAGCGGCGGCTGCGCACCGAGGACCAGCCTACCTCGCTCACCTACGAGCAGTTCAGCGCCGCTGCCTTCACCACCAGTTCCTACCGCAATCCGACCATCGGCTGGATGAATGATCTCGAGAACATGCGGCTCGAGGATCTGCAGGGCTGGTATGAACGCTGGTACGCGCCGAACAACGCGGTGGTCGTGGTCGTCGGCGACGTGGTGCCCGACGAGGTGCTGAAGCTGGCGAAGAAATATTTCGAACCGCTCAAGCCCGAAAAAATCATTCCACCCAAGCCCCGCATCGAACCCGAACAGGCCGGATCGCGCCGCATTACCGTCGAAGTGCCCGCCGAAGTGCCTTACCTGCTGATGGGCTACAAGGTGCCGGTGCTGAAAACCGCCGCGGAAGACTGGGAGCCTTATGCCCTCGAGGTGCTGTCCGGGATACTGGACGGTGGCGACAGTGCGCGGCTGACCCGCAACCTGGTGCGCGGCGCGCAGGTGGCTTCCAGCGCCGGGGCCGGCTACGACCTCTACGATCGCCAGGACGGCCTGTTCCTGCTGGACGGCACGCCGGAGAACTCGACCAGCATGGAGACACTGGAGGCGGCGCTGCATGCGCAGGTGAAGCAGCTGCAGGAGGCGCCCGTCACGGATGAGGAACTGGCGCGGGTCAAGGCGCAGGTGGTGGCGGGTGATGTCTACCAGAAGGATTCGATTTTCTACCAGGCCATGCAGATCGGCAAGCTGGAGTCGGTCGGGCTGGACTGGTCGGTGATGGACGAATACGTCGAGCGGATCAATGCCGTCACCGCCGCGCAGGTCCAGGCGGTGGCGCGGAAGTATCTGGTGGAGGAAGGACAGACCGTTGCCGTGCTCAAGCCGCTGCCCATGGATACCGGCCGCAAGCCGCATCCTTCACTGCCGGGAGATGCAACCCATGTTCGTTGATCAGCGTGTGCGAAGTGTATACAGGGCTGCCGGCGTGCTGTTCGCCTGGCTGCTGGCGGCCGGTGTCGTACAGGCCATGCCGGCGATTCAGCACTGGACGACGGAGAACGGCGCGGGCGTGTATTTCGTGCCGGCGCCGGAACTGCCGATGGTGGATGTGCGCGTGGTGTTCGCGGCCGGCAGTTCCCGCGATGCGGCCTTGCCGGGTCTGGCGGGACTGACCAATGGGTTGCTCGACAAGGGCGCCGCCGGGCTGTCGGCCGACGCCATCGCCGATCGGCTGGAAGGGCTGGGGGCGCAGCTCGGCAGCGGTTCCCTGCGGGACATGGCCTGGGTGTCGCTGCGCAGCCTGAGCGATTCGGCGCATTTCGAACCCGCCGTCGAGTTGATGGCTGGAGGTGCTGACCAAACCGGATTTCAACCAGCGCGATATCGACCGGGAACGCGAGCGCACGCTGGTGGCTTTGCGCCACAGTGAACAGCAGCCGGACGACATTGCGGAATATCACTTCTATGCGGACATCTACGGCCAGCACCCCTACGCCAGCCGCCCGATCGGCACCGAGGCCAGCCTGAAGCGCATTGCGCGCGCGGATATCAAGGATTTTTACGCCAGGTATTACGTGGCTGCCAACGCCACGATCGCCATCGTGGGTGATATCGACCGCCCGGGCGCCGAACGTCTCGCCCGGCGAGTGTCCGCCGGGCTGCCGGCCGGGCAACCCGCCGCACCGTTGCCGGCGGTGGCGCCCCTGGAAAAGGCGAGCGAGGAACGCATCTTCCATCCCTCCACGCAGACCCACGTGCTGATGGGGGCGCCCGGCATCGATCGCAACGATCCGGATTTTTTCCCTCTCTACGTGGGCAATCACATCCTCGGCGGGAGCGGCCTGGTGTCGCAGCTCTATGAAGAGGTTCGGGAAAAGCGCGGCCTTTCCTACAGCGTCTCCAGCGCGTTCATACCCATGCAGAAAAAGGGTCCCTTCATGCTGGGGCTGCAGACGCGCAACGACCAGCTGGATGAAGCGCTGGGCGTGTTGCGCGAGACACTGCAGCGGTTTCATGATCAGGGCCCGACCAAAGAGGAACTGGAAGCGGCCAGGAAGAATATTACCGGCGGCTTCGCCCTGCGCATCGACAGTAACAGCAAGATCATCCAGTATCTCGCCGTGATCGGTTTCTACGGGCTGCCGCTCGATTACCTGGAAACCTTCAATGACAAGGTCATGGCCGTGACGCCCGGGCAGATCCGCGATGCGTTCCAGCGCCGTGTTCATCCTGACGAGATGGCGACCGTCATCGTGGGCGGAAATCAATAACGCCGGCGTTGTTCGCGCCCGGACAACCCACAGGCTACACATCCCCTGTCATACAAATCCGGCCGGCGTTGACTGACAGCCGGCACGGGCGCACGTGGCTATGCTGTGCGCCAGGATATCCATGAACAAAAGGGACGAGGATATCCGGATTAGACAATCAAACCGCAATTCACAGGGAGGTGCTTATGTCCAGGGAACGGACACCTATTTGTTTACCCGTCTGCGTACTGGGTCTTGCCGGGGCCGTTCTGACCCCGGGTGTTCATGCCGCAACCGTCATATCCGAGGCGTTGTATGACGCCGCCGGCAGCGACAACGGCAATGTCTTCGTCGAATTATACGGAACCCCGGGGGCGGTGCTCGATGGCCTGTCGCTGGAGGGTGTCAACGGCAGCGACGGCAGCGTGTATCTGACGCTGCCCCTCTCCGGTGTGATTCCGGGCGATGGCGTCTTCGTGGTCGCCGATGATGCCGGAGACGGGAGTTCACTGGTTGGCGATGCCGACCTGGTGGTGAATATGGATTTCCAGAACGGACCCGATTCCATCGTGTTGCGTGATGCCGCCGGCATCCTCGATGCGCTCGGTTACGGCGATTTCAGCGGCGGTGTCTTCGCTGGCGAGGGCGAGTGCGGCGCCGGATGCGCCGGCCGGCAGCAGTCTCGCACGCCTCGATCCCCTGGCGGACAGCGGCGACAACCTGAGCGATTTCACGGTGCTCGACACGCCCACGCCCGGGAGTGTCCCGGTGAGCGCCGTGCCCCTGCCGCCGGCCCTGGCGCTGTTTCTGTCCGGAATAGGCGGATTGTTGGCCGTGTCGCGCCGCCGGGCGGGTTCGGCGGTCTGAGGGTCCACATGGGTTAAGGCGCGTGGAAGCAACGCTGCTTTGTTTGTTTCCCGGTTACGTAAGATCACCACAGATAATGTCTGACCGGTCAGGAGGGGCCGGGCACTACTGCAGATTGGCGGTTGCGGGGTCTGCGAAACAGGGACCGCTGTGAATGGACCGGGAACGCGTCGACAGGCTGGCCTGGGCCAGGCTGTCGGCGGGTACAGGATATACAGCGTGTCCCTGTTTCGCAGACCCCGTAACCGCTGCCAACGTTGGCGGGCGGTCTCCGGGCCAGGGCCGCAAGACCGTCTGCCGCAAGGATGCG
>CAVXNM010000052.1:0-92959 GCA_963763115.1 uncultured Gammaproteobacteria bacterium
TCGATATCAAGGTCAAACTGGGTGAGCTGCCGGAGGAGAGTTCCACCCCGATAGCGAAAAAGTCATCCGTTGAAAAAACCAGCCGGCTGGGGATCAGCGTGGCGGACCTGTCCGATGATGCAAAACAGGAACTCGAGCTCGACAACGGTGTGATCGTGCAGCGCGTCGTCGAGGGCGCGGCGTCGAGGGCGGGTATCAACAAGGGCGATGTGATCCTCAGCATCAACAACGAACCTGTCAAGAACGCCGATCAATTCCAGAAGCTGGTCGATGACTTGCCGGCCGGCAAATCCGTGGCCGTGCTGGTGCAGCGCGAAGGCAATCCCACCTTCCTTGCCATCAAGGTGCCGGATGCGGACTGAACGCCGCTGCCCGCCAGCCGCGCGGGTGGCGTGTTGACGTGCGAACTGACGGTTTTCGTGCGGCAGGGCTGCCATCTGTGCACTGACATGCTGCAATCCCTGGAGCACCTGAAGTCCGAGCTGGACTTCAGGTACCAGGTGCGTGATGTAGATGAGAATGCGGTGCTGGCGGCTCGGTACGGCGACCGGGTTCCGGTGCTGGTGTGCGGTGTGACCGAGCTGTGCTGGTATTTTCTCGATACCGATCGCCTGCGCGAGTATCTCCTCTCGGCGTGAATGTGTATAATAAAAAACCTCAAATACAATCAGGCAGTTAATAGCCTGCTTTATAAACCGTATTCCGGAACCGTAATCACGTGAGCCTTCTCTGTCCCGCGGGATGACAGCAGTTTGTGTCAACCCTGACGGGGCCCCACGGCCGACATTGCCCAAGCTGCCATGACCGAGCGTCAAAACGTCCGCAATTTTTCCATCATCGCCCACATCGACCACGGGAAATCGACGCTGGCGGACCGGCTCATCCAGATCTGCGGCGGGCTCAGCGACCGGGAAATGTCTGAACAGGTGCTGGACTCCATGGATCTGGAGCGTGAACGCGGCATTACCATCAAGGCTCAGAGCGTGTCGCTCAAGTACCGTGCCCTCAATGGTGAGGATTACGACCTGAACCTGATCGATACGCCCGGGCACGTTGATTTTTCCTATGAAGTGTCACGTTCACTGGCGGCCTGTGAAGGCGCCCTGCTGGTTGTCGATGCCGCGCAGGGAGTGGAGGCGCAGAGCGTTGCGAACTGCTATACCGCCATCGACCAGGGTCTTGAAGTGGTTCCGGTGCTGAACAAGATCGATCTGCCGGCGGCCGATCCGGCGCGCGTGATTCAGGAAATCGAGGAGATCATTGGTATTCAGGCCTCTGACGCGGTGCGTGTCAGCGCCAAGACCGGTGAAGGCGTCGTCGATATGCTGGAATCGCTGATCCAGCGGATACCGCCGCCGCGGGCTGATACCACGGCCCCGTTGCGCGCGCTGATCATCGACTCCTGGTTCGACAATTATGTCGGCGTAATCTCGCTGGTCAGGATCGTGGACGGCACGCTTTCCCGCCGCAACAAGATCCGCGTCATGTCCACGGGGCGTACCTTCCAGGTCGAGAAGCTGGGTGTATACACACCCAAACCGACAGAGCGCGACCTGCTGCAGGCCGGTGATGTCGGTTTTGTCTTCGCCGGTATCAAGGAAATCGACGGTGCACCCGTAGGGGACACTCTCACCCGCGTCGATCAACCGGCGGACCAGCCCCTGCCGGGATTCATGATGGTGCAACCGCGAGTTTTTGCAGGTCTTTTCCCGATCAGTTCAGATGACTACGAGGATCTGCGCGAAGCCCTGCAGAAATTGCGGCTGAATGATGCCGCCCTGCATTATGAACCGGAAACCTCGCAGGCGCTGGGCTTCGGTTTTCGTTGCGGGTTCCTGGGCATGCTGCATATGGAGATCGTGCAGGAGCGGCTGGAACGCGAGTACGACCTGGATCTGATCACCACCGCGCCGACGGTGGTTTACGAGATCCTGACGACCCGGGGCGAGATCCTGCAGATCGACAACCCGACCAGCCTGCCACCCGTCAACCAGGTCGAAGAGATCCGTGAGCCGATCATCGAGGCCAGTATCTTGGTGCCCCAGGATTTTCTCGGGGCGGTCATCACGCTGTGCATCGAAAAGCGCGGCATCCAGAAGAGCCTGCATTATCTGGGCAAGCAGGTGTCTTTGCGGTACGAGATTCCCATGAGCGAGATTGTGCTGGATTTCTTCGACCGGCTGAAATCGGTCAGCCGCGGCTATGCCTCGTTTGATTATCATTTTGTCCGCTTTCAGCAGGCACCGCTGGTCAAGCTTGATATACTCATCAATGGCGAACGGGTCGATGCACTCTCGGTCATCGTGCACCGCGACGTTGCGCAATACCGCGGCCGGGCGCTGGCGGACAGGATGAAGGAGCTGATTCCGCGCCAGATGTATGAGGTCGCGATCCAGGCATCAATCGGCGCCCAGATTATCGCGCGGACCACCGTCAAGGCCCTGCGCAAGAATGTCACGGCCAAGTGTTACGGCGGCGACATCACGCGCAAGCGCAAACTGCTGGAGAAACAGAAGGCGGGCAAGAAGCGCATGAAACAGTTTGGCAAGGTTGAAATACCGCAGGCCGCCTTTCTTGCGGTGCTGCGGGTTGGTAATGAATGATGCCGGTGGCATGCCTATAATGGCGGTCCCGCGGTAATCCCCACTGAGCGAGAACAGCGATTATGAATTTCGATTTTCCGACCCTGCTGGTCGCAGCGACGTTTTTTACCGGGCTGGCCTGGGCCGCCGATGCCCTGGCCCTGAAGCCGCGCCGCGTCAGGAACGCCCGGCAGCTCGAACGGCAGGGGATGTCCCCGGAATCCCGGGAGGTCGCGGCCGTGCTCAAGGAGCCGACCTGGATCGAGTACTGCAAATCCTTTTTTCCGGTTATCCTCGCGGTGCTGCTGCTGCGCTCGTTCCTGGTCGAGCCGTTCCGCATTCCCTCCGGTTCGATGATGCCGACCCTGCTGGTGGGCGATTTCATTCTCGTCAACAAGTATGACTACGGTATCCGGCTGCCGGTGCTCAATACGAAGATCATTGATATCGGCGAACCGAAGCGCGGCGACGTGGTCGTGTTCAGGTACCCCAAGGACCCGTCGGTCGATTATATCAAGCGGGTGGTGGGGTTACCGGGTGACCGTATCGGCTACTACAACAAGATACTCCACATCAACGGCAAGCCGGTCGCCCAGGTTCCCGCCGGCGTTTATGTCGGGAAAGGCTCCGGGGTTTCCATGTCGGGCGCCGGCGAGCGTCAGGAGCAGCTGGGCGACGTGCAGCACCAGATTCTGGTGATGCCGCGTACACCCGGCCTGGAAGGTGAGTATGTGGTCCCGGACAATGAATATTTTGTCATGGGGGACAATCGTGATAATAGTAATGACAGCCGCTACTGGGGTACGGTGCCCGAGCAAAACCTGGTGGGCAAGGCGTTTCGAATCTGGATGAACTGGGACAGCGCCAACGGTGGCATCGAGTGGGACCGGATCGGCAGGAAAATTCAATAGGACTGACGCGAGGACATCGGTATGCAATCTCTGAAACGACAAAACGGCATGACAGCCATCGGCTGGTTGATTGTGCTGGCGCTAATCGGGTTTTTTGTGCTGTTAACGCTGAGGATGCTGCCATCCTATCTCGAATACTACAAGATCGTGTCTTCGCTGGACTCTCTTGAAAAGGAAACGCTGGAATCACCCCTGGCGATTCGCAAGCTTCTTGAACGTCGTTTCGACATCAGTTACGTTGAGACCATACAACCCAGTGAGGTAATCATCAAGCCGACAGGGCCGAATTTCCGGGTGATCGCGGACTACGAATCACGCAAGCACATCTTCGGCAATGTTGACGTGATCATGAGTTTCTATAAGGAAGTCCTGGTACGTTCGCGTTGACGAGTTCGCCGGAAGCACTGGCAAAATCGCTTGGCTACCAGTTTGACGACCCGAATTTCCTGAAGCAGGCGCTGACTCATTGCAGCGCAGGCAGCAGGAACAACGAGCGCCTGGAGTTTCTCGGCGACGCCCTCCTCGGGTGCGTCATCGCGGCGGAATTGTTCAACCGCTACCCGAAAGCCCGGGAAGGCGAGCTCAGCCGCCTGCGCGCCAGCCTGGTGCGGCGCGAGTCGCTGGCCGATCTGGCGCAGGGCGTGGATATCGGCCGTTACCTGAAACTGGGAGCCGGTGAGCGTAAAAGCGGTGGGCATAACCGCAATTCCATTCTAGCCGATGCCCTCGAAGCCGTCTTCGGCGCAATTTACCTGGACGGCGGTTTTGCCGCCTGCCGGCAGAGCATTCTCGGGCTGTTTTCGGACAAGCTTGCGGGTGTCGGCGACCCGGAGGCGCTGAAGGACGCCAAGACACGTCTCCAGGAGCATTTGCAATCCCGCCAGATGGCGCTGCCCGAGTACACGGTCATCGAGGTGAGTGGTGAAGCGCACGCCCAGTCGTTCCGGGTGCAATGCGCCCTAGGCGACAGCCAGCTTGCGCCTACGCTAGGCAGTGCCAGGAGCCGCCGTCAGGCCGAACAGAAGGCCGCCGGCAAAATGCTCGAACAACTGGAAAATGCGGGCTGAATATATGCCAGGCGATTATCGCTGCGGTTACATAGCCCTCGTCGGACGGCCCAACGTGGGCAAGTCGACACTCCTCAACCGCCTCATCGGACAGAAGATCAGCATCACCTCGCGGCGTCCCCAGACCACGCGCCACCGCATCATCGGCATCAAAACGCTCGCAACCGCACAGCTCGTCTATGTGGACACGCCGGGCCTGCACGGCTACAGCGGGCGCGCCATGAACCGGCACATGAACCGCACGGCCACCCTGGCGCTCCGGGATGTGGATGTCGTGGTGTTTCTCGTCGAGGGCCTGCGCTGGACTCCCGATGACGACCTGGTACTGGCCGAACTGGAACGCCTCGACTGCCCGGTGATACTCGCTGTTAACAAGGTAGATCTGATCGCCGACAAGGAAACCTTGCTGCCGGGGCTGCAGGCCTTGTCGCGCAAACGCCTCTTCACCCACGTGATCCCGCTTTCGGCGCGCAAGGGCGATAATGTAGCGGAACTGGAGACCTGCGTGGAGGTGTTGTTGCCGGTTAGTGCGCCGTATTTCCCGGAAGACCAGATCACCGACCGCAGTGAGCGGTTTCTGGTGGCTGAATGCATCCGCGAGAAACTGTTCCGCAAGCTGGCCAGGGAACTGCCCTACGGCCTGAGCGTGGAAGTGGAACATTTCCGCCGTGAACGCCACAGCATACTTATCCATGCCCTGATCTGGGTGGAGCGTCAGAGCCAGAAGAGCATCGTCATCGGGAAGCAGGGGGCGGTGCTTCGCGATGTCGGCCAGCAGGCCCGCCTCGAGATCGAGAAAATGCTGGAGAGCAAGGTTAACCTGAAGCTGTGGGTGAAGGTCAAAGAGGGCTGGGCGGATGATGAACGGGCTTTGAAGAGTCTGGGTTATTCCGATGACGGTTAATCCTGGTCCGGTCGGCTACACGCGGTTTGCCGCCGCCGTACGATTGCAGGGAGCAGGTGAGACCGGGTACCGGGCGAGAGACTGGCCTGGGCCATGCTGGAGGTGGGGCACAAAAAGCAGGCGCTTCAGCGCGATGCAGGAGCAACTGCCGGGTAGCAACATGATTACTTGCTCCGACAGGCTCCTGGCATGAGCAACCGCTGTCTGGTCGCGTTCGAACCGGCCTACGTCCTGCATCACTATCCTTACCGTGATTCCAGCCTGCTGCTGGAGGTGTTTTCCCGGCATCATGGCCGGCTGGGCCTGGTGGCGCGTGGTGCCCGTTCGGCCCGGGCGCGCTGGCGAGGCCAGCTGCAGGGGTTCAGCCCCTTGCTGCTGTCATGGAGCCTGCGCGGCGAGCTGGGCACGCTGACCGGGCTCGATACCCGGGGCGGAAAGGTGGCGCTTGCCGGCAGGCATCTGCTGAGCGCGTACTACCTCAACGAGTTAATCCTGCGGTTGCTGGCGCGTCATGATCCCCATCCGGGAATCTTCGATGCCTATGAGCGGGCGCTGGGAGAACTTGACGGACACGAAGAACCGGCGCTGCGGATCTTCGAAAAACGCCTGCTCGAAGACCTGGGTTATGGCCTGCTGCTCGACCGGACGGCGGATTCCGGCCAACCAGTCGAACCGGAGGCAACCTATGGCTACCAGCTGGAGCGGGGACCGGTCAGGTGCGATAATCCTATGGATTCGGGGCTTTACCTGCGCGGATCGAGTCTGCTCTCCCTGCATCACGAAGCGCTCGCCGAGTCGCAGGCCAGCCGGGACGCCAAACGCCTGCTGCGGGCGGCGCTGTCGATCTACCTCGGCTCGAGGCCGCTCAAAACGCGGGAGGTGTCGCGGCAGCTGGCGACATTCACCGCGGCGGGACGGGAGACGCAGGAGCCGCGCAATCTGCGTTGAGGGTGGAAAAGAGATGAAATGGTATGGCGATTGATCCGGATATTCTGCTGGGCGTCAATATCGATCACGTGGCGACCCTGCGCCAGGCACGGGGTACGCGCTATCCGGACCCGGTGCAGGCGGCCATCGAGGCCGAACAGTCGGGCGCCGACAGCATTACTCTGCACCTGCGCGAGGACCGGCGGCATATCCAGGAGCGCGATGTCAGTCTGTTGATCGACATCCTGCAGACCCGCATGAATCTGGAAATGGCCGTGACCGATGAGATGCTCGCACTCGCCGGGCGCCTGCAGCCGGCGGATTGCTGTCTGGTGCCGGAGCGGCGGGAAGAGTTGACTACGGAGGGCGGCCTGGATGTCGCCGGCCAGTTGCCGCGCATCCGCGAGACGTGCATGCGGCTTGCCGCTGCCGGCGTGCGGGTGTCGCTGTTCATCGATGCCGATGCCCGGCAGGTGGATGCGGCGGCTGCTACCGGGGCGCCGTGCATTGAAATCCATACCGGCCATTATGCCGACGCGGCCACTCATGAGTTACGGGAGGTGGAACTCGCGCGGATACTGGAATCAGTCGGTCTGGCCGTGGATGCAGGCTTGCGGGTGCATGCCGGGCATGGCCTGCATTACCACAATGTCCAGGCCATTGCCGCCATTCCGCAGATCCGTGAACTGAACATCGGGCATGCCATCATTGCCCGCGCCCTGTTCAGCGGACTGCCCAACGCGGTGGCGGAGATGAAACGACTGATGCGGGAAGCCAGACGCGTGTAAAACCGCCGCCCGGTCAGGTGCCGCTATACCCGCTGCAGGCCAGCAGGTCATCGATCAGCCGAATGGTCTTGCCGAAGGCCGGTCCCGTCAGTCCGGTATTCCCGGACCCGGTTGTTTGTTTCAATTCACGCAACGCACTGGCCAGTTCCGGGAGTTTGCAGTAGACCACCGCACCCAGCAGTTTGTGGGCGAATCTATCCAGTTGTTCATTGTTTCCGTCCCGATAAGCCGACTGGAGGTCCCGGCGATGTTCGGGCAGTTCCAGCAGCAGCCGTGCGAACAGTTCGCTGGCCAGTTTGTCGGACAAGCCGGCCGGGGCCGTACCCGCGAATCCCGTGCCGCCGTCCTGGACGATCTCCTCATGGCCGTCAGCGATAGTTCGCGTGCCGTCCCGGTTTTCATGGCCCGGGTCGCGCTCGGCGGCATTCGGTTCCAGGAACGCAACACGCCCGCCGCGACCAAGTGATTTTTGCGTGTGTCGATCGCCCATGCTGGCTGATCTCCTGATGTCTTCGATATGTAAACCGATACTAGTCGAAGCGCCAGGGTATATCCATAAAGAGCCTCGCTTTCGGCGCTCAACACATCTTTCGGTATACTATCCACCCGCATCTCCGATACGGCTGAGACATGAGCTACCCCACGCTTGAATCCACGATCGGCAATACGCCGCTGGTACGCCTGCAGCGTCTTCCGGGCGATACGACCAATACCCTGCTGGTCAAGCTGGAAGGCAACAACCCGGCCGGTTCGGTCAAGGACCGGCCGGCCTACAGCATGATCCGGCATGCCGAAGCCCGCGGGGACATAAGGCCGGGCGACACACTGATCGAAGCTACCAGCGGCAACACCGGCATCGCGCTCGCCATGGTGGCGGCGATCAAGGGGTATCGCATGGTGCTGATCATGCCGGAACACATGAGCGTGGAGCGGCGCGCGGTGATGAAAGCCTTCGGGGCGGAGATCATCCTGGTGAGCAAGGCGGCCAGCATGGAGGGCGCGCGCGACCTGGCGCTGGAGATGCAGGCGCGCGGGGAGGGGAGGGTGCTGGACCAGTTCTCCAACCCGGACAATCCGCTGGCCCATTATGAGGGCACCGGTCCTGAAATCTGGCGCGATACCGGGGGCTCGATTACCCACTTCGTCAGCTCCATGGGCACCACCGGAACGATCATGGGGACCTCGCGCTACCTTAAGGAAATGAACCCGGCTATCGGGATCGTTGGCGTCACCCCGGCGGAGGGTTCGTCGATCCCCGGGATACGCCGCTGGCCCGAGGAATACCTGCCTTGCATTTTCGACGCGACACGCGTCGATCGCACCATCGAGGTCAGCCAGGCAGACGCGGAACGCACCACGCTGGAACTTACAGCCAAAGAAGGTATCTTTGCCGGCATCTCCTCCGGCGGCGCGGTGGCGGCGGCCCTGTCCCTGTCACGCGAAGTGGAGCACGCCGTCATCGTCGCGATCGTCTGTGACCGCGGCGACCGCTATCTCTCCACCGGCATATTCCCCGATTGAACAGGTGATTTCACGCTGGCGTGCAGGTGGTGCCCTGTTGCTGGGGCTGGTCCTGCTGACGGCGGACAATCCGGTTAGCCATGGTGTGGAGGAAATCATGCTCACGCTGGGGGACATCGAAGGCGCAGGCTGGTCGCTCGAAGGCGTGGAAGCCCGCCTTGCCTGGCTCGATGATCACGCTGCCGTCCTGCGACTGAAAGCGGCAAAGGCGCTGTTGCCCGAACCGCTGGGAAGTATCACCGACCTGCGCGGTGAATGCGCACAGGGGACGATCACTCCACAGAGAATCACCTGCCACGAGGGTGAGTTATGGTTTGGCCCGGGATACCTGGACGCGCAGCACCTGCGAATCGATTTTGACTACCGGGTTGATACCGGCCGCCTGGAACTGGCCGTGGACAAGTTCAGTGTGGACGGCGGCCGTGTCGCCGCATCCATGGATCTGGATCGGGCAGGCTGGAAACTGACCGTGCAGGGAAATGCGCTGCAACTGGCCGCCGTATCGGCCCGGCTGACGGCGGCCGGCGTACTGATGGCACCCCTGTCGGGACCCGGTACGCTGGGGTTTACCGCTAAGCTGCAGGGCGAAGGTGCACGGCTGCGGACGGGGAAGCTGTCCGTCCGTTTGCAGTCGACGGAGTTCTCCGATGCCCAGGGCAGCCTCTCGGGCGTCAATCTCGGGCTGACGCTCGAGACCGGGGTGAACCGGGTCGCCGATCGATGGCGGATCACCGGCGGCCTCGACGGCAATCAGGGACAACTATATATCGATCCGGTATTCATCGATCTCGGGTTACAGCCGGTCCACGCCGCCGCGGAACTCGACTGGCAGCCCTCCACTGGACACCTTCAGGTTCGCTCATTCGATTACGAACAGCCGGGCAACGTCAGGTTGCACGCCGCGGGTCTTGTCGGTCTGGATCGGCCGGTCCGGCTGGAGGAGCTTTCCGTCGACATCACGGAGGGTCGCTTCCCCGGTCTGTACGACACCTATCTCCAACCGTGGCTGAACGACACCGTGCTGGCTGATCTGCAGATGAGTGGAGCCGCAACGGCGGCTATCCGGTGGAAGCAGGGAAGGATTGCCGGCATCCGGCTGAACCTCGACGATGTTACACTGGATGACCGGGAGGGCCGTTACGGTCTGGGCGGATTGCAGGGCCGTGTCGATTGGGCCGCGGAGGACGTGACACGGCATTCCGACCTGCAGTGGCGGAATGGTCATCTCTACCGGGTGCCGCTCGGTACGGGACAAATTGCCGCGGAATCGGCTGAGTCGAACTTGCGCCTGCGGGAACCCGCGCGCATCGGTGTGCTGGACGGCGAGTTGAGAATCGATGACTTCGAACTCGCTTTTCCCGCACAGGCACCCTGGGGCTGGCGCATCGACGGCATTCTGACACCGGTATCCCTGCCCCGATTGTGCCAGTCACTGGGCTGGCCGGAATTCACCGGCGAGCTTTCCGGTGTCATTCCGAACGTGCATTACGCCGACGGAAGGCTCGAGGTCGGCGGCATGCTGCTGGTGAGGGCATTCGACGGTGATATCACCCTCGGCAACCTGCAACTTCTGCAGCCCTTGTCCACGGTCCCTCAGCTCCGGGTCGATGCGCGGGTGGACAACATCGATCTGGAAGCGCTGACCGGGGCCTTTTCCTTCGGCAGGATCGAGGGTCGTCTGGATGGCCGTGTCGATGGGCTGTATATGGAAGCCTGGCGTCCGGTCGCCTTCGATGCCTCCTTTGCCACCCCCGTGGACGACACTTCGCGTCATCGTATCAGCCAGACGGCGGTGGACAACATTTCCAGCATCGGTGGTGGCGGCGTAGGCGGGGTTCTGTCGCGCAGCATGCTGCGCTTTTTTGACGATTTTCCTTACGACAAACTGGGCATCAGCTGCCGTCTGGAAAACGGGACCTGTGAAATGGGCGGCGTCGCGCCAGCCGCGAAGGGGTACTATATCGTCAAGGGCCGATTCTTGCCGCCACGGCTCGATGTCATCGGTTATGCTGACCGCGTCAACTGGCGCAGCCTGATCGCGCAGCTCGTCGCGGTGACCCGGCGGCAGGGCGGCGGCGTCGCGCAATGAGTCGGGGCCGGGATGGTGTTAACCTGTGCCGGTCAAGACCGTTAGTACACTTTTAACAAGGAGTTCATGTGCAAGTTGACATACCAGTCCCGGATCGTCGACGGCATGTAAGTCGCCGTCGAGCCTGCAGGGATGTATTCACGGCGTATCAGGGACTGGTAGATCTGCCTGCTTTCGTTCGGAATTTAAATTCCGTGGACAAATGAGGACAAGCGATGCATACCCTGCGACTACCCATGACCCTGCCGCTGATGCTGTTCGCCGCGGCCTGTGTGACGATCAATGTGTATTTCCCCGCCGAAGCCGCGGAGAAGGCTGCTGATAGAATTATCCGTGACGTTTATGGCGTAGAGCCGGCGAAGGCAGCCGAACCGCACTCCCTTAATGAGATCCCCGCGGTTGTGCAGCCGGGGGGATACGCCCTGCTGGACTGGTTCATCCCGGTGGCGCACGCCGAGGCCGATCTCACGGTCAATACGCCGGCGATCCGACAGTTGCAGGCCGATATGGAGAAACGCCACAGGGACCTGGCACCTTATTACGCCTCGGGGGCGGTCGGCATGACGCGCAACGGCGAGATCGATGTCCGCGACCAGAAACTGGTGCCGCTGCAGGACCGGAACCAGGTGAAGAAACTGGTTGCCCGGGAAAACCAGGACCGCAGCGCCCTCTATGCCGAAATCGCGCGGGCCAACGGCCACCCGGAGTGGGAGTCGGACATACGCCAGACCTTTGCGCGGCGCTGGGTGGACAATGCACCGGGCGGTTGGTGGTACATGGATGCAGGTGGTGCCTGGAAGCAGAAATAACCGGCCTGTGGAACCCGGATGTTACACCGCAGACACGCAGAGAACGCAGGGGAAACAATTTCTATTGATGTAACTGCCCGGATGCACTATTGATGACGCCTGCATGATCGTCATGCGAATTGATGATGTTGGGTTCATCTTTAGTATTCTCTGCGTGTCTGCAGTGAATTCTTGAACTATTCAATCTATGAATCTGTTTGTATTTGACATCGAAACGGTTCCCGACGTGGAGAACGGGCGGCGACTTTACGGGCTGGACGGGCTGGATGACCGGAATGCGGCGGCCGCGATGTTTCATCTCCGCTCGCAGGAAACCGGGGGGTCCGAATTCCTGCGTCATCATCTCCACCGCATTGTGGCGATCTCTGTCGTACTGCGTACGGCGGATCGCCTCAAGGTGTGGTCGCTGGGCGAGGTGGACGCAACAGAGGGTGAACTGCTCCGGCGATTTTTCGACGGAATTGAACGCTTCACTCCGACCCTGGTTTCCTGGAACGGTTCCGGGTTTGACCTGCCTGTCATTCATTATCGCAGTCTGTTGCACGGTATTCCCTCGCCGCGCTATTGGGATACCGGTAGCGATGACCGCGATTTCAAATGGAACAACTACCTGAGCCGCTACCACGAACGCCATACCGACCTGATGGATGTTCTGTCCGGTTTTCAGCCCCGCGCGGTTGTGCGCCTCGACGAGATTGCCACGATGCTGGGATTCCCCGGAAAGATGGGCATGAGTGGCGGGAAGGTATGGGACAGTTACCAGGCTGGCGACATCGGCGGTATCCGCGATTACTGCGAGACGGACGTGCTCAACACCTACCTGGTTTACCAGCGCTTCGAGCTGATCCGCGGCCGCCTGACGTCCGCGGACTACGCCCGTGAGTGCCGGCTGGTGCGTGAGGAACTGCAAAAAGCGGACAAGCCGCACCTGCAGGAATTCCTCGACGCCTGGCAGGTCGACTGAACCCCGGCGTTTCGCTGGATTCGTTTCCTTCGACTGATGAGCAGACATCGACGTACTCCGCGCCTGCCTGACCCGGTGGAACGGGTTGGCGTGGAGTCACTCGGGCATGATGGTCGGGGAGTGGCGCATCTCGGTGGCAAGGCGGTCTTTATCGACGGCGCCCTGCCCGGCGAAACGGTAGCTATCGACTATCTGGCGACACATCGCAACTACGATGAAGCCCGGGTCCGGGCAGTGCATGACCCGTCGCCGCACCGGGTGGAACCGAGATGCCCGCATTTCGGGGTATGTGGCGGCTGCAGCCTGCAGCACCTGGAGGCCGGGGCACAGATCAGGGCCAAGCAGCAGGTGCTGCTCGATAATCTGAGCCGCATCGGCAGGGTGGTCCCCGAAGAGGTATTGCCGCCGTTGCGCGGTCCGGTATGGGGTTACCGCGGCAAGGCGCGTCTCGGCATCAAGGATGTCATCAAGAAGGGGCGCGTGCTGGTCGGCTTCCGCGAGAAGCGCAGCGCTTATCTGTCTGACCTGCGGCGCTGCGAGGTGCTGCACCCGTCCGTCGGCGAGCAGATTACCGCCATTGCCGATCTGGTGGTCGGGCTGAAGGCGAGGTCGCGCATTCCCCAGGTCGAGGTGGCTGTGACCGATAGCGTCACGGCACTGGTCTTCCGGCACCTCGATCCACTGGATGAGGCGGACCTCGAAAGGCTGAAGGCGTTTGCCCGTGACCAGTATTTTCATGTCTACCTGCAGCCGGGCGGACCGGACAGCGTGTGGTCGCTGTGGCCGGAGGACTCCACGCTGAGCTATGCCTTGCCGGCACAGGGCATCGAACTCGACTTCAGACCCACCGACTTTACCCAGATCAATAGCGCGATCAACCGGCTGATGGTGGAGCGTGTACTGCAGCTGCTGGAACCCGAAGGTTCACACCGCGTTCTCGACCTGTTCTGCGGGCTGGGCAATTTCACCCTGCCGCTGGCGCGCCATGCCGGCGAGGTGGTGGGGATGGAAGGAGACGCCGGGCTGGTTGCGCGGGCCCGCCACAATGCCGTTCGCAACGGTATCGGTAACGCGGTATTTCATGTCGCCGACCTGTCTGTGAGCCAGATCGAGGCGTCCTGGGCAAGGCAGACCTGCGAGCGCATCCTGCTGGATCCACCTCGCAGCGGCGCCGCGGCGGCGCTGGATATCGTGGGAAATATTCGGCCCGCACGTGTGGTCTACGTGTCCTGTCATTCCGGGTCACTGGCCCGCGATGCGGCCCGTCTGGTCGAGGATTTCGGTTACCGGCTGCTGGCGGCAGGCGTCATGGATATGTTTCCGCATACCGCGCATGTGGAATCGATTGCCCTGTTTGAAACTCCTTAGCATTCTGAGGCAGGCAACAAGCTTGACTACACCTGCTCCCGGCTCATGTCAATGCCGACAAAGCGGCGTACCGAGCGGAAACCATAGAGGGCATCCTCCGCTCCCGGATCAAACTGGTTGAACCAGTGCTGCAGGAAGTAGATACGCAGCATCCGCCCCAGCCCAACCGGCGGACGGCCATTACCCATCTTGGGATAGAACAGCTCAGTCCGTTGACACAGCCGATCCCACGGTACCACCGTGTCCATCTCGGCCAGAAACTGCTCCTGGCGCGTCGGTTTTCGGTAGCACTAAAAATCCCCAGCAGCAAAGGTCTTCTGTCTCATCGGTACCTGCCCTTTATAAACAAGTCGTGTAGTATCGCCGATGTTAGGACATAATTCAGTTGCCTTGATTCTACCGCCCGTGGAAATAGGGAACAAAGCCGATGAGTCCTAATGATGACACGTAGCATATGCACTTGCACTTATGGCAATATTTATTCAGCCGCATTGACATAATATTTGTAAAGCACCCACCCTAAAAGGGGTGACCTTGTGATAACCCCAAAGGGGGTAATCTACTGTCAGGGGTAGTCACATCTGATCAGGCTTCTAGTCAGCTTGACTCTTGACAACATTTTTCTGGTGCTCTCATAAAAATGTGCCACTTATGCAAACTTGATAGTCATTCGTTGAAAAAATCGAACGGAAAATCCTTACTGTTGCACACGGGCGCAAGCTCAAACCGGCAGAGCCTTCGCTCTCTGACCACGTCCTAAGGACGTGGGTTTCTACGCTGCACTAAAATAATTTTCTTTTTGAGATAAAGATTCGTGCGCCAACTGGTTGCATATTTGTTCTGTCGTTCCCTGATATCGCTCTGTATTACGAGGTTTATTTTGTTGGCCGCGATATTACAGCCGTTGCTGGCGAATGGAGCCTACGGGCTAGATACGCCTGCGCCGGTGGGACCGTTTCTAAACGGCGTCTTCCCGACCCAGACTCCGAATGCCCCGGGCAGCAGTACCTGGACGGTGGTGCCGGCGTTCCCCGACGTCAAGGTGAACGATACCCTGGTGATCGTGCCCAACCCGGCCAACAATCGCATGTACGTCGGTTCACGGGAAGGCGAAATCCGCTCTTTCGTGAACGACCAGGCTGTTGGTAGCAGTGATGTGTTTCTTGATCTGCGGGATCGCGTGGCAGCGGTGTGGGACGCAGGTCTTCTGGGCATGGTCTTTCACCCCGAGTTCGGGGTACCAGGCTCACCGTATCGCAATTTCTTCTATGTGTATTACTCATCGAACTGTCGCATCGATGTTGCTGATACGACGCGTGTTGATCTGTCCACCTGCACGCCGTTCCCAACGGATGTAACCTGGGGGTATTTTGGCGCCTACCTGCGGTTGTCGCGTTTCTCGGTGGTGGACGGATCTCCGGTTGGTCATCCCGTCGTGGATCCCGATTCCGAATTCGTGATGCTGAATATTCGCCTGTATAACAGCTCGCATTACGGTGGCGGCATGGCGTTTGGCAATCCCCTCACCATGGGAGACGATTACCTGTATCTGACCATCGGTGACCAGTTCCGCTACACCACCGCTCAGGATATCGCACAAACCCTCGAGGGGGGTACGTTCCGCCTCGATGTGAACATTATTGAAAACAAGGATGCCAGTTGGTCCTGTCGAGGGAGCAACCACAAACCCATCCGCACCTTCCCTGTGCCGGAACTTGTGGGGACGGGGGTCGCCCCCCTGATGGGGGAACATTTCACCGATGAGGTATCAGGACAGCGCTACTGCATCCCCCACGACAACCCATGGGTCGGCGAAGCCGGGGTCTTCGAGGAGTACAACAGTCTGGGACATCGCAATCCCCATCGACTAGCGATCGACAGCATCACCGGCAGGCTCTGGTCCGGAGAAGTCGGGGAAAACACGCACGAAGAGATCAATATAATACAAACCGGACATAATTACGGCTGGCCCTATCGGGAAGGATTGGCGGCGTTTATGGCCGAACCCGCCGGGTTTACCTACCGTGGCATTTTCACCGATCCCGTGATTGATTTTAACCGCTCGGACGCGGGCGCCATCATTGGTGGCTACGTGTATCGCGGCTCGACCTATCCTGAGTTGAGTGGTCGCTACATGGCCGGCGACTACGTAACCGGGAAGATCTGGGCCATAACGCTGGATGAGTCGTCCCTGACCGCCACCAAGGAGGAGATCGCCTCCTTCACCTCCATTGGAAGGCTCGGCACCTGGGGCCAGGACAACAACGGCGAAGTCTACCTGGGCAACGTGGCCGCCCAGAACGACACACTCTACCAATTGCAGCGAGTGACCAACCCGATTCCCGATCCGCCATCCTTGCTGTCGCAAACCTTCGCGTTCACCGATCTAGGCAACCTCCAGGCCGCGAACTTCTTCGTCCCCTACACGCTCAATGAACCGTTCTGGTCCGATGGCGCCCTCAAGAAGCGGTGGATTGCGCTGCCCAACGACGGCACGCGCGACACGCCGGCGGAGCAGATCGCCTTTTCCCCGACCTCCGACTGGGTCTACCCCGCCGGGACGGTTCTCATGAAGCATTTCGAGCTGGCGCTCGATGACACGGATCCGAACAACACGACGCGACTGGAAACCCGTTTTCTAGTCCTCGGCAGCGACGGTCGATGGTATGGCGTAACGTATCACTGGCGGCCCGATCAGAGCGATGCCGACCTGCTGACAACGGCGCAGACCCAGGACTACCAGATCGTCACCGAAGGGGGCGGCTCCCGGTCCCAGACCTGGCTGTTCCCAGGTCGGGATCAGTGCCTGAGCTGTCACAGTCCGGGTGCGGGCGGCGCTGCCGGGCCCCGCACCCACCGGCTCAATGGCGACTTCACATATCCCTCGACGGGGATCACCGACAACCAGCTCAGGACCTGGAACCACCTCGGCATGTTTACACCCGCGCTCGATGAGGCGGCCATCCCTGGTTACCTCAAATCCGCAGCCAAAGACGACCCCAATGCGTCTCTGGAACGACGTGCCCGCTCCTATCTCGATGTAAACTGTTCGTACTGCCACCGCCCAGGCACAGGCAACCGCGCCTTTTTCGACATGCGCTTTACCACCCCGCTGGCGAGTCAGGGGCTGGTCTACGGTGCTGTGATCGACAATCTGGGAATTTCCGGCGCTTACCTCATCACGCCGGACGACACCTCCACATCGATTGTCTTCCATCGGGCGAATACCGCGAGTCCCTCCCCTACCGCCATGCCGCCGCTCGCTAAGTCGCTGGTGGATACCGCTGGCATGGCACTGCTGGTCGAGTGGATTCAGAGTATCGACCCAACATTATACGTCAATCGCGCCTTGAACCGTCCTGTGGCGGTCTCCTCAGTGGAGAACGCTGGCCTGTCAGCGGCTGCTGCGGTTGATGGTGATTCAGCCACTCGCTGGTCGAGTGCGTTTTCGGATCCGCAGTGGATTGCTGTCGATCTGGGGGCGGTGTATCCCATTAACCATGTGGTGCTGAACTGGGAGGTCGCCTACGGTAAGGCCTACAGAATTGAGGTTTCAACGGATGGCTCGCACTGGAACCAGGTATTTTCCGAGACCAATGGTGACGGGGGTACTGACGACATTGTCTTTGGCACCACCAGCGCGCGCTATGTGCGCCTGTGGGGTACCGCGCGGGGCACGCCGTGGGGCTATTCGCTGTATGAGTTCGAGGTCTACGGCGCGACTGACAACGTCTCTCCCGTTGCTACGGGCACCTTGCAGTACGACCCTCCAGGGCGCTGACGCTGACAGGCACGCTGACGGCTACGGACCAGGAAACTCCCTCACTCCTGATGTACAGTCTTGCTGACGGCTCGACCGGTCCCTACCTAACCACCAAGGGTGGCGAAGTCACCATAGCAGATACCACAACAGGTGCATTTACTTACCGGCCACGCCCACTCGCCGAGCACGGCAAGCGGGGCAGGGACACATTTGCCTTTCGTGTCACTGATCCCGATGGTGGCATCGGCAGCGCCACGCAGACTGTCATCGTGGATCAAACGATCATGCCGCTGGGCGACTCCATCACAGAGGGATACCCTTGGCCGGATCCTGCGACCGAGGTTGGCTACCGCCTGGCGCTTCATGACTTGCTGGTCAACAACGGTTTCAGCTTCGATTTCGTAGGTTCATGGAGCCTTGGCTACGGGGTACCGGATTTCGATCCCGACCTCGAAGGGCACGGTGGCTGGACAGCTTCTGAAATCGCCTGGGGGCGGACCGGTTACCCGACCGACGGTGTACGTGCCTGGCTGGATAAAAACCCCGCGGATTTCATCCTGCTGCACGCCGGTACCAATGCCTTCGATGTCAATAACGATATCGATGTCGAGGTCATTCTCGACGAGATTGATGCCTGGGAAGCCAGCGCCAACGGCAATCATGTCACTGTCGTGCTGGCCCTCATTATCGACTGGAACCCCCTCAATCCGGATGTGCCGGTTTTCAACAGCAACCTCCTGGCCATGGCCAATAACCGGATTGCAAATGGCGATGACATTATCGTTGTTAACGAGCATGACGCCCTGACCTACCCGGATGATTTGGCGGATAATTTACATCCGACCCCCGCTGGCTATGACAAAATGGCGGGCCCCTGGTATGACGCTCTGTCTAATGTCGTTGATAAATGCCCCTGACGAGTTGTTATGAAGGGCCAGTGAAATTGCTACATTCACGCGTGGTCGAGGTATCCCATTTTTTCCATAACAGGAGGATATAACGACTTTTCCACGGCCGCTGCGGGCATCTCCTTTTTCCAACGGTCTATTTTTCCGGATCGTCAGTAAAAACTGTGGGCGAGTTTTGGCTCGGGTAGTTTCCCAGGTGTTTGATAGAGTGAGATTTCTGTTATTCGGAATGTCCTGAAGCCATAGGCTTTTCCCATGGTGATTTTGGCCTTGTTGTTCATTCCCTCAGACAGCAACAGACGGTGCTGTGCGTGCACCGTGCGCGTGCCTTGCTGGTTAGCGAGCGAACGAGGCTGATCAACCAGACGCGATGCTGTTGGCCGAAGAGGTCACAGAGCCAGGAATGTTCAGTTCCACAGTCGCGACCACTGACGGTTTTCCGGCGGCTACTGTTTGTACCAGCGGCTGCTGAGCGCGTTGAACACCAGTTTCGGGTACCAGAACTTGCCGAGACTGCCGTTGTAGCGCGCCAGGGCCCTGTACAGGTTGCCTTTTTCCATGTTCAGATAGTATTTCAGTATGGTGCAGCCAAGGCGGATATTTGTGCTGATGGAGAACAGGTTGTCCTCCGGATGGCCGATTTCATCCAGCCAGAAGGGCATGATCTGCATCAGTCCCTGCGCACCGGCCGAGGAGATCGCAAACCGGTCATACCGGCTCTCGACGTCGATGACCGCCAGCACCAGCTCCGGATCAAGCTCGGCGCGCTGCGCCTCATAATGGACCGTCTTGAGTATGGTCAGCCGTTCTTTGGGGTCCTTCACCCGGGGTTCCAGTCGCTGCGACATGTCGGTCAGCCAGACCTCGGCATCGAAGCGGTCCTTAAAACTGTCGCTGGATTCGATCGCCTTGATGAGGGTATTGCGCATCTCCTCATCCGGGCGTTCCTCGGTTGCCGCCATCGTGATCGAGAGGTGGGCGAAAATCAACCCGCCCAGCAGGGCACGCAGCAGCAGTAACGTTCGGCCTTGATGCCTGGATTTCATGATTTCCTGTTAGCGGCCTGAGCCGACAGCGTTTGATTTCTCAGGAAATCCGCAATATCCGCCCGTGCCATGTCCCGACTCCCGGTGTCGCGGCGATGCTTGTATTCGACCATGCCGCGGTCGAGATTCTTCTCGCCGACGACGACGCGATGCGGAATGCCGATCAGTTCCATGTCGGCAAACATGACGCCGGGACGCACCTCGCGGTCATCCAGCAAGACATCGAGTCCGGTGGCGAGTAGTTCGTCGTAGAGTGCCTCGGTCGCCTCTCTGACGCGCTGTGATTTTTTCATGTTCATGGGCAACAGGGATACCTGAAACGGCGCAATCGGGTCCGGCCAGATCATGCCGCTGTCGTCGTGGTGTTGCTCGATCGCAGCGGCCACGATGCGGGAAACGCCAATGCCGTAGCAGCCCATGATCATGCCCGTTTCGCGTCCCTGCTCATCGAGTACCGTGGCCTTCATGGCATCGCTGTACTTGCTGCCCAGCTGGAAAATATGCCCGACTTCGATACCGCGTGCAATCGTCAGTAGCCCCCTGCCATCGGGGCTCGGGTCTCCATTGACGACGTTGCGCAGGTCCGACGTCAGTGGTGCCGGTAAATCGCGTCCCCAGTTGACGCCGGTCAGGTGCCAGCCGTCCGAGTTGGCACCACAGACGAAATCGGCGAGTTGCGCTGCCGCATGATCCACGATCACCGGTATGGTGAGTCCCACTGGCCCGAGTGAGCCGGCCGGGCAACCTGCTGTGGATCGAATCCGCGCATCGCTGGCGAATTCCAGCGGGGCGGCAACAATGGGGTGTTTCTCGGCTTTGATAACATTAAGTTCATGGTCACCGCGCAACACCAGGGCAACGACGCCGTCATCTACACTCTTGACGAGCAAGGTCTTGACGCAGCGCGATGCAGGGATGTTAAGAAAGTCGGCCACCTCATCGATGCTGTGTCGGCCGGGTGTTTCCACGCGTTCCATGCCGCACGCAGGCGCCGGGCGGTCCCCCGGGGGTGCGAGCGCTGCGGCCAGTTCGACGTTGGCGGCGTAGTCGTTTTCCGAGGAGAAGGCGATGGCGTCCTCCCCGGAGTCGGCCAGCACGTGAAATTCGTGGGAGACGTTGCCGCCGATCGCGCCGGTGTCGGCATGCACCGCGCGGAAATCCATGCCCAGCCGGGTAAAGATCCCGGAATAGGTCCGGTACATGAGCTGGTAGGTCTCCTCCAGCGATGCTTGGTCGGCATGGAAGGAATAGGCGTCTTTCATCAGGAACTCGCGTGCGCGCATGACGCCGAAGCGCGGACGTATTTCGTCGCGGAACTTGGTCTGTATCTGGTAATAGGTTATCGGCAGCTGCTTGTAGCTTCGTAGTTCACGCCGGGCGATATCGGTGATCACCTCCTCGTGGGTGGGGCCGATACAGAAATCGCGGTGGTGACGGTCCTGGATGCGCAGCAACTCGGGGCCGTACTGTTCCCAGCGTCCGGATTCCTGCCAGAGTTCTGCCGGCTGGACCGCCGGCATCAGCAGTTCAAGCGCACCCGCCTTGTTCATTTCCTCGCGGATGACGGCCTCGACCTTGCGCAGCACGCGCAGGCCAAGCGGCAGCCAGCTGTAAACGCCGGCGGCCTGCTTGCGGATCATGCCGGCACGCAGCATCAGCTGGTGGCTGACGATTTCGGCATCGGCCGGCGTTTCTTTCAGGGTGGACAGCGGAAACCGGGAAAGGCGCATGGTGATTTTTTCTGTTCGTGAGGTGCCTGACCGCCGATTGTAGCGGCCTGGAAGGGGTGTCGTACAGGCGGGCCAGTCCCGCATCCCGGTTAGAGCTGCGGACTACTTCTGCTGGAGCCCGGGGGGACGAGGCAGAACGTTGACGTCTTCCCGGTATTCGAGCTTCTCATAGTCGATCCCCTCCGGTGGCAGCTGGTCGGTGATCTGCCAGTTGCCGCTGGCGTCGCGCCATTTGAACAGGTGTGCGGTTTTTTTCGGGGTGATCCGGGACAGGCCGATATCTGAAGACAGGTCCTGAAGCCGGTCCCGGTACTCTGGCCTGAGATACAAGACGAGGCTGGCAACCACCAGCAAGAGTACGATCAGCAGCAGGAACAGGCGCATCAGCATGAACCCTGCCGCAGCCCGGGGCGATCAGAAGGTATCGCCATTCCAGCCCCACATGTGGCGTGGCGCGTCGGTGAATTCGATATAAATGCGATTTGTGGCAACACCGGTCGCCTCGGCGACCAGATCGCACAGTGCCCGTGAGGCGGACGCCGTGATCGACTGCGGCAAGCCGATGCTTTTTAGTTCCAGGTAGGCCAGTGGCTCGTCGGTGCCGGCAAACAGCATGTTGGCGTCCGTTTCAACCGAGACCATGACATAGGCCTCGGGTTTGCCTAGCAGTTCGGCAACCCTGGCCGATGCCCTCGATGCCAGTGACTTTGTGGCTGACTCGGCCAGTCGCTGGTTGGTCCGGATCTTGAGAAACGGCATGGCGGCAAGCTCAGGGGTTGCAGTTTTCCTTTATCTGCTGGTTGGTTTCGTCGATACGCTTTTGGCGTTCTTCCTCAGTCAGGCGAATGGCTTCACCATTGGGGCCCATGTAGCGTACGTTTCCCCCACGCTGCAGATTGATCAGATTCTTGTGGGCGATCTCGCAGTTTTTCTTGCGGATTTTCTGGATTTCCGCCTGTTGCTCGGCATCCCTGGTTTCCTGCAGCTGTTTGTCATTCTGTTGTTCCATGGCGTCGAGCTGTTTCTGCAGGTCATTCCCGCTGTTTTCATGAGACGGGGCAGGCGGCAGGGCTCCATGCAGTATTTCGACGGGGCGTCCCGCGGGCGGGAACTGGGTGTACTGAACCTCCCCCTGATCGTTGGTCCATTTGTAGATATCCTGGGTGTCAGCAGCCGGAGACGCTGTTGCGAATACAAGCAGAGCCCAAATGACAGGTAAACGACGCAGCATAAGTTTGCCCTTTGATGAACAATTCATCGAACTATAACGGAATTCTATGCGCATATTAGGGGTGATTGGCAGTCAGGACAAGTCACCACATCACAGTTTCCTGATGCGCCAGCTACCCGGTGGATCGTCGTTCCCGTGATGGTTCATCTCTTGACCTTCACCTGCAATATCAGTACTTTCTACTGTTCTGAAAATGCGAGCTCCGTCCGCTTGTCACCACGGGCTTTTTTCCTTGGGTTTACGCACAGCCCGCAATTGATAGCAGGAGTAGATCAGGTTGGAACTGACCGGCGCGGAAATACTTGTCCACTCGCTTCAGGACGAGGGGGTCGAATACATCTTCGGCTACCCGGGCGGGGCCGTCTTGCATATCTACGACGCCTTGTATCGTCAGGACAAGTTGCAGCATATTCTGACGCGCCACGAGCAGGGCGCAACCCATGCAGCCGATGGTTACGCACGCTCGACGGGCAAGCCGGGCGTCGTGCTGGTCACCTCCGGTCCGGGCGCCACCAATGCGGTTACCGGAATCGCCACCGCCTACATGGATTCCATCCCCATGGTGATCTTCACCGGCCAGGTTCCCACCCATCTGATCGGCAACGACGCTTTTCAGGAAGCCGACAATATCGGGATTACCCGTCCCTGCGTGAAGCATAATTTCCTGGTCAAGGATGTCAGCAAGCTGGCGGAGACGATCAAGAAGGCCTTCTATGTGGCCACCACGGGTCGTCCCGGGCCCGTCGTTGTCGATATCCCGAAGGACGTCACGGCGCAAAAGGCGGATTATCACTACCCTGACACAGTCAGCATGCGATCCTACAATCCGGTGCACATCGGCCATGCCGGCCAGATCAAGCGGGCGGTAAAGCTGATGCTCGGCGCCAAACGTCCCATGATCTACACGGGCGGGGGCGTCATTCTGAGCAATGCGGCGGAACCCCTCGCCGAACTCGCTCGCCTGCTGGATTTTCCGGTGACCAACACGCTGATGGGTCTGGGCGGTTACCCGGCAACCGACCGGCAATTCGTCGGCATGCTGGGCATGCACGGCACCTATGAGGCCAATATGGCCATGCATCACTGCGATGTCCTGATCGCCATCGGTGCGCGATTCGATGACCGGGTAACCGGTAACATCGAAAAATTCTGCCCCCATGCGAAGATCGTTCATGTGGACATCGACCCCTCCAGCATCTCCAAGAACGTCAAGGTGGATGTGCCGATCGTCGGCAGCGTCGACAATGTCCTCCGCGCGATGGTCGAGGCCATCAGGGGCGGGAAGAAACGTCCGGACTCTGAATCGACCAGGGCATGGTGGGAACAGATTGATGAATGGCGTGCCAAGGACTGCCTCAAGTTCGACCGCGGCAGCGAGCTGGTCAAGCCGCAGTACGTGCTGGAAACCCTGTACAAGGTCACTGGAGGCGATGCCTATGTGACCTCCGATGTCGGCCAGCACCAGATGTGGACCGCGCAGTTCTACAAATTCGACAAGCCGCGGCGCTGGGTCAATTCCGGCGGCCTGGGCACCATGGGATTCGGTCTGCCCGCCGCGATGGGTGTGCAGCTGGGTCACCCGGGCGAGACCGTGGTCTGCGTGACCGGCGAGGGCAGCATCCAGATGTGTATCCAGGAGCTTTCCACCTGCAAGCAGTATGCGCTTCCGCTCAAGATCGTGAATCTCAACAACCGTTATCTCGGCATGGTTCGCCAGTGGCAGGAGTTCTTCTATCAGGGCCGCTACGCCATGTCCTACATGGAGTCGCTGCCTGATTTCGTAAAACTGGCGGAGAGCTACGGTCATGTGGGCATGCAGATCGACAAGCCGGGTGACGTCGAATCGGCACTGGTCGAGGCGATGAAACTCAAGGACCGGCTGGTATTCATGGATTTCATTACCGATCAAACCGAGAATGTCTACCCGATGATACCGGCCGGCGGCGGTCAGAACGAAATGATCCTGATCTGATATGCGACACATTATCTCCATCCTGCTGGAAAACGAGGCTGGCGCGCTGTCGCGTGTCGCCGGACTGTTCTCGGCGCGCGGCTACAATATCGAGTCGCTGACCGTAGCCCCGATCGAGGATCCAACCCTTTCGCGCATGACGCTGGTTACCTACGGCACTGACGAAATCATCGAGCAGATTACCAAGCAGCTCAACAAGCTGGTCGATGTCGTCAAGCTGATGGACATGACCGAAGGCCCGCATATCGAACGTGAAATGATGCTTGTGAAAGTGCGTGCGGAAGGCGAGCGGCGCGAGGAACTCAAGCGGGTCACGGATATCTTCCGAGGCCGAATTATCGATGTCACCGCCAGAAGCTACACCATCGAGCTGACCGGCGCCGGCGACAAGCTGGACGCCTTTCTGCAGGCGCTGGAGCAGGCTGTGATCATCGAGGTGGTCCGCTCCGGCGTGTCCGGTATCGCGCGGGGAGAGCGGGCATTGAAGGTCTGACAACAGGGACGGGTGCAGTTCCTGAATACTGAACCGGCCGCCGCATGCGGCCGCAAATCAATCGCGGAAGCCAGGTAGAAAAAAATGAATGTTTATTACGATAAAGATGCGGATCTGTCCATTATCCAGGGTCTCAAGGTGACTATCATCGGTTACGGTTCACAAGGCCACGCGCATGCCAACAATCTCAGGGATTCGGGTGTCGAGGTGACGGTGGGCCTGCGCTCCGGCTCCCTCTCCGAGGCCAAGGCGAGGAAATCGGGACTGGCCGTGAAGTCCGTCGAGGAAGCCGTCAAGGGCGCGGATGTCGTGATGATTCTTGCGCCGGACGAGCATCAAGCCGGCCTGTATCGTGAAAAGATCGCTCCCAACATCAAGCAGGGCGCGGCGCTGGCATTCGCGCACGGCTTTAATATCCATTTCCAGCAGATCGAGCCCCGCGCCGACCTTGACGTTTTCATGATCGCTCCCAAGGGTCCCGGTCACCTGGTGCGCTCCACCTATACACAGGGGGCCGGCGTACCCAGTCTGATCGCCGTTTATCAGGATGCCAGCGGGCGATCCAGGGATATCGCACTCTCTTATGCCTCGGCGAACGGCGGCGGGCGCGCCGGTATCATCGAGACGAGCTTTCGTGAGGAAACCGAAACCGACCTGTTCGGCGAACAGGCAGTGTTGTGCGGCGGTGCGACGGCACTGGTGCAGGCGGGATTCGAAACCCTGGTGGAAGCCGGCTACGCCCCCGAGATGGCCTATTTTGAATGCCTGCATGAACTGAAGCTGATCGTGGACCTGATGTACGAGGGCGGCATCGCCAATATGCGCTATTCCATCTCCAATACGGCCGAATACGGCGACCTGACCCGCGGGCCGCGCATTATCAACGAGGGGACGAAGCAGGAAATGCGCCGCATCCTCACCGAGATTCAGAACGGGGAATTCGCGCGGGAGTTCATCCTCGAGAACCAGGCGGGCGCCGCCACCCTGAAAGCCAAACGGCGCATCGGACGCGAACACCCCATCGAGGTGGTTGGTGAAAAACTGCGCGGCATGATGGCGTGGATCAGCGCCGGCAAGATTGTTGACAAAAGCGTCAACTGAAGCGGCGGGCATACGCTATACCTGTTTCTGGTCCGGCCATCTGACCGCACCACGTTGGACGGTTTATGAGTCGTTATTCCGTTATCGCGAGGGAAGGTCGCGCGCCAGTGCTTGCCAGCGTGCTGGCGGCGGTGCTGGTCATGCTGTCTGCCGGTTTTTATGCCTCGCTGGGGTTCTGGGTCCTCAGCCTGCTGCTGGCGCTGATTTTTCGTGATCCGGATCGTGATGTGCCTGCCGTGCCGCTGGCCATTGTGTGCCCTGCAGACGGGAGGATCCTGTCCATCAGCATGACACACGACCCCTATCTCGACCGTCCCGCTATTCGTGTCGTGATACAGATGAACCCTTACGGGATTTTTTCGACGCGCAGTCCGGTCGAAGGCAAGGTGCTCGATCCTCCGAACATACCTCCGGGGGTGCCGCACGGGGTCTGGCTGCGCACCAATGAAGGCGATGATATCGTACTGGTGATGAACCGCGGTCGACTGCACAATACCCCGCGCTGTTACGTGCGCATCGGAGACCGGGTGGGGCAGGGTCAGCGTTGCGGCTTCATCCATCTGGGAGGGCAGGTTGACCTGTATTTACCGGAATCAAGTCGCACGATTGCGACCGCTGGTGACTGGGTGCGGGGTGGTTCTGATGTCATCGCAAAGCTCATACATTGATAATTCAGCATGAATCCGGACATGGAGCAGGACAACACAGATCACGACCCGCCGGAATCCGGTCACCCGGATCCGGAAATTACCGAGCGCAATCCCCGGCGGGGTATCTACCTGCTGCCCAACATGATCACCACGGCCGGTTTGTTCGCCGGGTTTTACGCTATTGTAGCGGCCATGGGGATGCGTTTCGAGGCGGCCGCGATCGCGATCTTCGTGGCCATGGTCGCCGACGGCATCGACGGCCGCGTGGCGCGTCTGACGCGGACGCAAAGCGAGTTCGGTGTTCAGTATGACAGCCTGTCGGACATGGTTTGCTTCGGGCTGGCGCCGGCGCTGGTAATGTATGAATGGTCGCTGCATTCCATGACCAGCATCGGCTGGGCAAAACCGGGCTGGTTGTCCGCCTTTATTTATACCGCCGGTGCGGCGTTGCGCCTGGCGCGGTTCAATGCCCAGATTGCCACCGCCGAAAAGCGCTACTTCAAGGGCTTGCCGAGTCCCTCGGCCGCCGCCGTGCTGGCCGGACTGGTCTGGGTCGGGGCGGATCTGGGGATCGACGGCGATCATGTCGTCTACCTGGCATTCGTACTCACCATGCTGATGGGGGGGCTGATGGTGAGCAACGTCCGCTACTACAGCTTCAAGGAAATTGATTTCAAGAATCGCGTACCCTTCGTAGGCCTGCTACTGGTGGTGGTGGCATATGTGTTCGCCTCCCTCGATCCACCCAAGGTCCTGTTTGCGGGATTTCTGATCTATGCATTCTCCGGTCCGGTGCTGACTCTGATCAGGGTAAGAAGACGGCGCAGCGATCGGCACAAGGAAACCTGAATTGCCCGCCGTGCTCTCCGAAGGGTTACATTAAGGGCTTGGCACGGGAAAAAGTTTGTTTTATATTCGATCTCATGAAGCCGTTTCCATTCCCATCCCGCCAGCCCCGCCTGGCTTTGCCCAAGGATCTCCCCGGTCTCCTGCCGACTCTCCTGCGACTGCTGCCTTCGGGCAACTGATACCGTCACGCCTGGCGAGGCCAAACGCACACAACACATAGAGTATTCCGGCAGCCCACAGGCCGCGTTATTATGCTGTCAACAGGGATGCTGTCCGGACAACCCGCTGCCGTCACGCGGATGCAGCGGATCATGAGCGGAGTCAGACCATGAGCAATGAAAAGTTAATCATTTTCGATACCACCTTGCGCGACGGGGAACAGAGTCCGGGCGCGTCGATGACGCGTGACGAGAAAGTCCGTATTGCCAAGGCCCTGGAACGCATGCGGGTGGACGTCATTGAGGCGGGATTTCCCATCGCCAGTCCGGGGGATTTCGAAGCCGTGCAGGCGGTCGCCCGCGCCGTTTCGGACAGTACCGTCTGCGGCCTTGCCCGGGCGCTCGACAGGGATATCGATCGCGCCGGTGAGGCGCTGAAACCGGCGGCTTCCTCGCGGATACATACCTTTATCGCCACCTCGCCGATTCACATGCAAATGAAGCTGCGCATGACGCAGGAGCAGGTCATCGAGCAGGCGGTGCACGCGGTAAAACGCGCTCGCACCTATACCGATGATGTCGAGTTCTCGCCCGAGGATGCCGGGCGTTCGGAAATCGATTTCCTCTGCCGTGTCATCGAGGCCGTGATTGCCGCCGGTGCGAAGACAGTCAATATTCCTGATACAGTCGGCTACAACCTGCCGCATCAGTTCGGGGAGTTGATACGCACCCTGATTGAACGGGTGCCCAACTCGGACAAGGCCGTCTTTTCGGTGCACTGTCATAACGATCTCGGGCTCGCGGTCGGCAACTCACTCTCCGCGGTGCTCAATGGTGCGCGCCAGGTGGAATGCACCATCAACGGTTTGGGCGAGCGGGCCGGAAATGCGGCGCTCGAGGAGATCGTGATGAGCGTCAGAACGCGTCAGGACATCTTCCCATGCCACACCGGTCTGGACACCACCCAGATCGTGCCTTGCTCCCGGCTGGTGAGCGGGATCACCGGGTTCGCCGTACAGCCCAACAAGGCAATCGTCGGGGTCAACGCCTTTGCCCATGAGTCGGGGATACACCAGGACGGGGTGCTGAAGAGCCGCGAGACCTACGAAATCATGCAGGCCCAGGATGTGGGCTGGTTGGCCAACCGGATCGTGCTGGGGAAGCATTCCGGACGCAATGCCTTCCGCTCCCGCCTGCAGGATCTTGGTGTCGAGTTCGGCTCCGATGAGGAGCTGAATGATGCCTTCGCGCGCTTCAAGGACCTCGCCGACAAGAAGCACGAGATCTTCGACGAGGACTTGCAGTCGCTGGTGACGGAATCCGGTCTCGAAGCGGAAAACGAGTGGCTCAAACTGGTCTATCTCAAGGTTTGCTCGGAAACCGGGGAAACGCCGAATGCAGCCGTCACGCTGTGGCTGGACGGGGAGGAAAAGCAGGCGAGCGCTGTCGGCGGCGGTCCCGTGGATGCGTCCTTCAGAGCCATTGAGAAACTGGTCAACAGCAAGTCCGAACTGCAGCTCTATTCGGTCAACAACATTACCAGCGGGACGGATTCCCAGGGTGAGGTGACGGTGCGACTGCGGCTCGATGGCCGCATCGTCAACGGGCAGGGCGCGGACACCGATATCGTCATCGCCTCGGCCAAGGCCTATGTGAATGCGCTCAACAAGATCATCCAGCGCGAGCAACGGGCCCATCCCCAGCTGGGTGATGTATAAGACAAGGGGAATGGCGAGTGTCATGATGGAGCAATCCCGGCGCAACGAATACCTCGAGGCCATGGGTATCGAGCAGTGGGTGAGCCGTAACCGTGCGTCCGAGTCTGCCGCGCCGCAGAACGCCGGTACCACGGCGCATGCCGTCACGGCAACAACCGCTGCGGGAAACGCCATGGAGGCGGGGGCAGAGGTGTCCGCGCTCGAATGGCCGGAACTGGAGTCCCGTGTGGCGTGCTGTACGCGCTGCGTGCTGCACGAGACACGCACCCGTACGGTCTTCGGCGCCGGCAACCGCACGGCGGACTGGCTGGTTATCGGTGAAGCTCCGGGTGCGGAAGAGGACCGGCAGGGGGAACCATTCGTGGGTCGTGCCGGCCAGTTGCTGACGGCCATGATCGCGGCGATCGGTTGCCGGCGCGAGGAGGTGTACATCACCAATATTCTCAAATGCCGCCCGCCCGGCAACCGGGACCCGCTGCCCGCAGAGGTCGCCTGTTGTCATGACTACCTGGAGCGGCAGATCGAGCTTGTCGGACCCGGGCTGATTCTGGTGGTGGGTCGCATCGCCGCGCACAATCTGTTGCAGACCGATGTCCCAATCGGGCGCCTGCGCGGGCGCGTGCACCGCTACGGAAAGGCGGGTATTCCGCTGGTGGTGACCTATCACCCGGCCTACTTGCTGCGCTCGCCGCTGGAGAAGCGCAAGTCCTGGGAAGACCTGCAGCTGGCAAAACGGGTCCATCGCGGCTTATGATCGGAGGGTGTCGATCACAGGGACCGTTCAATTAGTATGAGCGCCATACTTAAACAACCCGCCTTGCATTTCCGCCCCATGCAGGCAGCGGACCTGGAGGAAATAAACGCGATCGAGTGGCGCAGCTACCCTTATCCCTGGACGCGCCTGATTTTCAACGACTGCCTGCGTGCCGGGTACTGTTGCTGGGTATGCGAACGACAGGGGGTCATAGAGGGTTACGGCGTAACCAGCATCGCGGCAGGGGAATCGCACCTTTTGAACCTGTGCGTGCGGGCAGAATCCCAGCAGCAGGGTATCGGGCGCAAGCTGTTACTGCATCTGATATCGCTTGCCCGCCGACATAATGCCGAGATGATGTTTCTGGAAGTGCGTCCGACAAACCGGGCGGCGCGCGCTCTCTACGAAAGTATGGGATTCAATGAACTGGGCAGCCGCAGGGACTACTATCCCGCTGACCATGGTCGCGAGGATGCCCTGATCCTGGCACGGGTCCTGTGATACCGGGCGACGTATTTTACCAACTGCGCTACAATAACAGTCTTTCCGAGCAGTGAAGTCTCCCGTTCGATATGACTAGCCTGACACACGAGGCGGCCCGGCGCCGTACCTTCGCCATCATTTCTCATCCCGACGCCGGCAAGACCACCCTGACCGAGAAGCTGCTGCTGTTCGGCGGGGCGATCCAGCTGGCCGGCACCGTCAAGGGTCGCAAGGCGGCGCGCCATGCGACCTCCGACTGGATGGAACTGGAAAAGGAACGCGGCATATCGGTGACCTCCTCGGTTATGCAGTTTCCCTACCGGGACCGCATGGTCAATCTGCTGGATACCCCGGGTCACGAGGATTTCTCCGAAGACACCTATCGCACACTCACCGCGGTGGATTCTGCGCTGATGGTGATTGATTGCGCCAAGGGCGTGGAGGCGCGCACCATCAAGCTGATGGAGGTATGCCGGCTGCGCACCACGCCGATTTTCACCTTTATCAACAAGCTCGACCGGGAAGGGCGTGAATCGATCGAGCTGCTCGATGAGGTCGAGGAGGTGCTCAGGATCCGCTGCGCTCCGGTCACCTGGCCCGTGGGCATGGGCAAGCGCTTCAAGGGCGTCTATCACCTGATCGATAACAGCGTGCATCTCTACACACCTGGCAAGGGCAGCGTTCGCCAGGACGTTACCCTCATCAAGGGACTGGACAACCCTCTGCTGGATGAAGTGCTCGGTGACCAGGCCGCGGAACTCCGCGACGAGATCGAACTGCTCAAGGGCGCGAGCCATGACTTCGAGGTGGATTCCTATCTCAAGGGTGAACTGACGCCGGTGTTTTTCGGTTCGGCGATCAATAACTTCGGCGTGCAGGAACTGCTCGACTACTTTGTGGACTATGCCCCGGGCCCGCAGCCGCACCAGACCGCCACGCGACGCGTAGATCCCGGCGAGGACAAGTTCACCGGTTTTGTGTTCAAGATCCAGGCGAATATGGATCCGCAACACCGCGACCGGATCGCCTTCCTGCGGATCTGCTCCGGCAGTTATCGCAAGGGCATGAAAATGCGCCACGTGCGCATCGCCAGGGAGGTGCAGATATCAAATGCAGTGACCTTTCTGGCGGCGGAACGCGGGCATGTTGAGGAGGCCTACACCGGCGATATCATCGGCCTGCACAACCACGGGACCATTCGCATCGGCGATACCTTTACCCAGGGGGAGGACCTCAAGTTCACCGGCATACCCAATTTCGCTCCCGAGTTATTCCGGCGCGCCATCTTGCGGGACCCCTTGCGGATGAAGGCGTTACAGAAGGGGCTGGACCAACTCTGCGAGGAAGGGGCAACCCAGTTGTTCAGGCCACTGAAGAACAATGACCTGATACTGGGGGCGGTGGGCATCCTGCAGTTTGATGTGGTCGCACACCGGCTGAGAGCCGAGTACGGTGTGGATTGCCAGTTCGAATCCGTGGGTGTGGCTACCGCCCGCTGGGTCGAATGCAGTGACGAGAAGACCGCGCAGCGTTTTCGTGACAAGGCCTTCGACTATCTGGCAGAAGACCAGGGCGGGGCCCTGGTTTATATCGCGCCGACTCGGATCAATCTGGATCTGGCCATCGAGAAGTGGCCCGAGGTGCAGTTCCACGCTACCCGGGAGCATTAATCCGGATTGGCCTAGAAATCAATCCAGTGGATGATGTGGTCCTCGAGCACTTCTTTGGGCACAGTGGCTTCGGGTACGGTTTTCCCGCGCACCGATATACCGGCCTGATGGACCGTGTCCGGGTCTCCGGACACCAGCGGGTGCCACCATTCCAGTGACTGCCGATTTGCCAGCCGACGGTATGCGCAACTCAACGGCAGCCAGTCGAATTGTGCCTCGGCATTGGCTCTCAGGCTAAGGCAGTCGTGCACGATGGTCATGCGTTGCGGGTAGTTGCTGCAACGACAGTGTTCCCGATCAAGCAGGCGGCAGGCGACATTGGTGTAGAACATCAGCCCGGAGTCTTCGTCCTGCAGCTTGTGCAGACAGCAGCGGCCGCAGCCATCACAGACCGACTCCCATTCCTCTGCCGTCATCTCGGAGAGTGACTTTGTGTTCCAAAATGCCACGGCTTCTGTAACCATTGGCGGCCTCATCGGTGTGCGTGTGTTGCTTATTATCCCGGAAGCGGTCCCGTCGATGAAACTTTTGATGAAATCCTCAGCAGGAGGCATGCCAAGTTATGAGTCTCACGGGAAGCCGGTGGGGATGGGCCATGTACGACTGGGCCAACTCGGCATTTGCGACCACCGTCATGGCGGGTTTTTTCCCGGTATTCTTCAAGCACTACTGGAATGCCGGCGTACCGGTAACCGAGAGCACTTTCCGGCTCGGAATGGCAAATTCGCTGGCCAGTTTGCTGATTGTCGTGACGGCGCCGCTGCTGGGGGCTATCGGGGACTATCTAGGTCGACGCAAGCGCATGCTGCTGGGCTTCGCTTTTCTCGGGCTGCTCATGACCGGTGGGTTATATTTCTTGGGTGAAGACGAGTGGCAATTGGCCACCGCCGTGTATGTTCTGGCGGTTTTCGGTTTTTCCGGCAGTAATATTTTCTATGATTCACTGCTGCCCTTCGTCAGCAGTCGCGATGACCTGGACCGGACCTCCGCGCTGGGTTTTTCGCTCGGGTATCTGGGCGGGGGGCTATTGCTGGGCCTGAATGTCCTCATGACTCTGCAGCCCCAGTGGTTCGGGTTGACTGACGCAGCGCTGGCGGTACGGCTCTCGTTCGTCATGGTCGCGCTCTGGTGGCTGGTTTTCTCGTTGCCGTTGATGGTGCTGGTTCCCGAACCCGAAAACCATCTACACGGAGTGACGCCACACGTCCTGGGGATCGGCTTCAGGCGGATAGGGGATACGCTGCACAAAATCAGGCAGCTGCGCACTGTCTGGCTTTTCCTGGTTGCCTATTGGCTCTATATAGACGGTGTGGGCACGATAGTCCGCATGGCAGTCGATTATGGTCTGTCATTGGGCTTCGAGCAGAAAAGCCTGATCGTGGCGCTGTTGATTACGCAGTTCACCGGTTTTCCTGCCGTCTTGCTCTTCGGGTGGATCGGCAGCCGGTTCGGCCCCCGCGCGGGAATATTTCTGGCACTGCTGATCTACACGGTCGTGACGCTCCGCGGGGCGCTGATGGATTCGGTGGAAGATTTCTATCTGCTTGCCTTTGCCATTGGCCTGGCCCAGGGTGGCATACAGGCCCTGAGCAGATCGTTCTACGCGCGCATGATACCCGAGGGTCATGCAGCGGAATTCTTCGGTTTCTACAACATGCTGGGCAAGTTCGCGGCGATTCTGGGTCCGCTGATGATAGGCCTGGTCGGGACCATGACCGGCAGTCCGCGTGCCGGTATCCTGTCCTTGCTGGTACTGTTCGTGGCGGGTGCAATGCTGCTGATCAGGGTGAACCCGGACGCGACCCATCGCCCCTGACGACTGGTTCAGGTACGAGTCAGAGTCCAGTCACAGGGGTTGGCCAGGCCGGGTCGCGTCGACGGGGAGTCACCTGCCAAGGATCAGCGGGGCTTTCAAGTGCCTTCCCTGGATTGCCCTGCGGGAGTGCGCTGCCTCTTCTTCAATTCCTCGAGACGAGCCAGGACCTTCCTTGCGCGTTCCAGCCGTTCAGTGAGTTCCGGATTGTCCGGGTCCAGTTCGAGCGCGCCTTCCCAGGAATGGATCGCCCTGACGACATTATCGGCGCGATACTGCCTGTCACCCTTGCTGGTTAACTCCCTGACCCTCGACCGGATCGCGTCGTTCAGGCGGGTTCTTACCGCCACGACTTTGCCGCTTTCGCTCCCGCCTTTCGGTAATTCGAGGAAAATACGATACGCCGCTGGCAGGTCATTGTTATCGAGGGCCCGTTCCGTCTGTTCCAGAACTCCCTGGGTCTTGTCCCGGTGGTTCCTGGCCAGTCTTTTCTCTTCCTTGACCTGGATGATGTGTGTCTTCTTCTCATCGCTCTGGCGCTGCGTCGCACGCACGGACTCCAGTTGCGACAAAGCCGTCCGGACCTCGGGGGTTTCATTGATCGCCTGTGCGTAATGCAGGCATTTGTCCGCCGTCTCCAGATCATTTTTCTGCAAAGTCTCTTCCCCGCAAGCCAGCAGCCTCACGGCAAGGTCATTCGCCTGCTGCTGGCTGAGAGTGTTCTTCAGGCGTTGCACCAGGCTGGGGGTGTCCAGGTTGAGGTGCTCTTTATAGATCTCCTGCTGCGCAACGAAATATTCGGCATCTGTGAGCAGTTCACGCCGTTCATTCTCCCTGAGCCGTTCGGTCCGTTCCGCGTCGAGCCGGCACTTGTAGGCGTTTAACCGTGGGCTGTCCGGAAGCTTTCTGCAGCGCCTCGACAAGCAGTTCGTTCGCACTGTAAAGGTCATTATCCGATTCCCTGATCATGACATCGGACAGGATAGCAGTTTCATAAGCACTGATCCGTTCGTTGAGCTGCATGCGGGTCTCGGGTGTATCCAGGTAGGGATACTGCTATGAGCAGTTGCTCGGCGCGACCGTATTCCTGGTTTTCCATGTATACGCCAAGATCCCCGGGACGATCCGGTTCCAACCTTAAGGCGCCGAGATGCTCGCAACCCGACAGAAAAGCCAGCAGGCCCAGCAGGGCGATCAGTTTACCCGGTCTGCAAATAAGGGTATTCATTGTCTTCGATCTGAATGATCTGATTGAACTGTTCATCGATGATGGTCTGCCAGTCTGCCCCCAGGGCCTCGACGAGATAGGAACTGACCGGTTCTCTGATCCCGCGCAGACGAATGGACTGGTATCCGCCGGCGATTACCCGCTCTTCTACATTGGGATGCTGGTACATGTCCCTCGATATAACGATCTGCCCGCTGTTCGAAATGCTGCACAGCCTGGAAGCGAGATTGACAGTATCTCCGACCACGGTGTATTCCATGCGCTCACGTGAACCCATGTTACCTGCAAGCATGATTCCCGAGTTGATACCTATTCTGAATTTTACCGGGAACAGGCCGCGTTCCTCGCGCTGCACATTCTCGTGATCGACGAGGCGCTGGATAAGGAGCGCACAGCTTATCGCGTGGAACCGGTGGTTCTCGTCGGGTTGGGGCGCGCCGAAAACAAGCATGATTCCATCGCCGAGATACTTGTCAACCATGCCATGGTTGAGCTCGCAGGCGCGTGTTATCAGCGAGAAATACTTGTTCAGTATGCTGACGGTCTCTTCCGGCCTGATTTCTTCGGCAATCTGTGTGAATCCAACGATATCGGCGAACAAGACCGATCCGTCAATGCGTTTGCCGCTGAGTTCGACCTCATTGAGGTTGGCCAGTATCTCCTTCGCCACACCCGGCGAGACATATCTCGACAGTGCGTCCATGACCTGTGACTTCTCAAGCATGCCTTCCGCCATATCATTGAAGGCGCTCATCAACTGACCCAGTTCATCATTGCGTCGTTCCTTGAACCTGAACCTGTACTCACCATTGCCGATGGCCCGACTTGCGTCGACGAGTTGATCGATCGGTTCATAGATGCGCTTGCCAAGGGCAAATGCCATGGCAATACCGAGCAGGATGATCAGTATGGTCGCACCGATAATGGCATGGACGGACTGCTTCAGGGATTGTTCCATGCCGGCCTGGCTGAAGGTGACCATGGCGTAACCAACGGTGACCTTCTGAAAGGTCACGGGTTGTACAAAAGAAATGACTTTTCTGTGTGCGGCGCCTGCAACCGGCAATTCCCATGCCATGGAATCCGGTGGATTCGCGATGAGCTGTGCAAGAACCCAGCTCTGCGTTTTCCTGGTGCCGTCATGATAATCGCCGCCGTAGGAAATGGTTTCACCTTCAAGCGACGTGATCGCAGTGCCCACCACGCTTCCGCTCTTGGAAAATCCGTTGGAAATGGCGTCGAGTGCAAGCCTGTCATCCGCCAGCAGAGGTTCCCTGGCGGACTGGGCCATGAGACGGACCAGGGTTGAGCCCTGCTCATTCATCTGATCCTCGAACATCCGGGTCTGCTGATGGATAATGACCGAACCGAGAAGACCCATACAGGTGACCACCAGTACGGTGATCAGCAGGGAAACCTTGAAGACAAGCGTAAGGCTCCGGGCTTTCCGCCGCAGTCGCGCCAGTGATTCACGTGCACCCGTCTTGATGCCGGGCAGCCAGATTTCACTGCTGCCCGCAATGGCCGCCCAGAATTCCTGGAACCGGCGGTCGAGGTAGCGAAAGCGGGATGCCAGGGCGTCACTGGCGGCAATTGCCAGTCTTCTGGTTCTGTTCCGACTGGAAGAGAACCTGTCCATTACGTGACCCTTGCGACTATCGGAGTCGCAGAGAGAATGGAGTACGTGGAGACGGGCGGGCGGATGTCCGGTCCGGAATTTTCCACCAGGTTGATCGCAGCGGCCTGTCTGCGCGTGTACAATATCGCCCTTTCATTCGGGGATCTCAACAGGTTGTTGTCATGACGCTTATCAGGCCCTTTACCGGACTGCGTCCCGTTGAAGAACGGGCCAGTGATGTGGTTGCACCGCCCTACGACGTTCTCAGCAGTGCGGAGGCCCGGGTGAGGGCGCACAACCGGCCGTGGAGTTTCCTGCATATCTCCAGGGCAGAGATTGATCTTCCCGAGGGCACCAGTCCCTATGACCCGGCGGTCTACGAGATGGCCGCCGTCAACCTGCGCCGCATGCTGGAGGCAGGAATTCTCCGCAGGGATCCCGATCCCTGTTACTACGTTTACCGGCTGGTGATGGACGATCATCGGCAAACCGGGCTGGTTGCGGTTGCCTCCGTCGGTGATTACGACAGGAACCGGATACGAAAGCATGAATTCACCCGCCCCGACAAGGAAGATGACAGGGTCAGGCAGATCGAGGCGCTCAATGCGCAAACCGGGCCGGTGCTGCTTGCCTACCCGTCCCGTCCGCAAGTCGACAGCCTGCTTGAGGACGTCGCAGGGGCGCAGCCAGATGTTGATCTGATTGCCGATGATGGTATCGGTCACAGCCTCTGGGTGGTGCGCGACAGCAGACAAATAAACACCATCACCCGAGCCTTCGACGCCATGGATGCCCTCTATATCGCAGATGGACATCATCGTTCCGCCGCCGCATCCAGGGTGGCCGCCGGCCGCCACGGGAACGGGTCGGGTGATGTCGGCAGCGCGGGGTATTTCCTGGCGGTGATCTTCCCTCATAACCAGATGAAGATTCTCGACTACAACCGTGTGGTGCGGGATCTCAACGATATGACACCGGAAACATTTCTCGCCAGTCTGGGTGGTTATTTCAGCGTGAGTCCCTGCAAAAGCGCTTGTCGCCTGCGCGCACCGGCCGAGTTCGGCATGTATTTGGGAGGACAGTGGTATCGCCTGAACATACACCAGGACAGGATCCCGGATGATCCCGTGGGTCGTCTCGACGTCAGCCTGCTGGCTGATAACCTGCTTGCACCCATACTGGGTATCACTGATCCGCGACGTGACAAGCGAATTGATTTCGTCGGCGGCATCAGGGGACTCGAAGAACTGGAACGGCGCGTGGACAGCAGTGAGATGCAAGTCGCCTTTGCCCTGTATCCGACCCGCATGGAAGATCTTATGGCCGTGGCTGATGCCGGTGAGGTGATGCCGCCCAAATCCACCTGGTTCGAGCCGAAACTTGCCGATGGTCTGGTTTCTCATGTGCTCGACTGATCGTATCCGGACACGATCCCGACTGGAACCGGGGATTGACGTGGAGACGTGCGCAGTTGTCACTTCTTCCTTCAGGCGACCCGGCTTGTGGACCGAGTCAGATCGAAAGGAAAAGCCGGCATCGCGCTGTGTCAATGGGTGTGAATCAGCCTTGACTCCGGTTTGCTCAATTATGACAAGGCGAAGAATCTCTACCCCGTTCACCGTGTGACCTCGCATGACTTCAGCAGGTACATGAAATGCCTGCGGAGGAAGACGTATGATGTCTCTTCCTGGCATAGACCCCGACTCACAGTCTTTCGGCAATCAGGACAAACTCTTAAGCACGCGGCCTATGGTCACAGGTGCCTGCCTGCGGTTTCACCTGCAGCGGAGGTTTTCCCTGCGGACGATTCCTGATAGCATGCAAGTGTCTGAAATGGATAAATTTCAGATTGCACCAGGATCCGGCGCCTGCGCTTTCAGAACAGTTTTTCAACCACCCGGAAATGGAGTGAGTAATGCATACGATTACTGTCAGGCCCGAATCCCCGGAAGACGATCGCGCTATCGATGTTGTCCATATCAGCGCATTTGGCGGAGAGGCCGAAGCGCGCCTGATCAGCGCCTTGCGGGCGTCATCTTCCTATAATCGTGAGCTCTCGCTGGTCGCCGAACTAAATGGCCGCATCGTTGGCCATGTCCTGCTGACACGGGTGCCGCTGCGCAGAAATGGTACGGAAAAGAATGTGCTTGCTCTGGGGCCGATGTCGGTAGTGCCTTCACAGAGTCACCGCGGCATCGGATCGGAACTCATCAACGCCAGTATCAATCTGGCACGGGAAAAGGGTTATGGCGCCATCGTTGTGGTCGGTTACCCCGAGTATTACCGGCGATTCGGGTTCAAGCCGGCAAAAGAGTTGAAGGTGACTTGCAACCTGCCTGCTCCTGAAGATGCCCTGACGGTAATGGAGATCGTCGGCGATAATCTCGCCGGCGGGGGTCATGTCGAATATCCGGAACCCTTTATCGAACTCTACTAACCCTCCGGTTGACGCTAACCGGTGGATCAGGATTCAGTGGCCATTTTGAAGTGAAACTGGGAGAAACTGCCGGTATTTTCCATCTGCCGGACCAGGATGATTTTTTCTTCCCGTCCCTCGCGGGTCAGCGTGACCAGGCAACCGGTGCGAAATTGCAGGGAGGGCAGCAGCAACGATGCCTGCAGTTTGAGAGGCTTGCTCTCGGGAATCAATATTCCCAGCGATTTGTTTCCAGTCGCTGACTTGTCCCCGCACAAACATGCCCGGACCGGGGTGGCGCCGGATGCCATCAATTGCGCACCCAGTACCAGGCCGCGTTCGGGCGTGAACTTCATCCAGCGGATCACACCCAGTGTCCAGTCATCATTACTGCCCTTGGCGCCGGTCCTGATGGCAACCAGTTCGCCCACTTGTGCAGTGGAGACGTCGCTACTCTCCCAGAGCAGACAATAGCCACCGGTACTGACGTCAACCATTTTCCAGGACTCAATAGGCAGCATCCTGTTCGCGCCGGCGGTATTGCTCTGCGGTTCGAGTGCGAAAGCACCTCTCAACGGATGGTTAGCCCCTGGCAGTGACCCGTTGTTCTGCCAGCCACCACCGGCTGTCTTGCCCCTCGCGGGATGGTTTGTAGCAATCACCGTGGGTCGCTCAAAGGTCGGGTCCTTCAGAAAGTCCTCGCGATCAGGGGCGCGTGTTTCGCTGATTGCCGTTCCGGCATCACCCAATTCCGGCTCTGTCAGGAGACGATGGATCGCGTTGATCCCGAGTAGGAGCTGTATGGGAGCTTCCTGACGACGGCGGGTGGCCTGACGCTCGGGCATGACACCCCAGACCAGCATCAGGCGTTTCAGGGTGCTCTCATCCGGGAGGACGTTTCGCAGCCCCGGCTTGTCGCGAAATTCGTCCAGCGTTGCGTTAGCGGGTTCCGCCATGCCGCTGGTATCCAGGATTCTCCAGTCGTCATCGAGACGGTCTCGCTGTCTCAATAGCAGGTAGGATGGAGGGTCATCCGATGCTAGGTGACAGCTGAAGAAACCGATGTTGTCGTGATCCTTCGCTGCAAGAAGTCGACTGAAGGGCGCCCACCGCCCCAGCAGGTTGTAGACCAGCCGGATTTCACCCTGACGCAGGCGATAAGGGCCGGCAAGGGACAGCAGCAGTATCTGCTTGTACGCGGTCTCGACGGTCGTCGAGTCGGTCTTCTGCAAGGTTGTGTCGATTTCCTGGTGTGCCTGCAAGCCGTGATTTGCAGCAAGTGAATACAGTGTGTGCAGGTCTTCCCAGATCCCTGTCCGGTGCTGGCTGTAGATTTGGTAGCTGGCGATCAGCGACTCGCTGAGGTAACGAATGGCCCGTTGCATCGGTGTTGCAAGCCGCGGGTCTGCGTTTGTCTCCCTGTCCAGCGACGCGATCAGCAGCTTGTATCCGGTTGCCATGGCAAGGTACAGGTCTATGACCTGGTTTGACTTTCTGAGATGGTCCTTGCCAAGCGGGAAGCGTTTATCCAGGTACTTCTTTTCCAGTGACCTGGTGACGTGCATAACCGGTGCCGTCAGCAATTCGAGGGCCTCGAAGCGGTCACGGGATGACAGCTCTACGCTGTTGATCTCGGACAAGCCGAATTCAAGCTGCCCGGCACTGAGCTCGATATTGACCAGTGGCAGGTTTTCCACCCATTTCTTGAACGATTCCGGGTTGGTCTTGAGGATGCTTTCGCCGGGTTTTTTGAATTTCGGGACTCTTAATTCCATCGTCTGCCTTGCGTTGTCCGGTGTATCGTAGATCGGGAGTGAACGACAATTCGATTACCCTATAACGGCAGTAGCGCCATAGAGTAAATACTCGGGTGGTTTCCAGCTGCTGGTGCCCGTTGTTGATCCGTCTGCGTCGTCATAGCAGTCCTCACCCGTGCCGGGCTGGCCAGAGCAATTGTTTGCCCCGTGCCCCGGGTGTTTCTCTTACCAGGCGTGGAACCAGATATCCAGGCAGGGCGGCATGCAAACCATCCATCAGTTCGCGGGCGGCGCTGTCGTTTACCTCGAAATGCGCGCCGCCCTGGACCCGGTCCAGCTGGTGCAGGTAGTAGGGCAGGATGCAGGCCTCAAACAGCGACTCGCTCAGCCGGATGAGTGTAGCTGCATCGTCGTTGATCCCCTTCAGCAGGACGGTCTGGTTGAGCAGGGTAACCCCGGCCTGTTTCAGCTTGCGCATGTACCCGGTAACTTCGGCATCGATCTCGTTGGGATGGTTGCAATGTACGACGAGTACCGTGTGCTGCGGGTGATTGCCGAGCCAGGAGAGCAAAGCGTCATCGATTCGTTCCGGCAGCACGACAGGCAGGCGTGTATGGATGCGCAGGGTTCGCACGTGGGATATGGCAGCGAGCTGCTGTGCCAGTTCACTGAGGCGCGTGTCCGGCAAGGCCAGGGGATCACCCCCGCTCAGGATGATCTCGCTGATTTCCTCGTGACGTAGGAGATAGGCCAGCGCCGCGTCCCAGTGAGCGGCCGTCGGGTTGGCCCCGCCATAGTGGAAATGCCTGCGGAAGCAGTAGCGACAGTGCACGGCACAGGCACCTGTCAGGGTGAGTAGCGCCCGCCCGTTGTATTTATGCAGCAATCCGGGGATGGCCATGACCTCGCGTTCACTCAGGGGGTCCCGCTGGAATCCGGGCGTTTCCTGCCACTCCTCGTGCACTGGCAGGACCTGACGCAGCAGGGGGTCGTTCCTGTTGCCGGTTTCCATGCGGCGAATGAAGCTGTGCGTAACCCGCAAGGGAAACTCCCGGGCATCCAGAGAGAGATCCGGTCCGGTGGCCTCCAGGCCGACCAGCCTGAGCAGTTCCTCCACGGAACTTACTGCCTGGCGCAGCGCCGTTTGCCATGCCGGCATATGTCGTGATGTGTTCATTCGGGGTATCATAGCCGCAATTTTTAGTACCATTTCAGTACATTACTTAATCGAAAAAGGGCAAATATGGCAACTTACAGTACCAATGAATTCCGTGGTGGCCTCAAAATCATGTTGGATGGCGATCCCTGTTCGATCATCGAAAACGAATTCGTCAAGCCCGGTAAAGGCCAGGCATTTAACCGTGTCAAGATCCGCAACCTGAAGACCGGGCGTGTCATTGAACGCACCTTCAAGTCGGGAGATACCGTGGAAGGCGCCGACGTCATGGATACCTCGCTGCAGTATCTGTATTCAGACGGGGAATTCTGGCACTTCATGGATCCGAACAGCTATGAACAGATTGCCGCGGATGCCACGGCCGTCGGCGATGCCACCAAATGGCTGAAGGAACAGGACCTGTGCGAAGTTACACTCTGGAACGGCGCCCCGATTGCCGTCACACCACCCAACTTTGTGGTGCTCACCGTTACGGATACCGATCCGGGTGTGCGTGGTGACACCTCGGGAGGCGGCGGCAAACCCGCCACGCTGGAAACCGGGACCGTAGTGCGCGTGCCCCTGTTCATCGAAATCGGCGACATACTCAGGATCGATACTCGTACCGGGGAATATGTGGCGCGCGCGAAAGAGTAGTCGATACGGTGGCCCATGACCTGGCGATGATGGCGTGTTGAGGGAAGAACGGGAGTGGCGGCCGACGGCGTCACTGAATCTCCTCAGGCTGAGGGCCATGCTGTTGACACGAATACGGGAGTTTTTCGCGAACGCCGGTGTACTTGAAGTCGATACTCCAGTCCTGTCGGCGGCAGGCACCACCGATCCCGCCATACACAGCTTCTCCACAAGCTATCACGGACCGGGTTCACGTCATGGTTCCCGGTTGTATCTGCATACCTCGCCGGAATTTCCCATGAAGCGGTTGCTGGCCGCGGGTGCCGGATCAATCTACCAGATCTGCAAGGTGTTTCGCGATGGTGAATCAGGCAGCCACCACAATCCGGAGTATACACTGCTCGAATGGTACCGGACCGGTTACGATCACATGGCGCTGATGGCCGAGGTGGACTCCCTGCTGCGTGAGGTGTTGAAGGATATCCTGCCGCTGGGCCCGGCCAGGCACTGGACCTACCGTGAGCTGTTCATGAACTATTCGGGTATAGATCCCTTCGCTACCTCGGCAAATGAAGTTCGGCAGGCATTACAGGTAAAGGAAATCAGCGCGCCCTCCGGGCTGGTGGAGGATGAGATCGACGGCTGGCTTGATCTGCTGCTGACACACGTTATTGAACCCGCGCTGGATACCGGGCTGATTTTTGTCAGTGAATATCCGGCCAGCCAGGCGGCGCTGGCCCGGCTGCTTCCCGGTGAGCCGCCGGTTGCGGCGCGTTTCGAGGTGTACCTTGACCGTGTCGAACTTGCCAACGGTTACCACGAACTTACCGACGCGGCGGAGCAGCTCCGGCGCTTTGAACGGGACAACACGCGCCGCGGCGCCCGGCATCTCGCCGCCATCGAACTAGACTGGCGTCTGCTGGCGGCCTTGCACGCAGGATTGCCGGATTGTGCCGGTATCGCCCTGGGAATCGACCGGCTGCTGATGATTGCCGGCAGGGTCAGTCATATCGATGAAGTCATGGCATTTCCGCTGGAACTGGCCTGAATCATGAGCGACCCCATGGACACCGGCGTAGCGCTATCCCGAGGGAAGCTCCGCATTCCGAACAGGGTGTCTGTCGGCGCTTTCACGGATCGTCGGGCCCGGCAGGAAATGGCATCGACGTGTCCCGTGCCTCTATCAGGTTGATGACATTCCCGTGCTGTCGAACATTCGTGTGGCATTACTGAATACCAGCCATCCCGGTAATATCGGGGCCGCCGCCCGTGCCATGAAGACCATGGGCCTGACTGACCTGTGGCTGCTGAATCCGCTGCACTTCCCCGATGCCGAGGCTACGGCGCGCGCCTCGGGTGCGGATGACCTGCTGGCGAGGGCACAGGTACGCCAGCACCTGGACGACCTCCTTGAGGATTGCCGCTTGGTTGTCGGCGCCAGCGCCCGCACCCGCAGCATTCCCTGCCCGGTGCTCAGTCCGAGGGTTTGCGCGCAAATGATCAGGGAAGAAAGTGAACAGGGCAGGGTGACCGTGCTGTTCGGCTGTGAACAATCCGGTCTGAGCAATGCCGAGATCGACCGTTGCCATTATCTGGTCAGGATACCGGCGAGCCCGGTTTACGCCTCCCTGAACCTGGCGGCCGCCGTGCAGGTCACTGCCTATGAATTATTCGTCGCACATGTTACAAAGGATTCGGATGAAGGCAATTGCGCGCTGAAGCATACACCCGTGAGCGCTGGCGAGATGGAGCGTTTCTACGAACACCTCGAGGCGACGCTGGTCCAACTGGAATTCCTCGACCCGGCCAATCCGCGGCACCTGATGCGACGCTTGCGGCGTCTGTACAATCGGGCCAGACCCGATCAGAATGAAATCAATATCCTGCGCGGTATTCTTACGGCGGCACAACAGGTAGACAAGTGACGGGAAACAACCGGGTCATGATTCCCAACCGGCTGTGATCAAACGCTATGTTCGAAAGAATCAAGGAAGACATCCAGTGCGTCTTTGAACGCGATCCGGCCGCCCGCACCGCCTTCGAGGTAGTGACGACCTACCCGGGCATCCATGCCGTGCTGTTTCATCGCCTGACTCACCGGTTGTGGAACTGGGGGCTCAAATGGCCGGCCAGGGTTCTCTCCAATGTCGCACGCCTGCTCACCGGGATCGAGATACATCCCGGGGCCACCATCGGACGGCGCTTCTTTATTGACCATGGCATGGGGGTGGTCATCGGGGAAACCACCGAAATCGGCGATGATTGCACCCTCTACCACGGCGTCACCCTGGGGGGTACTACCTGGGACAAGGGCAAGCGCCACCCCACGCTCGGCAGGGATGTCGTTATCGGGGCCGGTGCGAAAGTGCTTGGCCCCATCATGATCAATGACGGCGTGCGTATCGGATCCAACGCGGTGGTGCTCAAGGACGTGCCGGCAGGCACCACTGTCGTGGGAGTTCCCGGCCGCGTGGTGAACATCAAGGCTCCCGCCGAACCGGATTCCCGCCGTCAGGCGATCGCCAGGAAGATGGGCTTCGATGCCTATGGCGCGACGCGCGATATGCCGGACCCGGTGGCGACCGCGATCAACGGAATTCTCGATCATATGCATGTCATGGACGAACGACTCGAGCAGATGTGCCGGGAGCTGAGAAGCCTCGGTGTCGAGATGGATGAACTGCACATGCCGGACCTGGGTCCCTGCGAGCTGAATCACGTGGAAGACAAGGAAATCCATGTACCCGGCGAATCCGATGACCCGGAACTACCGGATAATCCGTCGGGTAAATCTTGACTGAAACACTAGGTTATGTCATCTTATTAAGATGTTCAAAAGCTGATGGTCCGGTCACGTGAAGCTTACCAGTAAAGGACGTTACGCGGTCACCGCGATGCTGGATCTGGCCTTCCATTCCCAGGCGGGGCCGGTTACCTTGAACCAGATCTCGCTACGACAGGATATCTCCCTGTCCTATCTCGAACAGCTGTTCACGCGACTTCGCAGGCGGAATCTCGTCACCAGCACCCGCGGTCCGGGCGGTGGGTATTCACTCAGCCGTACCGCCGACCGGATTGCAATCGCCGAGATTATCGCGGCCGTTGACGAGGCGGTTGAAACCACACGCTGCAACGGTGCGGCTAACTGCCAGGAAGGTCAACGCTGTCTGACGCATGAGCTGTGGGATGACCTCAGCCGGCAGATCTACCGGTTCCTGAATGACATTACCCTGGCTAGCCTGATGGATGAACAGGTGATCCAGAATGTCGCCAGCCGGCAGGATCGCAAAATGCTTGAACGGCCAGCGGTTGACCTGGCCATGCCCGGATGCAGAACACACCCGCATCATCTCTAGAAGTCTGTCCTGACAGGACCGGTTTTTTTATCCCGCTACAGATTGCCAGACCAGCAGGCGATTATTGACCGGCATGGCATAATCGTGTTTCAGGTGCAGGCCACTGGCGCTCGCCAGTTCAACCAGATCCTCGATATCCCTCAGACCGCTCTGCGGATCCCGTTGTTTCAGCCACAGGTCAAAGCGTGCGTTGCTGTCGCTGGTGTAACCCCGGTTGTAGTTGAACGGCCCGTAGAGGCAGAAGATTCCACCCGTTTCCAGTATGGCGCCGATTCCCGCGATCATGGCGACAACCGCCGGCCAGGCCATGATATGCGTAGTGTTCGCACTGAATACGCCGTCGACGCGGCAGTCCGGCCAGTGGTCGCAGGTGACATCGAGGAGCAGCGGTGGCAGCAGGTTGGCAAGCGCCGCCTCGTGTCGCCAGGCGTTTATACTGGCATGATTGATTTCAAGATCGCTCGGCTGCCAGGTCAGGTGAGACAGATGACGGCTGAAGTAGGCCGCATGCTGCCCCGTGCCGCTGCCGATTTCCAGCACTGCCCGGCAGCCGGCCAGCTCTCGCTGCAGAACGGTCAGGATTGGATCCTTGTTTTCTTCGCAGGCTTCCAAATATTGCCTCATTCCTGGTGTCTCAAGGTGGTAACCCGGTGATCTCATCACAATCGCTGCTGCAGGATCGCGGCGACCTCACCGTCCGTCAGCACGACGGGATTGGTTTTCATGCTGCTCCCCCGACTGTTCGCGACAATCCGTGCGAAGTCGTTCTCCTGGATGCCGAACAGGCTGAGTCGCGGAATGTTCAGCTGCCGGACCCGGGTTTCCAGCAGATCGATCAGGCCGTCATACGCGTTCTGCACATCGGAAAATCTCGTGCCGCACAGCAGACCGGCCAGCCTGGCATATTTGTCCAGGGCGGGGTTCTCCGGTTCACGCGCCTGCATGGCCTCGATGTTCACCCGGGTGGCGGCGGCCACCAGGGAGCCGCAAACCACGCCGTGCGGAATCGGGAAGAAGGCACCCAGCGGAGAGGCGAGACCATGGACGGAACCCAGACCGGTTTGCGCCAGGGTGATGCCCGAGAGCAGGGCGGCATAGGCCATACCCGCTCGGGCGCCGCTCGTCGCGGCGGGATCTTCATGAAGCGGCATCAAACTGTCCCGTGCCGCCCGGATACCATCGATGGCCAGGGCATCCGTCATCCGGTTGGCCCGTGTAGAGACATAGGATTCCATCAACTGGGTGAGAGCATCCATGCCGTTGGCTGCGATCTGTTCGGGCGGGCAACTGGCGAGGAAATCGGGATCGACGACGGCGTATTCCGGAACCAGCCGTTCGTCCCGGAAGGATTTCTTGAACCCGTGTTCGCCCTGGATACTGAGGACCGCGTTCCTGGTCGCCTCGCTGCCGGTGCCGGCGGTCGTGGGCGCGGCGATGAAAGGCACGGCTGGACCGGCGTAGGGCTTCTCCGGTCCAACGCCTTCCAGGTAATCCATCACCGAGTCGTCCGTACGCAGCAGTCCGGCGATGGCCTTGCCGGCATCCAGCACGCTGCCGCCGCCGATGGCGATCACGGCATCGGGTTGCCTGTCACGGAATTGATTTACCGCGGCATCCACCAGCCCGGGCGAGGGTTCCCCGCTGACGGTGGTGTGTTCCCACTCGATGCCGGCCTGCCGCAGCCCCTGCAGGAGTGGTTGCCAGCGGGGCGACTTTTGCAAGGAGGCCGCACCGGTGACCAGCAGGACACGTTTGCCGAAACCTGCCGCGATGCCCGGCAGTCTTCCGATCGTGCCGGCGCCAAATTCGATGCGTGGGAACCGTGCAATGGAAAAACGCTGAATCTTCATGTGGGGAACAGCCCGAGCCAAAGTCTGCCCTGGCGGGGTTCCGCCATCCAGTCGGCCACCGTTTCCCGCCAGCTCAGATAGTGCGGCGTTTCTTTATGCGCGGCGGCCTCCGCAGGGCCGGCATAGGCCTCATAAAGGATGAACCGGGCCGGATCATCGGGTGCCTGCAGCACATCGAAGCGCCGGTTGCCCGGCTCCTGGACCGAGGCTTCATGGTTGCGTTTCGTGGCCGCGATGAAGTCGTTGATGTGTTCGGGCTTGACGTGGACCTGTACCAGGGTGACATGCATGACATCCTCCTGAACCGCTGTTAGATTCTCCGCTGCAGGGCGTAATCAGGGGAAATGGTAACACCTGTGGGGGTGCTATTCCTCAGTAGCCGAACAGGCGTACGCCCTGATAGACGCTGAAACTCACCGTCCAGGCGAGGAACAGCGACCACGCCGTGCTGTAGCCGGCGAATTTCCAGCTGTGTGACTCGCTGCGCTGGGTGGCAAGCGTGGAGAGACAGGGTGTGTACAGCAGCACGAACAGCATGAAGCTGATGGCCTGGACGCTGTCCATCTGCGTATGCAGGTAGCCGGTCAGCGCGCTTCCCTCGAGACCGGTCATGGCAACCATGGCGCCGATGACGATTTCCTTGGCCACGAAGCCGAACAGCAGCACGATGGACATGTCGGGGCTGATACCGATCGGTTGCAGCACCGGGTTCAGCCACTGGCCAAGCATACTCGCATACGTTCCTGCTCCGCCGGGTGTGCTGGCGTTCGGGTAGTGGGTCAGCAGCCACACCAGCACCACACCCGTGATGATGAAGTTGCTGGCGCGGCGCAGGAAATGGTAGACCTCGTGCCAGCCGCGCATCAGCACCTGCCGTGCGACCGGCAGCCGGTAGGGCGGGAGTTCCAGCACGAAGGGTTCGTCGCTCTTCAGCCGTCGTCCGAAGATCAGGGCGGTGAGGAACGCCGCGGCAAAACTCACCAGGTAGAGTAAAAACAGGATCAGGGGCGCCTGTTTGGCGGTGAACATCGCCGTGGCGATGAAGACGAACACCTGCAATCGCGCCGAGCACAGCGAAAACGGGATCACCAGCATGCTCAGCAGACGCAGCGAGCGGCTGCGCATCACCCGGGTGCCCATCAATGCGGGTACGTTGCAGCCGAAGCCCATCAGCAACATGACGAAGCCGCGGCCATCGAGTCCCAGCCGCGCCATCAGCGCATCGGTCAGGAAAGCCGCGCGCGCCAGATAGCCGCTGTCCTCGACCATGGCCATGAAGAAGAAAAACAGGATGATGACCGGCACGAAGGAGGCAACGGTACCGATGCCGTCATAGAGGCCTTCGACCAGAAAGCCGTAGAGCGTGGCCGGCAGTAGGTCTTTCAGGGGTACCAGCGCCCAACTGCGAAAACCGTCCAGCAACCAGGCCACCGCATCCTGGAGCGGAGCGCCCAGTGTGTACACGGCCTGGAAAACCAGGAACATCGCCAGCAGGAACAGCGGCAGTCCCAGCCACGGGTGCAGCAGCACGCGGTCGATGCGCTCGGTCACCTTGCGCACCAGGCGGCTGGGAGCGAAGACGCTTTTCTTTACCAGCGCCTCGGCGTGTTCCACCAGCTGATCGTCGGCGTGCAGGGTACTGCGCAGCCGGTCGAGCGAGACCGGCGTGGAGTTCTGGATACCCGTGGTGAGTGCTTCGCGCACCTCATTCATGCCGGTGCCGTGGCGCGCGCTCAGCATCACCACCGGGCATCTAAGATCCGCGGCGAGCGTGGCCGCATCAATTCGGATACCCAGCTGATCGGCCTCATCGATCATGTTGATCAGGATAACTGGCTTCATGCCGAGCTGGCAGAACTGCAGGGCCATGGGCAGCTGGTGATCCAGCTGGGTGGCGTTGAGGATGACGACGATCAGATCAAGGGGGATGCTTTCCAGGAAGCGGCGTACGATCTGCTCGTCGTCGGAGAATCCGTGCAAGTCGTAGATACCGGGCAGATCGACCACTTCCACGGCCTGTCCACCCAGCACGACACGCGCAGTGAGCAGATCGACGGTGACGCCGGGCCAGTTGCCGACTCGCGAGGATGAACCGGTCAGCCGGTTGAAAAGAGTCGATTTGCCTGTATTGGGCATGCCGACAATGGCAAGGCGTTTCACTGTCAGGAGGAGATGGACACACGTGCCGCGTCGCAGCGGCGCATGATCAGGTGGATACTGCCCACGCGTATCTGCATGGGTCCGATGCGCGGGCATCGGATTACCTCGGCTTCACGTCCGGTACGCAGCCCCATTGCCTGGAGGCGGCTGCGGGTGCTGTCGGGAGCGTGTATACCGGTGATGAAGGCGCATTCGCCTTTGCGCAGGCAGGAGAGTGTCCGGAGTGAGGGCGTTATTTCAAGCATGACGGCTATGATCGTTATACGATTGCGAATTGTTATCATTATTTCTTGCAATACGTGTGTCGTCAAGTGATTTCATTTGCCATAGTGGGGGTTGCGGAAAACGCATGTCTAAATATACTGCATCTATTTAAGTAAATTCTAATAAAATTATTATTATCTTTGTCAGCAATAACTTATTTGGTAATTATAATTATATTAATCATGTAGTTAATGAATATTTAACCATATTACATTAACTTTTTATGCCTCGACCCGAATGGTTACTCCCCACGGTCAATACCACATATCTCCGACATTGCCCGGGCGCCCTGTAACTGTGCATGAAGTCACAACAAACACATTGGGAAATACCCGGGACAGCTGATGCTCCTGCTGGCCGCGCTCGACCTGCTGACAGCAGCGGTTGCTGACGTTTTCGAGCCTGAGCGTGGCGCTGGCAGTTTATTATCAGACCTGGGACCAGGGCTGGCGCGAACTTTTCGGCGATACGGAAAGCCAGGGGTTGCCGGGCGCCGTGGCGCTGAGTTGTTCGCTGCTAATCCTGAGCATGCACTGGAGCGGTTCATCGAGTTGGGTGGACAGCTTGCGGCATGCCGTGCTGCTGGGCATCTCCGCCCAGACCACCACGGGTTTCTCCAGTCTCGATGTCAGCGGGCTGCAGCCGCTGTCCAGGTTGATCATGATGCTGTCCATGTCCATCGGCGGCGATATCGGTTCGACCGCCGGTGGGGGGAAGATTCTCAGGCTGCTGGTGCTGCTGCGCCTGCTGTAATTTATCATCCGCACCACCGAGGCGCCGAGTCATGCGGTGAACGAACCGCGTCTGGGCGGGCGGCGTCTCAGCCAGCCGGGATTCATCGTCGTACTGTCCTTGCTGGCCATGTTCGTCCTGGTCATTCTCCTGACGTGGTGGCCTTCCTTGCGCTGGGGTATGATCCCCTGGACAGCCTTTTCGAGGTGGTCTCGGCGACTGCGACTACCGGTCTGTCCGCGGGCATCTCCTGGCCCGGGCTTGAACCCGCGTTGAAGGGCGTGTTGTGTCTCGATATGCTGGCGGGACGGCTGGAGATCGTGGCGCTGCTGGTGCTGCTCTATAACGAAAACAGGTAAACAATTGGCGTCCTTTCGGCAACTGCTGCATGCGTTGCTCTACCTCCTGCATCCATGCAATCGTGCGTCTCTGCGGTGAGTTTGTTTCTTTACAGAAGGACACGAGCTACCAGGGCTTGTGATCCGGGCGCGTCGTGCTCAGCAGGATTACCTCGATTTCCTCGATGATCTCTTCCTGGCGCAGCGCATTGGATTTGCGCAGCAGCGCGCTTGATTTCTCATCCAGGTGCCGAACCGCGCCTTCCAGGTGGCGTACACGCCGCAGGTTTTCCGCCATCAGCGAAACATACATGATTTCGTGCAGCACGGAAAACAGGTAGTGATCGAGCAGCGCGCCGAGAAATGCCTGCGGCGGCAGTTGGGTCAGCGGGGCGTGGGTAAACCGCGGTGCGGCGTCCCGATAGCGTTCGAAGGGCGGCAGCACCTCGGTGACGATAACCTGTTGCTGTTCCGGATCGTGATGAAACACGTTCAGTGAGAGCATGCCGTGCTGCGCCTGCATCACGGCTAGTTCACGGGTAATGGCATGCAGTGTCTTCTCCACCTCACCAACGGCGGTGGCGCCGTCGAACGCGGCGACCACGCGCGGATCTGCCTCCAGGCGTGCGCCCAGCTTGCGCCCGGTCATCATCACCCGTGGGGATGCGATGTGCTGCTCCTCGAGGTAGCCCTCCAGCCGGGCGAGCAGCGCCTCGTTGAAGTCACCGCAAAAGCCCCGTTCCGAACCGACCAGCAAGCAGACCGGTTGAGTCGAACCGTCCGGCGGCGGCAGCGCCTCGGGATGGAAGCCGAGAAAATCGGCGGCCATTGTCTCGACGTGGGCGACCACCGCCCGCTGTGCATCCAGGAAGCGCCCCAGCTTGCGGATTTCCAGGTACGCCAGGGTTTTCATGGAATTCATGATGTTCCGGATTTCACCGAAGGAATGGCGCCGCTGTTCGAGCGTGCGCCGGCGGGTCATGCAGTGTGACCCGCGGCAAGCCAGTCGGCCACAGCCGTGGCCCACTGTTCACGGGGACTGTCCAGCGTCAGCCCCGATGCACTGACGCGGGTTTCCAGGGTAATCAGCCGAGCGGGAATGTCCTCGGGTTCGATCGCATCGAAACGACCGTCATTGAAGGCCACCAGCCAGGCCATCTGGAATTCGATCGGCAGCGGTTCGAGGCGGTCCTGCTTGAAGATCTCGCGCAGCGCGCGGCCGCGCCGTATGGCTTTCTCCATGGAGCTTTCCAGGCGGGCGCCGAATCGGGTGAATACCTCCAGGTCGAGGAACTGCAGGTAATCGAGCTTCATGCGACCTGCCTCCTCCTTGATGCGCGCATGCTGGGCCTGGCCACCGATGCGGGAGACTGACAGGGCAATGTCGATGGCGGGCCGGAATCCGCCGGCGAACAGTCCTCGGTCAAGGTAGATCTGGCCATCGGTGATGGAGATCAGGTTGGTGGGGATATAGGCGGCGATTTCCCCTTCCCGGGTTTCCACAATCGGCAACGCCGTGATGCTGCCACCGCCGTGCGCGGCATTGAGGCAGGTGGCGCGCTCCAGCAGGCGCGCGTGCACCGAGAAGATGTCGCCCGGGTAGGCCTCGCGGCCGGGCGGACGGCGCAGCAGCAGCGAAAGTTCGCGGTAGGTCCGCGCATGGGTGGCGAGATCGTCATAGACCACCAGCGTATCGCGACCCTGCTGCATCCAGAATTCGGCCACGGCGCAACCGGCGAACGGCGCCAGGTGCTGCAGGCCGGGCAGGGCGCTGGACTCGGCGACCACCAGTGTGGTGTATTCCAGGGCGCCATGCTCGCGCAGAATGTCGATGGTGTTGACCACGGTGCTGCGTTTCTGGCCGATCAGCACGTACACGCAGGTCACCGACTTGCCGCGCTGGTTGAGCACGGCATCGATCGCCACCGAACTGCGGCCCAGTCCCTCGTCGCCGATCAGCAGCTGGCGCTGTCCCTTGCCGACGGGAATCAGGGTGTCGATGACCTTGATCCCGGTATACAACGGTTGCTGCACGCGCTCGCGCGCGGTGAGCGGCGGGGAGGTATTCTCCAGCGGCCGGAAGGCGGCGGGCTCCGGCACCGGTCCCTGGTCGAGCGGCTGGCCGAGCGGATCGATGACGCGCCCGAGCAGGGTGTCACCTACGGGTATGGCCAGTGAGCGCGCGCTCGGGTGTACGATCGTTCCCGCCGTCAGGGCGGCGGTCTCATACAGCAGCACCGAGCCCACCAGCGTCTCGGTCAGGTCAAAGACCATGGCGCGGCTGCCGTCCTCGAAGGTAAGGACATCGTCCATCGAGGCCGATGGCAGCCCGGTAATCCAGGCGATGCCATCACCGACCGAGACCACGCACCCCTGTTCGATGATGCGCAGGCCGGGGCGGTACTGCGCCAGCCAGTTCCCCTGCCGGTCAAGCAGACCGGTGCGGGTATCCGCTTCAGATATCATGGGCCAGCCGGGCGAAGCCCGCCAGTTCATCCTTCACATTTGCCTGCAACACCCAGGCCCCGACGGTGATGCGCACGCCGGCCAGCAGTTCCGGGTCTACCTTGTACTCCAACGGCAGTTGCATCCCGAGGCAGGCGCCCAGCGCCTGTTCCAGACGCTCGCGTGCAGCCTTATCGAGGGCGAAGGCGCTGGTGACCCGTATGCCGTCAGGCGCGGCGCCGACGCCGGAGCGCAGGTCCTCGAGTTGGGGTGCAGGCAGCGTTTCCAGTTGTTGCAGCAGCAACTCGATCAATTTTTCCTGCAGCGGTGGTTCGGCCGCGAGCATCATCAACCGAGTGGCGAACTGCGCGCCCTGGGTGAGTGCCGTCTGCTCCAGTTGTCGCTTGAGGTTATCGAGCCGGCGCTGTTCCACGATCGCGGATCGTTCCTTCTCCTGCGCCAAGTCGCTCGCGAGTGTCTGCAAGCGTTGTACCCGTTCCGCCTCGATTTCCTTCGCCAGCTGTTCACGCGCCGCTCGGCGTTCCCGGTCCCACTCGGCGAGCCGGTTTTCGTACTGACTGCGCAGTGCCTGCGCCTCATCCTGAAGCTGCCTCGCATCGGCCCGGGTTTTTTCGATGCCGGCCCGGCGCCGGGCGATCACATTGAGCACCGGCTGGTAGAAAAACCGCTTCAGGATCCAGACCAGGATCAGGAAGTTGATGATCTCGAGAACGAAGGTCGACCAGTTGAGTTCCAAGCGCGTGTTCCCCGCGGATTGATCGGAGTGAGGGCTGCCGAGCCTTACTTCAGCAGGTATCCCAGCAACGGGTTGCGGAACAGCACGATGAGCACGATGACCAACACGTAGATGGCGAGCGATTCGATCATCGCCAGACCGATGAACAGGGTGCGCATGATGGAACGCTCGGCTTCCGGTTGCCGGGCCATTGCATCGAGCGCACTGCTGATGGCCCGTCCCATGGCGAGCGCGGGCCCCAGCACGCCGATGGCGATGCCGAGAACCGCTGCAACCGTGGATACCAGGGCGAAAGTAGACAAGTCAGGCATGCGTTACTCCTTGGTCTGTTGTCGAAGTTGGTGTGACTGCAGCCCGCCGGCGACATAGATCAGCGCCAGCATGCCGAAGATGTAGGCCTGCACCAGCGCCTCGATGATGTGCAGCATCAGTATCGGGATGGGTGCGAGGAAGCCGGCCAGCATGAGGATCAGAAGGGCCGCCATCTCCAGACTCATCATATTGCCGAACAGGCGTACCGCGAGCGCCACGGTGCGGGTGATTTCGCTGAGGACATGGAACGGCAGCAGGATGGGGCTGGGGGAAAGATAATGGCGCAAGTAGGCCCTCAGACCACTGCTGCGCACCCCGAACCAGTACACCGACAGGAACACCAGGATGGCGAGCGCGGAGGTCGCCGACAGGTCACGCGTCGGGGAGTGCACGCCCGGGATCAGGCCGCATAGGTTGGCTATTACCAGGAATACCCACAGGCTGCCGATGAACGGCAGCAGCAGGCGTGTCTGCTCGGGCGCTACTGCGCATATGGCTTCCTCGATGGTGCCGACAATGCCTTCGGCTGCGACCTGCAGTATTCCCGGCTCCAGGGTGAGCCGTCGGGTGAGCGACCAGCCGGCGAGCCAGATCGCGGCCATGATCAGCCAGGTGGTGATGACCGTACCGGTAATTTGCAGAGGTCCCAGCCGGAACACGGTCTCTGCTACTATCCCGCTGCCCGTCATGCGCTAATCTCTGATGAAAAGGTACACGTTGATGCCGCCAATGATCACACCCAGGAAGATCATGCTCAAGGTCCAGCGTATGGAATAGCCCGCCGCCAGGCCGTCCAGCCAGCGTCCCAGGTAGGCGCCGGCCACCACCGGCAGCACCAACATCAGGCCGAGGGTGCCGATATAGGCGGTCTGCGCAAGCAGCGTCCGCCGGTCGCGGTCGGCCTGCCGCATGCGCCGGGCCTGACGATCGACCTGCCTGCGAAGCCGCTCGTACGGATTCACCGGCCACCGCCTCCGGCGCGATGCATCTCCCACAGGCGCCGCAGGAGTTCCTCCTCCATGCGGTGCAGGCTCTCCTTGATGATGCGCAAACCCTCTTCCTCGGCGAGCAGTTGCTCCTGCAGGGCGGCGCTGATGCGCTCGTAGTCGTCATCCAGCAGGTAACGGCGCGTGCTGATGGACAACTCATCGTTCACGAAGTAGAGCAGTGCGCCGGGAAACGCCAGGTAGCGCCAGTGTCCGTCGGCGCGGCGGAAGCGCGCCAGCCCGAACAGCAGCGCGGTCATCATGCGTGCGTGGCCGGCGAGAATGCCGAAGCTGCCCGAGGCATCCTCGCCCACGAAGGAAATCACCTCCTCGAAGGTTTCACGACGGACCGCATCGCGAGAGTGTCAGCCGGAAGGTCTTCATCGCGCCGGTTCCTGCATGGCGCCGCGCATATAGCAGTGTTCCTCGGTGACCTCGTCGTAGCGCCCGAGCAGGAAGCTCTCGCAATCCTCCAGGGACTGTTCGAGCGTCACCGAGGCGCCGGGGATGCCGGTATGCGATGCCGTCACCCAGAACGGCTGGGTGAGATAGCGCTGCAGCTTGCGCGCGCGCATGACGATGTTGCGGTCCCGGGTCGAGAGTTCCTCGATGCCCAGCATGGCGATGATGTCCTCGAGTTCCTGATAGCGCGCCAGGTGGGCGCGTACACCTTCCGCGATGGTGTAGTGGCGTTCCCCGAGGGTGTGGCGGTCCATCAGCCTACTGCCGGACTGCAGCGGGTCCACGGCAGGATAGATCCCCTTGCCGGCCTGGGTGCGCGACAGGATGACGGTGGTGTCGAGATGGCTGAGGATGGCGCTGACCGCCGGATCGGTCATGTCATCGGCAGGCACGTAGACCGCCTGCACCGAGGTGATGGCCCCCTGGCGCGTCGAGGCGATGCGCTCCTGCAGCTCGGCGACCTCGGTGGTCAGCGTCGGCTGGTAGCCGACGGTGGCCGGCATGCGTCCCAGCAGGCTGGAAATCTCGCTGCCCGCCTGCACGAAACGGAAGATGTTGTCCATGACGAACAGTACTTCCTTGCCGAGCGTGTCGCGCAGGTACTCGGCGTAGGTCAGGGCGGTCAGGCCGACGCGGAAGCGCACCCCGGGCGACTCGTCCATCTGCCCGAACACCATCAGCGTCTGCGGCATGACGCCGGTCTTGCGCATTTCCTGCCAGAGCTCGTGGCCCTCGCGGATGCGCTCGCCCACCCCGGCGAACACCGATACCCCCGCGTGCAGGGTCGCGATGGCGTGCATGAACTCCATGATCAGCACCGTCTTGCCCACCCCGGCGCCCCCGAACAGTCCGGTCTTCCCGCCCTTAACGAACGGGCAGAGCAGGTCGATCACCTTGATGCCGGTTTCGCAGCACCTCCGCCGGCGCCGATCGCCTCCTGCAGGGGCGGCGGGTTTGCGTGCACATTGCGGAAGGACTCGCCGGGCAGGGGCGCGCCGTCATCGAGCGGCTGGCCGAAGATATCCAGCACCCTGCCCAGGCAGGCTTCCGATACCGGGACGTGCAGCGGCGAGCCGGTGTCGTAGACCGCCATGCCGCGGCGCAGCCCGGCGGTGCGGTGCAGGGTGATCGCCCGCAGATGGTGTTCATCGAGGTGCTGGTGGACCTCGAACAGATAGGTCTCGGCGTTGCGCCTGGCGATCAGCGCCTGGCGCAGGGGAGGGAGATGTCTGCAGGTGATCACCGCGACGGGGCCGTGTACCTCGTCGATGACGCCGATGGGAGCCTGATCAAGATCGTGCGGTAATGTGTTGTTCACGCGGGCCTGTCGCTGGCTGTGAACCTGTCAGTTCAGCTCTGCACCACGATAACATACCCGTGAGAGTACCGGCATGGTGCCGACCCCTGTCGTTCATGGTAGTCTGCAGCTTCGGACAAGGCGCATCCACGTGCGTTCCGGCCGAACTCGTCCTCCGCTGCATTGCTATTTCCGTGCTGCTTGTTAATATCCACGGCCAAACTGGGGATACCGGGCAGGGTATTCATCTGATACTTTTTCTTACGCAAATTGAGACAGCCTGTGAGATCGGCCGGGCACATTCGCTATGACGCCAGAGCACCTGATTGCCTGCCATGAGTGCGACCTGCTGCAGCACATCCCGCGCCAGCGGCAGGGCGGGAAGGCCTACTGCCGGCGTTGTAACGCCGTTCTACATCGCAGCGTCCGCGACAGTCTCGACCGCACCCTCGCACTGACGTTTGCCGGGCTCGTCCTGTTCATCGTCGCCAATTCCTTCCCTTTCCTGTCCTTCAAGATGCAGGGGCAGGTTACCCAGACCACGCTCGCCACCGGCGTCATCGATCTGTACCAGCAGGGCATGTGGGAAATCGCGCTGCTGGTGCTGCTGACCAGTATGCTGGTGCCGCTGCTGCAACTGCTGTTGCTCATCTATGTCCTGCTGCCGATCAAGTTCAGCCGCACGCCGTGGAAGCTGGCGCAGGTATTCCGGTTCCAGCAAAGTCTGGGACCCTGGGGCATGATGGAGGTGTTCATGCTCGGTATCCTGGTCGCCGTGGTGAAGCTAGTGGAGATGGCGCAAATCGTACCCGGCCTGGCGCTGTGGTCGTTTGCCCTGCTTATTTTCGTGCTGGCCGGGGCCGCCGCCGCCCTGGACCCCGAAATCGTCTGGGAACGCGTGGGGCGCAAGCGATGAGCACCGGTGAGACGAGCGCCATCGCCGCCGGGCTGATGGGATGCCACAGCTGCAATCTGGTGAGCCGCGTTCCCGCGTCGCACGGGGATCACGCTGCGACGGTTTGTCCGCGCTGCGGGGCCGCGCTGCATGCGCGCAAGCCCGACAGCCTCGCGCGCACCTGGGCGCTGGTGATCGCGGCAGTTATCTGTTACCTGCCGGCGAATATGCTGCCCATCATGAAGGTAACCTCGCTCGGAAATGCCCAGGCCGATACCATCCTGAGCGGCGTGATCTACCTGCTGGTACACGGTATGTGGCCGCTGGCGCTGGTGGTGTTCATCGCCAGCGTGTTCGTGCCGCTCGCCAAGCTGATCATCCTGGTGTATCTGCTGATTTCGGTGCAGCGCCGCTCGCAATGGCGCCCCGTCGATCGTACCCGCCTTTATCGCCTCACCGAAGCGGTGGGTCGCTGGTCCATGGTCGATATCTATGTGGTCACTATCATGGTGGCGTTGGTGAAACTGGGTAACCTGGCGACCATCGAGGCACAGGCCGGTGCGATATTCTTCGGCGCGGTGGTGGTGATCACCATCTTTGCCGCCATGAGCTTCGATCCCCGGCTCATCTGGGATAACCTGGAGTCAACCCATGACAAACCCGCAGTCTGAGCCGCAAACCGCGGAGGCCATACCCGAGGCAGTCGTCAAGACGCGCAGCGGCGTTTCCATCGTCTGGCTGATCCCGCTGATCGCGGCGCTGATCGGCGGCTGGCTGGCCTGGAAGGCCTTCTCGGAGCAGGGACCGACCATCACCATCAGCTTCAAGAGCGCCGAGGGTCTGGAGGCCGGCAAGACCAAGATCAGGTACAAGGACGTCGAAATCGGCCAGGTCGAGAACATCGAACTCAGCGAAGACCTCACGCACGTGCTCGTCACCGCGAAACTGGTCAAGGGCGCCGGAGGCTACCTGACCGACAAGACCCGTTTCTGGGTGGTGCGCGCCAGCGTCAGGGCCGGGCAGGTAAGCGGTCTAGGAACCCTGCTCTCGGGCGCCTATATCGGAATCGATCCGGTGACCGAAGGCAAATCCACCCGGCAATTCGAAGGACTGGAGATTCCCCCCGTGGTCACCACCGGTCAACCGGGCCATTATTTCATCCTGCGCGCCAGCCGGCGGGGCTCCCTGGATGTCGGCGCGCCGGTGTACTACCGCGAAATCCAGGTGGGCGAGGTCGTCGCCTACAACGTTGGCGAAGATGCCGAGAGCATCGACTTCAAGGTCTTCGTGCATGCCCCTTATGACCAGAAGGTGCGCGAAAATACCCAGTTCTGGAACGCCAGCGGCTTGGATGTTTCGGTGACGGCGCAGGGGATCAAGGTCGATACCGAATCCCTGGTCAGCATCCTCATCGGCGGCATCGCGTTCGGTGCCCCCGAAAATGAAACTTCGGGCGCTATGGCGCAAGAAGACCAGGTCTTCCATTTGTATGACAATCGCGAGGCCGCCAAACAAAAAAAATATGCCGAGAAACGCCGCTTCCTGCTTTACTTCGACGGATCGGTGCGGGGGCTTTCACCGGGGGCATCGGTGGAATTCCGCGGTATCCAGATCGGGGAAGTGGTCGATGTGAAACTCCAGCTCAACGTAATGTCCCAGGAATTCCAGATACCCGTTCTGATCGACCTCGAGCCGGAACGGGTTGCGCCCACCGGGCAGATCCCGCCGGAATGGGCGAAGCTCAGCAAGGTGGAACGCCAGAACCGGTTTTTCGACCAGCTGGTGGCGCAGGGCATGAGAGCACAGCTGAAAACAGGCAATCTCCTTACCGGCAAGCTCATTGTCGAGATGGGCATCTATGACAAGGTCAAGACGGCCGCGATCGACTACAGTGGAGAGTACCCGGTGCTGCCGACAGTGCCGACCTCGCTCGAGGAGTTGACGAACAGGGTCGCCGCGATACTCGACAAGCTGGAGCAGTTTCCGATCGACAGGATCGGCAGCAACATGGACAAGACGCTGGAAGGCCTGCAGCTGACCGTCACCCAGACGCAGAAGACCCTGCTCGCGCTGGGAAAGACCCTCAGCACCGATTCACCACTGCAGCAGGAAATGCAAAAGACCCTGGAGGAATTATCGGGCGCGGCCCGTTCGCTGCGCCTGCTGGCGGATTACCTGGAACGCAACCCGGAAGCGATACTGAGAGGAAAACAAGGCCAATGATTGCTCCCCACCCAATTCATGCCCGTACACTTGCCGGTCTGCTTTTGATTCTGCTCGTGAGCGGTTGCGCCACGACCTCGCGGCCGGTCGATTTCTACACCCTCAGTCCGGCCGCCGTATCAGGGGCGCCGGAGTCGCTGCCGGCGAACTGCCGCGATGTCGTCATTGGCATCGGACCGGTGCTGTGGCCGCATTATCTCGACCGGCCGCAGATCGTCACCCGACTCAGCCCGAACCGGATCAGCTTCGATGAATTCCACCGCTGGGCCGGACCGCTCGAGGAGGATTTCGAGCGGGTGCTGATCGATGACCTGTCAAAGCTGTTGCAGACCGATTATGTGATCAAGTCCCCGGGCAAGCTTTTCTATAAACCCCGTTATCAGGTGCAGATACACATCGATCAGTTCGATGGCCAACCCGGTGACGCGGTTACCCTGAAGGCCGCCTGGTCGGTCGTCGACCCGAACAGCGGCAAGGAGGCCGCCTTGCGCGAATCGACGCTGCGCGTGCCCACCACGGGTGAAGGTTACGAAGCCATGGTCGTTGCCGCCAGCGCCGCGGTTGCCGAATTGAGCCACCAGATCGCGACCGAGCTTTCCGGCCGCTGCACCGTTCCACAAGGAAAGTGAGCATTGGTTGGCGGCCGCGTGTCGATCAATGAGGTCAGCGGCGTATGCGCGACCTCGTTCAGTAAAACGCTGAGATTGCCTCGTAGCTGCGAGAGGCCCCGTGCCGGGCACGCCCTTTCCTGACACGCTGTGAATACCTTCCTGACAAGTCCTGTCACGGCACCGGCACGCTGTAGGAAGGGGTCATCGTGCGAGCCTGGGGTGCAAACCGAACGCAAGCTTCTGTCCTGCCTGCGCTATATCGAGCTCAATCCGGTGCGCGCGGCGATAGTGCGCCGGCCCGGGGAATATCATTGGTCGAGTTACGCGGTCAAGCTTGGAGCGACCGCTGTTAGCTTACGCCTCCGACCCCTTTTTGCCAGAACGCGTTCCATGCCAGCAGCGCAGTATAGGCAAGATAACTGGCGAGCAGCGCGGCACCGCCGAGACGATTGATCCGGCCCTGGCCGCGGAACCCGTAACTGATGATGAACAGGAAGACGGTCAGCAGGCCCATGACCGGAATGTCGCGGGAGAAAACCTCCGGGGCGACGTCCATGGGGCGTATCGCACCGGCGATCCCCACGACCGCCAGGGAGTTGAACAGGTTGGAGCCGATCACGTTGCCCACTGCGATGTCGTCCTCGCCCTTGCGGATGGCCGTGACCGAGGAGGTCAATTCGGGCAGCGAGGTGCCCAGCGCCACGATGGTCAGACCGATGATCAGGTCGCTCACGCCGAGACCCCGGGCGAGTTCCACCGCTCCCCAGAGGAGGATTCGGGAGCTGACGATCAGCAAGACCAGTCCGAGCGCCACCCAAAACAACGCCCGGGCCAAGGTCATGGCATGCACGGCAAGTGCCTGCTCCATTTCGCCGCCCAGCGCATCGGTGCGTTGCCGCAGTCCCTGGTAGACGGACCAGGTCATCAATCCGCCAAACACACTCAACAGGATCCAGGCATCGGCGCGGGAGAGTTCACCATCCCGGAGCTGGAAGCCGGCCAGGGCGGTGACGGCGATGAGCATCGGCAATTCCTTGCGCAGCACCTGGGAATGTACGGCGATGGGCCCGATCAGCGCCGTCACGCCCAGAATCAGGGCGATATTGGTGATATTCGAGCCGTAGGCATTGCCGATTGCAACGCCGGGAGTGTTCTGTAGGGCGGCCTGGGCCGAAACCAGCATCTCCGGAGCCGAGGTTCCGAAACCGACGATCACCATGCCGATCAGCAGCGGCGGCATGCCGAAATGGCGCGCCGTGGCGGCCGAGCCTTCCACGAACCGGCCGGCGCTCCACACCAGCAGTATCAGGCCGCCGACGATCGCGGCCAGTGCAGTCATCATGCAATATCCCCCAGTCATGGGCTGTCAGGCGACCGCCTGAACACCGCGTCCATGCATCTGAACGACAAGCTTTCTATGCTACCTTTATTCGAGTTGTAATTGTTCGATGATACCGGCGGCATCCAGACCGGGGTCGCCGGTCGCGGACTTCACAAAACAGGTGCCGCATTCTATGCTTTCGCCCGCATGATCCTTCCCATACCACGACCAATGATCAGGAGGTCAGATGAGCAGGGGACTGAAGCGCTTGCGGGGTGTCATCGCGATGGCGACCATGTTGTGCGTGCTGCCGCCGCTGGCGGGCGCGGCGATGGTGTCGACCGATCAGGCCATCGGTCAGGGCGTAGTGGAACAGGAACGTGCCCGGGTTCAGGCTTTTCTCGATCGCGCGGACGCGCGTGAACAGCTGAAGGCCATGGGCGTCGACAGCCTCGCGGCGAAAAACCGGGTGGCGGGGCTCACCGATCAGGAAGTCCACGCGCTGGCGCAGAAGCTCAAGTCGCTCCCCGCAGGCGGGGAGCTGAACAACAGGCAGGTCATCGCCATCGTACTGATCGTGCTCCTCGTGGTGTTGCTGATCTGATTGCCCGTGAAGGCCGGCGAGCTTAGCCGCATGGCGAGAGGATCGGCTGAATGGATCGCTGAACAATTCATCTCCGCATTGCCTTGTTCGTCTACAGTGAGCAGGGGACAAACACCCGGTCGAGCTTGGCCGGGTACCACGAGGAACTGATATAAAACGCTGTGCTGCGTCGGTCGTCACGGGCAATGGTGGTCGTGAGTACGTCTCACAATCCGTGTAACGCGGCTTCCAGGAAGTTCTCACATCATCCATTTCCGGCCTCCATGGCGATTATCGAAGCAGCACACAACGAAGGCTGCATTTCAGCCCATTCGTCGCCGAGACGCGCGCCGGTATGCGTGATTGACGCTCAGACACCATCCCGGCAATCCAGGTAGCTGTCACCCGGACGAAATCGGCAGGGTATCGGATGGACTGCGGATCGGTATTGATCGATGCCTGCCGGCCAGGCAGGGAGGATTCGATTGCAGGGCAGGTAGAACCTGTCAGTACGTTTCGCAATGTACAGGATGTATGGTTGCACACCAGTCATAGACCCGGTGAAAAACAGCAGTTATCCTTCCTGTACACCTTACATGACTGACACCAGCAACACGGTTCCACCCCATCCAGCCAACCGCTGCCCAGGCAAGAGCCTGCTTGTGGTAGTGGGCGTGTCGCTGCTGACGCTCATCGTTTTTACCGGCATCGCCGAGATCTATCTTCGACTCACCGTCCCGTTTATCACCACCAGCTGGCCTGAACGATTTGACCCGCGATACGGGACCGTATTCGTGCCCGGCGAAGTCCTGCAGTGGAACAATGATTACAAATCGGAGACAGTCACCGCACCGGTCAGGCGTCAACCCGGACGGATTGGGCGCGGGATGTCCGGGTGGTCACCGAGAAGACTGGTTTTACCCGTTAAATTGTGTCAAATTCATTAAATAATCAGGAGTCCCAGGACATGACCTGCCTGGCGGCCTGCGGATTCATACCTGAAAACTGATAAGAATGGAAAAAACTCAACTCTCTCGGGGAATTACCCGTGCCCTGAACCCCGACGGGTGCTACCCGCATCCAGAAGCAGGCTCCCGCCCGGATTGAGGCCCGAGTCTGCACTGGATGTATGTCTTCTATGGGCAACCCGGTTCGAACTCTGCCGCCACTCACATTCTGTGTGGTCAATTACAACGGTGCAAACTATCTGGCGAATACCTTCAGCGCGCTGATGCAGCAGAAGCGGGTAACTGACGAGATCATACTGATCGATGCCTGTTCGACTGACCGCAGTATCGAAGTCGCAAAACAACTCTGTCCCGATGCCCGCATTATCCCGCTCGAGGAGAACCTCGGTCCGGGTGTCGCCCGCAATGCCGGCTTGAAACTGGCCAGTAATGACCTGGTACTCTTTCTTGACAACGATGTGATGCTTCAGGAGGGATGTGCCGGGAAACTGGCCGGGGCGCTGTATGAGAATAGAAGAGCCGTTGCGGCGGCCCCGCGGGTCCTGTACGCCGACAACGAGGACACCATCCAGTTTGAAGGCGCAAATTCACACTATCTCGGGCTGATGATACCCAGGAATGCGAATCAGAGTTCGGCAGAATGTCCCGCAGAAACCAGCAAGATAAACTCGCTGGTAACAGCGTGTTTCATGCTCGATCTGCGGCGCTGGGGCAAGGATGAACCGTTCGACGATGCCTTTTTCTTCAATTACGAGGATCACGACTTCGGGATGCGCTCACGGGTACTGGGTCATGAACTGCTGGCCGTCCCTGGCGCTACCGTGCTGCACGGTCAAGGTACGCCGGGCCTTTCCTGGCGTCCCGGGCAGGAGTATTCACGCACTCGTATCTATTGCCTGATTCGCAATCGCTGGCAGGTGATCCTGAAAAACTACTCCTGCAGGACAATCCTGCTGTTGCTGCCGGTACTGTTCATCTACGAAGTGTTCCAGCTGATAGGTATTGTGAAAAAAGGCTGGCTAGGAGAATGGCGACGCGCATTTGTCTGGATATTCTCCCATGCGCGCCGGATCCATGAGCGCAGGAAAAGTGTACAGCGCGCGCGTTTCTGTCCGGATCGCATGATCCTCGAAGACGGTCCACTGCCATTTTCGGAAGATCTGGTGCTGACTGGCGTGGAACGCGCCGCGCGGGGAGTATTGAACAGTATCGTGAAAGGATACTGGATTATGGTAAGGCGGTTGATATAATCATATGTTTTTTTATGTGGAATGTCTTCCTGTATGAACAAGCCGCCGAGTGTGCTGGGCACCATCTGGACCCTGATCAGCCGTAACCGCCTGAAAACGCCCGCTGCGAGCGAGTGCTGCTGTGTTGGCTTTGTCGGCAACATCCCTGAACCCCGGGGGGGGGCGGAGCTGTTTCTGCAGAGTCTGATCGCGCAGCTCAGCGAACTGCCGGTCAGGATGGTACTGGTGCGCTGGCAAAGACAGATCATGCATTACGACGGATCGAGAACCGAGCAGGTGTATCGCGACCGGGAGACCATCGAACAGGATGCAGACACCGGCACCAGAATACACTATTTGCTGCGTCACACGCCCCGCTGGTTGATCCCCAGGCTCATCAGGATTTTCGGTCTTGCCGTAAAGGCCACGGGTTTCCTGCATGGCGAAGGCGTCCAGGTCATTCACTGCCACCTGCTGGTGCCCAATATCTATTATGCATTCATAGCCGCCCGGATACTCCGAGTTCCGTTGGTCGTCACTATTCATGGACTGGTGGATATCGAGCAGCCCGGGCAATTTCTTCACCAGCCCGGGCAATTTCTTCACCGTCGCTACGCGGCATTCGAAAAGCGACTGCTCGTACGGGTTCTGAAAAACTGCGACCGTGTCATTGCCGTAAGCCGGGAAATCAGGGATTACTGCGAGAGCCTGGGAATACCGAACCTGGAGATCAAAAGCGGCGGTATCGATACCCGCTATTTCAGTCCTGCGGGTGAAGATGAATGCGGAATCCTGTTCATCGGCAATCTGACCGACAGCAAGGGCTTCAACCTTCTGTTGCAGGCCTATGAGCGACTGAGAGGCCGCATCAGTGAACCGCTGAATCTCGCGGGCAAGAATCCGGCGAACCATGACTTCAGCCGCGATCCGGACATCAGTTACCTCGGTGTCCTGTCCAGGGAGGATCTGCGCCGGGCGATCCAGGGATCAAAACTCGTGGTGCTGCCCTCGAAAAGCGAGGGACTGCCGCTGGCAGTGCTCGAAGCGCTGTCATGCAACAAGCCGGTGCTGGTAACGCCGGTGGGCGAACTGGCCCACCTGATTGTTGACGGTGAGAACGGCTTTCTGTGTGCTACCGGCTCGGTCGATTCGCTGGCGGACAAGTTGGTGGAAATACTGGGTAATTATCCGCAAATCAGGGCGTCCCTTGGCTGCAAGCCCCGTGATTCGGTTCGGGAATATGATATCCGGCATCTGGCCCGGTGGCACTGGCACCTGTACCGCCAGCATATCGCCTCGGCAGCCGGGTTGCCGCAACTCGCCAAAAACAGAACCTGATATGCACGGCTTAACAAAGGAAAACGGCTGGTCGATCAAGAGCAATCTGTTGCTGCCGACACTCATGCGCCTGGATCAGATAAAGCCGGTCGGCCGGATCTTCCGCTTGGCATACCGGGCAAGCGCACTGGGCATCGCCCGGGTCCTGCGCCGACCGGGCGTGTGCAACATCTACCTGAGACGCGGCATCGCCAAGAATGAGTTCATGCCGTTTCTCAGCGATATTGATTTGCTGGTGATCACCGACTCCGAAGCGACCAGTATAAACATCGAGGCGCGGCTTGAGAAACTGCGGCGTCTGCTACCGATGCTGGAATCGCAGTCCCCGGTCGTCACACTCTCGCAGTTTCATGGTTGGCTGGAGCCCGACAGGTTTGCTGAGAACAGATCGTTCTTGTATCGTATTCTGGAGGCGCGGGGCACCTGGGAAACGTTATATTCCCGTGATAACGATAATCCGCTGGAGAGGACTCGCGAGTTCGGGAGAAACGAGATTATCGCGGTAGTCTTTTCGGAAATACTGTTCTGGCACCGAATTGTGGTTACCGAGTACACCGCCTACCGCCTCGGCAGCCGTCAGGCGTCCGGATTGGCGCGGCGCAAGCGTTTTTGCTGGATTTTCATGAAGGCGACCACGGAACTGCATAATTTCCTGCGCGCACTGCAAAACCGGCGCGAGCCGTTATACACCCGCCGGCAGATAATCGAGTCCGCCATCGAGGAGTCCCACAAGGGCAAACTGACCCGGCTCTTCAAAAACAATCTCATGATAATCAACAATCATTTCGATCTGCGACACAGTGAAGAGTATCTTTTCGAGTCAATCTCATACCTCTCTTCTGTTTACAGTGAGTTTCACAGCCTGATGTCGGGGATGCTCGCGGAGGAGACGGAATTTCTGGAGTGGGTGCAGACGGAATGTCATAAGGCCGGGAACCGTGCCGTGCTTGATTACCATTCAGTCGACCTCGACGGTTTGACGGATCTGCGCCTGCCAGATGATGTGAATGTGGCCGCGGTCTCTGTCGCCCCGCTGCCAAAATCGAACCGCCGGCACAAGGTGCTTGTCGTTTTTATACTGAGGTCACCGGTATGCGCCTCGCTGACCATGATAGAAAACTCTCTGGGTGTTATCGCGGACCTCCTGCTGCCACAGGGTATCCAGCGCGATCAGCTTGATATCGATCTTGTAGATTATTACGGTTTCAGGTGCTTCGGCATTGCACGTATGATCGGGAATAAAGTCATAATCGCTTCGCATGAGGACACAGCGTCCCTGCAGCTGCCGCTGTACGCCCGCATGTTCGCTGCCAGGTCGCGGGATGCACGGGTGCAAACGGCGACCAGTGGCTCAGGTATCACCTGATACGGGATCCTGTATATGGCTGAAACACGTTTTCCTGCAGCCGGCCGAATGCGCCGCCCGGCAGTAATGGAGCCCGCAGGATAGGGGACCGGGGCAATGCGAACTTTATTCTGGTCGAGTACCTTCTGGCCCAAGATCGGCGGGGTCGAGGTGCTGGCCTCCAGGCTGCTTCCGGCGCTGCAGTCCCGAGGCCATGAATTTGCTGTGATTGCACCCCGCTTGGGCCATGCGCAGGAAGACCGGCCGCCTTTCAGAGACATCCCCGTGCATCGCTTTACATTCACCGATCCCGCCGTGTTTCGCGATATGGAGTTGCTGGCGGCCACCCGGCAGCGGATCAGCGCCATCAAACGTGATTTCCGGCCGGATCTGGTGCATGTCAATGCCATCGATGCCGGTATATTTTTTCATCTCACCACGTGGCATGAGCATCCCGCACCCATGCTGGTTACCCTGCATGGCAAATGGAATAATTTACAGGTCACGCAAAATTCACTGATATCCAGAACCCTGGGCAGGGCAAGCTGGGTTGTCGGTTGTTCCCGGGCGATTCTCGATTACGGCCGTGAATTCGCGCCCGGGATCGGCACCCGTTCAAGCGTAATCTATAATGGCATCGAGTCATCCCGGGCGGCGGCCCTGCCGCTGTCCCTCAATCCGCCCACCGTACTGTGCCTCGGGCGACTTGTCCCGGACAAGGGTATTGACATTGCATTGAACGCCTTTGCCACGCTGTCCGAAGCTTACCCTGAATTGCGCGTACTGATCGCCGGCGACGGGGAACTGCGCAGCGATCTCGAGCAACAGGCGGCCCACCTGGGTATGAACAACGTGGAATTTCTAGGCTGGGTGCCGCCCGGGAGTGTGCCGTCTCTGATCAACAGGGCGGACATCGTCGTCATGCCATCCCGGCAGGACTCGTTCCCGTTGACGGCACTGGAGGCCGGCATGCTGGGTCGGCCGATTGTTGCGACACGCGTGGGCGGCCTGCCGGAAATGATCGAGGACGGAACAACCGGTTTGCTGGTTGAGAGTGAAGATGCGGATGCTCTCGGGCGCGCGCTTGCCGGGTTGCTCGCAAGCCCGCAACGCGCCACACAGCTGGGTCAGGCGGCGCGCGAGCGAGTACTGCGCAAGTTCAGCTGGGAGGGGCATATCGATGCCTACGACAGGCTTTACCGCAGCTTGGTGGGCGCAACAGCACAACATACTGAACTCCGGGACAGGCTTGTACGGGAAAATGTTTAATACCAAACCAGGAGGCTCTGATTCATGATTGACCTGACGCAAAGATTCGACCTCGACAACAAGGATGTGGCCGCAAAGGTCATGGATGGCGAGGCCGTGATCATCAATCTTGCCAGCGGCGTTTACTACAGCATGGACAAGGTTGGTGCATTCCTCTGGGAGCTGATCCAGTCCGGATACAGCCTGGGACAGTGCATCGATGCCGTTATCAGCCGCTATAACGCCGATCACGGGCAGGTGCAGGCCGATACGCAGCGGCTGGTTCGGGAACTCATCGAGGAAGGCCTGATAACACCATCCGACCGGGAGGCGGCCGTTCCCGTGGAAAGCGAGTTGCAGGAAGCGGGGAATCAGCCGTTTGAACCGCCGCAGCTCAATATCTATCGTGATATGGGTGATTTGCTGGCGCTGGACCCACCCATACCGGGATTGCAGATCAGCCCCTGGGACAAGCCGGAGGCGGACGAGGTTCCGTCGTGAAGTATGCCGCCGGACTGGTAAGCTGCATCGTGCCGGTCTTCAATGGCGAAAGGTACATCCGGGAAACGCTGGACAGCATTTTCGGGCAGACCTATTCGCTACTGGAGGTTATCGTCGCCGATGACGGTTCCACGGACAACACCCGGGACGTGGTGGCGGTGTTCGGTGCGCGGGTAACCTGCCTGCACCAGGCCAATGCCGGTCCGGCGGCGGCGCGTAACCTCGGGCTGGCCGCGGCACGCGGTGAATTCATCGCCTTTCTGGATGCAGACGATCTCTGGCACGCGGAAAAACTGCAGCGCCAGATGGCGCTGTTCGCGGAACGCCCGGAACTCGACTATTGTGTCACCCATGTGCAGAACTTCTGGGAACCTGAAATGGAAGCCGAATCGCAACAATTTCGCGACCACCGCCGGTCCAGGCCACTGCCGGGCTACTCCAGCCAGACAATGCTCGGCCGGCATAGCCTGTTTGATGCAATCGGCACGTTCAACGAAACCCTGGGACATAGCGATGATACGGAATGGTTCCTGCGCGCGAATGAAAGCGGCGCTACCGGCGCACTGCACCCGGACGTCCTGGTCTTCAGGCGCCTGCACCCGGCCAATCGTTCCCGCACCAGAGCAGAAAATAGTCGTGATGAATACCTGATGCTCATTAAAAACAGCCTGGACAGGCGCCGGCAGGGAAATGCCCCGGTTCAACCCTATACCTTTCCGTCCGTTCCAGAGAGTGATGAATAGATGCATGTCGTGGTGACTGGGGCGGCCGGCCTTGTCGGCAGGGAAGTGGTGCAGGCGCTGGATGTCTCCCACGAGCTGTGGCTGGTGGATTGCCAGCCGGTTCCGGGACGCCAGGCGCTGCGTGCAGACATCAGCAAGCTGCCGGCGGCGGACGATCCCCAAGGCTGGCCTAATGCATTCGCGGGTGCGGACGTGGTCGTGCACCTGGCCGAGGATCCGCGGCCCCAGGCGGACTGGCATCGGGTCTTGCACAACAACATCGTCGGTACCTGGAACGTGTTGTGGACGGCCGCCGGGCACGGTGTGCGCCGGATCGTCTATGCCAGTTCGCACTGGGCCGTTCACCTGCTGCAACCGGAATCTGGATCTGCACTGGCCCGTGACGGCCAGATCGGCACCGGGGTCACGCCGCGGCCCGATACCCCGTACGGGGCGGCCAAGGTAGCGGGGGAGACGCTCGGCCGCATGCTGGTCGATACCGGCAAATTGCAGACGTTCGTGGCGGTCAGGATCGGGCACTATGATCCCAAACCGCCCGACGATGACCACTACCGGCACTATGGCATATCCAGGGCCGATATTCGCGAGCTTTTCCGGCGCTGTGTGGAAGGAAAGTTTACCGGCTTCCATGTGGTGTATGGCGCCTCGGATGTTAGCGCCGGACCGTTCGACTTGTCGGATACCTGCCGCCTGCTCGACTGGGAACCTGGAGGACTGGAAATCCGGTAACATGTCAAATGATATATAGCACTCAATCCCCCGGAGCCAAAGAATGACAGGCAAACAAGGCCAGGCAACCGCTGCAGCGACACACAGGGCGCAGTGTCAAACCCTGTTGCTGCGGGCGTTGCTCGAAACCAGCCAGCCGGCGGCACGCGGGGCCTGGGAACAATGGCTGGGTGCCATTGGAGACCCGGTCGCCTGGCTGCGTGCGGATACCAGCGGTATCAGGCGGCTGTTGCCGCTGCTGCTGGTGGCGGTGCGGCGCAACGACCTGTCCGTCGACAGTCGTTTTCTGACCGTCATAAGAAGCGCCTATGTCCGCGAGGAGCTGCGCGAGCGTATCTATCGCCGCATCCTGGTGCAGCTGCTTGCGGCCCTGCAGGCCACAGACATCGAGGTGATCCTGGTCAATGGTGCCGCGCTTGCCCATAGCGTCTACCCGGAACCGCTGCTGCGCCATTGTCACAACGTCGACCTGTACTGCAATGTCTTCCATGGTGAACGGATAGCGGACTTATTGGCGGCGTTCGGCTTCCGGGAGACCGCCCGCAAGCGGGGGGACATCGGTTTCGAGCACGGCTCCGGACTGCCTGTGGAATTGCACCAGCGATTGCTGGGAGCGGACGATGCCACACACCGGTTCGCGGCTGTCTATGCACGCAGCCGGCGGCTCGTGCTCGATGGGAACCCGGTGCGGATACTGGCGCCTGAAGATGCCCTGTTGCAAATTCGAGCCCACGGAGCCGGCGGAGACGGGATAGCGGCACCCTGGCTGGTCTGTGATGCCTGGATGCAGGTCGAACGGGGACCGCAGCTGGACCGGGATTTGCTGCGGGATACCGCGGGCAGCCGCAGGCTGGCAAACGCCCTGGATGACATACTGGCGTATCTGGCCGGTGAACTGGGAGCCTCCGCTGCGCAGCGGCTCACCCGCCCGGCTGGTGCTGATAGGCAGGGGCTGCGCAAACAGGGTATTTCCTGACAGCATGCTGCAGCATGCTTCCCGATCGATCTGCGACGTGCAGTCGGAGAACGTGGCTTCCCGTTTGCACAATCGCGCTGCGTGAGCCGCACGTCATGAAGATCCTGGTGCTCTCCGAACTCTTCTGGCCGTATCTTGGCGGCGCCGAGCGACTCGGCGCCAGTCTGATCGCCGACCTGCGGCGGCACGGGCATGAACTCCTGGTTGTCACCTCGCACGATCAGCTCAAACTCCCGGATGCAGAACGCTACTGCGGCATTCCCATCCATCGTTTCGCGTTTCGCGATACGTTGAAAAGCGGCAATCCCGCCGGGGTACTGGCACTGCGCAAACGCGTGACGGCTCTCATTGAAAGTTTTGCGCCCGACTTGATCCACCTGTACCAGCTCGGGGTCAGCGCCTTCTTCCAGCTGGATACCTTGTGCAGCCAGCCGGCACCCCTGGTGGTGTCGCTGCACAACGATCTTTATCCGAGCCAGTTACGGGACAAGAACTCGCTGTTCATGCGGCTGTTTCACGAGGCCACGTGGATTACCAGCTGTTCTCAGTCGGCCCTTGATCAGGCGCTGGAACTGGACCCGGGACTCGGGAGCAAGGCGTCACTCATTCACAACGGTTTCGAGCTGCCGAACAGCACGCCTGCGCCTTATCCCGGTGAGTCGCGGCGGCTGCTATGCCTGGGGCGTCTGGTCGAGGAGAAGGGGTTTGATCTGGCACTGCAGGCGATTGCGAACATCACCGGGCGGTTCCCGGGGGTGCGCATGACCATTGCCGGCCACGGACCGGAACGCAGGGCTCTGGAGGATCTGACGGCCAGGCTCGGTCTCGACGGGTGCGTTGACTTCGCCGGCCTGGTTGCACCGGACCAGGTGCCCGGGCTGCTCGACGCGGCGAATATCGTGTTGCTGCCGTCGCGGCGGGAGGGGCTGCCGGTCGTCGCGCTCGAGGCCGCCTGTGCGGCGCGACCGGTTGTCGCCTCACGCACCGGCGGTCTGGCGGAAATCGTCGCCGATCGCACGACCGGCATGCTGATCGATATCAACGCCAGCGACCAGCTGGCGGAGAAGATCGATGAGCTGCTGGCACAGCCGGGGCTTGCCGCACGCATGGGTCTGGCGGCGCGGCAGCGAGTCCAGGAACACTTCAACTGGCAGGGTTACGTGGAGGCGCATCTGGCGCTTTACGGGCAGCTGATGCAATGTGCGCAGCTTGAGCAAGCCAAGCCTGAGCGCGTCTGAGAACGGGATAGCGCCTCCCGCGGCGGCGCGAAATTACCGGGGAGGGGATATATGCCGTGTTATGCGCAATCGATTCACCAGCTGTACACTCAGGCTATCAGAGCCGGCTATACGGAGACGGATCTGCTGACACTCAAGGCCGTCTACGCACTGCAGTGCGACCTCTTTGCTGGAATGATGACGGGCTCGGGCAAACCGCATCTGGTGCACGGCATAGGCACCGCGAGCGTCCTCGTCTGGCTGGACGCGCCGCAGCATGTCGTCCTCGCCGGCATGATTCACAACGCCTACGGAATGGGAGATTTCGGCGATGGCCTCAAGGGCCTCACCGAGCAACGGCGCCGCGAGGTCAGCAGTATCCTCGGAGCGCGGGCGGAGGCTTGCGTGCTGCGTTTCCACGAGGTGAAGCCATGGACCGCCGAGGTGGCCGCGCGGCTAAGCGATCAGTTCGCAACGCTTGACACGCCGGACAGGGACAACTTGCTGATCCGGCTCGCCGATGACCTGGAACACCATCTCGATTACGGTCTGCACTACCGGCAGTCGAAGTGGATGCTGAATAACGCGACGCAGCGTCGTCCCTGCACGCTGTTGCTTGCTAAACAGCTGCAGCTCCCGCAACTGGTTGCAGAATTCGAACGTGTGTTTGCCGAGTATGACGACGTACAGGCCCCGCCGGCGCTGTTCGAGGGCCCGCAGAGCCCCATGCAGCTGGTCCCGAGGTCGAGGAGATAGCGTCTCGGTCTAGCCGTTGTCGGGCTTGCGCAGTACCAGCATCTGGAACGGCCGCAGCCGCGGCAGTGCAAATCCCAGGACATTCATTACGGCCCCCTCATAGGTGCCCCGGTAAATGACACATTCACAGCGCATGCGGAAGTGCCGGGCAAATTCCACGAGCTCTCGCCGGGTATATTCGCGCACGTGGCCCATATGACCAAACTTGCCGAGCTTGCAGGCATTCTTCGGTGCGCCAGGGTAAGCCTGGCGCTTTTCAGAGGGTGAGATTCCCGCCCCGGAAAGGGGACGAGCCACTCCACCGGGAATCGAGTCTTGGGCTCATGAAGGTAACGACATGGGTTAAGCGTAGACAGGGCGATGTCCAGGCCGTAACGCAAGTGAAGCGATAGAGCCTCGTGAGATAACCGGAGGCCGACAGGGTCGAAAACCTGGAAGGCAACAGTAGGCGACCGCAAAAGGCGATGGTCGCTGGAGACCCTGGCGGGGTCTGAGAGCGCGACATGGACAGAAATGGAAGCGTCATGGAACCTGGGAGATCCACCGCCGTCTTGGTCTGGTTGTACCGGGGCGAGTATGTTGACCGAAAGGACCATCCTGAGGGAGACAAAAGCGACGGTGGAAGTCGGACTCGCTGGTAGTACTCGGAGCGCGGGAAAGCCGCGTACAAGGGGAAGCGGCGGGGCAGGTTGAGTTGCTGGTCCGGGGAAACATTCCCTGCACGCAGAGGTAGGAAAAGAATGTCCACACGACTGGACCAGATCGTTGGAAAAGCGAAATCGAATCCGAAGCTACGCTTCACCTCGCTGGCGGATCTGATCACCGCGGAGTTTCTGCAAGAAACCTGGAGGCAGATGAATCGGCGAGGCGCAAGCGGGGTCGATGGAGAGACGACGAAGGAGTTTGAACGCGACTTGGACAGACGGGTTCAAAATCTATGCGAACGCTTAAAGCAAGGGTCCTATCGAGCGCCACCGGTACGCCGCGTGGAAATCCCGAAGGGACCCGGCAAGGAGGGTACGAGGCCGTTAGGTCTTACCCACTACGTCAGCTGCAGTCGTCGCGGCCGCTTCGTGGTGGGTCGCAAGACTGAGCGGAAGCGTTTCAATGGCAAACTCAAGCACTTGAATGAGCGTCTATGCCGGCTACGGATGGCTGGCGGCAAGGCCATGATGGACTATGTGCGGCGGCATCTTGAAGGGCACATCCGCTACTACGGGGTGAATGGCAACTACCGGGTGTTGAGTCGCTACGTTAAGGCGGCGAGTCGCCTACTGTTCAAGTGGCTCAATCGGCGTAGTCAACGCCGATCAATCCCCTGGAAGCGGTTCCGTCCGATAGTGCTCGAACGTGTGCTGCCTGCCACGCATTCGTATTGTCCACAACCTCTATCCTGTGCCGATCGGAATGACTCAAACTGGGAGCCGGATGGTGTAACGCACCCTGTCCGGTTCTACGAGGGGTCGGGGACGTACTGCCGTGTGGACACGATAGTGTGGCACCGCCGGGCAACCAGGCGGGAACAGAGAAAACAAACCGTGTCCGGTCATGGCGGGAGGAACCGACCTACTCACCAAATTCGCACGGTGGGTTCTGCGCGGGGGGACGGGTTCAAGAGGGCTATCCTCAAGGCCCGTCTCTACCCACCACCATGTCTCCCATGCTCACTTGCTGCGATTTGTGGGACATCGAGTCGGAGATCCGCGCATACTGAGCCTGATACAACGCTGGCTGAAGGCGGGGGTTCTGGAAGACGGGGAGTTGCATCCCAACGAGGAGGGGACGCCGCAAGGGGGTTCGATCAGCGTCTTGCTGAGCAACCTATACCTGCACTACGTGCTCGACCTGTGGTTTGAGCGCGTGGTCAAACCGTGTTTAACGGGTGAGGCCTATCTGGTGCGGTACATTGATGACTTTGTGGTGTGTTTCCAATATCGGGCGGATGCCCTTCGTATGCAGGAGGCGCTGCGCAAGCGGGTGGGGAAATTTTGGCTGGAACTGGAACCGGCTAAGACAAAACTTGTTGAATTTGGTCGCTTTGCCCAGCGGCATGCGAGCAAGCGGGGGAGAAGACGCCCGGAGACGATCTACTTTCTGGGTTTTACCCTCTATTGCACGCAAAACCAGAAGGGCAACTTCAAGGTGGGACTGCGTACCGAGAAGTCTCGGCATCAGCGTAGTCTTGCCAAGCTGCGCGACCTGATGCGGCGAATGCGTCATCTGCCGGTTCGGGAACAGGTCATCAATCTGAACCGGGTCTTGCCCGGTCACTTCGCCTACTATGGCATTGCCGGTAACCTGCGAGCCCTGCAGAGAGTGCATCGGTTCGTGGAGCGTTACTGGCGCAAGATGCTTTGCAGTCGCAGCCGTAAGGGTAACGTACCGTGGGAGGTTTTCCAGCGGATCAAAGAGCAGTTTCCGTTACAGCGACCAAGACTGGTTATCCCCTATGGGAAGCTACAGTCATATGCTGTGCTGTGAATCAACTTCTGAAGAGCGTAGTGCGGGGTTGCGGCCTGGCAAGGTCGCGTAATCTAGTGGGTGTGAATCCCACGTGGGTAGCCGTTAGCCGCGGGCCCGGTATCAAGCCTTGCAGGCGACCCGGTAACGGGGTGTTTGATGCGTAGGATGAAAGGAGGCGAGGTGCAAAGGTAACAGGTGATGCTGACCCTGAAGACATCGAGTCCCGAAAAACGCTGGTCGGTGTCGGCCGATGGGTTCTCGCACCCAGCAGGCAACAGTCCCTGATGCGTTATTGGCGAGCAGCAGGGACCACCCCGGGATCTGAGGTCGCGTCGAGCCTTACATTGAGAGTACGTGATAACCAGGGAGATCCGATAGTCGGCGCACAGGGAGTGCGCACCCTTGGACAAGTGTAAAAAGCGAGGAAAAGGGCGGTGACTGTCGGAAGTCGGGGGCACCCATAAGAGCGATGAAGTCTGGTAATGCGGACAGAGCAAAGGGGTGTCGGTTTGAGATTACGAATGAGGGCGACATGGCCCGACACTGAGCGGATTGTGACCATGACAACAGGACTTATTCGTTTCACACAACGAGCGCGTGCAGAACCGCAGTGTCGGTTCAACGCCTTGATGGGTCTGATGTACGACCCGGCGGGGTTGCATGCGAGCTTCGAGCGTCATGCTGGGAAGAAGGCGCCCGGAGTCGATGGAATACGGAAAGCGGACTATGCGCAGGGCGTGGATGAGCGGATTACGGACTTGTCCAGCCGCCTGCGTCGGTTGGGATACCGACCCCAACCCGCTTGACGGGTGTACATCCCGAAGAGTGGATCGGGATGGCGTCCGCTTGGAGTGCCCTGTTTTGAGGACAGGCTGGTCCAAGACAGGCTGAGCCAGATTCTGCAAGCGATTTGGGAACCCGAATTTCGGGAGTGCTCATACGGATTTCGGCCGGGCCGAAGTGCCCACGATGCGTTGCGTCGTGTAACCGAGGTCATTACGAATGAGCGAACTCAGTGGGTGGTAGAGGCTGATATTAAAGGCTTCTTTAATCATGTTAGTCATGATCACCTGGCTCGGTTTCTTGAACATCGGATAGCAGATCCCTGCTTGTTGCGGATCATTCATCGTTTTCTCAAGGCGAGGGGATGGAAGACGGAGCGGTACAGGCGAGTGAGGAGGGTACGCCGCAAGGTGGACTGGTCTCCCCCGTGCTGGCCAATATCTACCTGCACTATGTGCTGGATATGTGGTTTGAGAAGCGGTTTGCTCTACGCTGTCGCGGCAAAGCGTTTCTCATCAGGTACTGTGATGACTTCATCGCCTGCTTTCAATCCGAAGAGGACGCCCGGCGATTTCTTGTTGAACTCAGAGAACGTCTGGCTGATTTTGCGCTGGAAGTAGAGCCTTCCAAGACCGGGCTCGTCCGGTTTGGTAGTGCCGCGCCCTGGAACTGCAAGCGCGATGGTCTACGTCGTCCACAGACGTTCGACTTCCTCGGCTTCACGCATTATGTGCATCGCAGTCATCGAGGTTATTTTGTCGTTGGCAGGCGAACGGAACGCAAGCGGTTTAAGCGCAAGCTTCAGGAGCTCAACGAGCGCCTGAGAGCATTGCGGGTGCGCGGTGGCACGGCGATGCTGTGCTATTTTCAGCAGCATATGCGGGGTCATATCCAGTACTATGGTGTCAGCGGTAATTACCGGCAACTGGCGGCCTATGCTTACTTCGCCAGTCGTCTGTTATACAAATGGCTGAACCGCCGTAGTCAACGACGTCAACGACTTGGGTCCGTTTTCGGACGTCGCTGCATAGTCGTTGGTTGCCACCGTTGCGTATCTGCCACACTCTGTATCCCGTACCGTCGTGGAAGACTCAGGCTGGGAGCCGAATGGTGTAATGCACCCTGTTCGGTTCTACGAGGGCGGTGGGACGTACCCACTACGGGGATTCCCACCACTACTCTCCAAATCGGCACGCTACGTTGTGTGGGAGCCGGAAGCGGGTGACCGCTTCCGGCGACCTGGTGGGGTAGCCTACGGGCTACCTCCTACCAGATTCCGTAACCCCAACCCACCGGTATTACCCAATAGTGTATTCACTACTCGTTAATGGACTAACAGTGACATGATATGTATTGAAAATATTAACTCAAAAAAGTAGGCTACTGAGTGGTGAAAATATTCAGAATTTAAATGAAATTGCTTTCAGGCATCTGCTGTCACTGATTCAGGAGAGGCACACACTTGAGCGGCTTTGATGATCTGATGCAGCGGCGCTTGCGACACCTGCAGGTCGCGTACGATCAGAACTCCAGGGCCGTATGGGTGGAGTTCAAATACCAGAATCGTCCGTGCTTTTCTAGGGGGCTGCTTGATGACCTGTCAACGGTGCAACGGTTCATCAAGCAGATCGCCCGTACGGGTTATCGCCAGAGTCATTCCAGCCGATTGCTTTTCCAGATTATTGCGTCCACCGATAAGCGGGTTTTTAATCTTGGTGGTGACTTGGCCTACTTTATAAGGCTAATCGGTGCCGGCAATCGTGAAGGCCTGCGCCAGTATGCAAAAACCTGCATTGATATCCAGTACACTTCTGTCATGCACTATGGCATTCCCTTTACCACCCTTGCTCTGGTCGAGGGTACGGCCCTCGGAGGGGGGTTTGAAGCAGCTTTGTCGGCAAATATCCTGATTGCCGAAACGCGTGCCCGCTTTGGTTTTCCTGAAGTCAGCTTTGGTTTGTTCCCCGGTATGGGGGCGTTGTCACTGCTGATACGTAAGATTAATCCATCCATGGCTCGCCGTCTGATAATGGATCAACGTGTTTATACGGCGAGTGAACTCTATGAACTGGGTGTAGTCGACATCCTGGTACAGGATGGGCAGGGCCGCAAGGCGGTGGATGATTACATGCGGCGTAATATTAACAAGGTGTACGGTTTGCACGGCTTCCAGGCCGCTGTTGATCGTGTTCTTCCGATTACCTATGATGAACTGAATGATGTTGTAGATTTGTGGGTGGATAATGCACTGCAGCTCAACGAGAAGAACCGCAGACTTATGGCCTATTTTGCGAGGGCGCAGACCAAGCGTTTCGCCACGGCTGAAAGTCTGATCAACGAAGAGAGTTCCCAATCGATCAGCAAATGAACTGACGCCAGCCGATGTTTCACAGAGCAGGCCCTATTAGGCGTAGACTACGAATTATCTCGTAGATCGCCGCACTGACGGGGATAATATGTGAGATACCACTGCGGATAATTTACTCTTTGCAAAAATATGAGAAGCAAGGCTGATCTGCACATGCCTGTTGAGTCGCTATGTGCATGTCGACGTCTTTGTAATGCATGGGTGTATCTCTGAATAGCATATATTCATGGCCAGCAATGGCTTATCATCATTTCCCTTTGGTAATCCTGATCCAAACTGCTCATATTTCGGGTTGTCCAGCCAAAATCAATTTCACTGAGATAGCGTTGCAGGGCGTATCACAAGGCGTTACCTATTGATTTATGTGGCTTATTGGTGAGCATTGGGATAGATTAGGAAGTCAACCGGGGTGTATCACCATCACCTTGATGCGGCATATGGCGGCAGAACCCTCAGGTAGCTTTCTCTGAACGAACTCCGTTGGTAACTGGATGTGAAACTAAAAGAAACTGTTTTTGAAATAATTTCTCATGAGCTCTCATTGCCGTCGGATGCATTCACGCTGGAAACGCCACTGGAAGAATTGGGGATAGACTCACTGAAAGCAATTACCATTCTGTACGAACTTGAAGACCGGCTTGATATCGAGGTACCCAATGAGGTATTCGACTCGATCAAGAACGTGGGCGATATCGTCCAGCAAATTCAGCAGTTCATCACCAGCAGTGATACTGCATGCTAGAAGGACTAGTAGTTACCGGTTCCTTCGATGTTAGCCTGATGGGCGACCAAGTGAACCGTTGCCAATAGACTGCTCAAAGCGTGGAAAGCACCTTAGTGTGGTCTCGGTTAATACCTGCCGCTCATTCTCGTAGAACTGCTTCGGTTTGGTCTCGGGGATGGGTGCGCATATGATCCTGCTGGAATCCGAAGCGCATGTAAGGCAACAGTGGGCAGAGATCTATGCCGAGCTTGCAGGCTGTGCTGACAGATTATTTCCCGCCATCATTGGCAACTGGAAAGTCCGGCAGCATGTTTTGAATTCGCATGATGCCGTCAAGCTGTGCCTTAAAGGCGTCGAAACACTTCGGATCAAAGTGAATGCCGCGCTGTTTTGTCATGTAATCAAGCGCGGTTTGCAATGGCCAGGCATGCTTGTAGGGCCGTTCTGACACCAGCGCGTCAAAGACGTCTGCAACGGCGACTATCCTGGCGACTTTTGGTATCTCATCACCCTTCTTGCCGTGGGGATAACCCGACCCGTCGAACTTTTCATGATGTCCCAGCGCAATTACCGCGCCCATCTTCAGGAACTTTGACGGACTATCCTTGAGGATTTCGTAGCCGATCAGGGTATGTTCCTTCATTATCATGAATTCCTCCGGGGTCAGTTTCCCCGGTTTCAGTAATATATCGTCCTTGATCCCGATTTTGCCTATATCATGCATGGGCGCCGCCATCTCTATCACGTCGGCATCCTCACTGGTAAAACCAAGTTCCTCGGCGATGATCCTGGAGTACTTGGCCATGCGTATGACATGGTTTCCGGTCTCCTCATCGCGGTACTCACCTGCCTTTGCAAGACGCAGGAGTGTTTCGCGTTCCCTCAACCGGATCTCGCTGGTTGCCTCGGCGACACGTCGTTCCAGCCAGCGCGACCGGTCCCGAATAATCTTGTACTGCTGATACTGCGTCAGGAGATTGCGGCAGCGTGCCCGGCACTCGTGGTGGTCGACCGGTTTCATGAGGAAATCCGTCGCGCCAATTTCCAGTGCGTCATAACGGACGCTTCTGTCCTCGATGGCGGTGACCATGATGACCGGGATATGCTCACAGACAGGATCGCGCCGGAACTTCCGAATGAACTCGATACCGTTCATCTCCGGCATCTTGTAATCCGTCAGAATGAGATCGACCTGATTGTTCATGGTCCAGTTGAGCGCCTCCACAGGATCGGCGAATGACTGGATATCCAGGTCATCCTCCATCGATCTGACCAGTTGAACAAGGATCTGTCGGCTGGTCATCTGGTCATCAATGATTACGATTGTGGTCATTTCTCGGATCTCTTCGATACTCTTGTAGATCAGGACGAATCCGTCCTCTCATGCGCGCCTGATCACTTCATTCACGTGTGACTCAATTCACATAACTATCTGAATTCTATTAGTAATAAAGGGTTCTTCCTTGCACTCATGGATATCGGCATGACTTCTAAAAAGTTAAGCCTATTAAGAGGTTGCATGTACGGGCATGATTTTATGGGGTGCTGCTTATGCGTGCTGACTCCGGAGCGCAATGTCTGTCTGACGTAGTTCCGTGATTTCGCTAGGGAGTCCTTGCGGACTGACAAGTGACCGGTAGAATAGCGAGCACTCTATAGAACGAGGTCGTCGATGAATACGGAAAACAAAGATCAGCAGCAGGGGCCTTCTTTTCTTGGTGTGCTGGGAAGCGTGCTGGCCAGCATGTTCGGGGTGCAGACCTCACGCAGACGTGAGGCAGATTTCACGCGCGGCAAGCCAATCCACTATATCCTTGTGGGCCTGCTGGTAACCGTGGTATTCATATTGACGGTGTGGGGCGTTGTGAAACTCGTGCTCAGCCTTGCCGGTGTCTAGAGAGCCTGTATACGCAGTTGCTGTGCTTCCAGACTGTTGATGGCGGTTCTCAACTCTGCGGCGCGCGCCTGCTCTTTCTCCACGACTGCCGGTGGCGCCTTGTCAATAAAACCGGCATTCGAAAGTTTTCTTTCGCTGTGCTCCAGTTCGTTAACCTTTCTGTCCAGCTCTTTCGAAAGCCGGACGAGTTCCGCCTCCTTGTCGATCAAGCCGTAAAGCGGGATCAGCAGCTTCATCTCACCGAGCAGGGCGGTTGCTGATTCCGGCGCGGTCTCGTCCGGCGCCAGCCAGTCCACGGAAGCAACGCGTCCCACAGCGACCAGGTAATGCAGGTTTCCCGAGAGGCGTTCACGATCCAGGGCCGAGCCATTCTGCAGTATTACCGGGAGGGGTTTGCGCGGGTCGATATTCATCCCGCTGCGAATCTTGCGAACACCGATGATGAATGCCTTTACCCACTCGATCTCGTCGATGGCATTCCGGTCGTAGAGGTGTTCATCCGGAGCAGGGTAGGGTTGTTGCATAATGGTATTACCGGTTATGCCAGCCAACGGCGCCATCCGCTGCCAGATTTCCTCTGTTATGAACGGCATGAGGGGATGCATGAGTCGCAACAGCGTCTCCATGATGCTGACCAGCGTTCGGCGAGTGCCGCGTTGTTCCGCCTCGGTGCTGTTTGGATCATTCAGAACCGGTTTGGAAAGTTCCAGATACCAGTCGCAGTATTCATCCCAGATGAATGAATAGATCGCCTGGGCCGCCAGATCGAAGCGGTAATTGTCGATCGACCCCGTGACCTCGTGCACGGTGTCATGCAGCAGGGAACTGATCCACTGGTCGGCGGCATTCAATTCGATAGTGTGGTCACTCTGTCCGCAATCCCGACCCTCGGTGTTCATCAGGACATAGCGCGCCGCGTTCCAGAGCTTGTTGCAGAAGTTTCGATAACCTTCTATACGGCCCAGGTCGAAATTGATGTCGCGCCCCGTCGAGGCCAGCGCCGCAAAGGTGAAACGCAGGGCATCGGTCCCGAAAGCAGGTATGCCGTTCGGGAAATCCTGGCGCGTCTGTCTCTCGATCCTGTCCGCCATCTGCGGCTGCATGAGACCGGCGCGTCGCTTGGCAATCAGCGCCTCAAGGTCTATGCCATCGATTAGGTCGAGCGGGTCCAGTACATTGCCCTTGGACTTGGACATCTTCTGCCCGTGTGCATCACGCACCAGGCCGTGGATGTAGACCTCCCGGAACGGCACGTTGTCCATGAATTTCAGCCCCATCATGATCATGCGGGCGACCCAGAAGAAAATAATGTCGAAGCCGGTCACCAGCACACTGGTCGGATAGAACGTCCTCAGGGCATTTGTATCTTCCGGCCATCCCAGGGTGCTGAACGGCCACAACGCGGAGGAGAACCAGGTATCCAGTACGTCTTCATCCTGCCGGAGCGCGACAGCTTCGCCCAGGGAATGCCGGTCGCGCACTTCGGCCTCGGAACGGCCGACGTAGATATTGTCCTCCACGTCATACCAGGCCGGTATGCGATGACCCCACCAGATCTGGCGCGAAATGCACCAGTCCTGGATGTTGCGCATCCATTCGAAATAAGTGTTCTTCCAGTTGTCGGGAATGAATCGGATGCGGCCATCCTCGACGGCCCGGATGGCCGGTTCTGCCAGTGGCCCGATTTTCACGAACCACTGGTCGGTCAGATAGGGTTCAACCACGGTACCCGAGCGGTCACCGCGCGGGATCATCAGCCGGTGATCCTCGATTTTCTCGATAAGCCCCTCGCTTTCAAGATCCGCTACGATCCGTGTACGCGCATCATAACGATCCAGTCCCTGATATTTGTCCGGTGCATTCTCGTTGATGCAGGCATCTACTGTGAAGATATTGATCATAGGCAGGTCGTGGCGCTTGCCGACCTCGTAGTCATTGAAATCATGCGCCGGCGTTATCTTCACGCAGCCGGTGCCAAATTCCGGATCGACATATTCGTCGGCAATGATCGGAATCTCTCTTTCCGCAAGCGGCAGGCGTACGGTCTTTCCCTTCAGGTGGAGGTAACGTGCATCTTCGGGGTGAACGGCGACGGCCGTATCGCCGAGCATGGTTTCCGGCCGTGTGGTTGCAACGATCAAGTGACCGGAACCGTCGGCGAGGGGATAGCGCATATGCCACATGTGACCGGCCTCTTCCTCGGAGATAACCTCGAGGTCCGAGACGGCGGTGTGCAGTATCGGGTCCCAGTTCACCAGCCGCTGGCCGCGGTAGATCAATCCCTCTTCATATAAGCGGACAAAGGTTTCCTTCACGGCCAGAGACAGACCCTTGTCCATGGTGAAGCGCTCACGGCTCCAGTCCACCGAGGAGCCCATGCGGCGCAGCTGCCGGGTGATGGTCCCTCCAGACTTGTGTTTCCATTCCCAGATGCGCTCAATGAAAGTCTCCCGCCCGAGGCCATGGCGGGTCATGTTATCCAGGTTGATCTGGCGTTCCACGACCATCTGCGTGGCGATACCCGCATGGTCGGTACCCGGCTGCCATAGCGTGTTGTCGCCGCGCATGCGGTGATAACGGGTGAGGGCGTCCATCAGGGTGTCCTGGAACGCGTGTCCCATATGCAGGCTGCCCGTGACATTGGGCGGCGGGATCATGATGCAGTAGGGTTCACCCTTGCCGGAGGGCGCGAAATGGCCTTCCCGCTCCCATGTCTCATACCAGCGCTGCTCGATGGCCTGCGGGTTGTAGGTTTTCTCCATCTGGGACCTTTGCCTGAAAGAATCGGCCACCGGTGGCCGGGGCTGATTATACAATACCGGCCGGCTGGCCAAGGGCCCTAGCTGTCCCCTGGTCTGGCTTCCTCCAGAACGCGGGCGAGGATCTCCGGGATCGCGGACTCGAGTTGCTGTCGAATCTCGTCATAGGCATTGTTGCCCGCCTCGTCCATGGCGCTGGTAATGGCCTGTTCGATGACGGGGCGTATGGAGCGGTCAATGTGCTGGTAGATATTCAGCGACATCTCTGCGGCCAGCTCATCCAGCGCCTTTCGCAAGGTTGGATTGCCCAGTATTTCCCGGGTGGTGATTTCTAGCGTCATGCCGGGAAAACCCGGCTCCGGTCGCCGGATATCCTCGTTTTCGGCCTCCGGATGAACGACGTCACTCAGGATGGGAATACCATCCTCGTCAACAGGCAGTTCTTCGTGTGATTTCATCAGCCTAACTGATCTCGTGTGTGTGCAATGTATAACCACGATCCTTGTAGTAGCGGTACCGATTCCGCGCCTCGACGCGCTGTGCGTCATTGCCGCCGGCCAGCTCGGCAACCCGGTTGAATCGGCTGAAGAAGGACGGGACCTCGTTCGACAGGTTGACCAGTACGTCGTGGCTGTTCCGGGGTTCCCTGTCATGGGCCAGCAGAACGGGCGACTCGCCGTGATCTTCCCCGCTATCGACCGCGTGCGGCAGGAAGCTGCCGGCCCGGAACGTCCACAGCAGGTCATCCAGCTGCAGCAGCTGCACGGCCGATTCCGTGTTGATATAGACTTGATGTCCGTGTTTGACGGCCTTTTCCGTCAGGCGGCAGGCAAACAGGGCGCACGCAGCCTCTCCGGTGTCCTTGAGTATGTAAAAGTCTATCCGGGTCATCGCCAGCTATCGCTAATCGCTGGGTGTACACCGGTCGAGCAGGAACTGCGTCAGTAACGGGACCGGGCGGCCGGTTGCGCCTTTCTCCTTGCCCTGTTTCCAGGCGACGCCGGCGATATCCAGATGAGCCCAGCGATAGTCACCGGCAAAGCGTGACAGAAAGCAGGCTGCAGTAATGGTGCCGGCTTCGCGTCCGCCGATGTTGGCCATATCGGCGAAGTTGCTGTCGAGCTGGGGCTGGTAGTCATCCCAGAGAGGCAAAGCCCAGGCGCGATCGCCGGCGTATGTCCCGGCGGCGAGCAATTGCCGTGATAGTTCATCATCATTTCCAAGCAGGCCGGCGGCGTGACTGCCCAGTGCAATCACGCAGGCGCCTGTGAGGGTGGCGATATCGACGACGACATCCGGATCAAATTTCTTGCAGTAACTGAGGGCATCACACAGGATCAGGCGACCCTCGGCATCGGTGTTCAGCACCTCGATGGTCTGGCCGGACATGCTCGTCACGATGTCGCCCGGTTTGCTTGCATTGCCGTCAGGCAGGTTTTCCGTCGTCGGTATGATGCCGACGACATTGAGCGGCAGCTGCAGTTCGGCGCAGGCGTTCAGCGTTCCCAGTACGCTGGCGGCGCCGCACATGTCGAATTTCATCTCGTCCATGGCCTGGGCCGGCTTGATGGAGATGCCACCGGAATCGAAGGTGACGCCCTTTCCAATCAGCACCACCGGCTTCCCGCCTTTGGCACCGCCGCGGTATTCCATGCAGACCAGCCGGGCCGGTTCCCTGCTCCCGCGTGCAACGGAGAGCAGGGCGCCCATGCCGAGTTTCTTCATGGCCGCTTCATCCAGCACGGTTACCCTGATTTTGGTATGGTCCTTGCCGAGTTTCTCCGCCTGCTCCGCGAGATAGGAGGGGGTGCAGATATTGGCGGGCAGGTCGCCCAGCGTGCGCGCCAGTTCCACCCCGGCGTTGATCGCCTTGCCGTCCCGAATGGCGGAGTGTGCCGCCGCGGCTTCGCTGGCAGCCGGGATGTTGACGGCCATGGTGCGCAAATGCCGGCTCTTCCTGTCCTTCTCGCTCTTCAACTCCCCCGTGGTATACATCGCGCCGAGGGTTGATTCCACCAGCCGACGCACCTTCCAGTAGGTATCCCGTCCCTTGAGGTCAAGTTCCGCCAGGTAGCTTGTCGCATCCTTCGCACCGGAATCTTTCACGGCATTGGCGGCATTGGCGATGGCCTCACAATAACGCTTGTCATTGAATTCGGCCTGCTTTCCACAGCCCACCAGCAGCACGCGTTCGCAGCCAGCCCCTCGCGGAAAGTGCACGAGTGCGGTCTGCCCGCACTTGCCGTCCATGTCGCCGAGTTTCATCAAATCCGCCAGCAGCCCGTCGCTGCTCTTGTCAAAATCGCTGGCGGCCTCTGAAAGCCTGCGTTTTTCAAAAACACCCAGGACCACACATCCGGTTTTGATCGCGCCTGGCTTCTCACTCTTGACGGTAAATTTCATGGGGTGCTCCTGTTGCGTGGTAGTCGTTGCGGTTAACGGGTCTGGTGGTATACGGTAGCCGCGTTCTAACCGTTGTCAGGAAAAGCACGAAGTGTACTGGAAGCAGGCATGATTTTCATGTGGCAGGCAAATCTCCCATGGTAAGCCTCATCGACCGCTACCTCCTCAGGGAGATCCTGCTCGGCTGGCTCGCAATAACGCTGGTTTTGTGGCTGATCATGATCAGCCATCGCATGGTGGGCTACTTGGCCCAGGCGGCGACCGGGGAATTGCCGGGCGACGTGATTTTCGTCCTGTTGGGGGTGAAAACCCTCTGGCTGCTCGCCTATGTCATGCCGTTTTCACTGGCGCTGGGTGTTATTACCGGGCTGGGAAGACTCTATCGTGACAACGAAATGACGGTGCTGGCCGCCTGCGGAGTCGGACCGGGCCGCATTTACCCCCCCTTGCTCGCCATGGCGGCCGTGGTTGCCATCCTGCTGGGCTGGATGGCGCTCAATCTCATTCCCGGGGTCGTCGCCTACGGTGAGCGCATCACTCAGCACGCGGAACAGCAGGCCGATGTTTCGCTGCTTGGCGCCGGCCGCTTTAACGTGCTTCGCGGCGGACAGATATCGTTTTACGCCGAGCGACTGTCGGAAGACAAACAACGCATGGAAAACCTGTTCGTCTATGTCTACGACCGAAAGAACCCGGACAAGCCGGCGCAGGTGATCTCGTCGGACAGCGCCTACCGCATGACGGACAGCGACAGCGGTGATGATTATCTGGTATTCGTCGATGGTTACCGTTATGAAGGCAAGCCGGGTGATATCGATTACCGGATCATGAGATTTGACCAGCAGGGCGTGCGCGTTGAACTCCCCGGCAAGGAACCTCCTTCATCGAAGCGCAGCGCAATCCCTACGGCTGAGTTACTGGCATCGACCGACCTCAAGGAAATCGTCGAGTTGCAGTGGCGCCTGTCTGTTCCGCTGTCGGTTATGGTGCTGGTGTTTCTCGCCGTACCGTTGAGCCGTATGTCACCCCGCAAGGGGCGCTATGGAGGGCTGGTCGTGCCGGTGCTGGTGTTCATTATCTATTTCAACCTGATGGGGACTGCCAAGGCCTGGGTCGAGCAGGGCGTCATTCCCCCCGTCATCGGGATCTGGTGGGTGCACCTGCTGCCCGTCGCACTGGCCGTTGTCCTGCTCAATAGCGGTCGGCTTGGCTGTCTCCTGAAGCGCCGGTCATGAAACTGCTCGACCGGTACATCGCGCTCGCCATGGCCAAGGGGACCGGCATAGCCCTGCTGGTGATCATGGGACTCAATGTGTTTTTCTCCATCATCGAGGAAATCGATGAACTCGGCGAGGGCAGTTACAGTATCTCCAAGATGCTGCAATATGTGGCCCTCACCCTGCCGAGGGGCATCTACGAGCTGTTCCCCACGGCCGCGCTGATCGGTGGGCTGACGGGTATGGGCGCGCTGGCTGTGAATGGTGAACTGGTGGCAATGCGCGCCAGTGGATTGTCGGTATGGCGTATCGTCCGGTCAGTGCTGCAGGCCGGTGTGGTGCTGCTGGTGGTCGTCATCGCCCTGGGCGAGGGTCTGGCCCCTGTCGCCGAACAATACGCACAGCGCCTGCGCGCCGGTGCGTTGGAGAAACGCGTCAGCTTCATGGGCCGGGAGGGCGTCTGGGTGCGCGATGAAGCGCGCTACATCTACGTCAACAAGATATTCGATAACGATACCCTGGCCGATGTCAGCGTCTTCGAGTTCGACCGGAACCGGCAGCTGATATCGTCAATGCATGCCGATACGGCGGCCTACCAGGGGGGGGAGTGGGTATTGCACAACATGCGGGAGACCCTGTTCGCGGGCGACAGCGCCAGTACGCGTGTGGAGGAAACCGTCACTGTGCCTGCCCTGTTGGCGCCCGAGTTGATCAATGTTGTCGTGCTCAAGCCGGAAAACATGTCGGTGCAGGACATCAGGCAGTTTCTGGGCTACCTGGAAACGAACGGTCTGGAGACGCAGGAGTACCGTTATGCCCTGTACAGCCGTATCGTAACGCCGGTATCCGTGTTGCTGATGCTGTTCATTTCCGTACCGTTTGTATTCGGGTCGCTGCGCTCGACGGGAACGGGTCAGCGTTTTCTTGTCGGTGTCATGGCCGGTTTCGGTTACTTCCTGGCCAATCAGCTGGCCGGCCAGGCCGGGCAGGTTTATGGCTGGAGTCCCTTGCTGGTAAGCATTGTCCCCGGGCTGGCCGTGATGCTGGCGGGTATTTATGCGCTGCGTCGCGTCTAGACTCCTTGATGGCACCCGATACGGCGCCGGTTATTTCGGCAACCGTACGATCACCGATTCCGAAATTCTGTCATGCACCGCCATATGGTTTTTGTCTACCAGGAGCCACAGATATCCCAGACCGAACACGGCCCAGGACGGAATCGCTGACAGGAACCGCAGCAGTGCCTGCCACAGGGTGATGGGCAGGCCATCGAGCCGCTGAACCCGCAACCGCCACGCCCGCATGCCCAGTGTCTGCCCGCCGTGTGTCCAGAACCAGGCATAGAATATGAAACAGATAAGAAACAAATACGACCGGAACAGGGGATGGTGATAATCCAGCGTGCCCCGGGTTACCAGCAAGGCCAGTGCCGTTGCCAGCAGCAGCGTTGAAAATAGCAGCAGCAAGTCATAGCACATTGCCATTAGCCGGCGGAATAACCCGGCGGGTTCGTTGGCAGGCTGGTCTGCGGATATATTCATGAGTGTCCCCGCTGGCGGATGCGGGCGTGGGTTCCTGTCGTTGCGGTTCGATGCCCCGGGCAGGGTGCGGTCTGGTGGTCGTGAGCGGCATAACCTGCGCCGCGCTTCCCTCCCTGTTCGCCGCGCAAGCGCAATTCTCGCATCCGCGTCGTATCAACAGCCGGTGTTTAAGGGAAAAATGGCGCTCCCTAGGGGATTCGAACCCCTGTTACCGGCGTGAGAGGACAAAATAGCTGTATATCCATGTCTGCTGATGTATATTTAAGCTCATGTAATCACTTATAAAAAACAACTACTTAAATTAGTGATTGTCTACAATTATCAATGTTCCGTATATGTTCCGTACGGCTACGTTACCGGCCTACGGGGTATGCGGGTGTTGACGGCACCCGCTCCCCTAACCACCACTGATATTCGAGGTATCAGCCATGGCTTCACGCAATTCTATCGACACACCCACCAAACGCAACCGCCTCGCACCTCGGCGGGAACCCTACTGGCAAAAGGTCATTACCGGCAGGTACATCGGCTTCCGGCGGACCGGGGAGGGCGGGGCCTGGATTGCCCGCCTGACTCAGGACCGCCGGAGCGTCTACGAGGCGCTGGGCGGCGAAGACGTGCTCACCTATGACCTGGCCGTCGAAAAGGCCATGGAGTGGTTCGCTCATGCCGCAGGGGTAGAAAATCACCGGTACACGGTCTGGGACGCTGTAATCGATTACCGGGACCACCTCAAGGTCAACAATTCCGAGGCCGCGGCGAACGATGTGCACGACCGGCTCAACAACCACCTGTCCGACAAATTCAAGAAGACCCCCATAACCGACCTGAAAACGGCCCAGATAAAGCGATGGCACCAAGGGCTGGTCAGGGTATCGGATGATCCCGAGGACATGCGCAGGAGCAAGGACGGTGCCAACAAGCTGCTGAGCAAGCTCAAGGCGGCCCTGAATCTGGCATTCAACAGCGGTCTGGCGGCCAGTGACCGGGAATGGCGGCGGGTCAAACCGTTCCGGGACGTGGGATCCTCTCGCACCCTGTTTCTCACCGACGAGCAGGTCAAGGCCCTGTTGGATAAGTCCACAGGCGCATTCAAGGCGCTCCTACAGGCGGCAGTTTATACCGGCGGCACGATATGGCGAATTGACCGCCCTGCGGGTGCAAGATCTGAGTCTTGAACAAGGCACCTTGCGCATGGATGGCAAGACCGGGGAGCGTACCTGTTATCTCTCCGATGTGGCGCTGTCATGGTTTAAACAGCAAGCCCGCGACAAGCTCCCCAAGGCCGTCATGCTGCCGCGAGACGATGGCGAGCCGTGGGGGAAATCACACCAACACCGGCCCATAAAAGATGCCGTGAAGGCCGCCAAGTTACCTAGTGAGACGGTTTTTTATTCCCTGCGTCACTACCACATATCAAAGACCCTGCTGGCCGGCGTGCCGGTTCAGGTTGTCGCTGAGAACTGCGGTACATCCGTTCGGATGATTGAACAGCATTACGGGAAATTCATGCCATCGGATCGGCGTGACTTTTTCAATGCGGTGAAGCTGGGCTAGAGGTGGGACATGACAAAAAATCATTACCATTGCTAGCTGAATCACTTGAAGCCGCATCAATCTGGTTATCAGAAGTCAGTGATACTCCGGTCGATGGGAACTTGATCGGTTTGGCGCAACTGTACACGTGTACACGGCAACACAAAATCCTGTTTATGCATGGCAGGCATTTCTATTGTGCAGCGGAAAAGATATTCCTGATTGGGTTCGACTGTTTCTTCAGGATCAGGCATGTGCTGTTATTCGGTTGGCTAATAATCGAGATATTGAAGATGGGAAGAAAAACGAAAGACTGCCAGAAGAATTAGGTTTTTCGACCATGGGGAGTGGTAACGCATTTAGTAGCTACTCCAAAGACAAAACACGTGCGGATGCGACTGTGGCGTATGAGCGCTTAATTACCGATGGCACTAAACCTTATTTGGCGCGTGAAGAAATCGCCCGTCAGTTGGAATTGCGTTCCTCTATCTCGGTAAAGAACTTCGTCGACGATACAACGAAAAACTGGGATATACAGCAAACCGT